>JANXWK010000007.1 GCA_025351165.1 Hyphomicrobiales bacterium | reverse complement strand
CATGAAGTCTGCTGCTTGAAATGCATCATGGCGATGTTTTGATGCTGCAATAACAAGGACTATGGGTTCGCCAGCGTTTATAACTCCATAGCGATGAATAAGTGTGATATTCAGTAGTTTCCAGCGGCTTGCGGCCTCATCAGCAATTTGCTTCATTTGTGCTTCTGCCATGCCTGGATAATGTTCCAGCTCAAGAGCTTTTAAGCTTTCATTTTCTGAACGGCACAGGCCAGTAAAGGCAACAACCGCACCTATATCTGTGCGCCTCCGTGTTAGGAGATTTTGTTCCAAACCAGCATCAAAACAATTTAGCTGAACACTTATTTTGCACCAGTCCACAATTTTACCCTCCAGTCATGGGTGGAAAAAAGGCAATTTCCTTTGCAGTCTTTATGTTAGTGCTTAAGTGTGCATGCGTATGATCTACTGCAATTTTCAGACTGGAAAGTTCAAAAGCAAGTAGATATTCGTCTCCTGATTTTTTAAGTTCTTCAATCAAGTCTGCAACTGTCTCAATAGTTGGATCGAGGTTAAAAATCTCCTCCGACTTGCCTATACATTCCCTAATCGATGCAAAATAACGAAGCTTCATTGTGGTTCACTTACTATATGATGAATACCAGCTTTCAGGTAATCCCACCCGGTAAAGATCGTAATTAAAGCTGCAATCCACAAAAGAGCTATCCCTATAGAATGCGTCCATCCAACAGGCAAAACAGAATCCCCCGCAGAGTCAGCAATTAAGAAAGCTAAAGAAATAAGTTGTAATGCAGTTTTCCATTTGGCCAGAGCTGAAACAGGCACACTGACACTCAATCCTGCTAGAAACTCGCGCAATCCCGAAACCAGGATCTCACGGGACAGAATAATAAGAGCAGCCCAGAGCGAAAACGATTGGATGGTACCAATCGTACCAAGCATAAACAGGCAGGCAGCGACCAGCAGTTTATCTGCAATAGGATCCAGCATTCTCCCCCAGGCAGATTGTTCACCCCATATGCGTGCCAAATACCCATCAAAGTAATCGGTAATGGCTGCCGCTATGAACAATCCAAGCGCTACCCAGCGCATCCACAAAAGCTGATGCCAGTAAAGACAGGCAACCACAAGGGGTACAGTCAGTATGCGTCCATAGGTAAGGAGGTTTGGCAGTGAGAGCATAACCCTGCCACGTGCCTTAAAAAGTTTCGTATTCATAAGACACTAAAAACCACAAACCGGTGTAGATCGTCAATGACCAATAAAGTGTTGTGGCTAAAGTTTTACTTTTTTTGGTTTGCCATGTACTGAAACTAAATCAATATTTAAAGTAGAACATATTAAATGCGTTTTTATGAAACATAAACTTGGCTGAACATAGCTAAACTTGAGAGCGGTATGTTGAATAAAATTCTAATGTCACGGTATTCTGTATTAATACAAAAGGCCGTCCAGACCAGCAGCAAAACTGATCCATCGCTTAAATGCGGAGTAATACTACTAGTTTCACGCAAAGTAGTGCAAAATTAAAGCTACGCTGCTTTCTGAAACGTTTTTAAAATTTCACTAAATGCCCGCACAAGCGGCATTTCCAGCTTTGTGGTCATAGAAGACAGTACATCATAAGCTTGCTGGGGAGACGCCTCCCTCTTATACGATCTGCGCTCAATCATTGCCCCAAAAATATCAGAAATGGTCATGATACGAACAATGTCAGATATTTCGCTGCCCTTCAAATTATCGGGATAGCCACTTCCATCAAGATACTCATGGTGATGGGTAACAATATCAAGGACTTCAGGATCAAAATCATGCGCTTGGGTTATGATTTCACGTCCAAGATTTGGATGCTGTTTCATGATGACCCACTCAAACTCATCAAGAGGACCTGGTTTTTCCAGAATTTCTACGGGAATTTTGGATTTGCCAACATCATGAAGCATGGCCCCAATTGACAGGCGTTCAAGGTCTTTATCGTTGCAGCCAATAGATCGCCCAAAAGCTGTCGCAACACCTGTTACAATCAGGCAATGCTGGTAGGTTGCACTATGATGGCTGCGAACTAGTTCAAGCCAGGCATCAAGGCCATACTCATCTAGCGCTCCGATAATACTGACAATATCTTTTTTTAAATCCTGTATTTTTATAAGCTTACCGCTTTGTGCAGAGTTGAATATATATGATAAAGCTGCATCACCAGACTTAATCGCCTGTTTTAATACTTTTGGCTGTTTTTGACGGGCATCATATGAGCTTATAAGATTTCGAATGCGCAAAGCGGTATTTTTGACCCAGTCCTGTTTAAGTGCAAGCTTGGGACTATTGCGATATATTATTTCATCTGCGCCCAAAGCAAAAGCTTCTGTCAAATCGCCAGCTTTGTCTGAATCCACTACAAAAACAAGGAAAGTTTTGTTTCTATCAACGTTTTGAAGGCTTTCCTTTACAGTTTCAACTGCTGTAACATTTTTAAAATCAATGTTGATGATAATGCCGTCAATTGCGATGACTGATCCTTGAGAAAAACGCTCCAGACTCAAAGGCACGCAAATATTATCTATTTTTAAAGCTGCATGGATGTCCAAAAGCTTGTTTGGAACAGCTGATACAAATAACAGGCATTTATTTGGCATTGGTTGGACTTTTTAAGTTAGCGGTTTTAAAATGCGTGTAACAAATATTGATTTCTGGAATATATTGCATATTTCATTGTTAAAATAACTATAGCTAATCATATCTTAATTCTAGCTTAAACTGGCTACAACACCTTTTTTAAGCCATTTTTGAAGCGTTTCCAATTTTCAACATAAGCTTGGGAAGAAGCTTTAATTTTAGACATATCTTCGTTGCTCAAGGGTCTGATAGCTTTTGCAGGAGAGCCAACAATAAGAGAGCCGTCTGGAAATGCTTTCCCTTCCGTTACAAGGGAATTGGCCCCTACAATTGAACCAGCGCCAATTTTACAGCCATTTAAAAGGGTTGCACCCATTCCAATGAGTGAGCCATCACCAATGGTGCAGCCATGTAAAATAGCATTGTGACCTATTGTACAACCTACGCCGATGGTAAGTGGAAATCCGATATCTGTATGCAGCATGGAATGCTCTTGAATGTTACTTCCTGCGCCAACATCAATGAGTTCGTTATCTCCCCGTAAAACTGCTCCAAACCAGATACCGACATCATGGCCAAGCTTTACTTTACCTATCACATACGCGCCTGGCGCAATCCAATGGCTTTCAGCAATAGATGGTTCATACTCATTAAGACTGTAGATGGGCATGATGTACCTAGAGGGTTTAGGAGGCCCTGACCTCTGCAAGAGGTTTGATGTTATCTGTAGAAATCGGTGGCAGCTGAGCAAGGTAATTTAACGTAATAAGATGAAGCTGATCAGAGAGGGCTTTGGCAGTTGCATCAGTGCTTCCACGTGCATCTTCTCGTACAATGGCACGAATGGCAGAAACATGGCTGCTTATAAGCTGTATAGGAGGCACCTTTTGATCACAATGAACAATGATTTGCGCAAGGCCATTAGCGACAGATGTTGCAAATGGAAAACCAAAAGTTGAAGCACAGCCTCTTATTTCGTGCACAATTTTAAACAGCTTTGTAAGGCTGTCATTAGTAACTCCATTTTTACTGAAATCTTCAAAAGCTCTTTGCAGCTTAATAACCTCTTCATCCATCCAGGAGAAAAATTCCACTGAGAGCTCTTCAAGTGCTTTTTCCGCCCGTTCAATGGCTGCATTATTCATCATGCCTGGCCGATCAGTGTAAATAGCAGCTTTATCTTTCAATGTTATGCGAGGGCGTATAATTTCATAAGAGCCTCGCGATTCAACCGATGCCCGCGCCCGCGTTGTAGTAGAGCTGGCATTAAGTTTTGCGAGTATTTCCTGGCGTTTATCACTCATCGAGACTGCCCTTTATCAATTATATTGGGACGCTCAATAATCTGTGCACCAGTTCCAATACCCTCATTACGGCGCTCTTCATCATTATAATTTGGATTGATGTTGCGGCGGCGATCGGGGCCAAAAAATGTTTTTGTACGGATATAAGGGCGAGGCGTTAGCACAACACTCACAATACGTTGGTAAAGTGCTTTGGCAGAAATTGGCTTGACCAGAAACTCGTTGACGCCAGCATCACGCGCTTCAAGCACTTTGCGGCGCTCTGCATAACCAGACACCATAATGATTGGCACAAATGGATTTGCGATTGCATCTGCTTGGCGAATCATGCGGGTAAGTTCTACACCATCGAAAATAGGCATTGCCCAGTCTGTAATGACAATATCTGGTGAGTAGCTGGTAAAAGCCTCAAGCCCAGCTGCACCATCTTCAGCTTCATGCGCCTCACGTACTCCAAACCCATGGAGCAGGGCGCGTATGATACGCCTCATATGGATGTTATCATCAACGATCAAAAATCGTAGGCGGCTACAGTCAACACTATACATCATGGCGCAAAAAACCGGTAATCAGATACACAATGATTAATTATTGGCACTAATTGCATTAACACCAGGTTTCAAAAGCACAAGTAAACAGCTTTAATCTAAATTTTTAAAACAAAAAAAACCCGTCTGATAATGCAAACGGACTTTTTAAAATGACTAATTTAAATTGTTGAGATTACTTGGCAGATTTTAAAGTTGCAAATTCAATAGGCTTCATAGCTTCTTTGGTAAGCTCATTGAACATTTCACCAACTTTAGTTGTATATGCTGTAAAGCCCTCATAGACAGATTTTACATAATCAGCCTGAAGTTCAAACGCTTTTTCAATCGATTTAACACCGGAAAATGTTTCAATTGTAGCTGAGCAATGCTCGAAAGCTTTCTTTGTATAATTTGTAGTTTCCAGAGAGATTGCCTGCAGGCCTTTGGTGGTTGTGCCAAAACTTTTTACAACAAGATCAATATTTTTCTTTGCTGTGTCATGGGCAGTTTCAAAAGCTTGGTACATGGTAATTCTCCAGTTAAAACAAACAAGAACTGCGGACGTAGTCGCTATTACTTGTATGTTGCACTGCACCATTTTGTCAAGCAGCAATATATTGGGAGTATTTCAGAAAGCAGATAAAACCCTGTTCGGTGGCTTATGCCCATCTATAAATGCTTTAATGTTGATAATAACCTTTTCACCCATTTCATTGCGGGATTCTACTGTTGCAGATCCCATATGCGGTAGGAGTACAACTTTACCTATATTGGCGAGGCTGATAAGGCGTTGCGAGACACAAGGCTCATGTTCGAAAACATCCAGACCAGCCCCTTTGAGGGCGTTGGTTTCCAGCATTTCAATCAGGGCATTCTCATCCACAATTTCCCCACGGGCTGTGTTGATTAAAAGCGCATGAGGTGGAAGCAGTTTTAGCCTGCGAGCAGACAAAAGATGAAACGTAGCAGGTGTATGCGGGCAGTGGATAGAGATAATATCCATATGGGACAACATGCGGTCAAGACTGTCCCAATATGTTGCCTCAAGTTCTTTCTCAATATGAGCAGCTGTTGGACGACGGTTATGATAATGAATTTTTAAACCAAAAGCCTTTGCACGTTTTGCAAGCGCATGGCCAATTCGCCCCATTCCAACAATACCAAGTGACTTGCCTGAAATGCGCTGCCCAAGCATCCATTCAGGGGCCCAGCCGCTCCACCGCCCATCAGGGATAACTTTTGATCCATCAATAAATCTGCGCGAAACGGCAACAATCAAAGCCATTGTAAAATCAGCCATATCATCTGTCAGAACGCCAGGTGTATTGGTAACTGAAATGCCTCGCGCATGGGCAGCTTTTATATCAATATTATCTGTTCCGTTCCCAAAATGAGCGATTAATTTAAGTTGCGGGCCTGCTTTGTTTAAAAGGTCAGCATCTATTAAATCTGTTACAGTTGGCACCAGGATGTCAGCAGTTTTTACCAGTTCTCCCAAAGCTTGTTGGCTCAAAGGCTGATCACTTTCGTTAAAATGTACATTGAAAAGCTGTTTCATTCGGGTCTCAATCACAAGCGGTAGTTTGCGTGTAACCACAACCAGCGGCTTTGCCATATTCGCACTAACCAAGCCCATATTATACAAAACCACTTCTTTTTTGTTCAATTTAAGCTTTTTAGAATTTATTAACCTTACCTTTTCACGGGTCGTTAACAGCGTTTCGGCCATAAAGGGTGTATAGAAGCGACCTATACCAGCGGCTCAGCAAAAAATGTAATTCCTGCTTGGGAATACACATAAATTGGACAGGCTGAAAAGGCAATTCTGTATAAGTCAGGCATTTCTAAAATAGTTTAAGTTCGGCGTTTCAAGGTATTGTTCAAGGTTCAGTCTATGCGTTCAGTTTTTGTGTCTGTAGCCATAATAATATCTTTTATAGTAACCTGTGGGTACGCAGGTGATCCTCTTACGACAGGTTCAATTGCAGGCGGATCAACAGGTTCTGCAACTGGTTTAGCCATACCGCGCTTTGTAAGCCTTAAGCCAAGCGATACGCCCATGCGTGAAGGCCCCAGCAAAGACCATAGTGTAAAATGGATTTTCAAGCGTGAAGGATTGCCAGTTGAGGTAACAGCTGAGTTTGATAACTGGCGCCGTATTCGTGATGCAGAAGGGGTTGAGGGCTGGGTGTATCAAACGCGTCTATCAGGAAAGCGCAACGTAATGGTTAGGTCAAAATTAACAGAAAAAGCCGAACCAGTTACACTTCATTCCGCTCCAAGCGAAACATCCTCTGTGCCCGTAAGGTTGCAGCCTGGCGTTATTGCTATGTTGGATACATGCAATAAAAACTGGTGCAAAATTAAAGGTGAAGAGTTTAACGGTTATATCAAACAGGATAGATTATGGGGCGTTTATGCGTCTGAAATAGTAAAATAAGGGATGAATTCTTACCTGAGTGTGAATATCTTATGATTAAGACACGTCCAACAGAGTTTGATCTTATTGCTCGGTATTTTGCACCGCTATCTGCCTCAAATGCTTTTGGCCTGCTGGATGACGCTGCTGTAATTGCTCCCCCACTTGGCCATGATCTTGTCATAACAAAAGACATGCTTGTATCTGACAGGCATTTTTTTGACAAAGACCCCCCAGAGGCAATTGCTGCAAAAGCTTTGCGCGTAAATCTGTCTGACCTTGCTGCTAAAGGTGCAAGGCCTTTAGGGTTTCTACTGGGTATGGCTTTACCAGAAAATTGGCAGCCTGTGTGGCTGGAACGTTTTGCAGAAGGCCTCGCCAGAGATATTACATTCTATGACTGTCCATTATATGGTGGAGACACAGTTCAAGCATCTGGGGGGCTTACCATTTCCATAACGGCTTTTGGAACAGTACCATCGGGGCAAATGGTGCGCAGGACCACACTCCAGGAGGGCGATAGCCTTTACGTCAGCGGCGCAATTGGAGATAGTGCATTGGGGTTGAAAATGCGCATGTACAGTTCAACGGCATATGGAAAATCAAACTTCACAAAATATCAGAAAAAAGACGATTTTGATTACTTACTGAACCGTTATCTCTTGCCTCAGCCAAGGCTGGAACTAAGAAACGCAATACTTGAATTTGCTTCGGCTTCTATGGACATTTCAGATGGTTTTATAGGTGATCTTGCTAAAATGCTGGAGAAAAGAAATCTCGCTTTAAGCTTTCCAGTCTCAAGAATACCAATGTCTGACGCCGCTAAAAATGCTATTTTAATAGAACCCGAGCTTTTAGAAACTGTCCTTACAGGGGGCGATGATTACGAATTGCTGATTGCAGTTCCAACTAGCAACAAACTGGAATTTGAGCAGGCAGCAAAAGAGACAGGAATTGCAGTAACTTATCTTGGGGTTGCAACAAAGGCTCAGTCAGCAAGGTTGGAAATTTTTGACGGTAATGGTCTACCCCTCAGATTTGCCTCTACTTCCTTCTCTCATTTTTAGTTTTGATTACACTTTAAGCCAAAATAACATGTATTTCTTGTCTTCATTTGCGTCTCACCCAAAATTACAGCTTGGCATAATTCATTTGCTTTCGTAGCTTTGCTGAAAGATTAGGCAAAGCCACGAGGGAGGTACTGATTATGGCACTAGGAATTATAGTTTTGCTGGGCGCCCTTTCCATTGTCTATGGAATCTGGGCTATCAAATCCGTTATGGCAGCGGATGCAGGCAATGCGCGTATGCAGGAAATTGCCAGTGCAATTGCAGAGGGCGCTCAGGCCTATTTAAAACGGCAGTACATAACCATCAGTGTTGTTGGTGTCGTGTTGTTTGTGGCAATATACAGTCTGTTGAAAGCTCCTGTTGCAATCGGGTTTGCAATCGGCGCAGTTCTATCTGGCCTTGCAGGCTTCATAGGTATGAACGTCTCGGTTCGTGCAAATGTCCGCACAGCACAGGCTGCAACCAAATCTTTGGCAGGCGGATTGGACATTGCTTTCAAGGCTGGCGCGGTCACTGGCATGTTTGTAGCTGGTTTGGCGCTTTTAGGCGTGGCAATTTATTACTGGATTTTGACAGGAGGAATGAAGCTTGCGCCCGATAGCCGTGTTGTAATTGACTCTCTTGTAGCCCTTGGCTTTGGTGCTTCGCTTATTTCTATTTTTGCAAGATTGGGCGGCGGTATCTTTACTAAAGGTGCAGATGTTGGTGCTGATCTTGTTGGCAAGGTGGAAGCTGGAATTCCAGAAGATGATCCACGCAATCCTGCAACAATTGCTGATAATGTGGGTGACAACGTGGGTGATTGTGCTGGTATGGCAGCAGATCTGTTTGAAACTTACGCAGTTACAGTTGTGGCAACAATGGTTCTGGCCTCTATCTTTTTTGCCAAGACTGCAATTCTTGGCTCCGTAATGCTTTATCCTATGGCGATCTGTGCAGCCTGTATAGTAACATCAATTGCCGGTACGTTTTTCGTCAAACTTGGTGCAAATCAATCAATCATGGGTGCACTTTACAAAGGATTATGGGCATCTTCGCTATTGTCCATTTTAGGTCTTGCCCTTGCAACTCAGTTTACAATTGGCTGGGGTTCAATTGGCTTTGTGGATGGCATGTCCATTACAGGCAAAAATCTGTTTTTCTGCGGTTTGCTTGGGTTGGTTGTTACTGGCTTGATAGTCTGGATTACAGAATATTATACAGGCACAGGCAAGCGTCCAGTTATGTCAATTGCACAGGCCTCCGTTACAGGGCACGGCACAAACGTCATTCAGGGGCTTGCCATGTCACTTGAATCTACTGCACTTCCAGCAATGGTTATAGTGGGTGGCATTATCGGGACTTATCAGCTTGCAGGACTGTTTGGCACCGCGATTGCTGTTACAACTATGCTTGGCCTTGCGGGCATGATTGTAGCGCTTGATGCGTTTGGCCCCGTGACAGACAATGCGGGCGGCATTGCGGAAATGGCAGGACTGGACAAATCCGTGCGCCAGGCAACAGATGCTCTGGATGCGGTTGGCAATACTACAAAAGCAGTTACAAAAGGCTATGCGATTGGTTCGGCTGGGCTTGGTGCTCTGGTATTGTTTGCAGCTTACAGCAATGATCTGAAGTTTTTTGCAGCAGAAGCAGACAAGGCTGGGTCAACGCTTTATCCTTACTTTAAAGGCATGGGTACAGTCTCTTTTGATTTATCAAACCCGTATGTCGTCGCTGGATTGATATTTGGTGGTCTAATACCTTACCTGTTTGGTGGTATTGCCATGACAGCTGTAGGCCGTGCCGCTGGCTCTGTTGTGGAGGAAGTCCGCAGACAGTTTAAAGAACGCCCAGGTATTATGCTTGGCACAGAAAAACCTGATTATGCACGCGCTGTCGACATGCTGACAAAATCCGCCATAAAGGAAATGATTATTCCATCCTTATTGCCAGTACTAGCACCTATAGTTGCTTATTTTGGAGTTTTGGCATTGTCTGGCTCAAAAGCCAGCGCTTTTGCAGCCCTGGGTGCGTCGCTGTTGGGTGTTATTGTCAATGGTCTGTTTGTAGCAATTTCCATGACATCAGGGGGAGGCGCCTGGGATAATGCCAAAAAATCTTTCGAAGATGGTTTTATTGATAAGGATGGCGTAAAACATTTTAAAGGATCGGACGCGCACAAAGCCTCAGTTACTGGAGATACGGTTGGAGATCCATATAAGGATACAGCTGGTCCAGCGGTAAATCCTGCGATTAAAATAACCAATATTGTTGCTCTTTTACTGCTGGCAATTCTGGCGCACGGTTAACGCTTTTACTATTTACGAAAAGCCCTGTTATCGTGTTGCAGGGCTTTTTGCTGTTTCATAAAGATACAGATATTTTTATGCATTAAGAGCGCGTTAACCATAAAAGTCGTATGATAAGAGCACCTGAATAGTAAATGATTCAAGGCAGCTTTTCCCACTTTTAATTACGGCGTCATAATCAAATGTATCATCATAAAGATGCAGTTCAGATAAAAGAGGCATGCCCTGCAGATCAAATTTTGCACTTTCACGAGATGGAAGCCTTGGGCAAAATCATGAATGATGCCAAGAGAGTGGATGCAGTAACTACAGCATCGGCAGCAGAGGAACTTAGAGACATCATTCAAACGTTTAAAACGTCTAGTTCCAACATTATAAGACCCGTTTTTAATAAAATAGAGCGTGAAAAACCTGTTGAAACCAGACAAGAGGTCCTAGCTTCCCCAACAACTTTGCAGACTATAAGTACTGCGTTAAGCGCTAAACAGCTGGAAGCTGATGTTCTGCCAGATCATTTTAGGGACATGGCAAGCAGACTTGCAAATATGCAGAATGTAGTGCTTACTAGGTCTTATCTGACCTTGGTTGTTGACATACAAAATCAAATCGAAAGCTTGTCAGACGCTATCGAAAAAGGACGTTCTGAAGAAAAACTACGTCGTCAGTCGAGCGATCTGCGTGCTCGTATGATGCAGGCGAGCCAGAATTTCCCCACCTGTCAAGAGCCGCTTTCCAACAGTCTTGTTATTTTAGATGAGTTGACATTGAAGCTTAGATCATTCGAACAGATTTCATACGGTCTTGCCGATGATTACATGGATGCAGAGCGCGAGGCTCAGTTTGGCGCTGCCCTTAATGCGCAAAATTCAAAACCTGTTTCGCAGGTGCCCGCTAAAAAAGAAATATCACGAGACTATGACGAGCCTGTTGTGCAAACGCGCAGGATTGAGGATTCCAAAAATTTAGCAAAGCCCATTTCAGAGGTTTTTTCTAGTTTTTTTAAAACAGTGCAGCCTTATATGCCAAGCACAAAGCATTGCATTTATGGCGTTGCAGCTCTAGTCTTTATATTCCCGGCCTACCAAGCTGTCATGTCTGCCAAAACCGGTCTTAATAATTTTTTCTCTAAGTCAGGTTTAACCTACTCAAGTGCACCATATTCAAACAGTTCAATTGCTAAATCTGGTAGGATTAATACTGACGTATTGACAACCGGTGCAATTAACGAACAAAAGCCATCAATTGCAGGGGTTCAGTCTCCAAAAATTAGAACTGTCAAAAGCCTTGATGTTCCTGTCATTCCACCCAGCATAACAGATGCAGCAACTGTTTCAGCTATTGCTGGTGGTGATCCAGTTGCAATGTATGATCTTGGTATGAAGCTGCGAGAAGGTCGTGGCATTGAGCGCGATCAGGCCGCGGCACTTAACTGGTTTAAAGCAAGCTCTGAACTGGGCCATATTCCTTCAACTATTCGTTACGCTAAAATGTTGGAAAAAGGCGAGGGTACAATTAAGGATGTAAGCAGGGCAATGTCCTTCTATCAGCGTGCCGCTGATAAAGGCAGCCGTGAGGCAACTCATGCTTTAGCAGCACTTTATGCATCTGGGACAAATGGCGTCCCTGATTTCAAACAGGCTTTTACACTGTTTGATCGCGCCGCGCGCGCTGGTAACGTGGACAGCCAGTATAATCTTGGCGTGCTATATGCAGCAGGGCAGGGTGTTAAGGTGAATTTAACTGAATCATACAAGTGGTTTGCCATTGCAGCCCAAGGCGGTGATAAAAATGCAGCGACAAGCCGGGATGAAATCGCCCGTCAGCTTGACCCTCAAACTTTGGCTAATGCTAAAGCTCAGCTTCGTAAAATTAACTTATCTTCTCCTGTAGCGGAAATGGCACTAGCCACAGAGGCTGCTGAGGAATAATAGTTGACTAATGAGTCACAAGCCAAATTTCCCCAAAAAATTCTACAAAACAGTATCACTTGATGAAGAGAATGGTATTTTCCATCTTACGCTAGATGGAAAACGAACTAAGACCCCTGCAAAAAATAGTCTTGGCCTGCCAAATCTTGAAGCAGCCTTACTGCTTCAAGAGGAGTGGCACCGGCAGGAAAATATTATTGACCCCTCGGACATGCATATTACTCGCATGGTAAATGCTGCAATTGACCACGTGTCAAAAGTGGTGCCAGATGTTCAATGCGAAATTGCAAAATACGCAACCACCGAACTGTTATGTTATCGAGCTGCTCAACCAGAAAAACTGGTATTGCGCCAAAATGAACAATGGAATCCTGTTCTTGACTGGATAAACCAAAAGTTGGGAGCTAAATTTTACCTAAGTGAAGGTGTTATGTTTGTAGCACAACCGTCTGAAACACTTAATATTTTAGAACGTGAAACCCGCAAATTCAACAATCCTGTCGCATTAAGTGCATTCTACACACTTGTCACTATTGGAGGCTCGTTATGCGTGGCTTTAGCCATAGCATATAAGCACCTTGATCCGCTTACAGCCTATAAAATTTGTGAACTGGAAGCTGATTTTACTAATGAAATCTATGGTATAGATGAAGAAGCTCAATTTAGATATGTACGTCGCAAACAAGAGTTCATCACTGCTGCCAGTTTGCTTAAGGCAATGGATTTTAAACCTTCTTGAACGGCATCATTTCATTCAACTCATCCTTTGCCATGTCAACATGTAGTCGCTCTCGCTGAAGATAATCAGCAATTGCACGACGAAAATTGGGATCTGCAATGTGGTGGGCTGAATAAGTGAGCGATGGGCGGTATCCACGAGCCAGTTTATGCTCTCCTTGCGCACCAGCCTCAACGCGTGCCAACCCTCGTTCAATGGCAAAATCTATGGCTTGGTAATAACAAACTTCAAAATGCAGAAATGGATGATCTTCAATGGCCCCCCAGTTACGTCCATAAAGCGTATTTGAACCTATAAAGTTAATTGCACCAGCAATATAGCGTTCATCACGCTTTGCTAGGATCAGCAGAATTTGATCTGACATAGATACACTAATTTCGCTGAAAAAACGCCGCGTCAAATAAGGCCGTCCCCATTTACGATTGCTGGTATTGGTATAAAATTCATAGAACGCATCTAAGTGATGTTCTTTTATATCTTCTCCAGTCAGGCGCTCAATGGTTATGGTATTATTTGCCACGGCATCGCGTCGCTCACGTCGAATGGATTTGCGTTTACGCGCTGTTAGCGTCTCCAGAAAACCATCAAAAGAAATGTAGCCCTCGTTCAGCCAATGAAACTGTTGATCCGTTCGCTGTAAAAACCCCTCACTTCCAAGTGCAGTCCATTCATCCTCACTTGCAAAAGTTACATGTACAGATGAAGCTTGAACCTGATTGCACACGCCTCGTAGGCCAGCTATGAGAGTTGACCGCGCTAATGCATTGTCTAAACCGTCACGTAAAAGTAATCTATTACCAGTCGCAGGGGTAAAAGGCACTGATACCTGCAACTTTGGGTAATAATCCCCCCCTGCACGATGATAGGCATCTGCCCATGCATGATCAAAAACATATTCACCCATTGAGTGGGTTTTTATATAGCAGGGTGCAGCAGCTTGAAGCTGTCCTTCTGTATTTTCAACCAATATATGTGCACCGTTCCAGCCAGTTTGCGGCGTGGCACAGCCTGATGTTTCCAGCGCAAGTAAAAAGGCATGGCTAATAAATGGATTATTCCTGTCGCCCTCAAATCCATTTTTAGGGTGGGCACACGCATCCCATTCTGCCTGATTGATGGACTTGAAAGATGGCACTACTCGGACTGAAAGCATCTATATAATATCCGCTTCTGCCTGCATCATGGCAAGAAACCTTCAAAAATAATCTGGTCTGCATATTGTGCAGCTATCTGCCTTTGCATTTCTGTTCGGATAGTCCAAGCTAGAACAGGTATTTTCAAGTCCAGATTTTCCATAATTGGTTCAAGCATTTTTAAATCCTCAACGTTCCACGAGATAAAATCCGGCAGTGTGTCATCAATGTGTAACAGGTTGGACAGTTCAAATTTACTGCAATCATCAAGATGTGCGAATTCGTCACATTTATAGCTCTCCATACCAACAATTCCTCGTGGGATATGGGGTGCTACACGCTTGAATTCCGCAATGCATGCTGGGTCAAATGATTTCACAGCGATATTTTGTGAAGCTTGGCTCACAATATCAACCACGCGCTGGGTCAGACGCAAATCAGTATTGAAACTGGATTTTATTTCAATAATAAGCGGTGTTTGCCCTGCAATATTATCTATAAATTGCTCCAGCGTTGAAATTTTATCAAAGCTGCGCATAAGCGAAAAACTACATAATTCAGACGTGGTATAATCTGAGACAGTACCCTGCATGCCTGTTAAACGCTTTAGGGTAAAATCATGAAATACAACTGCTTCGCCATCCAGCGTACGCTGAACATCACACTCTATGCCATAATTAAGGGCAATTGCAGCATCTGCCGCAGATAAAGAATTCTCAATCACGCCCTTGCTGGCATCATGCAATCCGCGATGCGTAATAGGAAATTTGAAAATCCAGTCAGGATTGTTCATTCCACCTCGAATGTTGCTTCCACCTCAACTGCACAGTTTAATGGCAGTTGAGCAACCCCTACAGTGCTGCGAGCATGACGTCCTGCATCTCCAAGCACTGCAACTATAAAATCCGATGCTCCATTCATTACTAACGGCAGAGACGGAAAATCAGGAGCAGAGTTGATAAAACCACCAAGCCGAATGCAGCGTTTGATGCGGTTCAAATCTTCAAGGGCTGATTTTGCCTGGGCTAGAATATTGATAGCACAGAATTTGGCAGCTTCCTGTCCATTTTCAATAGATACATCCATACCAAGTTTACCAACATGCCGAGGGTAAATCTGACCCTCAAGACTAAAACAAACCTGTCCAGAAATTGTTAGAATATTACCTGTAAGTACAAAGGGTACATAAGTTGCAAGTGGAGCATTAGGCGCAGGCAAAGTAATGCCGAGCAAGGCAAGATTTTGGTCTGGAGTTGGCATAGTTTCCTCATTTCAAACATGATAAGGCTAAAGCTTATGCCAATAATATACTTGAGTAAAATGCCTTAATGCGCTTTTCCACCTGGAAAACGAACATATTTATTAAGGCCAATAGTGTCTATGAACGAATTGGCAAGCTGTGGCAGATTGCCAGAGATTTGATCTCCTCCTTGTGTGGAAAGCGAGATATTGCCCGTTTTGTAATTGAGATTTGCAGAAAGTGGCATACCAAGTTCAACCGCTATCGCTGGCTTTGTGCTTTGAATTGCGCTAATTAAACCAATTAAACCTAATTCTACTGGAATTAATTCAGGCGTGGTAAATGTGCTTGCAGCAATTGATCGTTCTGTCCATTTTTTGAGTGTATTTAAAAAAGCATCAACAATTTTCTCTGAGCCAGGAATTTTGAATGAAAGTTTTGGCCCTGTTATGGCACCAACTTGTGAGTTAAATGGATTGAACTTAAATCCGGAGGAAAGCTCAAGCGATACATTTCCAGTTTTAACAGTTTCTTTTTTACCAAAAGCCTTGCTGATACCGCCCATTGGGCTGAAATTGACAGAATTCGAGTCTGCTGATTCTATTGGTGTTATACCTTTATTGGCATTTAAGCGTGTTCTGTTGAATGTAAGTGAAAAGCCTCCTTTTTGTATGACTTCAAGTGGATTTAACTTTCCATCGAGCATTTTTTTAAGGTCAGCAGAGTTTATGTATGCAGATATGGTGTATCTTCCATAGGGCGCAACATCTCCTTTTATCGCTATTGCGACAGTAGATGATTTTATCGCACCAGCTACAAAACGTTCAACTTTATCAGATGGATCAAAAACAGTTTTATTGGTTGACTGAGCTGAAACAGTAGTATTTCTTTTCTGTTTTACGCCACCGATAATTGAATTTGCAATTGCTTCAGGATGAGTGAACCATACATTGATGGTTTTTAGGATGCCAATTCCATTACCTTTTTTATTAAGTTCTATAGCGGATGGGGGCAGGCTATACATTTTGCCATTTATTGAAACTTTTCCGCCAGTTTTAAGTACAACTACATTTTCGCCATATTCCCCGATACGTTCGTTTAAACTGTAAGGCATCCGAAAACTGTCAGGCGTAATCATGTTACTTGAAGGAGTAATTTTCTGAGGTATGTTTGATTTTTCAAATGAAAAGGTATTTTGAGTTAAAAATGCGGGGTTGGCTTTCGCGTCCCCGATATCGTTTTTGTATCCGGTATATAAATTTGAACTGCTAAAACGAGATGTATCTGCTTGAATATCAAATCTGTTTTTCAAATTGAAACGTCTGTATAAGTTTATTTGACCAGTTTCTGCATTTTGAATTATTGTTGACATCATAGCCTCGACTCTTATGTTCGTTCGAGGTTTGTATATGGTGCCGTGTGTAACAGCTTGATGACTTAGGTATGCATCTTATGCATATCTCATCGCAATATCTGCATAAGATGCATGTAGTGTAAATTAAAAATAAATAAATCATTATTTAACAAAGTGATAAGTGGTATTTTTTATGTTTAAAAATTTGGCTTATACAAGTTTTTTTTATTTTGCCTTTAATTCTGTTGCCTTTTTAACTCCATTAAATTTAGCGCCGCACCGCGCTGTATATGATTTGTCTCTGGTTCAAACCAACAATAATAAAAAAATAGAATCTGCAAATGGTCGTGTTGCTCTGGAATTTTCGGGAAATGCCTGTCAGGGTTTTAATTTTTTATCAAGACAAATTACAAACATGTCAGATGGCGAAGGTGGTAACAAACAAGTAGATGTTCAAGTGCAAAACTGGGAAAGTCCAACAGGTAATGATTTAAAATTTAAAAGCATCACCCGAGAGGGCAATATGACTGTACTTCAATCAGAGGGCAGGGCTAGGCGCGATAAAAGCGGAGAGCTATCCATAAGCTTACATAGGCCTCAGCTGCTAAAATTAGATACAGACGGAAAAGCTTTATTTCCAACCGCCTACATGCACAAATTAATTGAGGCGGGGGTGAATGGAGATAATTTTTTCAGTGTAAAAACGTATGATGGTAGCGACGAAGGAACTAAATTTTTTGATACGGCCGCTATCATAGGCAAAGAAATTCCTGCAGGGTCTGATCTTCGCACGGATGAAATCATGCATAAAATTGGTATCAAAAACATGCGGCGTTGGCCTGTCCAGGTAAGCTATTATGAAGACGGTAAAGGCGAAAATTTGCCGGTTTATAAATTGAGTTATGACTTGTTTGAAAATGGCATTTCCACATCATTGGTATATGATTTTGGGAATGTTGTTTTAAAAGGCCAGCTCACACACATTGATCTGCTGCCCCAAAAAGCCTGTGCAAAATGATTATGCCGTTTTTCTTAGCCTTTCAAATCCCTTATCAAGATCTTTTTTAAGGTCTTCAACATCCTCAAGCCCAATATGTAATCGAATTGTTGGTCCGTCTGGCTTCCAGCTTGTTGCAGTCCTGTAAGCTCCAGCTTCAAATGGTAAAGCAAGGCTTTCAAAACCACCCCAGGACGCACCCATGCCAAAGAATGTCATATCATTCAGCATGGCAGCCAAAGCTTTTTGTGGAGCTGGCTTTAAAACAATGGAAAATAAAGAGGACGCGCCTGTAAAATCTCGTTTCCAGAGCTCATATCCTGGGTTAGTAACCAGTGCTGGATGCAGAACACAAGATACTTCAGGGCGCCTTTCAAGCCATTGGGCTATCTCCAAACCGGCAGCAAACTGATGTTTCAAGCGAAGCGCCATTGTTCTCATACCGCGTAATGTTAAAAAAGCGTCTTCTGGAGCAACAATAAGTCCAAGGGATTCCCATGTTTCACGCAGAAGCTTAAACTGTTCTGGTGTTCGCGCAGATACAGATCCAATCAGTACATCAGAGTGTCCAGCTGGATATTTTGTACCAGCCTGGATGGAGTAATCAACACCATGCGCATGAGCATCAAAATAAAGCGGGGTTGCCCAGGTGTTATCCATCAAGACCACCGCGCCATGCGCGTGGGCAGCTTTGACTATTGCAGGAATGTCCTGCATTTCAAATGTTTGCGATCCTGGTGCCTCACACATGATGGCGCGGGTATTTTTGCGCAGCAATGTGCTGATATTCTCTCCTATTAGCGGGTCATAATAGCTTACCTCTATCCCATAACGGGAAAGGGTTTTCTGACAGAACTCCCGTGTCGGTCGATAGACACTGTCTGTTACAAGTAAATGGTCTCCAGCACTAAGACAGGCTAATAAAGGCAAAGTGCAGGCTAGAAGACCAGAGGGGACCACAACTACACCTGATCCATTTTCAATATCATTAAAGGCAGTCTCAAGTGCTTCCAGGGTTGGATTGCCCATGGTGCCATATGTAAAACGGGCTTTTCTAGCCATAAAATCATCGTAATCAGGATACACAACCGTCGATCCGCGTACAATTGGTGGATTAACAAATCCAAAACTGTCATCTGCATTTCGTCCTGTAAGGATTAATCTGCTTTGTGGGCTAAGTTTTGCACGCATTTCTTTATTCATTTTTTGCATTAAAGCAGGCTTTCTGTGCATTGTTTTTCTCAAAACAAATATAAACGGATTGGATTATGCGTTTTTTGCATAAAAATGACTTAATTGACTAAATGTCCACACAATAAAGACATTATTGCTCTTGACCTTAAATTTATTTAAGCCGGATGTTAAATCTGAATAAAAAGTGAATAGCACTATAGACACCGTGCGCAAGGGATGGAAAGATGAATTATTGAGATTTCTACCTCAATCAAAAGTCCTGAAATAAACTGTACTCAAAATCTACAAGCATGATCTACAAACGGGAGTTACTAAAACATGAAAAGTAGTTTAATTAGCTTAACAGTTGGCTCTGCCATTACATTGATCGCAGGAGCTGTTTCTGCTGGAACACTGGATACTGTTAAGTCCAAAGGCTTTCTGCAGTGCGGTTCAAATACATCGCTGGCAGGCTTTGGTCAGCCAGATCCGCAGGGAAACTGGAAGGGCCTAGATGTTGACTTTTGTCGCGCTGTAGCATCTGCAATATTCAACGATCCAACGAAAGTAAAATTTACGCCTTTAGCCGCAAAAGATCGGTTTACTGCGCTCCAGTCTGGTGAAATCGATGCTCTTGTTCGTAACACAACATGGACTCTATCGCGTGACACAACATTGGGTGCTTTTTTTGGTGCAGTGAATTATTACGATGGTCAGGGCTTTCTTGTTCGCAAGAGCATGAACATAAAATCAGCACTTGAACTTAACGGGGCAACTGTGTGCGTGCAGCAAGGTACAACAACAGAGTTGAACTTGACGGATTATTTTCGTGCAAACAAAATAACTTACAAGCCAGTTGTATTTGCAGGCTCTGATGAAACACTCAAAGCATATGATTCAGGTCGCTGCGATGCATACACAACAGATGCATCAGGTTTGTATGCTGAGCGTCTAAAACTGACAAAACCAGAAGATAACGCAGTTCTTCCGGAAATCATTTCCAAAGAGCCACTGGGACCTGCAGTGCGTCAAGGTGATGATCAGTGGGCCAACATTATTCGCTGGACACATTATGCAATGGTTACCGCAGAAGAGCAGGGTGTCACAACAGCCAATGTTGATGAAATGCTGAAATCAACCAACCCTGATATCAAGCGCCTATTAGGTACAGAAGGTAAATTTGGTGAAGGTTTGGGTCTAAAAAATGACTGGGCATATCAGATCATTAAAAATGTAGGCAACTACGGTGAATCTTTTGAGCGGAATGTGGGTGCAGGTTCACAGCTTAAAATTGCTCGTGGTCAAAATGGCCTATGGAGCAAAGGTGGACTTCAATACGCTCCACCCATCCGCTAAATACAGGTATTTTTTTGTTGCATAAGACATACAAAATCATGAAATAAGCAAATGTGGACAGGCAGGTAACATCTGACTGTCCACATCGTTTAATTACAAATAGAAACAGTCAAAGAAATAACAGCAAAATTGCTGGTTCCTTGACAGAAAATAAATAGAAAATTTTTGGGGCTCTGTGTAATGGCAATCGCCGAATTGGAAGAAAAACCACGAATTTCGCCTTTCTACGATCCTAAAATTAGGGCATTCGTTTATCAGGCCGCTATGATTTTCCTCGTTGGGTATGGGCTTTATGCTGCATACACCAATGCTGTTACAGGATTAAGCAAACAGGGAGTGGTTACTTCACTTGGATTCTGGGATTCAGTTGCCGGGTTTCCAATCAGTTTCAGGCTGATAGATTTTACTGAACTTTCTAGCTACGGAACTGCTTTTTGGGTTGGTCTTATCAACACAGTCGTTGTTTCCGTCATTGGTATTTTTTTAGCAACCATATTAGGATTTATTGTTGGAATTGCTCGTCTGTCCAGTAACTGGCTCATAAGCAAAATTGCCTACTGGTATGTACAGATTATACGTAATATTCCTCTTCTCATCCAACTTATCCTAATTGCTGACCTTATGCACCATCTTCCAGGTGCAACGGAGATAAAGCAAAATACTTCAGGAATATATCTAACCAATCAAGGTCTTTTCACTCCACGTCCAGTGTTCGAGGCTGGTTCCGGGTTGATTTTTTATGCCTTTTTGGGAGGTCTGGTTGCTTTTATAGGATATTACAACTGGGCAAAAAATAGACAGATTGCAACTGGTAAACAGTCACCAACTGGACTGGTTTTCTTGGGTCTGATCGTTATATTCCCTATTGCAGTGTTTTTTATATCTGGCATGCCAATCAGCCTTGCATACCCTGTTAAAACCAGATTCAGTTTTCAAGGCGATGCAACACTGCAGATTGAATTTGTAGCTGCGCTTTTAGGATTGGTAATTTACACAGCCGCCTTCATCGCTGAAGTAGTTCGCGCTGGCATAATGTCTGTATCAAAGGGACAAACAGAAGCTGCTAGCGCTCTGGGTCTTACAGCAGGTCAAAACCTGCGTTTAGTTGTTGTGCCACAGGCATTTCGTGTAATTTTGCCGCCACTCACCAACCAGTATCTCAATCTTACCAAAAATTCTTCTCTGGCGAGTGTTATTGCTTTTCCAGAGCTCGTGCAGGTTTTTGCAGGAACTGTTCTTAATCAAACAAACCAGGCAATTCCTGTCATGGGCATAACGATGCTTGTCTATCTTACAATCTCACTCATTACATCCTTCTTGATGAATGCCTTTAATCAACGCATGGCTTTGAGGGAGCGCTAAACATGTCAAATTCCGTTTCCACAAACAGCCCATCAGTCAGCTTTATTCGCAAAGAAAGCACTCAAGCGCTGCCGCCTCCCATACGTGCAACTGGTGCTCTTGCTTGGATAAGAGACAATCTTTTTTCAACTGTGTTCAACACAGTACTTACCTTTATATCACTTGCACTTATTTATCTCATGCTTATGCAACTTTTACACTTTGCATTTTTTGATGCAACCTTCACAGGGCAGGATCGTAGCGCATGTCTTTCCAGCGCTTCAAGGCCTGAGCCTGGTGCCTGTTGGTCATTCATATCAACTTACATAAACTATTTTATATATGGATCTTACCCGATAGACCTGCGGTGGCGCGTCAACATAGTATACGTGTTGTTTTTTATAAGTATGGTGTGGGTTTTGTGGATAAATGCCCCTAAGCGCGCATGGGGGGCAATATCTTTTTTTATTATTCTTCCAATAGTATCCTACATATTGCTTTTGGGCGCTCCATCTCTTGGTTTGGAAAAAGTAACTACAGAACGTCTTGGCGGCATGGTTGTAACTTTTATTGTTGCAATAGTGGGAATCGTTGTTTCGTTGCCACTCGGTATATTGCTAGCGCTTGGTCGTCGTTCAAATTTACCAATTGTCAAAGTATTCTGTGTCATTTTCATTGAATTTGTACGCGGCGTGCCTCTCATCACAGTCTTGTTCGCTGCAAATTTCATGCTTCCGCTTTTCCTTCCTCCAGATTTGAACCCTGACAGGCTTTTAAGAGCTTTGGTTGCAGTTGTACTGTTTTCTGCAGCTTACATGGCAGAGGTCGTTCGTGCTGGGCTTCAGGCTTTGCCCAAAGGGCAGTACGAAGGTGCAAACGCTATGGGGCTGAGTTATTGGCAGTCCATGAGGCTGATCATTCTGCCGCAGGCCCTTAAAGCAACCCTGCCAAACATTGTAAACAGCAACGTGGCACTTTTCAAGGATACAACACTTGTCTCGACTGTAGGTATTTTTGATTTTGTAAATACGTTGCAGGCCTCTTTTAAAAATCCTGATTGGGCTACACCTGTCACAAGTACAACTGGCTGGCTATTCGCAGCCGCGTTTTATTTCGTATGCTGCTACAGTATGTCCAGCTATGCCCGCACAATTGAGACGCGCTTGGCAATTGCCGATAAGCGCTAAGGAGTACAGATATGTTAAATATAAAGCCGACAGCATTAAAAACAGAAACTGCAATAGAAATGCTTGGCGTAAATAAATGGTATGGCGATTTTCATGTTCTTCGGGATATAAATCTCAAAGTTACACGTGGTGAAAAAATAGTCATCTGCGGCCCATCAGGCTCTGGCAAATCAACAATGATACGTTGTATAAATCGTTTGGAAGAGCACCAAAAGGGACAGATTATTGTCGATGGCATAGAGCTTACCGCAGATCTTAAAAAGATTGACGAAGTGCGGCGTGAAGTTGGAATGGTGTTCCAGCACTTTAACCTGTTTCCGCATCTCACCATTTTGGAAAACTGCACCCTTGCACCCATCTGGGTCAAGAAAATGCCCAAAAAAGATGCTGAGGAAATTGCGATGCATTTTTTAAACCGCGTCAAAATTCCTGAGCAGGCCAATAAATTTCCAGGCCAGCTTTCAGGCGGACAACAGCAGCGCGTGGCAATTGCACGCTCTTTATGCATGTCACCCAAAATTATGCTCTTCGATGAGCCGACCTCAGCACTTGATCCAGAAATGGTGAAGGAAGTTCTGGACACAATGGTTAGCCTTGCCCATGAGGGTATGACAATGCTTTGCGTAACCCACGAAATGGGCTTTGCGCGTCAGGTAGCTGACCGCGTAATATTCATGGACCGTGGACAGGTTGTTGAAATGAACACGCCGGATGAATTCTTTAAAAACCCACAGCACGAACGCACCAAAGAATTTTTAAGCCAGATTTTACATTAAGGTTTTGTAATGAAAACAAGGGCGGCCGTAGCATGGGAGGCCAACAAGCCTCTAACCATTGAAACCGTAAATCTTGAAGGGCCAAAAGCTGGCGAGGTCCTTATTGAGATTATGGCAACGGGTGTATGTCATACGGATGCCTATACATTGTCTGGTCTGGATTCAGAGGGTAAATTTCCTGCTATTTTAGGCCATGAGGGGGCAGGAATTGTACGCGAGATTGGCTCTGGGGTTACAAGTGTTAAAATTGGTGATCATGTAATTCCGCTTTACACACCTGAATGCCGCTCCTGCAAAACATGCCTTTCGCAACGATCAAACCTTTGTACTGCCATTCGTAGCACTCAGGGGCAAGGCGTCATGCCTAACGGTACAAGCCGGTTTAAATGTGAAGCGACAAACCCTGTTTTTCACTACATGGGCTGCTCAACTTTCTCTAACTTTACAGTACTGCCTGAAATTGCAGTGGCCAAAGTGCGTGAAGACGCGCCATTTGATAAAATCTGTTACATTGGCTGCGGTGTTACCACTGGTATAGGAGCGGTTATTTACACTGCTAAAGTTTGGCCTGGTGCAAACGTGGTTGTTTTTGGCCTTGGTGGTATCGGTTTAAATGTTATTCAGGGCGCACGAATGGTCGGTGCTGATAAAATCATCGGTGTTGATCTCAATCCATCAAAAGTTGAAATGGCGCGTAAATTTGGCATGACGCATTTTGTTAATCCTGATGAAATAGGACGTGATAAAGTTGTTCAAGCCATTACCGATTTAACAGATGGCGGTGCAGATTTTTCCTTTGAATGCGTTGGTAACACTGTAACCATGCGCCAAGCTTTGGAATGTACTCATCGAGGCTGGGGTACGAGCATTATTGTGGGCGTTGCGCCCTCAGGTCAGGAAATTTCAACACGGCCATTCCAGCTTGTTACAGGCCGTAATTGGCGAGGTTCTGCTTTTGGAGGCGCACGTGGTCGTACGGATGTACCAAAAATTGTAGACTGGTACATGGAGGGCAAGATAAATATCAATGATCTTATTACCCACTCTATGCCATTAGAACAGATAAATACAGCTTTTGATCTGATGCATGAAGGTAAAAGCATCAGATCCGTGGTAATATTTTAAACCATTTATCTAACTGTAATATTTCTTGGAAAATTCTCTGGTTTAGGATTTTGAAGCTTACCAGATTTTTTTTGAGCAGTATTGAGCTTAGGTTCCAAGATATTAACTTTTGACTTTGAAATTTTTGTATCAAGATCATATGGTGTAAGCTTATTTGCCGATGTGCTTCTTAGTTCGGCCTCAGCCTTTAATGTAGCTCCTCTATAACCACTATTTTTGTAATCATCATTGACATCGGATTTAATATTTTTAATTCCATTTTTTCCAATGATAACAAAATTACAATGACCTGCATTATTATCAAACCCGATTTTATATTGACCTTTGCCTTCAATACCTCTCCAGCCTAAATGCTTTAATAAGCTCTTATCCCACTTTTTAGTATCATCCAGTTCACAGACTGGAGTTGTATTAAGTTTACTTAATATAGCTGAATAGCTGAGGTCACTCATTTTATAAATCCTTATAATTTATTTTAAGACTTAAATTTTGTAATAATTTAAGTCGGCTTAATTCTTTATTAATCATGAAACTTACAGCAACCTTACAAAAAACGTTTTATTTTAAAAATTTTCAAAATATACAAACTTTAATTATTTTAGCCTCATGCTCCGTCTTATTAAATTTTAACTTAACCGATTATGAGCATGCATATGAGATTGTACTTTCTGGATTCCATTCGTGGGCTTGCAGCTTTTGCAGTGCTGCTTAATCACTGTTTCCTGGCGCTGCCAGATTCAATTGCTCAAACATACATTGTGCCTTATATAAAATGGACGCCTCTGCGTGTTATTATGGTTGGAAGGCCTGCTGTTATAATTTTCTTTGTGTTGAGTGGATTTGCGCTTGGCCTGTCACTCCTCAATTCAAAAAACAGCTCATATAAAAGCTTCGTGATCCGTCGTGTATGCCGTATTTATCCTCCTTATATTGCGGCTCTTTTGTTCTCGGTTCTTCTCTATTTTTACGTTCAGCCAGAGTTTATTGCTGATCTTTCTCAATGGTTCAATAAAAACTGGAGTAATGGAGCAGGGGCAGATATTATTACTGGGCATGCGCTAATGATTAATCGACCGCAGGATGCATCCTTGAACAGTGTAGTTTGGAGCCTAGCCTATGAAATGCGTATTTCACTTCTGTTCCCGCTTGTTTTCATAATTGCACATTATGCAGGTCTACCGATATTCTTCTGCCTGGCGCTTGGTTTTACAGTGTTGATAGAAGGTCTGTTGAGTTATTTTAATCTTGATCATGCCCCTTTTCATAATAATGACTGGCTGGAGGGTGTGCTTGGCACAATGCATTTTACAGTATTTTTTGCATGCGGTCTTATTATGGCAATGCATATGGATAGTATAAAATGGTTTGCCATAAAACTGCCTTGGTATTTCAAACTGATGCTCTGGCTGGTAGCAGGCGCTACCCTTACATCATATAATGATTTTGTTGGGGGGCTTGGAGCTGTTCTGATTATAGGCCTAACACTGGGTTCGAGCCCAATTCAAAACCTGCTGCATATCACCCCTCTTAAATGGCTGGGCCGAGTATCTTACAGCCTGTATCTGTTCCATTTGCCTATTTTAATAGCAGCTACACATTTATTTTACGGAAAAATGCCTGTTTGGGCCTATCTTGTACCAGCATCGGTGCTCTCGCTTGCTGTGGCAGGGCTTGCCTACCGATTTATTGAAGCACCCTCAATTGAGTTGGGGCGTAAACTATCAGCAACAGTGCCACCCCAGTGACGGCAATTTAGGTTTACGGCCGCCTTTTGAGATCTATAATTGCCTGATCAAGGCTTTGTAAAAAATTGGATCGGTCACGAGCAGAAAATGGCTTGGGCCCGCCTGTCATTTGCCCTCCTACACGCAGGTTATCCATGAGATCACGCGTCGCAAGCTGCATACCAATTGAATTTTCGTTCAATTTCTTGCCATTTGGAGCAAGTACAGTACTTCCAATTTTAACGGCACGATGTGCCAGTGGAACATCTGTCGTAATAACAATGCTGTGTGAGGAGCAATATTCTGCAATCCAATCGTCAGCTGAGTCAAATGTATTAGCAACGATGATAAGTTCAATCAGGGCATCATGTGGAACATTGATGAAACTATTGCTAACAATAAATGTTTTAAGGCAGTATCGTGCTGCAACTTTATAAATTTCATTTTTTACAGGGCATGCATCAGCATCAACAAGAATTTCAATGGTCATAATATTTTTTTTCAAAACAAG
Source organism: Hyphomicrobiales bacterium (assembly GCA_025351165.1). Classification (GTDB taxonomy): domain Bacteria; phylum Pseudomonadota; class Alphaproteobacteria; order Rhizobiales; family Beijerinckiaceae; genus JAIELD01. The sequence continues at coordinate 48,942 of JANXWK010000007.1, read as the reverse complement.
AAAAGCTACCTGTATTAAGAGGTAGCCTTTCCATTGTCACTGCGATCTTACTAGATCACATGAAAGCTCACTGGAAGAAATCCGGTGAGACAACCCAGAGACCTAAAGACCGTAGATTGAGACAATGAGACACAGGATCACCTCCTTTCGATTGTTAAAGATAGACCATACATAGCTTGAGTCCAAAGGATTGTAAAATGCGACAAAATATCTCGTTTGATAATTCTTACGCCCGTTTGCCAAAACGATTCTTCTCGCATGTTTCTCCTACAACGGTAAGCACGCCCAAACTTTTAAAATTGAATGTGCCTTTGGCCAAGGAACTAGGGCTTGATGAGAATTGGCTATCTTCAGATGAAGGAGTTGATATGTTAGCTGGGAACTTTGTTCCAGACCAGGCAGAGCCAATAGCAGCAATTTATGCAGGTCATCAGTTTGGCCATTTTACACCGCAGCTTGGTGATGGACGTGCCATTCTGCTAGGCGAGATTATTGGTAAAAATGGACGTCGTGATATCCAATTGAAAGGATCAGGACCCACACCTTATTCCAGAAGGGGTGATGGACGTGCAGCTTTGGGACCAGTGTTGCGCGAATATATTATAAGTGAAGCCATGTTTGCCCTTGGTATACCAACAACGCGTGCCTTGGCATGTGTAACTACAGGCGAAAAAGTCATACGGGACAAGATCTTGCCAGGAGCAGTTTTAACGCGGGTCGCAGCAAGCCATATACGTATTGGCACGTTTCAATATTTTGCTGCGCAAAACGATGTCGAAGCAGTCAAAATACTCGCAGATTATGCAATTGCCCGTCATTATCCAGATGCAGCGCTAGCTTCAAACCCATATGTAGCATTTTTGGATGCTGTTATCATAAGCCAAGCTAAAACTGTCGCGCAATGGCAGAATATTGGTTTTATCCACGGAGTAATGAATACAGATAATATGAGCATATCAGGTGAGACAGTTGATTATGGGCCTTGTGCGTTTATGGATATCTACGACCCTAAAACAGTTTTTAGCTCTATTGATGCTCAAGGACGCTATGCTTACGCAAATCAGCCCAAAATTACACAGTGGAATTTGGCGCGATTTGCTGAAACTCTTATGCCGCTTATGGCAAACGAGGAAACTGACGCGTTAAACATGGCACAAACGTCTATTAATAATTTTGCACCCGCATTTGAAACAGCCTATTTTAAAGGTTTAAGGGCAAAGCTTGGACTTTTTATGGAGCAGGAGGGTGATAAACAGCTCATAGGCGATTTACTGGTTTTATTAGCCAAGAAAAAACAGGATTACACATTATTTTTTCAAACTTTGTCTTCGTCTCATACGCTTTTTGATGATGTGGATCTGCAAATTTGGATGCAAAGTTTAACAGAACGTATGAACAAAGAACCTCAGAGTAAAAATGAACATTTGGAACTCATAAAGCGGTCTAATCCCGTTTACATTCCACGTAACCATCTTGTTGAAAAAACTATAGATTTAGCCATCATGGAAAATAATTACGAGCAATTTGAAAAACTGCTAAATGTACTTTCAAATCCATACGAAGAGCGGACAGGATATGAGGAATTTGCCAGACCACTTCATAGTACTCGGCAATACCAAACATTTTGTGGCACTTAACCTTGCCACCATGTCATTAGCTTCCACCCAAGCGCTGATGTTACTGCTGTTAAGAGTGTGCCCCACGTCCAGTCTATGTACATTATGGTAGAGGTAAAAGCTTTTAGGGTTGCGTGATTGGTGCCATCATATGTGCCATAGGCCGCGAGCCCCAAAACAGCTCCATATCCTGCAGCTGACCATATTGTACCCGTTTCAAGGTTAGGCATAATGGCTAGAAATGCAACTGCTGCAACATATATCAAGTAAAACGCAATAGCTGGGGGAATTCGTGGCTGCTCTAGCATTATGCTGCCAATATGACTCTTATAAACGCTGTTCATTGACCATAACCACAAAAAATCCAGTGGTAGCATGATGAGGGCCGCGCAAAGCGTAGTATATAAAAATTGTTTCACATCACTCTCCAGTTATTTCCAAAAATATAACATTTCCCAATTATTACTCTTGTAAAGAATAAGTATTCGTTAGGTATCAGCACAATAAGTCTACAGTTTAACACGATGAATAGACCTTATTTAAATATTTATCAATTATCTGGTGGTGCAATAGCAACAGACAACATTTTTATAAAATACAGGCAGGGCAAATAAATGCTAAAACTCAATCTTAAAAGCTCAGTTTCAAAAATAAGCTTGTTTCAATCTTTTAAACGAGATCAGAATGGAAATGTTGCAATTATATTTGGCTTAGCCGTCATACCTGTATTTTTTGCTGCTGGTATTGCAGTAGATTATTCAAGAGCATCAGATGCTCAAGCTACAATGCAGGCGGCAAGTGATGCTGCTGCAATTGCCGTTGTGCTGGATAAAACGCTTCCAGCTTGCGAAGCAAAGCAGTCTGTTGCTCAATCTATTGTCGAACTGGAAATGAGCAAAAAACCTTGGGTTACAATTACAGGGCCTGTATCGGTTGTAACTGATGCTGGATGCAAGGTTTCTTTCCCAGCACGCATAAACACGTCACTCATGGCTGCAGTTGGCGTGCCAACGATGAATATTAATGTAACCTCAACCGCTGTTGCAGGCGCAGGTAAAAATCTGGAGATTGCTATAGCTCTTGATAATACGGGTTCCATGTTCAATGAAATGGGATCTTTAAAAACAGCCGCTACCAATTTTGTTACAACAATGTTTTCAAAAGGCACGGGGCCTGGGCAGATTAAAATAGGCCTTGTGCCATTTGTTGCGACTGTTAATCCAGGTAAAGCCTTCATTGATAATGCTGCTATGTCAGATTTTAATGCAGACTCGGTCGATCACGGATATTTACTTAATGGGGGCGGCTCTCATCGTGTCAAGAAATGCGGCAGCAATGCCGTAGGAACGCCAGCCGTAAATCCTGGCACGGGGAGTGGTGCGGACACACAAACCTGGCTTAAAGATGTATTTGGAGCTGCTGGCAATAAATTTGCGGGTGTATCGCGCGAATTATTAGGCATTGGTCCAGCTTATGCGATGCCTGCACTGGGTGGAACAGCACCGACTGACGCTAGTATTCTTTCAACATGGACGCTTTATAATTTTCCTAATCCAAATATTTCTGCTGCTAATCCTGATCCAACAATTGATGCTCCCCTCCCAGGCGGTGCAAACACAGGGGGAGCAAATTATAGTATCTGGGAGGCAGGGTGTGCGCTTCAAAATCCTAAGGTAAATCTGTTTGATTTATTTGCACGTCTTCCTGCACCTGCAACAGGTTGGAAAGGGTGCGTTATGGCACGGCCTGATCCTTGGGATGTAAATGCTGAAGGTTCTAACGGTCCACCCACTGGAGCTGCTGATTCTAAATTTGTACCGTTTTTCTGGCCGTCTGATTACACAGCCAACAGCTCCATTCACGCTGCTGCTAACCCATATAAAAATAATTACATAGCAGAAGAACCAACACCTGTTTTTCCGAGTCCCGTATATTACGAAAAGCCATCTGAGGGCCGTTCTGTGTACTCTTTATTTAAATATAACGGTACTACAAATGGTGGAACTCTTACAATTAAAGAAAATGCAAATGCTGCGCCTCAAGGAGAGACCTGGGGCCCAAATAAAGCCTGCCCTAATGAAGTAATGCCTCTAAATTCAGATTTAAACCTGATTAAGACAGAAATCAATAAAATGAGCTACTGGGACGGCGGAGGCACTATAACATCGGAAGGTTTGATGTGGGCTTGGCGTGTCCTGTCTCCAAGCTTGCCTTATGGACCAGCTGTAACATCAACATTGGGTGGTAGTTATTTTGGTGGTGCTCCGTATACTGATATAAATGTAAAAAAATACATTATTCTTATGACAGATGGCGTAAATGCTGTTCAGACCAATGGGCCAACCAGTAACGGTCTTCCAACAGGAGTTCCAACAGGTCCAGAAGTCTGGAGCGATGTCACTGCATACGGTGCTTTGGGCTATGCTTGGATATTTGGAAAATCTACGCCAAACCCTGTTGCAGGCGGTTTAGGTACACAGATATTTGCTGAAGCAGAAGCCATGTTGAACGAACGCTTCACGACGGCCTGCACAAATGCCAAAGCTCAAGGCATAACAGTATTCACAATCTATTTTGATCATCCACTTGCAGTATTTCCTGATCCACCAGCTGATGCTGCGGCACGTGCTGCTCTTAAAAGCTGTTCTGGTGCAGATAGATTTTATTCAGCATCAGATGGTGCCCAGTTAAACTCCGCTTTCCAGAGAATTGCAGCATCTATCGGCGAAACCGTTCGTTTGACAAAATAACATCCGACTGGCCTGAAATGTGGTGTTTCAGGCCAGTAGCTTCAAACATCTACAAGGGCAACAGCAAAGCTTGCCCGCTCCTGAATAAATGCAAAACGAGCTTCGGGCTTGTTACCCATCAAGCGTTCAACACAGTCCGCTGTATCTTCACGATCTTCGTTGAGCACCTGAACCTGAAGCAATGTGCGTTTAGCAGGATCCATTGTGGTCTCTTTGAGCTGAGCAGCCATCATTTCTCCCAACCCTTTAAATCGGCCAATATCTACCTTGGCGTTTGATTTGAACTGGGTCTTTAATATACGGTCTTTATCAGCATCATCCGTTGCATAAACCGTTTTACTTCCATGGGTTAGACGGTACAGCGGCGGAACTGCCAGATAAAGGTGTCCGTTGTCAATCAAACGTGGCATCTGGCGATAAAAAAATGTAATTAGGAGCGAGGCAATATGCGCCCCGTCCACATCAGCATCCGTCATTATAATCACTTTTTCATAACGCAGATCATCATCACGATATTGTGAACCAAGCCCACAGCCAAGCGCCTGCGCCAAATCACCCAACTGTTGGTTGGCGTTCAATTTTTCGCGTCCAGCATTGGCAACATTTAGAATTTTGCCACGCAATGGCAGCACAGCCTGGCTTTGGCGATTACGCGCCTGCTTGGCTGATCCACCAGCAGAATCACCTTCCACTATAAACAGCTCAGAGCCTTGCGCCTGATTGTTTGTGCAGTCCGCCAGTTTGCCTGGCAAGCGCAACCTGCGGGTAGGGGATTTACGCGCCATGTCTTTTTCAGCGCGACGACGAAGGCGCTCATCGCAGCGTTCCAGCGTAAAGTCCAACAGTCTGGTAGCCAACGCAGGTGCCGCCGCTAGCCAATGGTCAAATGCATCACGAATGGCAGTTTCTACAATACGTGATGCTTCAGATGTTGAAAGCTTGTCTTTGGTCTGGCCCACAAATTCAGGCTCACGAATAAAAACAGAGAGCATGGCGGAACAGGCAACCATTACGTCTTCGGTTGTCAGGCTTGCAGCACGCTTGGTTTGATTGGTACGCTCGGCATGATCTTTAAGGCCACGCAAAAGCGCAATTCTTAAACCACTTTCGTGTGTACCACCTTCACCAGTAGGAATGGTGTTACAATAAGAATGGACAAAACCATCATCATTACCAAACCATGCAATTGCCCATTCAAGCGATCCGTGACCACCAGTTTTGATAATTTTACCAGAAAAAATCTGATCAATAACCAGCTCTTTGCCTTCAATTTCTTGTCCTAGGTAATCTTTAAGTCCCCCTGGAAATTTAAATACAGCTTGTGCTGGCACATCAGGTTTGGAGACAAGATAAACCTCAGCACATTTCCAGCGGATTTCGACCCCGCCAAAAAGATAAGCTTTGGAACGTGCCATTTTAAACAGACGGCGGGGATCAAAAACGATTGCCTCACCAAATATTTCATGGTCTGGTTTAAAGCGTACACGTGTTCCACGACGGTTCTGAATTTTGCCTAGGTGCTCAAGTGCACCTTGTGGAATTCCCCGTGAAAACCGCTGGCGATAAAGCTGCTGGCTGCGTGCAACCTCAACCTCAAGCAGCTCCGATAAAGCATTGACAACCGAAATACCAACACCATGCAAGCCGCCAGAAGTTTCATAGACTTTTGAGTCAAACTTTCCACCAGCGTGAAGAGTGCATAAAATAACTTCCAACGCAGATTTTGTAGGGAATTTTGGATGCGGATCAATGGGAATGCCACGTCCATTATCTGAAACTGTCAAGAAGCCATCAGCTGCATATTCTACCTCAATATACGTAGCATGGCCTGCAACAGCCTCATCCATACAATTGTCGATAACTTCGGCAAACAGATGATGCAGAGCTTTTTCGTCTGTTCCACCAATATACATACCAGGGCGGCGGCGCACAGGCTCCAACCCTTCCAGAACTTCAATATCTGCGGCTGTGTAATTACCTTCTGCAGAAGAAAGAGGAGGCTTGGCCATCGTGGCAGGCTTTGTAGAAGCTGGAACTGCAACTGGTCGTTGCTCTGCTACTTTTACTTGCGCAGCTTGCTCAACCTTGCCAAAAAGATCATTTGTGTCTGATGGCGCTGCCGCCATTGTGGTATTTCCTTACATGAAGCAATAAATAATTTAAAACTATGCGGTTTGATACTTGCGCTTGTGCAGTATACGCTTTTTTAGAATTCATACACACACATTATCAATATTACCATTTATAATTTTTCTGTAAGGTTCGTGTAAGGTTGGCAGTTTAACGTTAAAGAATTGACTTAGTTTGCAAGTCAAAAAACACAGTCAAAAAACACAGTCAAAAACATAATAAGGAAGTAAAAATGACCAATATAAAAAAGATTGCAAATCAGCCTTCAATTGAGATCAATGTAAAAACCAATAATATCAAGATAGCTATAGATAATTTACCTCTTAAATCCAGCATATCAAAAACTGCAAGGTCACTTCAATCACAAGCACTTGAGGTGCTGTCGGAAAACAGAAAACCAAGAATTCTTGAAAATGAGGTGAGTGAGGGGCTTTTACGTTTGCTGCTAGATCCAAAAAACAACACTGCCAAAAAAATTGCTAATCAATTAGTCAGTAGATACAAGGATAAAACAGGAATAATTGAAGAGCTTAAAATTCGCATACAAAAAGCGGATATGATGCTTGCCTGGATCAAGTCACCTGACTTCAAAAGAATGGAGAGTGCAGGAAAATTGCCAGGTAATCAATATGGACAGGTTACCAAGCTGGGATTGTCAGAAACTTACAACACTATGAAAAACCACTCTAAGCTGGTTTTGCAAGTTCTGGAAAACCCCTTAGCCCCTCGGATTTTACCAAAGCATTAATTTTCAATTGGACTGTCAAACCAATGACAGTCCGATTTACATTACATGGTTTTCCCCATTTTTCCTGCCATATGGCAGATGAATTGCCATGCCACGCGGCCCGTACGACTTCCGCGTGTCATACTCCATTCCAAAGCTTGCGCTTTTAAAGCTTCTATTGGCATGTCAAACGCATAGGCATCTGCATATCCGTATATTATTGCAAGATAATCATCTTGAGAGCAGGCATGAAAACCAAGCCAAAGTCCAAAACGGTCAGAAAGCGACACTTTCTCCTCCACAGCCTCACCCACATTAATTGCAGTTGAGCGCTCATTTTCAATCATGTCGCGTGGCAGCAGATGGCGACGGTTGGATGTTGCATAAAACAGCACATTTTCTGGTCGCCCTTCAATACCGCCATCCAGTACTGTCTTAAGGGATTTATAGGAGGCATCACCTGCATCATATGAAAGATCATCGCAAAACAGAACAACCCGTTCATTACGTCCACGTAAAATGTTCATCAGCTGTGGCAGGCTTTCAAGGTCTTCACGATGAACCTCAATAAGTTTTAAATTGGTTTTATGCTGTTTGTTCACGTGGGCATGGATAGATTTAACTAACGAGGATTTACCCATGCCACGTGCACCCCAGAGCAGGGCATTGTTCGCAGGCAGGCCTTTAGCAAAGCGTTCTGTATTTTGCAGCAGTGTATCGCGGCTCTGGTCAATGCCAATAAGCAGATGAATACCTAAAAAATTTACATTTAAAACAGTTTCAAGATCAAGTTTGGTTGGATTCCATATAAAAGCATTGCTTAGGCTTAAATCAACATTTGTTTGAACAGGCGGAGCCAACCTCTCTAATGCAACTGCAATACGCTCTAGCAGGGGAGCTAAATTAGCCATTCATGAACCGCCCCTCACATAATCAACAAAACTGAAACCTGCCTGATCATCTACTCCAGCAGGGTGAGCAGCTCGTTTTTCCTCAATAAAATTGGCCATGTTAACGGGCTCAAAAAACGCATCACCCTCAGGCTCAAGATCAACTTCCGTAATATAAAGCCTGTCACAGAGTGGGAGTGCCTGCGCGTAAATTTCGGCACCACCAATGACCATTAGCTCGGTTGCACCTGATTTTACAGCAATTGTCTCTCCTGTAGCGATCGCTGATTGGAGACTGTGCACCATATGTGCGCCCTCAAATCTGAACAATGGATTACGGGTAATAATGATTGTCTCACGCCCTGGCAAAAGACAGCCAATGGATTCAAATGTTTTGCGTCCCATTATGATGGGCTTACCCATCGTTAGCGCACGAAAACGCCGCAAATCGCTTTTTAAACGCCATAGAAGCTTGTTATCATTGCCAATAACACCATTTTTAGCAACGGCAACGATAAGTGAAACAGGAATACTCACACTGCCACCCGTGCTTTTATGTGTGGATGTGGATCATAATTTTCGATTTTTATATCATCATATGAAAAGTCAAAAAGGTTTTTAATATCAGGATTTAAAACAAGCTTTGGTAAAGGCTTCAAGTTCCGTGTAAGCTGCAACTCTGCCTGCTCCAGGTGGTCTACATACAGATGAGTATCACCAAAACTATGTACAAAATCTCCTACCTTCAGTCCACATACCTGTGCAATCATGTGTGTTAGCAGCGCATAGGACGCGATATTAAATGGTACACCTAAAAATACATCTGCCGAGCGCTGATAAAGCTGACACGATAATTTACTGTCTGCTACATAAAACTGAAACAGGCAGTGGCATGGAGCCAGTGCCATTCTATCAAGATCGGCAGGATTCCAGGCTGAAACGACAAGACGGCGTGAATCTGGATTAGATTTTATTTCATTCAGCAGCCAGCTGATCTGGTCGACGCTACCCCCGTTTGGCTTCTCCCAGCTCCGCCACTGACGGCCATAAACTGGACCTAGTTCACCTTGATCATTAGCCCATTCATCCCAGATCTTTACACCATTATCGTTAAGATATTTAGTATTGGTATCGCCAGCCAGAAACCAGATAAGCTCATGTATAATGGATTTTACGTGTAGTTTTTTAGTTGTAACCAACGGGAAGCCAGCATTTAAATCAAAACGCATCTGGTAGCCAAAAACTGACTTGGTGCCCGTACCCGTGCGATCAGATTTTTGTGTTCCTTTGTTCAGGATATGGGATAAAAGATCGTGATATTGCTGCATGAACTGGCTTTTTAAGTTACAGAAAAAAAAGTATATGACCGTGGATGAAATAATAATTATCAGCCACGGCCAGAACGTAATGTTTACTGTTTGGTTTTTGGATGGAACAGTCCAAGCTGTTCATATTGTTCCGCAATCAGGTAATAGACTGTTACACGCGATTTGTGGTTCTCTGGCTTCATTTTGATCAAAACCTTTGTAACTGTATCAAGAATGGTTTCATCGCTTTCAGTACGGGCAAGTTTCTTTTTGCAAAAGCCTTGAACAACACGGTTGATCTCAGCTGGATCGCTGCCAGAAACCAAAGAAGAGTCCTTGTTTCGCAAAGCAATGCCACAGTGACGTACGACACCCGCAATGGCAAGTTCATCCGCATTTGAAGCATATTTTTTGACATTTTCCACATATTTTGAAATATCAGTCATAGCACACCCCGTTTCTAATTTTCTGAAAATTAGAGATGGAGCATTTTGTCCCATCTCAAAAGGAAGTCTAGCACTGAAAATTCTGGATGGTCACGCAAAAAGCTGTGCAAAAGCCCCATAATCGCCTTTAACGATTCTGACCGGGCACCCACAGGACATCCCTTTTGCCTTTGTCATTTACATAACGTGAAGCAACAAACAGAAAATCAGACAGCCTGTTAATGTAGTGCAGCGCGGGAGTGCCTACATGTTCACCTGGTTTTCCAGCAAGTTCAACCATAAGGCGTTCGGCTCGGCGTGAAACTGTACGTGCCAAATGCAGGTAGGCAGAAGCGGGGTGTCCACCAGGCAGCACAAACGATTTTAGCGGGTCAAGCTCTGAGTTGAGCGTGTCAATTTCGCCCTCAATCCGTACAACCTGTTCACTCACAATACGAAGTGGCTCATAGGGAAGCGGCGCGCTAGTAAGTGGTGTACACAAGTCTGCCCCAAGATCGAACATATCGTTTTGAATACGGTTTAGCATGGCATCAACATTTGGGTGGTTCAGGGTGTGTAGCCGCGCAAGTCCAATGCAGCAATTTGCTTCATCCACAGTGCCAAAGGCTTCTACACGTACATCGTATTTTTTAACACGATCTCCAGAGCCAAGACCTGTAGTACCATCGTCACCTGTGCGTGTGTAGATTTTGTTTAATCGAACCATGAAGATTTTTCCCTGCTATTAATAAACAACCTATGCAGAAAATCTGACAACAAGTGCAAGCAATAATTCATGTTCGGCTTTTGAAAAACAAAATTCCCATTAGAATAATCACAGCTATAAACTGTAGCCCAACACGCCATCGCATTAGTTTCTGGGAGGTATTGGGACTTCCGCCTCGCATCATGTTGATAAGTCCCATGCCTAAGACTATAACAACAGCTGCAAGGGCTAATGGGGTTATCCACTTTAAAATATCAGACATTAATGCTCCAGAAGTAAAATAATCTGTCTGAGAGTTGTAGTCACATCAGATGTGCATACGCAACTTGACTACATGTCCCAGGTTCAAAAAATATACCGGCACATGAACTTTTAAATGGCTTTTAGAAGTGCATTTTTCTTCTTTCCAAAAGAAAGTTTAACAAAACTCTCAACTATATCAGTTTCAGACAATATGTGTGTATGGCTGGTAACACTGACACTATTGACGCTTAACCCGCCACCTGCAATCAGGCGGCGGGCTTCACCATTGGATGCACAAAGCTGTGTTATTCTGAACGCGTCTAGCACGCCCATACCAATAATTTCAGCACGTGGATATTCAAAGGTTGGCAAGTTGGTTGCAACTATGCCTTGTTCAAAGGTTTTACGGGCTGTGTCTGCCGCTTGATTTGCAGCATCAGTCCCATGAATAAGTGCAGTTGCTTCCGTTGCCAGCCTGATTTTTGCATTATTGATATCTGCGCCCTGCAATGCTTCCAGCTTTGCAATTTCATCCATCGGCAATAATGTAAACAGCTTTAGAAAACGCGCTACATCTGCATCTTCAGTATTGCGCCAGAATTGCCAATAGTCATAGGCGCTAAACATGTCAGCATTCAGCCAGACTGCGCCAGAAGCTGTTTTACCCATTTTGGCACCAGATGCAGTCGTCAGCAGTGGTGTTGTCAGCGCATATAACTGATGCGCTTCCACTTCTTTGTTTTTCATTCGGCGACCAAGATCAACACCATTGATGATATTGCCCCATTGGTCTGAACCACCCATTTGCAGATTACAGCCGTAATTGCGGGCAAGCTCCACAAAATCATAGGCCTGCAAGATCATGTAGTTGAACTCTATGAATGACATTTCCTGATCGCGCTCTAGGCGCAGCTTGACTGAGTCCATTGACAGCATGCGGTTGACAGAAAAATGACGTCCAATATCACGCAGCATATCAATATAATTGAGCTTTGTGAGCCAATCTGCGTTATCCAGCATGATGCAGTCGGTTTTGCCGTCACCAAATGTGAGCAGCTTGGAAAATACCTGTTTTATACTGTTTTTATTGTCATTTATCTGTTCAACAGTGAGGAGTTTGCGAGTCTCATCCTTGCCAGAGGGATCTCCAACGCGGGTTGTGCCGCCGCCCATGAGGGTAATGGGTTTGTTGCCGCTGGCCTGCAGATGATGCAGCATCATGATGGACAAAAGATTGCCAATATGAAGTGACGCAGCTGTGCAGTCATAGCCAACATAGGCAATAAGCTCGCCTTTGAGTGCCAGCGCATCCACACCCTCAAAATCTGAGCATTGATGGATGAAACCACGCTCTTGCAGGGTTTGGAGAAAAGAGGATTTGAAGGTTTGCATATTTTTAAAAAGGTTTTCCAGGATTTAATTTTTAATGTTTTTAACTGTCAAAGTGAGAAGCAAAAAGACGCAACAATTCAGTTTTTTTAAAAATTTCTGAACTGCTTTGCTCCTTACAATGACAAGAAAATAAACTACTTAACTTCGCTTAATCTTTGATCCAGATAGGCCGTCATTTCCTGAATCAGCTCGTCTACATGACCATCAAAAAAATGATTGGCTCCATCAATAACAACATGCTCAAGCTTGATACCCTTTTGTGTTTTAACCTTCTCAATGACGCTGATAACTTCCTTGTAAGGAGCAACGCGATCAAGTTCACCATGCAAAAACAGGCCAGATGACGGGCAAGGAGCCAAAAACGAGAAGTCAAAGCGATTGGCAGGTGCGGCAACATTAATAAAGGCCTCTACCTCTGGACGGCGCATGAGCAACTGCATTCCAATCCATGCCCCAAATGACACACCGGCGATCCAGCAGGCGCGTGCATCTGGGTTAAGCGCCTGCGCCCAGTCCATAGCAGAGGCTGCATCTGACAGCTCGCCAGATCCATGATCGAACGAGCCTTGAGAGCGTCCGACACCTCTGAAATTAAAGCGTAGAACAGAAAATCCGCGTTCTACAAAAGTGTAGTACATTTGATAAATGATCTGGTTATTCATCGTGCCGCCAAATTGCGGGTGGGGATGGAGCAGCAGCGCTATTGGCGCTCCACGCATTTTGGCCTGATGATAGCGACCCTCAAGACGCCCAGCAGGGCCGTTAAAAATAACCTCTGGCATTTATTGTTCCTTTTGTCTCACCTGTTTCAAGCAAACTTGACGCAAGGTTAGACTATACGCTAATATGTGTTAGAATAATTCTAACAAACACGCTATGGTTGTGCATGTGTGAGTTTGCGTTTAACTGCAAATCGCCTTTTTCGTTTTGCATGATTACGAGTGAAAATTGCAAGCTTTTTATGTTTTGAGCTGCAAGGTATATTAAAATAATGTTCTTTCATGAGCGCATCTATCTTGACTGGAATGCAACCGCGCCTCTTTTACCAGAGGTTCTGCAAGAGATGACGCGCGTTTTAGGCATTATTGGCAATCCATCATCAGTGCATGCGGATGGGCGTGAAGCGCGGGCTGTAATTGAGTCTGCAAGAGGCGATGTTGCAAAACTGGTTGGAGCCTCCGCCAAAAATGTATTTTTTACATCCAGCGGCACAGAGGCGGCAAATACGGTTTTAACTGCATCGCTTGGCGTTGATCGCCTTTTGGTAAGTGCAGTCGAGCATTCATGCAGTTTGACAGGCGGACAATTTGCATCTGATTTGATAACTGTACTTCCAGTGGATACAAATGGCAGGCTAAATTTAAAATTTTTATCAGATGAGTTAGCAAAATCAGGGCGGCCGTTATTGTCTCTTCAGTTGGCCAATAATGAAACAGGTGTTATTCAGCCTGTTGCAGAGGCTGCTGAACTTGTGCATCAGGCCAGAGGTTTGGTACATGTGGATGCCGTGCAGGCCGCAGGTAAAATACCTGTTGGGATGGTTGAACTTGGCGCAGATATTTTGACGCTGTCAGCCCATAAATTTGGTGGCCCAAAAGGCGTAGGTGCATTTATTTTTGCCAATGAAAAAATAAGGCTTGGTACAAGCCTTATCAAAGGTGGTGGGCAGGAACGTGGGCAGCGTGCTGGCACTGAAAATGTTGCAGGCATAGCAGGCTTTGGCATGGCGGCAAATATGGCAGTCAAGCACATGTATAAGATGCAGGATGTGCAAAATCTGCGTAACATGCTGGAAGCAGGCATTTTAAAGCTTGCCCCAGATACGACCATATTCAGTGCTGGTGTTGAGCGCCTGCCAAACACTACCTGCTTTGCCATTACTGGCCTTTTGGCAGAAACAGCACTAATTGGTTTTGACATGGATGGCATCTCGGTTTCATCTGGCTCTGCATGTTCATCTGGAAAAGTCCGTAAATCGCATGTTCTTGTGGCAATGGGTGTGCTAGATGAGCTAGCAGTGGCTGCAATTCGTGTGAGCCTTGGGCCAACAACTGGCAAAATTGACATCACCAAATTCTTGTTGGCCTTGGAAAATAGGCTCAAATCATTACATAAATACGAGATACGGGCCGCTTAAGGGCGGACAGGAGACACAAAATGGCAGCCGTTTTAGAAACAGTAGAGCAGGTCAAACTGATTGATGTTGACCAGTATAAATATGGTTTTGTTACCGATATTGAAACTGACAAGGCTCCTAAAGGCCTGTCAGAGGATATTGTACGTTTTATTTCCGCCAAGAAAAATGAGCCAGACTGGCTGCTGGAATGGCGGCTGGAGGCGTATCGTCGCTGGTTGACAATGGTGCGCCCTGAATGGTCCAAGGTGCAATATCCTGAAATTGACTATCAGGAACTCTATTATTATTCGGCGCCAAAATCGACGCCTGGGCCAAAATCGATTGATGATGTCGATCCTGAGCTTTTGCGTGTTTACGAAAAGCTGGGCATCCCCTTGCGCGAGCAGGAAATTCTGGCAGGAGTCCAGACATCTAAAATCGCCGTGGACGCGGTGTTTGATTCTGTGTCTGTTGTGACAACATTCAAGGCTGAACTATTGAAAGCTGGCGTTATTTTCTGTTCAATTTCAGAGGCAGTCAAAGAGCACCCTGAGCTTGTGCGTAAATATCTTGGTACAGTTATTTCGTCCAACGACAATTATTACGCAACGCTCAATGCTGCTGTGTTTTCTGATGGATCTTTTGTGTATATTCCAAAGGGTGTGCGCTGCCCTATGGAGCTGTCCACGTATTTCCGCATAAATGAGAAAAACACGGGTCAGTTTGAACGCACCTTGATTATTGCCGAGGCTGGCTCTTATGTAAGTTATTTGGAAGGCTGTACAGCTCCACAACGCGATGAAAATCAGCTTCATGCAGCTTGTGTAGAGCTAATTGTAATGGACGAAGCAGAGATTAAATATTCCACCGTGCAAAACTGGTATCCGGGCGATAGCGAGGGCAAGGGCGGCATTTATAATTTCGTGACCAAGCGCGGCGATTGCCGTGGCCGCAAATCGAAAATATCATGGACACAAGTTGAAACTGGATCTGCCATCACATGGAAATATCCAAGTGTGGTGTTGCGCGGAGATGAATCGCAGGGCGAGTTCTACTCCATTGCGATTTCCAATGGGCGTCAGCAGGTTGATAGCGGCACGAAGATGATTCATTTGGGCAAAAACACTACCAGCCGCATCATTTCAAAAGGCATTGCAGCAGGGCGGTCTGACAACACCTATCGTGGGCAGGTATCCGCGCACAGAAAAGCAACCAACGCACGTAATTTTACCAATTGCGACAGCCTGCTGATTGGCGATCAGTGCGGCGCGCATACAGTGCCCTACATGGAGGCAAAAACCTCTAGTGCCATGTTTGAACATGAGGCAACGACATCTAAAATTTCTGAGGATCAGCTGTTTTATTGCCAGGCACGGGGGTTGTCAGCGGAGGAAGCAACAGCAGTGATTGTGAATGGTTTTGTGAAGGATGTTTTGCAGCATCTGCCAATGGAATTTGCCGTTGAGGCACAAAAGCTGATTGCAATTAGTTTGGAAGGAAGTGTGGGATAGGTTACTCGTGATTGAGAGCGTAGCACGGCAATCCAGAAAAATTTTAAGAACTGGATTGCTTCGTTCCTCGTAATGACGGCTCTTATATTCAATAACCGATTTTTTTGAAATATTTTTAAAATATATAGGAAAGATAATAGAATGAGTGATGTTGAAAATTTAATAATTGAACAAAAACGCCTGACCGATGCAATTGCAGCGCAGCAGGCCGATATGGGGCGCAAACAACTTGCTCGCCCAACGCCAACAAGCGCAAGCATGTTACTCATGAATTTAAATCGTCAGCTCGCCACTGTTACACTGAAAATCAGGGCGCAAAAAGTGCGTGAGGCTAAAGGGATGTAAGGCGCTCGTCATGCGCGGGCTTGACCCGCGTATCCACATCTTGAAACTCAAAACTATGAAGACGTGTATACGCGGGTCAAGCCCACGCATGACGTCGGTGGACACAAAGAGAGAGTATAATGTTAGAAATTAAAAACCTGCACGTTGCCATAGAAGATGGGTCAAAAAAAATTCTTAATGGCTTGAACCTCACTGTTCACAAAGGTGAGGTTGCAGCTATTATGGGGCCAAATGGTTCTGGCAAATCGACGCTGAGCTACGTAATTGCGGGAAAACCCGATTACGAGGTGCTGGATGGCGAAATTTTGCTTGATGGCGTGAATATTCTGAAAATGGAGGCCAATGAGCGTGCAGCAGCTGGTGTGTTTTTGGCGTTTCAATACCCGATTGAAATTCCTGGTGTTGCCACCATGACCTTCCTCAAAGCAGCACTTAATGCCCAGCGCAAGCAGCGCGGCGAAGATGTGTTCACAACACCAGAATTTATGAAGCGTACGTTTTCTGCCGCTGATAAGCTTCAAATCAACCGCGATATGCTGAAACGTGCATTGAATGTTGGCTTTTCAGGCGGTGAGAAAAAGCGTATGGAGATTTTGCAAATGGCCTTGCTTGAGCCACGTATATGCATTTTGGACGAAACCGATTCTGGCCTAGATATAGATGCGTTGCGGATTGTATCTGAGGGTGTAAACGCGCTTCGCTCGCCTGATCGCGGTTTTTTAGTGATTACGCATTATCAGCGTTTGCTCAACCATATTGTGCCAGATGTGGTGCATGTGATGAATGCAGGGCGTATTGTTAAATCTGGCGGCAAAGAGCTTGCGCTTGAACTTGAAGCCAATGGCTATCGTGATTACCAGGCTGCGGCATGAACGCGATTATCACTCCCCTCAAAACCGCCGCAGAGCTTGCTTTAATACAGCAGTTTATAGCCCAAAAAGCAAAGCTTTCAGGAGATGCTGCGACCCATGCAATGCGTGAAGACGCTTTTGCTGCATTTCAAGCACTTGGCTTGCCAAACAAGCGCGTTGAGCATTGGCATTACACAGATTTGCGCAAGGAAATGCGCTTCATTCAGCCTTTGGCAGATTTGCCAACACAAGCACAGATTATTGAGGCAAAAGCTGCACTTGCCCACTATGAAGGCGTAAGTCTTGTGCTGCTCAATGGTGCATTTGTGCCGGAACTATCTAATATCGCTGATTTGCCACAAGGCGTGATATTTACATCCATGGCAGATGTTTTGGGTGGTTCACGGCCTGATTTATTGCAGCATCTAGGTGCGTTGGATGTTGCCAAGGGCGACCATGCGCTTTGCCTCAATGCTGCATTCATGCGTGATGGTGTTGTGCTGGAATTGGCAGACAACTCACAGATTGATACACCGATTGCGCTGATAAGTTTGTGCTCAAAAGGATTAAATGTATCATCATCTGCAAGATCACTGGTTGTGGTTGGGGCAGGGGCGAAGCTCACAGTGATTGAGATACATGAAGGTGGGGCGGAGTGTGATGCACAAGTAAATGACGCGGTTGAATTCGTGTTGGGCGCTGATTCAAAGGTCGAGCATATAGTGCGTCAGGATATGGCTAAACGCACGCTTTATTTAGCAACAGTTACCGCAAATTTAGGACCAAAAGCTGAATTTAACAGCTTTGCTTTGGTGCAAGGAGGAGGCTTTTCACGCCGTCAGCTTTATGTGCAATATTCTGGTGAGGGTGCAGTGGCAGGGTTGCGCGGCGTGACTATGCTTAAAGGTACACAGTTTGCTGATACAACACTGATTATGGATCATGCCAAGGCCAATGGCATTAGCCGTGAGCTGTTCAAACATGTAGTGGATGGCGATGCAACGGGCGTGTACCAAGGCAAGGTTATTGTGCGCCAACATGCTCAAAAAACTGATGGAGGCATGAAAAGCAACACGTTGTTATTGTCCGACACTGCCACAATGAACAACAAGCCAGAGCTTGAAATTTTTGCAGATGATGTGGTATGCGGACATGGCGCAACTGTTGGTGCCCTGGATGATGAGCTGTTATTTTACCTCATGGCGCGTGGATTGCCAAAGCCAGAGGCAGAACGCTTGATGATACAAGCCTTTTTGGGTGAAGCAATTGAGTTTGTTGAACACGAACCTATGCGCGATGCGCTGAACGCTGAAGTAGATGCGTGGTTAAGCGAGCGGTAGGGTCAGTGTTAAGGATCAATTCTAATCTAATGTTTTTGCGAGAACGTGTGCAATCCAGTCCTTAAATTTAATGGATTGCCGCGTCGCTTTGCTCCTCGTAATGATGGGACAAATCAGTGTAGAGTTTGGTTTTAATGCAGAAATAAAATTATGACATACCCCATATCCAAAATCCGTGCAGACTTTCCAGCCCTTGCCATGAGTGTTTATGGTAAGCCGCTGGTATATTTGGACAATGCTGCCTCTGCCCAAAAGCCGCGTCAGGTTCTTGAGCGTATGACACAGGCTTATGAAAAAGAATATTCCAATGTTCACAGAGGCTTGCACTATTTGGCTAATGCTGCAACTGAGGCCTATGAGGGCGCAAGAGAAAAAGTGCGGGCCTTTATTAATGCGCCTAACGTTGATGAAATTATCTTCACCAAAAACGCAACCGAGGCGTTCAACCTTGTGGCCTCCTCATTTGGGCAACAGCACATAAATAACGGCGATGAGATTGTGCTTTCGATTATGGAGCACCATGCCAATATTGTGCCTTGGCATTATCATCGTGAGCATAAAGGCGCGCTTATTAAATGGGTGCCTGTGGATGATGATGGGAATTTCAATCTTGAAACCTATGAAAAGCTGCTGACACCCCGCACGAAGGTTGTGTCCATCACGCACATGTCCAATGCGCTTGGCACAATTACACCGATAAAAGACATTGTACGGCTTGCGCGTGAGCGCGGTATTATGACGGTTGTGGATGGCAGCCAGGCGGCCGTGCATCTTGATGTTGATGTGCAGGATATTGGCTGTGACTTTTACATTTTTACTGGACACAAGCTCTATGCGCCAACAGGCATTGGCGTGCTTTGGGGCAGGGCAGAGTGGCTGGAAAAGCTTCCGCCGTTTTTAGGCGGTGGTGAGATGATTATGGATGTGAGCGAAGATGTCATTACCTACAACACCCCGCCCCACCGTTTTGAGGCTGGCACGCCGCCTTTGGTGCAGGCCATTGGGCTTGGCGCAGCAATTGATTATGTGAACAGCTTCGGTAAAGTCGCCATTCGCGCGCACGAAGATTCTTTGGTTAAATACGCCCATCAGCGGTTGGGTGAAATCAACTCGCTTCGTATAATTGGCAATGCACGCGAAAAAGGCGCTATAGTGTCCTTTACGTTTGAAAATGCTCACGCGCATGATGTGGCGACTGTGATTGATAGATATGGCGTGGCTGTACGAGCTGGTACACATTGCACAATGCCTCTCTTGAAACGCTTTGGGGTCAGTGCCACATGTAGAGCATCGTTTGGCATGTATAATACTTTTGCAGAGGTGGATGCTTTGGCGGTTGCGTTACAAAAAGCGCAAAATATGTTTTCATAAGACGGGTATCGGGTTACAGATAGATAATGAATGATATAGAAACAGACTATAAACCAAATGCAGCCAAGCTTAATGGGGCCAGCGCACTTGCGCCTGAAGAACTTGATCGTTTGACAGACGATATTATAGCAGCACTCAAAACAGTTTATGATCCTGAGATACCATCGGATATTTATGAGCTTGGCCTGATTTACCGTATTGATATAGACGATAACCGCTTTGTTAAAGTTGATATGACTTTAACTGCTCCTGGCTGCCCAGTAGCTGGAGAGATGCCAGGCTGGGTGGAAAACGCAGTAGCATCCGTACAAGGTGTGTCTGGTGTTGAGGTGGATATGGTGTTTGATCCCCCGTGGGATCAAAGCCGGATGTCAGATGAGGCGCGCATTTCTCTAGATATGTGGTAGAGTGACTAATGGATACTCAAGCGCAACCCAAACAACGTCGTAAATTGCAGGTTATGTCTTTGACAGAGGCTGCTGCTACCCGAGTGCGCGATGTAATTACGCGTTCGGACAAGCCGATTATTGGCCTGCGGGTGGGAGTAAAAAATGGTGGTTGTGCCGGCATGGCCTATACAATGGAGTATGCTGAAAGCCTTCAACCTCATGATGAGATTGTGGAAGATAAGGGTGTAAAAGTTATTATTGACCCTAAAGCTGTGATGTTTCTACTGGGCACTGAAATGGATGTTAAAACGGATAAATTTGCCTCTACTTTCGTATTCAACAACCCAAATCAAACATCAGCTTGCGGTTGCGGCGAAAGCGTTGCAATTACACCCGTAAAAGATAGATGATTTTTACTGTTGCATTACAGTTTTAACATTAATTAGAACCCTCTATTAACCATAACCCATCTAGGCTAAATGACAGCCTACAGGTGGAGTTAAGCCTTGTTTGTCCTCATGCGGATTATAAGCTTTTTATGCGTTGTGTTGGCGGCAAATATCATTTTTGCTGCACCAAAAGCGCTGTTAAAATCTAAGAATTTTGACGATGCAATAATATCCACAGGTATAAATCTAACATCCATTTCAGCAGATGAAGCCGCGCTCGTCATAGATTTTCCACATGAAACGCCAATGGAAATATCAGTTCAGGCCGAGCCACCCAGGCTTATCCTGGATTTACCAAAGGTGATTTTTTCCTCAAAAAATAGTGGTCCAAGCGCAGCTGGCCCAGTAAAAGCCTTTCGCTATGGGTTGTTTATTGCTGGGTTCTCACGTGTTATTATTGATCTTGATGGTCCTGCTTTGGTTGAGCGCTCAGATACGCTGCAAGCAAATGGCGGCCTGCGTTTGGTAACAACCATAAAGCGGGTTGATGCCCAGATGTTTGCTCTTGCTGCGCGTGAAAGCGCGGCAAACACGCGTTATACGGGTACAGTTAAAAATGCAAATCTGGAGCAGGCACAAACTCCTGAACTCAATAAAAATGATTTGCCACTTGTGGTGCTGGATCCAGGCCATGGCGGTATTGACCCTGGTGCATCTGGCCCTCATGGCGAGTTGGAAAAGCATCTGGTTCTTAAAATTGCCAAACTGCTTAAAACGAAACTGGAGGCGACAGGCAAAATACGCGTAGAACTTACGCGAGAGGCAGATATTTTTGTGCAACTGTCAGATCGTGTAAAGCTGGCTCGTACAAAATCGGCGGCATTATTTGTGTCGCTTCACGCAGATACACTGCATAATGAGCCAAATGTACGCGGTGCAACCATTTATACGCTGTCAGATAAAGCATCGGATGCAGGTGCGGCGCAACTTGCAGATAAAGAAAACAAGGTTGATCAGCTGGCTGGTATTACAGATCAGGATGATAAGGATACAGTATCTGATATTCTGTTTGATCTGGCACGGCGCGAAACGCGGGTATTCTCACTTGATTTTGCCAAAGTACTGGTGGCTAAAATTCAGGATTGTCAGGCGCTGGGTTTAACAATGATTGCTAAAAACCCCCATAGATACGCAAGCTTTAAAGTGTTGAAAGCGCCAGATGTGCCATCGGTTTTGTTTGAGCTTGGATATTTATCAAGCGCAGAAGATGCAAAAGATTTAAATTCACCAGAGTGGCAGGGCAGACTAACAGATGCTGCAAGTGATGCCATTGCCAAATTTGTTGTGGGCAGGGGACGGTGAAATCTAATATTATTTATTTTGCAACCCACTTGTCACAGCATATAACGCAATTGCTGCCGCGTTGGACACGTTGAGGCTTTTAATGGCCCCTGGCATATCTAAGCGCACCAGATCCGTACAGGTTTCACGTGTTTTTTGGCGCAGGCCTTTGCCTTCCGCGCCCATAACTAGCACAAGCGGGGCTTGTATTTTGGCTTCACTAATAGCAACTGGCGCTTCAGAGTCCAACCCCACACACATAAATCCACGTTCTTTAAGTGTGTCCAATGCCGTAGATAAATTGCGCACAGTTGCAAACGGTACATGCTCAAGTGCGCCAGAGGCGGCTTTTGCCAAAACCCCTGTAACCTCTGGGCTATGCCTGTCCGTTATAATCAAAGCCGCTACATTAAACGCTGCACAGGAACGCAAAATAGCGCCCACATTGTGCGGATCTGTTACTTGATCAAGCGCAAGCACAATTGCATCCATTGGAATTTTGCTCAAAGGCAATGGTTCAAGCGGCTCAACCTCCAACAACACACCTTGGTGCACAGCATCTGGGCTAAGGCGTTTGCTGATAATGTCCGCTGTTACAATTGTTGCTTCAATTGGCAGCTCTCCGTCTTCCGCCAACCGAACTGCACCGTTTTCTGTAGCGAACAGATTTTTGAACTTGCGTGCAGGGTTGCGCAAAGCAGCACTCACTGAATGAATGCCGTAAAGAAGGTTTAGGCCATCAATGTTTTCACTCTCGCTTTTGCCATAGGGTACTTTAGCGCCCACTCGAAATTTTTTGCGTGGACTTTTAAGTTTCCAGTCGTCCTTGCCTTTACGAATGCCAGTCTCTCCATCAGCTGTCCTTGTCCAGTCTTGCTGAGGACGATCTTGCTTAACATAAGGCTTTGCTCCAGCATTATTCTCTGTAGGAGACCAGCCTGAACGGGCCGCTGGTGCATCTTGTTTAAACGAAGAGCGTCCGTAAGATGGGCGTTTTGATGTGTCGCGAGGGGTTTTCAATAGCTTTGCCTTAACTAAATTCAATTTAATGTCTTTTGTCACGTTGCGCATTTACTTGCAATCTATTTACGTCCTACTTTTCAAGCATGGACATGTTGTATACAAGCATCGCTGCACATAAAAATTAACAACTTTATCTGTATGTTAAGATTTTGTTAATATTTACGATGATCTTGCCTTATTCGTGCCCACACAATAAAGAATTGTAAATAAATTGAATCAGAAAAGTGATCCTGTTGCCATGATTGATTTTACCAGCGCCCGCTTGACCATGATTGAAAATCAACTACGCACTTATGATGTGCTGGACTATAATACTCTGGAGGCCATGGGTGCTATGCCGCGGGAGCTTTTTGTGCCTGCAGATATGAGCGCTTTTGCCTATCTTGATAGAGCACTGCCAATTGGAAACAATCGTGAATTAATGACACCAATGGTATTTGGGCGTTTACTCCAGGCTATGGGCGTACAAAAAACAGATCGCGTACTGGATATTGCTGGTGGCACAGGGTACTCAGCTGCAGTTTTTGCGTCCATGGCTGCTGATGTAATTGCATTGGAAGATGATGTGGAATTAAGCGCAAAAGCAGACCAGAACTTTAAAAATCTGGGCTTGGAAAATGTTGTTGTGGAAACAGGTTCCATATCGGCGGGGGCAAAATTGGGTGCGCCATTCAATGTTATTTTCATAAATGGCGCTATTGAAACAGAACCTACTTTGCTTTTGAAGCAGCTTGCAGATGGCGGATGTTTAGGGTGCATACAAGGTTCAGGCAGGTCTGGTCGTGCTGTTATTTACAGAAATAATTCTGGGCATTTCACAGCAATGCGCATTTTCGATGGTTCAGCAGTAAGCCTTAAATCTTTTACAAAACCCCTCGAATTTACCTTTTAGTTTGCAGTATGGTAAAAATATGGTTAGCGTGAGAAAAATGATGAATTGCTTGGATAGTGCGTTGAATATTGTACGATGTAGACAAATTGCTTGTGGTTTCGCTCTAGCGTCATCATACATGATTCACGATTCCGCCAGCGTAATTGCTGAAACCCTGGAAGGTGCTTTAACAAAGGCTTACGGGCTAAATCCAACACTCAATGCACAAAGGGCAAACACTCGCGCCATAGACGAAAATGTACCCCAGGCAAAAGCATTAGGGCGTCCAACAATAAGCTTGTCAGGTGATGTGGGACTTACACAAAGTGATGGAAAGTCAGTTTCATCTGTTGGCAAAAGCAGATACAGCGAATTTTATCAGCCACGTGGTGCAGGGGCAACCGTTACACAAACTTTATGGAATGGTAACAAGACAGAAAACTCCACCAGGGCAGCAGAATCGCAGATTCTGGGTGCAAGACAGACTTTACGCAATACAGAACAGACAACATTGCTGAATGGCGCCACAGCCTACATGAACGTGCTGCGTGATACGGCAATACTAAATTTAAAACGCAGCAATGTTGATGTATTGGACGAACAGCTTCGGCAGACAAATGACCGTTTTAAAGTCGGTGAGGTAACACGCACTGATACTGCTCAGGCACAGTCTCGTGTAGCTGCTGCAAGATCAGACGCAATCTTGGCACAGGCCAATCTAAAATCAAGTCTTGCAGTTTATCGTCAGCAGGTGGGCGATGAGCCAAAACAGCTTGCTCCTGGCAAGTCTGTTGAAAAAATACTTCCAGCCAAGCTTGAATCGGCACTTCAGATTGCGCAGTCAGAGCATCCTGCTATTTTAGGCGCTTTGCATGGCGTAGATGCTCAGCTGCTTCAGGTTAAAATTGCAGAAAGTGATCTATATCCTAACCTGTCAGTGCAGGGCAATGTGCAGAACAGATGGGCTGCAAATTCCGACGGCACAATAGGCTATGCAGCTTCTGTTGTTGCCCGCCTCACTGTACCAATCTATGAAGGCGGAGCCGTTTATTCGCGTGTCCGGCAGGCTAAGGAAACCTTGGGTCAAACACAGATTAGTGTTGACATTCAGCGTGATACTGTGCGCGCTGCTGTTGTTCAGTCAGTAGGTCAGCTGGAAGCTTCCAAGGCACAGATATTGTCCACGCAAGCCCAGGTGCGGGCCGCTGAAATTGCTTTGAACGGCGTGCGCGAAGAAGCAAAAGTTGGTCAGCGTACCACATTGGATGTGCTTAACGCCCAGCAGGAGCTTATCAATGCACGTGTTTCGTTCATTTCCGCGCAGAGAGACCGTGTAGTAAATTCTTACAACGTTTTATCGTCAATAGGTCGACTTGATGCTGAATCTTTAACGCTTAAAGTTGGCATATATAATCCAAAAGTCCACTACGATCAGATCAAAGATAAATGGATAGGTCTTCGCACTCCAGACGGAAAATAACTTAAACAGGTTTTGCACAACTGCTTTTGTTGTTTTACCATGTAAATTATCAGTTAAGTATTGCGTTCAACTAAACTCATGAAATACTGTTTTTATGTAGTAACAAAGCGAATCAAACATATCTTAAGTGGTTGGCTTATGTTAAATAATCTAGTTAAGTAGTGGGTAATGATTATGTCGGCAACAGCTGAGCAAAAAACATCCGAACCATCAATGGAAGAAATTCTAGCATCCATACGTAGAATTATTTCAGATGATCAGCAGCCAGCTTCGCCCGCACCAGCACCTGTCGCTGTAGCCCAAAAGCCTGAACCTGTTGCACAGCAGTCTTTACAAGTGCAACGCATTACTCCTGCAGAACCAGTTGCTCCACAGCTAGCAAAAGAGGCACAAGTTGTCCCCGTTACTGTCAATGTTGAGCCTGAAGAAGATGTGTTTGAGCTCTCCATGCCTAATATAGTGTCCGTTATGGAAGTAGCTGCTAAAACTGGTATGGAAAATTCAGTAACTAAACAAACATCAGAGCCTGCTCACATACCAGTATCTTTAAATGCATTTGAGCAGGCATCCTACAATGCCCCATTGATAACTGGCGAAACAGATAAACTAGTATCTAATTCATTTGGCAGTTTAGCTCATACTGTACTTAGTCAAAACGCCCGCACACTTGATGATGTTGTGAAAGACATGCTTCATCCAATGCTTAAATCTTGGCTCGATAATAATCTTCCAACAATAGTTGAGCGCCTTGTACGCGCTGAGATTGAACGTGTTGCAAGAGGCGGACGATAAAGAGGCTGACGATAAAGCTTTAAATATCCTACAGAATAAAAAAGGGGCTCTTAGGTCCCTTTTTGTTTGCAAACTGCTTACTCAGCAGCTGCCTTGATCTTGAACTTTTTGCGCCCGAGCACACCTTTCAGGAAATATCCTGTATGACTTGCAGGTATCCTGGAAATATCTTCTGGCGTACCAGTGCCGACAATCTGCCCGCCGCCATCGCCACCATTGGGTCCAATATCAATTATCCAGTCAGCGGTTTTGATCACTTCCAGATTATGCTCAATAACAACGACAGTGTTGCCTGCATCCACCAGTTCGTGCAGTACCTCAAGCAGTTTTACAACGTCATGGAAATGTAAACCGGTCGTTGGCTCGTCCAATATGTAAAGTGTGCGACCAGTAGCGCGTTTTGAAAGTTCTTTTGAAAGCTTTACGCGCTGTGCTTCCCCGCCTGAAAGTGTAGTGGCCTGCTGACCAACCTTGATGTAAGAAAGACCAACACGCTTGAGGGTCTCCATTTTATCACGAATGGATGGCACAGCCTTAAATAAATTAGCTGCTTCTTCCACGCTCATGTCCAGCACATCAGCTATAGACTTGTCACGATATTTTACTTCAAGTGTTTCTCGCTCATATCGGCGACCTTTGCATACATCGCATGTTACATAAACATCTGGCAAAAAATGCATCTCAATTTTGATGACACCATCACCCTGACAGGCCTCACAACGCCCACCTTTCACATTGAATGAAAAACGTCCAGGCTGATAGCCTCTGGCTTTTGCTTCAGGAAGTTGAGCAAACCACTCACGTATTGGCGTGAAAGCCCCTGTATATGTTGCAGGGTTTGAACGTGGTGTACGGCCAATGGGGGACTGATCAATATCAATGACCTTATCTAAAAATTCCAGACCTTCGATAAGCTCAAAAGGAGCAGGGTGCTCTGCGGCGCCGTTCAGTTTTCTGGCAACTGATTTATAAAGCGTATCCACAACCAGTGTGGATTTCCCCCCACCAGAAACACCAGTTACGCATATAAATGTGCCAAGGGGAAATTCTGCAGTAATATTTTGTAGATTATTGCCACGTGCGCCAGTAATACGAAGTTTTTTATTTTCAACGCCTTTACGCCGTTTTACTGGTATTTTTACGCATAACTCACCAGTCAAATATTTCCCCGTAAGAGAATCAGGGTTGTTCATGACCTCTTGCGGAGTACCCTCTGCAACAATTTGCCCGCCATGGACACCAGCACCAGGGCCAATATCTACAAGATAATCTGCCAGCATGATTGCATCTTCATCGTGCTCAACCACAATCACAGTATTGCCAAGATCACGCAGGCGTTTCAGTGTTTCCAGTAAACGCTCATTATCTTTCTGGTGCAGGCCAATTGAAGGTTCATCCAACACATAAAGGACACCTGTCAAACCAGAACCAATCTGGCTCGCAAGCCTAATACGTTGGCTTTCCCCCCCAGATAATGTACCAGAATTACGTGCAAGGGTTAAATATACCAGCCCAACATCAATTAAAAACCGTAAACGGTCACGTATCTCTTTTAAGATTCGAACAGCTATTTCGTTCTGTTTGGAACTGAGTTTTTCGTGCAGCGTATCAAACCAGTCATACGCGTTCTGCACTGATAATTGTGAAACCTGACCAATATGGCAATCTGCTATTTTAACCGCCAGCGCCTCAGGTTTCAGGCGATAGCCCTCACAGGCTGCGCATGGAGTTGCACTCATGTACGAACTTATTTCATCACGAGCAGAATCGCTTTCAGTTTCCTTAAAACGACGCTCAAGATTGCGCACTACACCTTCAAAAGGTTTTGTAACCTTGTATGCGCGTAACCCGTCATCATAGGAAAATGCGACATCTTCTTTGCCTGTACCATATAAAATAAGATTTTTAGCCTCAGCATTGAGATTACTGAACGCTACATTTAGAGAAAAGCCAAAATGTTTTGCTAAAGCCTCTAATGTCTGGGTGTAAAAAGGACTATTGGTTTTTGACCAGGGTACAAGTGCACCTTTGGCTAGGCTGCGTGATTGGTCAGGTACAACCATATCAGCATCAATTGTCATTTCATGACCAATACCGCCACATTTTGGGCAGGCCCCAAAAGGATTATTGAATGAGAATAGTCGAGGTTCAATTTCAGATATTGTAAAACCTGATACGGGGCATGCAAATTTGGATGAAAAAACAATACGTTTGGCCACGTTGTTTTCGTCTTTTTCATCAGCATATTCGGTAATGACTATGCCATCTGCCAAATCAACAGCAGTTTCAAAGCTTTCAGCAAGACGCGTCCGGATATCGTCTTTTACCACAATACGGTCAACAACAACATCAATGTCATGTTTCAGTTTTTTATCAAGGGCCGGCACATCAGCTATGTCATAGAACTTGCCATCGATTTTAACACGTTGAAAGCCACGTTTTAAAAATTCAGCCAGTTCTTTACGGTATTCACCTTTACGGCCCCGCACCACAGGAGCGAGCAAAAAAAGTCTTGTTTTTTCAGGTAAAGCCAGCACCTTATCCACCATTTGGCTGGTGGTCTGGCTTTCAATTGGCAGGCCTGTAGCAGGCGAATATGGTACACCCACGCGTGCCCAAAGCAGGCGCATGTAATCATAAATTTCAGTTACGGTGCCAACAGTTGAACGTGGATTTTTCGATGTAGTTTTTTGCTCAATGGATATGGCTGGTGAGAGTCCATCAATCTGGTCAACATCTGGTTTTTCCATCATTTCCAGAAATTGACGGGCATAAGCCGAAAGGCTTTCCACATAACGGCGCTGGCCCTCAGCATAAATTGTATCAAAGGCCAGCGACGATTTGCCCGAGCCAGAGAGGCCAGTAAATACAACAAGTTTATCGCGCGGTATGGTCAGATCAACATTCTTGAGATTGTGCACCCTTGCCCCGCGCACAGAAATAACACGTTGACCTTCAAAGCGGTTAGGCGCCTCATTGAATAAACGGTCGATTTCATGCTCTTTGTGAAGTGAATTCTTGGGTTTGCTCATTTGTGGGTAATCTTTTCATAATTTAAGAATGTTTTGTATCTGTTCTTTATGACTTACGTCAACAGTTGGCTGAACAAAAAATAACACATCATTCCATTACCATTCATAATCAGGCTGCTAGATATTTTATGTCAGCTGGATTTGCAAAGTATAACCAGCCAGACAAAATAAATTTAACGGTGGGGTAATATCATGTCTTTTGCTAAATCTGCATCCTCAATAAAAAATATTTCTGCTGCTTTCGCCTTAGTGCTTGCAACAGCATCCAGCGGATTTGCCCAGATGGCGGCACCAGTTGCCCCCACTGCTCCAAAGCCGCCAATGGCCGCGCCTGTTGCTCCAATTGTCCCCGCAGCACCCTCTGCTAAAGCATCTGTTGCAGTAACACCTGCACCCGTTGTTGTAGCGCCAGCGGTAAAAGCTGTTGCACCTGCTACAGTAGCTAAAACCGCTTCGGTTAACCTGAATACAGCAACTGCTGAACAGCTTGACGGGCTGCCTCAAGTTGGCCCAGCTCGTGCAAAGTTGATAATTGAGGCACGTGCCAAGGGCAAATTCAAGGATTGGACAGATTTTACATCACGTAACATTATTCCAGCCAACGCAGAATCTGCCATCAAAGAAAAAGTATCTTTTTAGTATTTAATGGTTTGAACTTAAGTTGCCAGCTTATCACCTAAGCTGGCAATTTATTTTTATACATTAACCACCCTTCAGACCTTAATTTACAGGCAGGGCATTTACCACAACCATATCCCCAGTCATGCAGGGCGCCGCGCTCACCCAAATAGCATGTATGTGTATCGCTCTGGATAATATTGATGAGTGCATGACCTCCTATATCTTCTGCCATCTGCCAGGTATCGGATTTATTCAAAAACATGAGAGGTGTGTGCAGTATAAAGCGTTGGTCCATTCCCAGATTAATTGCGATCTGCATAGCTTTAATTGTATCATCACGACAGTCAGGGTATCCGGAAAAATCAGTTTCGCACATGCCACCAATAATGTGTGTAACATGGCGACGATAGGCAAGGGCAGCAGCAAATGTCAAAAACATTAGGTTGCGCCCCGGTACAAATGTATTTGGCAGACCAGCTTCGTTAAACTTGATGTCCATTTCGCTTGTAAGTGCCGTGTCAGAAATTTTACCAAGAATGCTCAGATCCAGTGTATGATCCTGTCCCAGCCTTGCTGCCCATTCAGGTTTAAGTGCACTTATTTTTGTGCGCAAAATAGCGCGTTGATCCAGCTCAATTACGTGTCGTTGTCCATAATCAAAGCCTAGCGTTTCCACGTATGAAAAGTTTTGCAGAGCATAGGCAAGACAGGTGGTTGAATCCTGCCCGCCTGAAAAAAGCACAAGTGCATTATTCATTATAAATCCAGTTTTCCAACATTCAAAATGCCCACTATATCAAGCTTGGACATTATTTCGTTTATGCTAACACTATTAAAAAATAAGGTAGGTGCAATTTCTGCCAACGGTTTTAACACAAAAGCGCGTTCCGTCATGAATGGGTGGGGCAGGGTAAGCCCGCGCTCGTTAATCTTTAAATCCCCATAGGTCAATATATCAATATCCAGCACACGTGGCCCCCAGTGAATATCCCTTTTTCGCCCTGACTTTTTTTCAATACCAAGGCAGCAGGATAATAGTGCTGCAGGTTCCAAATTCGTATCAATTGCGATGCAGATATTTAGGAAAGCTGGTTGTTCAAGCAAACCCCAGGGCGGCGTTTCGTAAATACTGGACACATTCTGTAAAAATGTTCCAGATAAAAGCGAAATCGCTTTGACGGCCTGTTTTAGGTAGGTTTTACGATTTCCAAGATTAGAACCCAAACTTAAATATGCCCTGACCATTACAATGGTTGTTCCCGAGTGATGGTTATTCCAACAGTGTCAAACATGGCTGCAATGGGAGCGCTGGGTTTTTCAACGGTCAATTCCAGTTTTAAAATTAAATTAAAGTCTTCCAATATTTTTTGTGCAGTTTTTTCCGCTGCTTTTTCAATTAGATCAAACCTTTCTTGCGTAAAAGTTTTCGTCATTGTAGCTACAAGCTCAGCATAAGAAATTGTATCATTCAGGCAGTCAGTTTCGCAAGCCCGTGAAAGATCAAGCCAAACAATTAAATGCAAGATGAAACGCTGTCCAAGCACATGTTCTTCTTTAAGGACACCGTGAAAGGCGTGTACGGCGAGGCTGCGTATAAATATTTTGTCCATTATTTTGCTCATTCATTATTTTGCCTCAAAGCATATTCAACTGCCAGAGCCTGCGCATGGTCTGCAACATCATGAACGCGCAACATATCTGCTCCTTGTTTTAAAGCATTAAGATGGGCAGTAAGCGTTCCGGCAAGGCGTTGACTGACATTACTTTCATGGATGAGATTAATGAATGACTTGCGCGATGCACCAACCAGCAAAGGTAGCTTAAAATACGTCTTTAGTTTTTTAACAGCTTTTAAGGCATCAAGATTTTGTACATGTGTTTTACCAAAACCAATACCAGGATCTAGCATGATGTTTGTTTTTGGTAGTCGAGCCTCATGAGCTTTTTCAAGAGCAATTTCAAAATATGCTATCATATCTGCCAAGATATCTACATTTTCGTCTTTCTCTACACGATTATGCATGATGATAATACCAGCCCCATGGTAACCAACCATATTTGCCATTTCAGGAGCAGAATTTAAACCCCATATGTCATTGATAATATCTGCGCCAAGGTTTAATGCAGCCTCTGCTGTTTTAGCCTTGTAAGTATCAACTGAAATCGGCAAATGTGTAGAAGTGGAAATCTGCTGTAATATGGGCGTCAGGCGCGAAATTTCCTCCTCTGCATTGAGTGGAGTATGCCCTGGCCTTGTAGATTCAGCGCCAATATCCAAAACATCAGCGCCTTCAATTGTAAGGCGTTGGGCATGCCCCAAAGCAGTCTCAATAGTTTGGAAGCACCCGCCATCAGAAAAAGAATCAGGTGTTATGTTTAAAACACCCATAAGTTTTGGACGTGATAAATCTAGCACCTTGTCTTTAAATTTGAAAACTGCAGGGGACTCCATAGTAGTATCTAACTCAATTTGAAATGGCTTTCACCTTGCTTTTTTGTACATGTAAAGCCAAACACATACCAAGAATACAATATAAAAAAAGCGGATATTATACCAAACTGTACGTTACAAGAACATGTGAGACAAAAGCCCTGATTTAAGAAGGAATAGAATTTTAAACAAATTTTTCTAGACCAGGAATTTGTCCAACTATACCGCCCATGACATCTTCTCCTGCCTTTTCACGACCATAGGCAAATAGTTCTTTGCTGATGCCGCTAATCTGATCCATGGAGACGCCCGCTCCCATGAGCTTGGCACCAAGGCCCATAACACCACCTCCCATGAGACCAGCCGCCATTCCCATAAGTCCACCTGTTGATGCATCCGCTGCTGCTTCACGCGAGCCAGGAATTGCGTTCATAAATATGCCAACCTCATCAGCTGGGCCTTCTTTGTGCAAAAATCCTAAAATCATGCCAATGGCTTTTTGCGCAAGGCCAGCATCAATGCCAGTACTCATTGCCACGCGTTGAATAAGCTCTTCCATCAGAAATTCCTCCAGAAAAATTGAATAAAAAAATACTTAACAGACCTAGTTCTGTGTAATGCAAGAATCTTATTTCTGGCAAGATATTTACTCATTTTCCAGCAAATGAATTTAAAGTAATACCATTTCTCGTTATTTTTTGAGCGAAACACAACGTAAATTTATTAACAAAGCAGGTTTAATTTAAATATTGGCTCAATACAAAAACACAATTCTACAGATAAATTAAACTATGTGGTGAATTTGTGGCAATATTGTGAAAAAATGTAAAAGCTTTATATTGCACTAGAATCAAATAAATATTTTGGGGATTATTTTGAAAAACATTATTTTAACAGCTACGATTGCATCATTACTGGGTGGCTGTGCAACAGTCACCCGTGGCACAACAAACGATATTCAGATTACGTCTGAACCATCAAGTGCTCATGCAAAAACGTCCACGTCACAGACATGCACAACGCCTTGCGTCATGAAAATGGGTCGTAAGGATGAGTTTCAGGTTGTTTTCAACAAGGATGGTTACAAGGAAGCGATTATTCCTGTAAAAACCCAGATAGCTGGTGCAGGTATTGCGGGGGCAGCTGGCAACATACTAGTGGGCGGTATTGTTGGTTTAGGTGTTGATGCATATTCTGGTGCAACTTTGGAGCATTTTCCAAACCCTGTACATGCAGTGCTTGAGCCTCTCAAGGCAGATAAAAAAACTGTTGTTATAAACAAAAAAGGCAAGAAAACAAAAGGGCAGCCCAAAGCTGCACCTGTTATGGAAACTGTATCAGAAGATGCATCAGTTGAGCCTTCAAGCTAATCTTATTATTCTGCATATATCTCCTGCATTAGCAGCTTTTGCAAAAGGCTCACGTATCAAAAACGCGTCCGCTTTTGCTAAAGTCGACAGCATTGAGCTATCCTGCATTTCAAAGGGTGTGACGACGGGCAAGACATTATTGGCAAAAACAGCGCTGCTTCTGAGATAATCCTGACGCCTGTCATTTGACTGCACATCACATCCCAAAATTGCTGGTTGGCTTATGTCTGCAACAGCATTTGGATTGCCAAGTAAAGCAAGCACCAATGGTTTTAAAAAAATCAGGGCACATACAAAGGATGCAACAGGGTTGCCAGGCAATCCCAGCACCCGCATTCTGCCCAAAGTGCAAAACATCATGGGCTTGCCCGGACGCATGGCAATCCGCCAAAAATCTGGGGTGCAACCAAGCGTCTGAAGTGCTTTTTGTACTAGATCATGATCTCCAACAGAGGCTCCACCAAGAGTTACAAGGACATCAAGTTCAAGAGTGTTAGCCTGCATAATTGTTGCAGATAAAGTTTTCAAATCATCAGTGGCAATACCCAGATCAAAAATTTCAGCCCCGGCTTCTTGTGCAAGAGAGGCGACCGCAAAATTGTTTGATGAGATGATCTGGTTTGTTTGCAGCTCCATACCTGGCTCAACAAGTTCATCACCTGTTGCCAGAATTCCAATACGCGGCCGTTTACGAACCTTCAGTGTTGCATGGTTCATAGATGCAGCCAGCGCGATCTGTGCGGCTCCAAGATGCGTGCCAGAAGCCAACAGCATATTGCCTTCATTAAAATCTATGCCGGCTCTACGTATGTTTTTGCCTTTTTCTGGAGCTTCCAAAACAGTAATGGTTTCACCATTCTGGATTGTGTTTTCCTGTATGACAACAGTATCTGTACCATGAGGAAGTGGCGCTCCTGTAAAAATACGGATACTGGATTGAGGCAAAACGTCTTCATAAAACCCATGTCCTGCTGCACTTTGACCCAGTAATTTAAGCGTAACAGGCGTGGTGCCAATATCAACAGCCCGCACAGCATAGCCATCCATAGCAGATACATCCATTGGTGGCTGCGTGCGCTTTGCATGTAAATCTGCTGCCAATGTACGGCCAAAAGCATTTTTGATGGATATGGTTTCAATGCCTGTACCATTGCCTGCGCTGGCTAAAACAAGGCCCAAAGCATTATTTACAGGTAAAAGGCTCACTATTCAAATCTTTGCTCTATACTCGCCAGATTTTCCACCAGATTTTTCCAGCACACGAATGCCTTCAATACGCATGTCTTTATCAGCTGACTTTGCCATGTCGTAAATAGTGAGACAGGCTATGGATACAGCAGTCAAAGCCTCCATTTCAACACCAGTTTGACCAGAAATTTTGACAGTCGCTTTTACATGGATAGCGGATTTTCTCTCATCCAGCTCCAGCTCTATTCCTATTTTTGAGATCAGCAAAGGATGGCAAAGAGGAACAAGCTCATGCGTACGCTTTGCAGCCATGATTCCAGCAATTCGCGCGACTGATAATACATCGCCTTTTTTGAGCATGCCATTTTGGATGAGTCCAAGAGTCGCGGCCTCCATCATTACATAGCCCTCGGCCACAGCAATACGGGTGGTTATGAGCTTGCCAGACACGTCCACCATGCTGGCAGCGCCGCTTTCATCCAGATGCGTTAGTCGGCTCATGAAATTAAACCCAGTAGATCGCGTGTTGCCATTTTTACGTTGCTTTGACACATAAGATGTTCACCAACCAGAAATGTTTTTATGCCAGCTTTTGCAAGTGTTAAACAATCAATATGGCTGGTTATGGCGCTTTCCCCAACCACCAGATAGTCTTCTGGAATTATGGCAGAAAGCTCTATGGATGTTTGAAGTCTAACCTCAAAGGTTTTTAGGTTTCTGTTGTTTATGCCAATCAGTTTAGAAGGTAGTTTTAAAGCGCGTTCAAGTTCTGGTGCATCATGCACTTCAATCAAGGCATCCATTCCAAGTGCCTGTGCGCTTTGGGTAAGTGCCAGCGCCGTTGCATCATCAACAGCAGCCATAATCACCAAAATACAGTCTGCCCCCCAAGCTCGTGCTTCAAATATCTGGTAGTCATCAAACATGAAGTCCTTGCGCAGAACCGGCAGCTGAACGGCGGCACGGGCAGTTTTTAAAAAATCTGGATGCCCCTGAAACCATGGTTCATCTGTCAGTACAGACAGGCAGGCTGCGCCTCCACTTTCATAGGCTTTTGCCAGTTCTGGCGGATCAAAATCAGCACGTATAAGTCCCTTGGATGGGCTGGCTTTTTTAATTTCCGCCACAAGCGCAAATGTGCCAGCCGCATGTTTGGCTTTTAACGCCTTCATGAAAGGGCGAATGGGCAATCCAGTCTCTGCCTCTTTGCGAATATCCTCAAAAGATACACGTAGTTTCGCAGCGGCAATTTCCTCCCGTTTGGTCAGTTCAATACGGGCTAATACATTGCTCATAGACTGGTCGCTTCCTGTGATGCTGTAACCATTTTTTTGAAGGTGGCTTGAGTAGCGCCG
Organism: Hyphomicrobiales bacterium; assembly: GCA_025351165.1. Classification (GTDB taxonomy): domain Bacteria; phylum Pseudomonadota; class Alphaproteobacteria; order Rhizobiales; family Beijerinckiaceae; genus JAIELD01. The sequence goes on along the minus strand of JANXWK010000007.1, from coordinate 12,919 downwards.
CTTTTCAGAGCCGACTCTGCTAATGCAACACCCTCTTTTAGATCTTTTACACAATTGGCAACTACCAATGCTGCTGCACTGTTAAATACCGCAATATCACGATAGGCGTTTTTAGCACCATTCAACACGGCTTTTAGTGCTGCTGCGTTATGGTTGGGGTCACCGCCTTTGAGATCATCAAGTGCTGCACGGGGCAGGCCAACGTCCTCTGGCGTAATCTCAAATTCGCTTATTTTGTTGTTATTAAGTTCAACTACATGAGTTATGCCTGTGGTCGTAATCTCGTCAAGGCCGTCGCTGCCATGCACAAGCCATATTTTTGTTGATCCCAGATCCTGCAAAACTTTGGCCATAGGCATTAGCAAATTGCGTGAAAATGTGCCAATAACCTGATGCTTTACCCCCGCTGGATTACTTAAAGGCCCCAGAATATTGAATATGGTGCGTATTCCAAGCTCGGCACGCACGTGTCCTACATGTTTCATGGCTGGGTGGTGCATTGGGGCAAACATAAAACCCAGATTTGCTGTTTTAATGCAGTGTTCAACACCTGCTGTATTTAAATTTGTATTAACTCCTAAAGCCTCCAAAACATCAGCAGCACCAGATTGGGAAGAGGCGGCGCGGTTGCCATGCTTTGCAACGGGCACACCGCAAGAAGCCACAATGAAGGATGCAAGAGTAGATATGTTATATGTGCCACTGTTATCACCACCTGTGCCCACGACATCTACCGCAGTAGATGGTGCATTCACGATCAGCATTTTCGCCCGCATGGCAGTGACGGCGCCAGCTATTTCCTGTACAGTCTCGCCGCGCACTCGCAAAGCCATCAAAAACGCTGCCGTCTGAACAGGCGTTGCCTGACCTGATAACAACATGTTAAAAACAGTTACGGCTTCATTTTTACTTAAGCTTGCACCTGTTGCAAGGCTAGAAATTACAGATTTAAAATTATTCATAAAACATCTCTTTATGCTGCAACATGCCTGTGCGCTTTATTCCATTCCTTTGCAAGTTCCAGAAAATTTTTCAGAATTAACAGCCCATGTTCGGAAGCAATGCTTTCTGGATGAAACTGTACACCGTGCAGCGGATAGGAGGTATGAGACAGTCCCATAATCACACCATCTTCTGTTTGCGCGGTTACTTTCAAACACGATGGAAGAGTCTCTGCTTCCACCGTAAGCGAATGGTATCGGGTTGATTGAAATGGTCCGTTTATACCTTTAAAAAGCGTCTCACTGCTATGCAAAACAGTCGATATTTTCCCATGCATCGGTGTGGTGCGCACAACTTTACCGCCGAAACTTTGCCCCATTGCCTGATGTCCAAGGCAAACTCCAAACATGGGAATGTAGGGTGAGACTGCTTTTATAAGATCAATACAAATACCAGCTTCATCGGGGGAGCATGGGCCAGGCGAAAGCACAATAGCATCAGGTTTGTAGGCCATGATCTGCGCAACAGTCAAAGCGTCATTGCGCTGAACATCCAGCTTAGCCCCCAGCTCCCCAAAATAATGAACCAGATTCCATGTGAAGCTGTCATAATTATCAATCATCAATACACGCATACTGGGCTCCATGTTCTTTGTTTCGTGGCTTTTACAGGCGCGTCAAGAGTTAAATAACATTAAGACTATTTCTAATGTTCTGTTTATGAAATCTACACCAAATGTTTCAAAACTGCGTCAACAAGGCATGATTAATGTATTTAAAAAAAGAAATTTTAAGATTCTGGGTTTTACATGGTGGTACATAAAAGGCAATATATTCTCTGTGAAACAATATTGACCGTTTAAGAAACAAACACCGTATTCTGCGTGTGCAAAAGCGCAAAATGAGTTGAATAAATTTTAAGTTAAACCGGAGTTGGTTATGCGTACCTTTAAAAATAGCCTGAGTACAAACACAAAGTTTTGGTTAAAACCCTTTGCTCAGGACAATGAGGGCAACATCGCAATAATATTCGGTTTAACTGTCATTCCAGTAATGCTGGCGGCTGGGCTTGGTGTGGATTACACCCAGGCATCTGATGCTAAAGCCTTCATGCAGGCCTCGGCAGATTCTGCAATAATTTCCGCAATTTTAGATACAACAACATCTACATGTGCATCAAAACAGACTAACGCTACAAAAATTGTAACACCGCTAATGAGTGAAAAGTCATGGGTTCATTACAACAATGATTTGGTTCTTTCAGATGACTTGGATGGTGGCTGTAAAGTTACATTCTCAGCAAAAGTTGATACAGCTATTGTAAAAGTTATTGGCATAAATACCATGAACGTAAGTGTTACCGCCTCGGCTGTCGGTGGTATAGGTAAAAAGCTTGAAATAGCTCTAGCGCTGGATAATACGGCTTCGATGAAAGATCAGGGGATGATTGATCTAAGATTTGTAGCAAATACCTTTGTAGATACTTTGTCAGCCAAGGTACCTGCAACGCAGCTTAAAATAGGTCTTGTGCCATTTGTAGCTATGGTAAATCCAGGAAAGGATTTCATTAACAATTCCAGTATGTCAGATTATAAGGGAGAAGCTGATTATCACGGGTATTACTTTTCTGGCAGAGTGATTGATGGTGCGATGGACTGTGGTGGAAGTGGTGGTTTTTCTACATCGGGGGGGACTGCCTTTCCAAAAGAAACTATGTTATTGCCAAAAGAAAATCTAACTGCCTACAAATCTAAATTTGCTTATATAATGCACGAGTTATTAGGTACAAAAGCAGCGTACGCCGCGGAATTGGGTGGAGGAAATACTACACCAACCGACCTTACGACAATAATGAATACATGGGTGCTGCATTCTTTTACAATACCCAATACTGCCACTACTGGATACGTCGCAATACCGCCAACATCTACTCCTTTTGACTTTACTTTCGGTACTCCATACTACAATGCCGTATCTGGTAAAGCAACATGCGAGTTTTACAATCCATTACGTGTAAACCATTTCGATCTATTTACCCGCACGGGGCCAGCAGGTGTTCCATGGAAAGGCTGTGTCATGGCTCGCAAAGCACCTTATGATATAGATGATTCTGCACCAATTTCAGGGGATGCAAACACAAAATTTGTGCCTTTCTTCTGGCCCTCTGAGCCAGCAGTTGATATCAATATGGCGTATAATGGAATTTATAGTAATCCGACCAATCCAGTATACAATAATGCATATCTTGCGCCTCCCTTTTGGCCCGCACCTGCAGCCTTAAATACTTACCTTAAAATTGGTCTCTTGGGTGGAGATCCTGTTTTCAGTCATGCAGATATTCTTAAATACAATAATACAAACAACAGCATGACTTCAATGCCAATTATAGAAAATGCAGTAGATACATTGGGTCCCAACAAGGGGTGCCCAAATGCTGTAACGCCTTTAACTTCAAATTTATCGGATATCAAAACCCAAATCAACAACCTTACCAGATGGAATGGCGGCGGTACAGTTACATCTGAAGGATTAATGTGGGCTTGGAGAGTTCTTTCACCCAACTTACCATACGCTATGGGTGCGCCATACAGCGATACATCTGTAAAAAAATATATTGTTCTTATGACTGATGGTGTTAACTACATAAACAATACAGGACCAAATGTTCCGTTTCCTGACGAGTCTCCAATTACCGCTGAGCAAACGGCGTATGGATCTATATGGGGTAGCGGTCAAGCTAAAACATTTGCGCCTCAGGTAGTTGGAGCAGTTACAGGATCGTGGGCAGACGGCATTTATGATAAGGCTGCAGCTGATGCATTACTAAATGACAGGTTTACAAAAGCCTGTGACAATGCAAAAGCAAGCGGAATTAAGGTCTTTGCCATTTACTTCAGCCATGGAGATCCTGTCAATGCAACCGCCGTAGACTATCTTAAAAACTGTGCGGGCGCAGGAAATTACTACACAGCAGTAGATTCAACAGCGCTCCAGGTAGCTTTCAACAACATTGCAAAATCAATTGTGGCAGGGGGCGTTAGGTTAACAAAATAGCACAGGACTACTGCCCTCTTTTAACCTCAGATGCGGTTTTAATTGCAGCGTTGGAGGCACTAAAGAGGGCTTTTGCTTTATGTACACATTCCTTGTACTCAGATTGAGGCACTGAATCATTCACAATCCCAGCCCCCGCCTGCACATGCATGACACCATCTTTAACAATGGCGGTGCGCAGCACAATGCAGGTATCCATATTTCCATCAGCGCCAAAATACCCAATACAACCACCATAAATGCCGCGCTTGTCTTTTTCCAGCTCATCGATAATTTGCATGGCGCGAATTTTTGGTGCACCAGACACCGTGCCGGCAGGAAAACCAGCGCTTAATGCGTCAATTGCATCAAACTTTGCATCCAGTGTGCCAGTTACATGTGACACAATATGCATGACATGACTGTAATACTCCAAAAAGAATTTATCTGTTACTTTTACACTGCCAATTTCAGACACACGCCCAACATCATTGCGGCCCAAATCCAGCAGCATCAAGTGCTCAGCAAGTTCCTTTTGATCGCTTAGCAGATCCTCTGCATTTGTTTTATCGAGTGCAGGTGTCGTCCCACGCGGGCGAGTGCCAGCAATTGGGCGTAAATGTACCTCACCATCACGGACGCGCACCAAAATCTCTGGTGATGAGCAAACAATTTGAAAATCGTTAAAATCAAGATAGCACAGAAATGGGGCAGGGTTAATACGGCGCAAGGCGCGGTAAAGAGAAAACGGGGGCAGTGAAAAAGGAGATGAAAAGCGCTGTGACAGTACAACCTGAAATATATCGCCTGCCTTTATATATTCCTTGGCTTTAGCGACCATTTCAAGATATTCAAGCTCAGATGTATTGGAAACAGGTTCTTGGAAATCAGCCTGCTGATATGCCTGGCGTTTATCTGCAGAGAGTGTGCCTTCAATAGCTTCAACGGCACGCTCAATTAATATTTGCGAAGTTTCAAATGCCTGAAATGCAGATATTTCAAGAGCAGGCCTTACTGGGACAACTATGAACAGTATGTCCTTAACACTGTCAAAAATAACCATGAGTGTAGGGCGCATTAAAATAGCGTCTGGTACACCAATCTTGTCTTGTTTGGCTGTCTCAAGGCGCTCCATCTGACGCACCATGTCGTAGCCAATATATCCAAACACACCTGCTGCCATTGAAGGTAAGTCAGGAGAGATTTTTATATGTGAGTCTGCCAAAAGTTTACGCAGGGAAACAAGAGGAGGGCCTTCTTGTTTTAGTGGTTTTGAGCCCTGTAAGCTTAAGTAAGTCTCGCCCTCATTGCACTGCCATATTAAATCAGGTGCAAGCCCGATGATTGAATAGCGCCCGCGTGTTGTACCGCCTTCGACAGATTCCAGCAGGAAGCTCTGAGCAGGGAAGGTAGATTTGAGTTTTAGATACGCAGAAACAGGTGTTTCCAGATCTGCAACCATCGTGCAGTAAACAATCTGTGCTTCACCAGATACATAAACTGTTTTAAAATTCTCAAAGGAAGGACTTACCTGCATCTATGTGACAATCAGTTAGCGCCAATAGCGCTATTGAGAAGCTGATAATTAACCTTGGCACCAAGCTCCAGCTGTGAGGCCTTGACGTACTGATTCACAAGGTTATCAGAATAAAGCGCATCAAGCTTTGCATTAAAGGTTTTTGTTTCTGTATCATTGGTGCTGTTTTGAGGAACATACGCATCAATAACTTTAAAAATTATTCTATCTGAACTGCGTTCAACCCTTGCCTGACCATGGGAATGAGTGGGCGTTGCGAATATCTGCACGAGTAAGGCAGACACGGTTTGTCCCTCGCCAAACAGTTGAGTTGCACGCGTTATCTTTGCCCTGTTTTCAGTTTTAAGGTTGTATGCCTTTGCAATATCACCAAATGCTGTGCCATCATTCAGTTTTTTAACAGCATCAGATGCAAGATTAGTCATTTGACGGTTGGTTTCATCTGCAAGCCATGCAGTGCTGACGGAAGTTTTAACTTCCTCAAAACTACGCTCTCTTTCAATCTCGATATTGGCAATTTCAAACCACATGTAGCTTCCATCTCGTGTTCGAATTACCTCTGTATCCGCGCCAATAGCAGCGCTAAACAAAGCAGGTATCGTAGTTTGAAGATCCGCAACTAAAACCTGAAGGCCATTTTTATCCATTCCAGCTTGATTAACAGAATCAAGAGTTTTAATGTTAAAGTTTAAGGCTGTAGCAATTTCCGCCAAAGACTTTCCGCTACTTCTAAGATCCTCAATTGAATCATGAGCTGCATCCAGTTTTTCCCTGGCCTCTGTATTAAGTCTGATTTTAAGCTCTTTTGCATTAGCTTCAAGCGTGGATTTAACCTGTTCAAAAGGCTTTACATTGCCTGGTTCAATATCCAGCATGTGAATTATCGTAAATCCAAACACGCCTGTAACTGGGGCACTGATTGTATTTTTTTTAAGTTTGAAAGCTTCTTCTGCAACATCTTTGTCAATAATATCAGATTTGAGCTGAGATTTTAGCGTAACATCTTCAGCTTTTAAACTGCGTTCTTTCAAGATTTCATCAAAATTTGCACCAGACTTGATTTTGTTTGAAACAGCTTTAGCTTCAGCAAAATCATTGAAGACAATCTGCTCAAAGCTTCTTTTTTCAAGTTTACCAAAGCTTCCAGCTGCAACCGCATCCTCATATGCCAGTTTTAAATCATCTTCTGTCACTGAAACATCACCAACAAAATCAGCTAATCCTAGATTAATAAGATTAACTTTACGAAATTCAGGGAATTTAAACTCGAATTTGTGGTCGTTGTAGTAGGCGAGCAGTTTAGATTCATCTGGTGCAGGCTGTGCAGCAAGATTGGAAGAGGTCAACCGAATAAAAGTTATTGCCCGCTCCTCATTTTTTTGTCGGTTCATTGCCTCTACAAGCGTTTTAGGTGCCTGAACTCCGCCGCTTACGGCTTCAACCAGCTGTTGACGAAGCGACATTGCGCCCTGCGCTGATACAAATCCATTATCTGAAAAACCGTTACGGGAGGCTGCTTCACTTAACCGTGCACGATCGAGCTGACCATCCTTGGTTCTAAAGAGTGGGTTTGCAACAAGTTTTTTTACAGTGAAATCGTCAGAAATATGCAGATTGGAACGTTTGACCTGTTCATCAAGCGTAAGATCTGTCATCATGCGGTTCAGTATTTGTTGATCAATACCCGCTGCTTTTGCTTGATCCGTTGTTATCTGCCGATTATACGCCCTAGCCAAATTTTTAAGCTCAGTTTCAAAAGCTGAGCGAAATGTCTCGAAGCTGATTTCACTGTTGCCAACCTTTGCCAGCGCAGACTGAGTAGTGCTTCCAAGCCAGCTTGAAATTCCAAACAATCCAAAGCTTATGATAAGCAGTCCCATGATAAGGGACATAACTGTGCGTCCAAGCCAGTTTTTTGATGCTTTACGCATTCCAGAGAGCATGTTTATCCATCTTAAATTAAGTTAAATATGGTGAGACCATAGGCACATCAGTTACATCGTGCAAGGCTTTGCGAATGAATGTTTAGGCAGGCTCATTAAAACTCAACACTTTATTGGTCGGGAAATCATATAATTTGCCAGTTTGATGCCATTCAGGGCTTGCTAGCCTCATTACATGAGGGGCAAGGTCTTCTGGAGTTCGCAATATCATAGGATCTTCGCCTGGCATGGCATCTTTGCGCATGCGCGTGCGCAAAGGGCCGGGGTTAACCACCATGACTTTGGTGTTGGAAATATTTGTAACTTCATCTGCATATGTGCGAGCCATAACTTCAAGCGCTGCTTTTGAAATGGCATATGCGCCCCAGTAAGCTTTTGCTTTATGTGCTGCGGCAGAACTTATAAAAATAGCGCGGCCCGCATCAGAAGCTGTTAAAAGAGGATCAAGTGATCGAATGAAGCGCCAGTTAGCTGTTACGTTTGTTGCAATGACAGCATCAAAACTCTTTACATCTACATGCGCCAAAGGAGAAATGGGCCCAAGAATACCAGCATTTGCCACAAATATATCCAGCTTGCCCCAGCGCTGGTAAATGGTTGCGCCCAATCTGTCGAGTGCATCAAAGTCTTTTATATCACAAGGTACAAGTGTTGAATTTCCACCTTTGGATTTTATTTCATCGTCCAGCTCTTCAAGTGCACCCACAGTTCGGGCAAGGCAGATGACATGTGCGCCAGCCTGTGCCAACTCTAAAGCTACAGCCTTGCCTATGCCACGCGACGCTCCTGTTACAAGAGCTATTCTGTTTTCCAGTAATTTCATGGTTTAGCTGGCCTCAGCCAACATTGACAGTTGTTGTTTTGCGCTCTCGCCAATTTGATCCGTCAAGACTGTTGGATAGTCACCTGTAAAACAGTGGTCAGAAAATTGTGGGCGCTGTGGATTACGCTTGCCAGCGTTGGTGGCTTCATAAATCCCATCCACACTCAAAAAAGCCAGGGAATCACAGCCTATGAACTTGCACATTTCTTGCAGGTTCATTTGTGCCGCCAGTAGCCTTTCACGATCTGGCAAGTCTATACCATAGTAATCTGGATATAAAATGGGCGGACTGGAAATACGAAAATGAACTTCTTTTGCACCAGCTTCACGCATCATCTGCACAATTTTGACAGATGTAGTCCCACGTACAATAGAGTCGTCAAGCAGCACAATGCGTTTGCCTTCAACCACTGCCTTGTTCGCGCTATGCTTCATGCGCACGCCTTGGTTCCTCACAGTCTGGGTTGGCAAAATAAACGTGCGCCCAACATAATGGTTGCGGATGATACCTAATTCATAAGGAATGCCAGATTGTGCTGAAAAACCAATTGCTGCTGGCACACCAGAATCAGGAACAGGAATGATCACATCCGCATCCGCAGGTGCTTCACGCGCTAAAACCCGCCCCATATTTTTTCGAACTTCATAAACATTCCGACCGTGCACAACTGAATCAGGGCGCGCAAAATACACATACTCAAATACACATGGGCGTTCTCGTTGAGCTGGAAACGGCTTGATACTCTCAATACCATCCTCAGTTATAACAACGATTTCACCATTTTCTATATCCCGAATGAATTTTGCACCAATCAAGTCAAGGGCACATGTTTCGGAGGCAAGTATGTATTTACCATCAAGCTGTCCAAGTACAAGCGGACGAATACCAAGAGGATCACGTGCACCAATAAGCTTTTTGTTGGTAAGGCACACAAACGCATATGCGCCTTCTATCTGAAACAGGGCGTCAATGAATCGATCCACTATACGGTTTCGTCGGCTTCTCGCAACAAGATGAAGCAGAACTTCCGTATCAGATGTTGACTGGCAGATAGCACCTTCTGCAATTAGTTTGCGCCGCAATGTCAAGCCGTTGGTAAGGTTGCCATTATGGGCAACAGCAAAACCGCCTACCGATAGCTCAGCAAATAACGGTTGTACATTGCGTAATATGGTTTCACCAGTCGTGGAATACCGCACATGGCCGATGGAGGCAGTGCCTGGAAGGCGCGAGAGCGTGTCAGCCTTTGCAAAATGATCTCCAACGAGACCCATACGGCGCTCTGAATGATAGCGATTACCATCAAATGTGACTACCCCCGCAGCTTCTTGACCACGATGCTGAAGTGCATGGAGGCCCAGTGCTGTAATGGTTGCAGCCTCTGCATGGCCAAATATGCCAAACACACCACATTTTTCGCGCAGACCATCCTGCTCATCGTCGTTGATAACGTGCGTTTCGTGCGATGTAATCATGAATATATGTGTACCAGACTGGCTTATTTATTAAAAGCTTTTGCTTAGATTTGTATTACTATCTTTTTGCACCATTTGGCGAAACTATAGGGATTTCAACTTCTTTGGGCGCGTCACCTGATTTTTGCGGGCGCAGCTTGTTGAGATTCAAATAGCTGTCTATGTCTTCTGGAATTATGCCTTTGAGTTTTTCAGCACTGGCTGAAAGCATGGGCTTGGTTTTGGCTGCATCAAGATACGTGTTGGATGCATTGCCTGCGAAAAACTGGAAAAACAAAAAGGCAATAACCATCAGCAGAAACCCACGTGCTGCACCAAACATAAAGCCTAATGTACGGTCAAGCGCTCCAATACGGCTGTCAAGTATCATGTCTGACAGTCGACCAGTCAACATGTAGGCAATAATCAAAGTAATTAGAAAAACACCTGCGCCAGAGATAATTTCAGGCACGGGAGCTTTTAAAGTGGGAAACTGCTGCACAACAAAAGGGGTAATCTGCTTATATGTGAGATAGGCTATGATTGCAGCCACTACCCAGGAGCCAATGGCCAGAACTTCACGTGTAAAGCCTCTAAGAGACGCAAGCAGGGCAGAAATAAGGATAACGCCAATAACAACAAGATCAACAATGTAGGTCATTTCAATTCCATCAAAAACAAATAATTAACTCTCTATACCTAGCCAAAGTCCTCCCGTCACCTATACTTTTAAATTTTTATGTGGGTGAGTTTTATAAAGCAGGGTTTAGGAAGGCTTTTAAGCTCGAATATGATTACAGAGCGAAAAAGGATCACTAAGTTAATCTTACATGCACGCTAATTTTGAATGGAAACAAAAAAAGGGCAACTTTTAAAAGCAGGAAATTTGAAATGGGAAGTTATGGTTATCCAAAGGTGTAGCGGTATATATGTGTTGCACAAAATAAGGTGTTTTAAACAAAATCCAAATCATGAATTCTATCACAAATCCTCAATTTTAAATTCCATATATCCCTCATAGAAATAGCTCACATCAATTCCTTTCATGTAAATCTCGCGATCATTGATTTTATCCGTCAAAGCCTGTTGTAAAATATGTTTAATTTCAATGTCTTTTACGACGCTGCGTTCCATTGCGGATAAATAATTCGCTTTGTCCACTTTATTCCAATCTACAACTTTGCGTATGTTTTGTTTAAAAATTAAATCTAGCCAGAGTCTTGTCGCGCGTCCATTCCCCTCTCGAAACGGATGGGCAATATTCATTTCAACATATTTTTCAACAATAGCGTTGAAATTGTTTGAGGGCATTTTATCAATATTAACCAAGGAGGCTTCCAGATACATGACAGGTGCAAAACGAAAACTGCCCTTGGCAATATTCAGGGTGCGCAATTTGCCAGCAAAATCGTATATTTCCTTAAACAGATAGCGATGAATCTCAGTTAAGCCTTCAAATGTGCCAACTTGAATTTTATGAATATCTCCGCTTTCAAAAAGCTGTTTTGCCTTTTGTTTACTGATTTTTTCTTCCATTCTACTCAGTTCAACCTGATCGGTAATACCTAATTTGTTGGGGAGTATCATGAGTGAGCCTTACTTTTTTAAAATTACCTTGTAACAGTGGTTGCTGCAATATCAGCAACTAAATCAGATATGCGCTCAACGGCCCTTATTTTGAGGTTTGACGTTTCTGCTTTACCTTTTTCTGATTTGGGTGCGTTTGGAGCCGTTGCATTGGTAAATCCAAGTTTTTCAGCTTCTTTCATGCGGGCTGAGCGATGAGACACAGGCCTTACAGAACCAGACAGGCTAAGCTCACCAAAATACACTGCATTATGGGGCAGGGTTGCACCACTTAACGATGATACAAGCGCTGCAGCGACTGCAACATCCGCCGCTGGCTCTGAAATACGTAAACCGCCTGCCACATTCAGATATACATCATGCTGACCAAAACTTGCCCCTCCATGCGCCTCAAGCACAGCAAGAATCATGGAAAGCCGGTTTGGGTCCCATCCAACAACAGATCTGCGTGGTGTACCAAGACTTGTTTTAGTTACCAATGCCTGCATTTCCACCAGCACTGGACGTGTGCCTTCCATACCTGCAAATACAGCTGTTCCTGTGGCACCAATATCACGATTGCCCAAAAACAGTGCGGATGGGTTAGCAACCTCAGCTAACCCCAAGCTGGTCATTTCAAACACACCTATTTCGTCTGTTGGGCCAAAACGGTTTTTAATGCCGCGAAGCAGCCTAAAATGATGCCCACCTTCACCCTCAAAGGACAGAACTGCATCAACCATATGCTCCACCACACGAGGCCCTGCAATCTGTCCATCTTTTGTTACGTGTCCAACCAGCATAACTGTTGTACCACTGGTTTTGGCGTAACGAATAAGGCTTTGGGCAGAACCGCGTACTTGTGTAACAGTGCCTGGTGCACTTTCTACAGCCTCGCTCCACATGGTTTGAATTGAGTCAATGATAACAAGGGCAGGGCGTGGGCCAGTGCTGAGTGTTGCTATAATATCTTCAACACTTGTTTCTGATGCAAGTTCAACAGGCGCATCTTCCAGTCCAAGGCGCTGCGCCCGCATACGTACCTGCGCTGTGGCTTCCTCGCCTGAAATGTAGATGCTGCGATGATTGAGCCTGGCCAAAGCCGCCGCCGCTTGAATGAGCAATGTGGATTTGCCAATGCCTGGTTCACCACCCATTAACAGCACAGAGCCCGGAACGAAACCACCACCTGTTACACGGTCAAGCTCCTTGATGCCTGTAGGCAAACGTGGTGCATCTTCAGTTGTGCCAACCAAAGACTCAAGTGCGAATTTTTTACCTTTTTTAAGCCGTGCTCCGCCGCTGCCAATTGGTGCGCCTCCCCCTGCACTGGCGCCTGTTTCTTCAGCAATTGTGTTCCACTCGCCACAGCTTTCGCAGCGTCCCTGCCAGCGTGTATAAACCGATCCACAGTTTTGACAGACATAATTGGATTTATCGCGTGCCAAAATTATTCTCCTGTTATGTACTGCCTTGCATATCTATGTCCTAGGCCTGTCAGCACTTCATAGCCATTGGTATTTGCCCAGCCTGCGACATCATCCACGCTGATTTGATCACCCAAAAGCTGCACAGGAGTGCCCCGTTTTACAGCGTTAGGAGGTACTTCACTTACATCTAA
>JANXWK010000004.1 GCA_025351165.1 Hyphomicrobiales bacterium | reverse complement strand
TGCGCATTCAAGCGCGCATCGTACGTTTGCGACACGGTAATTTCGGCGATGTGAAGCCAGTGGGTGAAGGCGTTTCAGAATTGCGCATTCATCATGGTGCTGGCTATCGAGTTTATTTTAAAAATACAGGAAAAACTCTTATTTTGTTGCTATGTGCTGGTGATAAATCCACACAATCTAAAGATATAATGATTGCAAAAAACCTCGCTAAGGAGATTTGAAATGTCCCTTGATATAAAACCATTTGATGCTGCGGAATATCTCATTGATGAGCAGCATATAGAGTCTTACCTAGAAGCTGCTTTCGAAGAAGGTGATCCTGCCCTCATAGCTTCCGCCATTGGCGATATTGCAAGGGCGCGTAACATGACTGCCATCGCCAAGGATTCTGGCCTCACAAGAGAAACGATCTACCGTGCTTTTTCAAAAGACGGCAATCCTACCCTCTCAACTTTATCTGCTGTTGTAAAAGCGCTTGGCTTTCAGTTGTCCATCAAGCCGATTGCTTGAAGGACTCATGTTCTCTCATCAATGATCCATCTAGTGCCTTTTCGATTAAGGCAATAGTTTCCTGCACACCATAAATTGCAGCGAATGAGCCAAAACGCGGCCCTTTTTTCTCGCCCAGCAGAATTTCATAAAGCGTGTTAAACCATGCGTTTGATACCCCTGGTCGATCTACCGTGGCATTCTTGGCATTCAAGTCCTGATAACGCGGAATGGCTCTAGCCACATTGTATAGCTCTGCCTGTATCTCCTCCGCATTCACACCTGCTGGCAGTCGTTTAAATGCTGAAATCAAGGCTAGCAAGGCCTCAATCTCTTCCACATCTGGCGCACGATAAACCTTTTGCGGCTTCACAAAATCCTTGAAATAGCGAATGGCGTAACCAACCATGTTATCCAGTTTTGGATGCGTGATTGCGTTGGCTTCAGGCGCAAACCGGCGTAAAAATCCCCAAAGCACGTCTTTTGTTTCCGCACTTGAGGCTGCAACCAAGTTCAAAAGAAGGCCAAAATTAATGCTGGTGATTACCCCATCCCGAATAATCGTTTCTGATTGAGGTGGATGCCCAGCATGAATATGCCAGACAGGATTGCCAAGCTGCGGCTTTGGCTCCTGTTTGTGAAATCCATCCAGAAACTGCTGATATTCATCCATAGCGCGCGGAATCACATCAAAATACAATTTTTTAGCCTCGCGCGGCTTGTTATACATATAGAGCGAAAGGCTTTCAGGGCTGGCATAGGTCAGCCATTGCTCAATTGTGAGGCCATTTCCCTTGGATTTTGAAATTTTCTGCCCCTGATCGTCTAAAAACAGCTCGTAATTAAAGCCCTCTGGCTGTACGCCGCCCAAAGCTTTCGTAATCTGGCCTGAGAGCTTCACGCTATCAATCAGGTCTTTACCTGCCATTTCATAGTCAATATCAAGGGCATACCACCTCATGGCCCAATCTGGCTTCCATTGCAGTTTGCACTGTCCACCCGTGATAGGTGTGTCAAATTTTTCGCCTGTGTCAGGATCGCGCCATTCAAGAGTTGCGGCTTCAACATTAATTCTATCAATTGGCACCTGCATTACAATGCGGGTTACAGGGTGAATGGGCAAAAATGGCGAATAGCTTGCGGCGCGCTCTTCTCGCAAAGACGGCAGCATGATTTTCATAACCTGCTCATAGCGTTCCAATAAACGTTTTAAAGCCGCATCAAATAATCCAGCCTTATAAGTGGTGGTGGAGGACATGAACGTGTAATCAAAACCAAACTGATCCAAGAACGCCATGAGCCTTGCGTTATTATGCGCGCCAAAGCTCTCATGTGTGCCAAACGGGTCTGGCACTTCAGTTAAAGGCTTCCCCAAATGCAAGGCTAGCATATCCTTGTTTGGTACATTATCTGGCACTTTACGCAGGCCATCCAGATCATCCGAAAAAGCAATCAGGCGGGTTGGTATACTGTCATCTGTAATTGCGCGAAAAGCGTTACGCACCATGGTTGTGCGTGCAACCTCTCCAAACGTACCAATATGTGGCAGACCAGAGGGGCCATAGCCAGTTTCAAACACGGCCTCCTGCTTGCCTGATTTTTTAAGCTCATTTTTTTTAAGCCTTGCCACAACCTTGCGCGCTTCTTCAAACGGCCAGGCTGGTGATACCTGCGCGGCGGCAATGATGGCAGGTGAGAGATTGAGAGGAGGCAAGAACATTGTTTATCGCTTTTAATTTGAATCGGTTAAATTAGCTTAGTTACATCCATAAAACACTCTATCAACGCGTCAATGGTTGATTTAGGCAGTTTGCAACACACTTACATGTGCAGCAACAGATTTGCCCAACGCTTGTAGATTATATCCGCCTTCAAGTACTGATATGATACGGCTTTGGCAATTTAAAGCTGCTATATTCATAATCTCTTCAGTGACCCAGGCAAAATCGGCTTCATCCAGATTAAGGCCGCCAAGGGGATCATGCATATGCGCATCAAAGCCAGCAGATAGGATAATCAGATCAGGCCTGAAAGCTGCTAAACGGGGTAGGATAACATGCTCATAGGCATCTCTAAACTGTTCGCTTCCATCACCATTGTTGAGCGGCACGTTAACTACGGTACCATGTTTACCCGTTTCAGACTTTGCGCCAGATCCTGGGAATAATGGCATCTGATGACTGGAGCAATATAAAACCGATGCATCATCCCAGAATATTTCCTGTGTCCCGTTACCATGATGTACATCAAAATCAATGATCGCAATGCGCTCGGCTGCATAGGTTGCCTGTGCATAACGCGCTGCTATTGCAGCATTATTGAATAGACAGAATCCCATCGCAGTTGCTGTTTCGGCGTGGTGCCCTGGGGGTCTTGAGGCTATAAAGGCGTTTTTTGCCTGTCCCTGCATGAGGGCATCCACAGCCTGACACGCGGCTCCTGCCCCATGATAAGCAGCTTTAAGTGAGCCTTTTGAAAGGATAGTATCTGCATCAATGTATGCCAGCCCCTGTTTAGGCGATATCTTTTCAAGCTGCGCGACATAGGCTTGCGTGTGAACACGTAAAATATCTTCCGCGCGCCCCTCGATGGAGGCTTGCCTTAAAAGCGCCTTGAACAGGTTGCCTGAAAGCGCTGTTTTAATTGCCACTAGACGGTCTGCACATTCTGGATGCCCAAAAGGTGTTTCATGATCTAAAAATACTGAATTTTCAAAGAGAACTGTAGTCAATGGTTAGATTTACTTTCTGGTAGAAGATAAAACTCAGCATAATTCTCTATACAGAATTATCACAATTTTGCTTGAAATAGTCCTATTGTGTTTTTCAGGACACTCGTCAGGCATGATTAACACGTTTATAACACAATTATTATTTTCCAACTGGTGATCTGTTTTATGAAATCGTCCTACCGCTCCGCTTATTTATGCGCCATCCTAGCTTTAAGTTTAACAGCCTGCAAATATGAAACAATAGCAGATCCAGCTTTAAACGCAGTGGATGCAAGACTTTTGGCAGACTCAGCTCAGCCTTCAAAAGGCTTTGATCCTTACCGTGCACGTTATCGTATAAAAGATCCAACAGGTGAACAGCCTGGCACTATCGTGGTTGATACACCTGCACGGTTTTTGTATCTGGTAGAAGAAGGCGGCAATGCAGTGCGCTATCCTATTTCACCAGGTGCAGAAGCGTATCAGTGGAATGGAACAGCTGTTATAGGCCGCAAAGCTGAATGGCCAGGCTGGACACCAGGCCCAGAAGCCCGCCGTCTTAGCCCTGGGCTGCCTGCAACTGTATCAGGTGGAGCAAATAGCCCATTGGGATCGCGTGGTTTATATTTGTATGAAGGTAACAAAGATACGCAGTATCGCATACATGGCACGAATGAGCCTGAATCAATTGGGCAAGCCGTATCCCTTGGATGTATTCGCATGCACAATATAGATGTTATAGACCTGTATAACCGCGTTAAAACCGGCACAAAAGTTGTTGTCAGATAGTTATTGTTTATTCCGGCGTCTATTGGCAGGAACAGGATAGCTTGAAATACCCTCCAAAGAAATTGCACCTGGTGCATCTACGGGTGTACCCTCAAATGTTGTTTCAGGTGTCTGTACAGGCATCTCCTGTAACGGTGCCGTAAAACTACCAGATTGAGGCCCAAAATTATTGCCGGAAAAGCTGCGAAGTTTGGCTTGAGGCGCAAGAGCCCGTCGTGATGGAACTCCAACGCCTAAGGATCGCCGCGTTGTGTCAATTAAAACCTGTAGAGCTGTTCCATCTTTTGACATGACAACACCCAGCAATGGTGGTGCATAGCTGAGATTGGCAGGAGTTAAACGGGGCGCTGGCCTGCCAGCAAATGCTGGAGGATTGAATACGACACAGACCTTAAACTCTGCATTGCATTTTTCACGGGTTTTAAACTTGGGTGCCCGCTCCCTATACACATCCCAGGCATCATCAAAAGCCTCCATGCAGGTGCTCTGTTTGAATGACCCGCGCATACAGGCGTTAACATCGATAAAACGGTTTTCAGCTTCTGTCCAACCATCCGTTGCAATTGCTAAAGACAGGAAAAATGCAGTAACCCATTTTCCTACAGCCATATCTTAATCTTTATCCAAGCTCATATCAGGGGCTTCTGGATTTTTCATACCTACAATATGATAGCCAGAATCAACATGATGAATTTCACCTGTTACGCCGCGAGACAAATCAGACAGCATATACATGCCTGATGCACCAACTTCATCAATGGTTACTGTACGGCGCATAGGCGAATTATATTCGTTCCATTTCAGGATATATCTGAAATCACCAATACCGCTTGCAGCAAGTGTTTTGATTGGGCCAGCTGAAATCGCATTGACACGAATATTTTTGGGGCCAAGATCCGCCGCCATGTAGCGCACACTCGCTTCAAGCGCAGCTTTGGCCACACCCATTACATTATAATGCGGCATCCATTTTTCAGCGCCGTAATAAGACAGGGTGAGAAGCGAACCACCATCGCCCATCATTTTTTCTGCGCGCTGTGCAACAGCTGTGAATGAATAGCAAGAAACCAGCAAGGATTTTGTAAAATTAGCTTCAGATGTATCCACATAACGGCCTGTCAGCTCATCCTTATCCGCAAAAGCAATACAGTGGACAACAAAATCGAGTTTGCCCCATAATTTTTCAACTTCAGTGAATACTGCATCAATTGAAGCAGAATCTGTTACATCGCAATGGCCAACAACATGGCCATTGACTTCAGCGGCCAGTGGTCTCACGCGTTTCTCAAGTGCTTCACCTTGATAGCTGAACGCAAGTTCTGCGCCCTGTTCTGCACAGGCTTTAGCAATACCCCATGCAATTGAACGGTTGTTGGCCAGTCCCATAATTAGGCCACGCTTACCAGCCATCAGCCCCGATTTTGCCGTCATTTAACCATGATCCCTAAACTCAAAGTAAACACTTTACTTTTATTGCCACTCTTGTGGCATATTCATGACAGTTTCGATACGCGAAATAATAGGGGTGTGGATAATCACATTTTGTTTCAGACTGTAAAATCACGACGTTTGCGCAAAAAAGCCTCTAACTCAGTGTCTTGATTTGAAAAGGTGATATTGACAGTCACCAGCATATCACCCGCGCCTGTTTTTGTGGGCAAGCCTTTGCCACGCAGTCGAAACACCCGCCCTCCATTTGTCCAGGCGGGAAGGTTCATTTCAATCTCTCCAGTCAACGTTGGTACGCGGATTTTGCCACCAAGTACGGCATCTATCAAGGGTACCGCCAGCTGTTGCACAAGATCCTGGTTTTCGCGTTTAAAAACAGGATGGGATGAAAAACGTAAAGTTAGAAGCACATCGCCAGCTTGACGCGTTGCAGGTGATTTATGCCCCTGCCCACGCAATCTTATTGTTTGTCCATCTTGGATACCAACTGGAATCTTGACATCAATTTCCTTGCCCATAGGCAGGCTGACGCGCAAATTTCCGCTGTTAGCCATGTCTTCCAATGTAATCGTTGCCTCGGCGGCAATATCCAAAGACTGGCGCGGGTCGCGCGCATTTTCCGAAAAGCCACCATCTGCAAAATCATTTACATTGAACCCGCCAGCTTGACGCGGGCCACGTGCAGAAAACCCTCCAAAAATATCAGAAAAGAAATCGCCGGAAAATCCTTTTGCACCCTGGCGAGGATCGCCCTGACTAAAGCCTTCAAAACCAGGGTGCTTAGGCTTGCCCTCTTCATCAATTTCACCCCGGTCAAATTTGGCACGTTTAGCAGTATCCCCTAAAATATCATAGGCATTGGTAATTTCATTGAAGCGTTCTTTAGCGCGCGGATCATCACTTTTGCGATCTGGATGATACTGTTTTGCCAGCCTCCGAAAAGATTTTTTAATATCCGCTTCGCCGGCATTGGTCTGGACACCCAGAATTTCATATGGATTGCGCATTGAATTAATTGGCCATTTAAAAAATTGAATTGGGCATGAACTGCTGTAGTTTTGAGCTTACGGGGGGGTGAAATTTTGAAGTTTTTACCTGCAACTCTTTGTGCTGCAATACAATAAGTACAGGCAGCTATGCAACCTATATGTAGTCTAACAGGTTTTTTATCAATAGCGCCTGTTGGTTTGGAGCTTTTAAGCACTTGATAAAAATGAGCATCACCCTAAGTTACAAGCGTTTTAAGATAGACTAAAACCACCACTATAGAATGTCCCTAGCTGTTTTTTAAAAAAACTTGTAAATCAAAATCTTCAAACCCTGCAAGAATTGAGATTTATGAAGTTTTTGTTGGTGCATCCTATTTTCAAAACTTTATAAAAAAAGGCTATTAAAATATGTACGCAATAAAATTAGCTTCAAACTCCTCTTCACAACCGCTGGCTCCCAAGCAAGATATTTTTGAAGTTAAAAGTTTAGAATGCGCTGCAAAACCAACTTTATTTAACGGACTAAAAGGAACAGTGGATGCAGCCGCTGTTTCTTGGCAGAGCCTGAAAGATGCCAAGAAATATGGAAAACTAAGACTTGAACCAGCCTTAAACAAAAATGATCTTGTAAGAGTTTACGTTGGCAAGAATGGTAATGACCTTATTTTGAATGATGTTCCAATCTGTAGCAATAAAAACAGTAAAATGTCTTTTTACCTTGGAAAAATTGGCAAGACAACGTTTCCTGGAAACATAAAATTTCAGCAAAGTATTACACTCACAGTTGGGTCAGATGGCAGCATAGAAATTTCTAAAAATGATGTGACAAAAACTGTACCTAGCCTTAAAGGCTATCTGGATTTTAGCAGAGGTGCGGGAATTAACGACATTGTGATTACAGACGGCATTAATAGAACGCCTTTAAAAGTAGCCTTGGCAAAAGCGGGGCTTTAAGTCTAGCTAGTTTTCAGGCTTGTCTGTTTTCAAGCCTGTCTGTTTTAAGCCTGTCCTGGTCTCAGTTTGTAAAAAATATGTGTTCCGATCTTGTCAGTTCGCTTCAAACGGCGTGACCAGGTGGGGCTAACATAATTTGCATGATAATGAGTGGCAGTGCCAACACCTGTCAGGTAAGTTTTGCCAGTTGTAACCGCTTTTGCAATCTCCACCGCCTGCTTCCAGGGGCCATTTTCCGTTACGCGCAAAGATTTGCCTTCGCAGGCAAAGGAAAACTGGCAGGCCATGTATCGGTGGCGATTTTGATAGACGACACCGCACACTGTTGTAGGGTACAGGCCACTTTTAACACGGTTGAGCACAACCTGTGCAACGGCAGCCTGTCCTGCAGCTGGCTCGCTTCTGGCTTCAAAATAAATGGCTTCAGCCAGGCATTTCTGTTCTTTTGCCACATAGCGGGGATCAATCAGATCTGCATAGTTTGAACTTTTAGGCGCTAAAATCAAAGGTATGCTTGTTGGCAAAGAGGCAAGTTTAATGGATGGCTTGAGTGCTGCACTTTGGACAGAATTGCCATATTGCGGCATAATCACAATTTCTGGTTCTGGCGGCGCTGGCGTTGTGGAGGAAAGTGCAACAGCGCGTAAAATAAGCGGGGAAGCGCCATCTGGTGCCCGTGCTGTTAAAGCCGACAGAAGCGATGGGCTGGTCGTGCCCTCTAAACTGATGGCTGGGGCAGTGTCGCCGAGTGTGGCAGTTTCTGTTGCGCCGTCCATATGAGGCATTTCAAGCAGAACGCGTGGCATAAATCCATCATAAGCGTAGGCTACACCCTCAAAACCGCTCATTGTATAAACGGCGATATCAGAATCAAAAAGCATGGAGCCAGTAGGGTAAACCTGAGTGACTTTGACAGCCTCCTCAACGAATGAGTCAAGCTTGGCTGGTCTAAAATCTTCCCGTTCAAGGGGCAGTTTTGGAAAGCTGGTGGCGCTTTCGCTGGTGGCAGCCTGTGCAGCAAGATCTTGAGGAGCATAGCCAGCACTGGCTGTAAAAGATACTGATAGTCCACCTGCCACAAACCAGTGAATAAGCGCCTTAAGCGCCCAGCTATTTTGAGCTGAGTTGTGTTTATCTGCACGTCTATATCTGATTTTTCGATTTTTACGCAACACGGCTGTAACCTTGATACACACAACAACATTAAATATAGTTATCGCCTGTTAAGGTTGAGGCTCTCTTAAAAATGATGGTTAACAATTTAAATTTATGCTGTTTCCAATGCCTTTGGTTTTGCTCCTGCTGTTTGCAACCAGGCGGCTCCGCATGACTTGGCAAGTTCACGCACACGTAAAATGTAACTCTGTCGTTCAGTGACAGAGATGACGCCGCGTGCATCCAGCATATTGAATATGTGACTTGCCTTGATACATTGGTCGTAGGCTGGCAAAGCCATAGTATGGGCATTTTCAATTTGTCCAGCTTTCAGCAGTTCCATGCATTGGGCTTCAGCATCATTAAAATGGCGAAGTAATTTACCAGTGTCCGCATATTCGAAATTGTGGCGCGAGTATTCCTGTTCAGCCTGTTTGAATACATCCCCATAACTGACGCGATTTTTGCCTGCTCCACCGTTAAAATTAAGGTCGTACACATTTTCAATGCCCTGCACATACATGGCAAGACGCTCCAGCCCGTAGGTCAATTCACCTGCAACTGGTGCACATTCAATACCTGCGACCTGCTGAAAATACGTAAACTGGGAGACCTCCATGCCATCGCACCAGCATTCCCAGCCAAGGCCCCAGGCCCCTAGTGTCGGGCTTTCCCAATCATCTTCCACAAAACGAAAATCATGCAGGGTCGCATTCAGGCCAATTGCCTCCAAAGACTGAAGATAAAGCGCCTGCAAATCAGGCGGCGATGGCTTAAGAATGACCTGAAACTGATAATAATGCTGCAAACGATTTGGATTTTCGCCATAGCGACCATCTTTTGGGCGGCGTGAAGGCTGCACATAAGCAGCTTTCCACGGATTTGGGCCAAGCGCACGCAAGGTAGTTGCAGGATGAAACGTGCCTGCACCCATTTCCATATCATAGGGTTGCAGGATAACGCAGCCCTGCTCTGCCCAAAACTGCTGTAGAGTTAAAATCAAGCCTTGAAAGGACTGTTTTGGATCAAGGGATTTCAGGTTTTGCATGATTATTCCGTATGTTAAATCTCAATATGGTTGTTTACCTTGTTAAACACTTCTATTCCAGTTTGGAAGAGGCTAATACCTTTGTATGAAACAAACTGTTCCACCCGTTTTTGATGATGATTTTCGTTCGATATTAATCAGTCTCTTTAGATGGCGGCGCGATGTGCGCTCTTTTTTACCAATGCCAGTACCACAGGTTATTCTGGATCATCTGTTTGAACTTGCTCATCTGGCGCCATCTGTTGGGCTTAGCCAACCCTGGCGGTTTGTGATGGTGGAGAATGCCTCGCGGCGCAGCGCAATCAAAGCCAATTTTGAAAAGTGCAATGCAATGGCACTGGCTGGCCAAAATGAAACCCGTGCTGGCATTTATGCCTCGCTCAAATTAGCTGGTCTGAGCGAAGCACCATGTCAATTTGCTGTTTGTACAGAAGCTGAGCCCGAACAGGGACATGGCCTTGGATGTCAGACAATACCAGAAATGATGAGCTACTCAACAGTTACAGCTATTCATACTTTTTGGCTTGCAGCGCGCACATATGGGCTGGGACTTGGCTGGGTGTCTATTCTCGATCCAGAAGCTGTCATAGACGTACTCGACTTACCAAAGTCATGGAAACTGACTGGATATTTTTGTCTATGATACCCATCCCTAGTGAATGATACACCTGAGCTAGAACGCATGGGCTGGGAGAAAAGACACACCAGGCCCTGTATCATTTATCGCTAGGCAGCCAGCGCATGATTGTTACGGGGTAGTCTTGAGGGTGGTGCAGCTAAACGTGATGCAATTAAAATGGCTGTTAAAGTTCCAATATAGACCAAGAACTGCATTACGGAAGGCTGCTCAGTATATCCGAGCAAAGTGTGCATGATTTTGCCTAGAATACTTGAGTCAGACAATAGCCACGAGGTGTCCCATATTGTTTGCCCGAATTTTGTCAGCACACCAGCCTGTGCCAGAAAGAATACGCATTGTGCTGCCATGCCAGCTGCCATAAAGGCGACCACCATACCAGTAACTGCAAATAAACGCTGTGGTGGTATTCTTACAAGCCCCAGATATGTCAGCATCGTCAGCAGAATACCTGATGTTAAACCAATTATACTGCCCAAGAGAACGTCTTTTCCACCGCTGCCATCTGCTGCAGCAATGCCGTACATGAACAGCACAACCTCTGAGCCTTCACGCAGAACTGCAACACCAATGACAATTGCAAGTGCAGACATGGATTTTGAACCCGATACAACCGCATGGCCAACAGAGCGCAGAGATGCTGCCATTTCCCTGCCGTGACGTGCCATCCATATATTGTGCCAAGCCAGCATACAGACAGCTGCTGCCAAAATGCCTGCATTAAAAAGTTCTGCTCCAATACCAGACATGGCACTGGACAAAGTTTCCGCAAAAAAAGCTACGACGCAGGCCCCAAGTAATCCACCAATGATGCCACTGCTCACCCATCGTCCACGGTATGACACACCCTGCGTTACTGCCAGCACAATGCCAACAATAAGCCCAGCTTCAATAATTTCACGGAAAATAATAATGGCAGCGGCAAGCATTGAGGTAATCCCTATTCTACAACTATCTGACCCTGAGCGGTTTTTTCGTTAAACTCGCCAACAAACTTGTACGTGCCAATTCCTAACGGACGAATATTCAATGTCGCCTCGCTACCGCCAGCAATTACTTTTTCAATTTTCAAAGACTTGCTTTCGAACTCTTCTGGAGTTGCATCCAGATTTTTAACAGTCAGGATTACCGCCTTATTGGCAGGAATTTTAAGCTCAGCTGGCTCGAATTTATGATCTTTAATTGTGAGCTGCAATTTCAGCTCGCCCTCTGCGCTGGAAAATGAGTTCATCGCAAAAAGAGCTACAGCTGCAACCATTACACGTACAGTTTTTAGTTTCATAAAATTTCCCTCAAATATGCGAAGTTCAAGGCTTCACCATCAAAGACAAGATAATGTATTTTGTCCGAACTTTGTATATTGGAGTTGATTGTTTATCGTCAATATCTATCTTCTTGAACTATTCTAAACAAGCTGCGACCTATTGGTATGATTGTTTAGAATGTTTCAAAAAACAATGATTTGTGAAAGTATAGACATTGTACTTTTAAAGTATTTCTTAGTTAAGGAAATATTATTTAAAGCCTGTTCAGTGCAGAGTTTCAAGCGTTAGAAAAGAAAGAAATATATTTCAAAAACCCTTTTTAAAAGCCAAAACAAGATTTGAAGTCTTAGTTTAGTCTTTATAAAGTGCATTTTGCTTGCAGCACGACACAATTTTGCGCAAACCTTACGCAGGAATAACGTGCGACTCACTTATGATTTACGAGGTACTCATGCCATTTACCCAGAACATCACTCAAGCTCTGCAATCTGGCATTGGAGAAACTGCTATTCCAGACAAGGCATATCAAGCTGCGCTGGTAAGGGCAAAAAATGCAGTTGAGCGTCTGAAGACACAGGCAAAAGATGGCTCCCTTCCTTTGCTGGGTCTGCCAAATGAGCGCGAAGATATTGCTCCCACAAAGTCTGCTGCGCGCGACATTAAAAAAGGCGCCAAAGACATTCTGGTTTTAGGGACTGGCGGCTCTTCTTTGGGTGGGCAGGCACTGGCGCAGCTCAAAGACTACAACATACCTGGATTAAATGTACTGGCAAAGACTCCACGCCTACACTTTATGGATAACCTTGACCCAATTACCTTCCAGACTTTACTTTCCAAGCTTGATTTAAAGCGCACCCGTTTTATTGCCATTTCCAAATCCGGGGGGACAGGCGAGACATTAATGCAGACTATGGCGTGTCTGGATGCAATGAAATCCGCTGGCCTTGAAAATAGCATAGGCACTCAGTTTCTTGGTCTATCAGAACCGCAGAAGAAGGGTGGAGCCAATGCTCTTCGTGCTCTTCTGGCGCCCTATAAGGTTCTGTTTTTGGATCATCACACTGGTGTGGGTGGGCGTTACTCTGTGCTCTCCAACACTGGACTTTTACCAGCTGCAATTTTAGGGCTGGATATCGTTAAACTTCGTAAAGGCGCAGCGCATAGCGTGAAGGCAGTCCTTGGTTCAAAATGGAAAGACTCTTCCCCTGTTATTGGCGCGGCTCTGCAGGTTGCAGCCAGCGAAAATGGAAAAAACATTACGGTTCTGATGCCTTACACGGATCGTTTGGAACGTCTGACAAAATGGTTCGTTCAGCTCTGGGCTGAGTCCAACGGTAAAACCACTACGGATGGCAAGCGTTATGGCACACAGCCGGTTGGCAATCTTGGCCCTGTAGATCAGCATTCTGCTCAGCAGCTGTTTTTAGCTGGCCCACATGACCGGTTGTTTACTGTCATAACGGTTGCAACCAAAGGTTTAGGGCCTGTTATGAATAAAGAGCTTTGTGTTCGTGCAGGAGAGGCAGGCTTTGCCAATCGTACCATAGGCGACCTTGTAGATGCACAGTCTCGCGCAATGATTGAGACATTTGCCCGCAATGGCTGTGCTGTACGACATATTCATATTGAACAGCTGGATGAAGAAACATTGGGCGAATTACTAATGCATTTTATGCTGGAAACTATTATAGCTGGTTATATAATCGGCATTAATCCATTTGATCAGCCAGCTGTTGAAGAGGCTAAAATCCTTGCTAAAAAACTACTGGAACAGTAGTTGAAGAAGCGCATATATTTATGCATATCTATGGGTACTTTATATAGGTCATGAATTGGATGCATTTTGACAATTCGTCGGCTTGATCCCATTCTGGTAGATAGAATCGCAGCGGGCGAAGTTGTTGAGCGTCCTGCATCTGCTCTTAAGGAACTTGTAGAGAACGCAATTGATGCGGGCGCAACCCGTATCGACATTGTCATTGAAGATGGTGGTCGCAAGCTGATCCGGGTAACGGATAATGGCTCTGGCATGACCAGAAGCGATCTTGAGCTTTGTGTAGAGCGCCATGCGACATCCAAACTGCCAACAGGTGATCTGACAAAAATAATGACGCTGGGCTTCAGAGGGGAGGCTTTACCCTCTATTGCGTCCATTGCGAAGCTTTCAATCTGGACACGAGCTAAAACTGAGGCGAATGGCTGGAAAATCACTCTTGATGCAGGCCAAAAAAGTGCGGCTAGACCTGCAAGTGCACCATGTGGAACGTGCATTGAGGTGCAGGATTTATTTTATGCCACACCGGCGCGTTTAAAATTTTTGAAATCAGACCGCTTTGAAGCGCAAGCCGCTGTACAAGTGATCAAGCGTTTGGCAATGGCACATCATGACATCCATTTTACGATGGAGGGTAATGGTTTTACCGCACTTAATTATGTAATAAATATTGCTCAGCCGCGCAGTTTTAGACTGGTGCAGATTTTAGGCAGTGGATTCCAGGAGAATTCCATTGAGATCAATGCCCAGCGCGAAGATTTGACGTTAAGCGGCTTCATCAGCTTGCCTACATTTCATCGCGCAACTACAAATGACCAGTATTTTTTCGTGAATGGTCGCCCAGTGCGTGATAAAGTTTTGATTGGTGCATTGCGCGGTGCCTATATGGACGTCATGCGTCAAGACAGGCACTCGGTTGTCGCCTTGTTTATTGGCTGTAACCCATATTTTGTAGATGTAAATGTTCACCCCGCCAAAACCGATGTCCGCTTTCGGGACGCTGGTCTGGTGCGTGGGTTGATAATTGGAGCAATACGCGAAGCCTTGGGAGGGGAAGGTCATCGTAGTTCAACACTAGGGGGCACTGCCACGCTCAATGCTTTTAAGACATCTTCCTATAGTTCAAGTTACGGGACAGGCTTTTCAGAAAGTGTGCAGGCGCATTTTGCACCTTTTTGCGAACCAAATGCGCGTGTATCCTCAGGCGGCTTTACTACTGACACCAATTATTCAGTTGAAGACTATCCGCTTGGGGCTGCTCTGGCACAGGTGCATGAAAACTATATTCTGGCGCAAACAGAGAGTGGATTTGTGCTGGTTGATCAGCACGCAGCCCATGAGCGGATGGTCTATGAAAAACTGAAACAGCAGCGCTTAAACCAGGGTATTGCGCGCCAAATGCTTCTTATTCCTGAAATCATTGAACTGGATGAAAGCCTTATATGCAGATTGCAGGAATTTGCACCAGAATTGGAACAGTTAGGCCTGGTGCTAGAGACTTTTGGAACAGGTGCGATTGCTGTGCAGGAAGTTCCTGCCAGCATAGCACAGGGCAATATTACAAAAATTATTCATGCATTGGCTGAAACGCTTGATGAATGGGGAGGTATATCTGCACTGGAGGCACGGATGGATCTCGTGCTTAAAACGATTGCCTGCCACTATTCCATTCGGTCTGGTCGGCGTATGAGAGTGGAAGAAATGAATGCTTTGTTACGTGATATGGAAACAACACCGAATTCTGGACAGTGTAACCATGGTAGGCCAACTTATGTGGAATTGAAGCTGGCCGATATT
>JANXWK010000052.1 GCA_025351165.1 Hyphomicrobiales bacterium | reverse complement strand
CATATCTTTTGGTGACATGGACAGAGGCTTCCAGTCCAGCCCGCCCTCCAGTAAAATCGGCCTGCCTGCATTCATTGAGCCTTGAAAGGCGTTTTTATAATTAAATTTTCACATCTTTTTTTACAAAATACGATTTATTGTTATCTTCTAATCTGGCAACCACAGCATCGTACGCATTTTGCATAAATGTAAGTTGTCTATCACCCCCATACATATATTGAGGACAGCATGATTTCCATATTTTGACAATTTCAGTTGTCGGATAAGAACCAGAAAGTAATTCCCCCAGTTCTTTTTTGACAGAGATTAAATCATTTTTGCTAGAATTAAAAATTGCTATCTCAATAGCAACCCCATCATCTATTTTATTAGTCTCAGGATCTTTTATAAAAAGACTGATGAAATGTGCAAATGCATTAGAAGGTCTCATTGGACTTACTCCATAATTAATCAGATTTACGTAAATTCATTGGATATGCTGTAATCACTGTATATCCACGGGGTGAGTTTTCTGCATATTTTGCGACAACTGTTATTGCATGTGTATTTCTAAATTGGCTTTCAATACTTTTCCCGTCTGATTGTGAATAAAATTCTTTACCAGTGATATGCCCAAACCTATGAATTAGAGTGACTCGACCTTCTTGTTCGTCAACCAACTTATCAAGTTTTTCTTTGTTCATTTGAAGCACTTCATTAATATAATATTCAGCATCTTGTTCTGACGCAAATGTTCCTTCAGCTATAATTGCCTCATTTTTAATAGGTATTTCGGATACACCTGATTGAGACATTAACACATCATAGCTTTGGTCAATATGATCTTTGATATAGCCTCCTCTTGCATCTTCTTCCTGTACTTTAATCTTATATTGATCATTACCTTCCAATCTAACTGTCTGCGGCTTCACATTCGCCTCACCACCACTGAGTATCGCGTTTTGGGGCAAGGCATCATTCATGCTCGGCCAGCCAATGCCTTGAATTGGTGTAACGGCAACTTGCACATTGTCTGAATTTGTGGGTTTGGGTGAGCCAACATTACTGCTAAGTGGTGGGTTGCTTGTTGCACCCCTCCCAAATGAAAACCTACCATGATCTCTTGGCTGTCCAGGATATTTCTGCTCTAAATCATACAATTTTGCCTTCAGCTTATTGATCTCAGCTTCGGGATCATCCACGCCCGTCTCATCTGCCATATCCATAATAGCAATATTGGCCTCTTCACCCTCCACTGCCCCATAGCCCACAGCCTGGCGTTTCTCGTTGCGGTCTAAAAAGCTGGGCGCAAGCCAATCGCCTATTCCGCCTTGGAAATACGTTTATGAATACCCTGAAAGATTTTAAGGGCAAAATCGCCTTTTTTAATCCCAATTTGAGAGCCTGATTTATTCCAAATATGTTTTAGAATTGTGCCAGCTGAGGGATCAACAAGTAGCTGACTTAAAAATAATTTAAGCTCCTTAATTTCATGATCTTTTATTTCATCCATGGCCCAATTTACAGCATCTTCCTCTGTTTTAATTAAATTCAAACAACAAAAATAAAATGATGCACATATGCGCTTAACGACCTCTGGACTTTTCATAATGAACCTCAATTCTGATTGGTTGGAAAAGCTGTTAAAACAAAAAAACCATTATTTTTATCTTTTTTTAATATAACTTTAACATTATAAGTTTCTCTGACATGCGGCTCCGAGCGTGGCGTCTTCATATAAACTTCTCTGCCAGTAACTGAACCAAACATAGATGTTAATGCAATACGATCTTCTTTACTTCCCATAAAATTTATAACATCGCCGCTATTACGTGAAATAGTGGTATTCACTAATTTTGTTGCCGACTCTAAATTTGTAAAACTCCCGTCAAACTGTTGAAAATGGATAAAAAATAACCCCTCTCTTTTTTCTTGTAAAATTCCAGTAACTAGCTGCTCATCACTTTTACCAACATGGTCTTCAATAGTATGCCCGCCTTTTACTTTTTCATCCATTAAGTTAATCGGATAGCCTGTTCCGTCAAAACTTCCGACAAGAACTAAGTTCGCCTCATCACCATTTAGTATAGCGTTTTGGGGTAAGGCATCGTTCGGGCTTGGCCGGCTACCTGTGCCAGCTCCTATGCCTTGGATTGGTGCTACTGCTACCTGCACACTGCCTGAGCTTGCGGGATTAAGTGCGTTGCCACTCGAGCTGGGTGGTGGGTTACTTGTTGCGCCCCTTCCAAACGAAAATCTTCCTGCATCATCTCGTGGCTGGCCTTGGTATTTGATGTGCAGATCATAGAGTTTAGCTTTGAGCCTGTTGATCTCGGCTTCGGGATCAATAACAGGTGCAGCCTGTGCATCATCCACCCCTGCCTCATTTGCCATATCTACAACAGCAATCTCGGCTTCAACGCCTGCTCCTTCATTTCTTTCTCCCTCGCATAAGCTCGGCGTCGCGCTTGCTCCTATCGCCCCATAGCCTACAGCCTGGCGTTTCTCGTTGCGGTCTAAAAAGCTGGCGCTATCCACCCGTTGCCACAAAGCAGCTCGTTCAGTCGATAAAGCCTCAATGCGATCCAGATCAGGCTCAAGCCTAAAATCCGCGCCAAAGCTTGTAAACCGCTACCATGAATAAAAACAAGAAAACGTTTATCAACGGTTGGAAGGCAGATGGCAATATCGTTGACACTCAGTCAAATCTGCTCTAGCAAAATCAAATTATGACAGTTTTATGACTTGATCCATAAACTATTTGAATGGAAATTATATGATTTATGATTGCATTGGTGTTGGCTTTGGGCCAGCAAATATGGCGTTAGCTATTGCCTTTCAGGAACTCGGGGGGGGGGGGGGGGGGG
>JANXWK010000051.1 GCA_025351165.1 Hyphomicrobiales bacterium | reverse complement strand
GTAATTTTTCACTAATGTGTGCAATATGAAAATCTGGTGTATGGGGCGAACGATAGTCCCACGTAAAATTAATTACAACGTATAATGCCATCCAAACAAAATAAAATATTCCAAGCTGATTTGTATCCACTGGAACAAAAGCAGCCTTCAAAATTATTTCCATGATATTTTATCTCAGAATAATTTTTAATGTCGCACCTACTGCACCACCTACAGCAGCAAACGCGTCAAATGCGTATGACTGTTGAACAGCATGAAGCCAATCGTGTGCTGATACAGCTGAAGCAATATTATAAGCTCCTAGAATAGCCAATGCTAAACCAGCTCCTCCAATAGCAGCTTTGCCAACAGCAATTATCATCAAAAATTTTTGCCAAGTCATTGGAACTTTGTCATCCGCTACTAACATGTGAATCTCCGCGATTACTTACACGAGATACCATCTAAGACAACATACACTTACAAACTAAAAATACAATAAGTGTAGAGCGTCTCGTTTTGGTACATTATAAAATATCTTTACTCCGTTTCAAACCCCCCGCACCCTTGGTGTTCCAGCCTCTCCCGATAATGCCAGCGATGTCACTGCCCAAACAAGTGCATCCAGTCTATCAGGGCTTTTACCGCTTGCCAAACCATCTGGCCCAAACAGACACATCTGGTCTTCTAATTCTGGAAACGCACCCACATGTTTTACCTTGCCTTGCGCATAGAGCGCGGCCACAGGTTCAGCCCGTATGTGTTTGCCGCGCGTTGCTCGCACTGGGGTCATGGGTACACTTGTGTCAATTGAGCGTATGACATTTGCCACCATATCGCCGCCCTGATTTATTTCTGCCACCAGCGCATCGGCTTTGCGCGCATGGTAGAGGGCGAGTGCTTTTGCTGCCCACTGATCTGGGCGTGCGGCTTCAATACTTGCATCATCCAGCACATAAACAGTGCCGTTCTCGCTTATCCCGCAGCAGATTATACCGCATGTACCGCCGCGTTTACCTCCTGCTGGGGGATCAATTGCCACCACAATACGCTGCAAACTGGGGGCTTCGTCACTGCGCGACTCTTCCAGCATTTGACGGGGAAAGAGCGCATCAGCACGATCTTCGATAAATTCACCATCCAGTTCCTGACGACCCAATCTTGTGCCAGCATAGCGTTTAACCACGGTTTCTAAAAAGCTTGGTGCCAGATGCAAAGCGTTATCACGGGTTGTGGCGCGGCTTACAATTGTTGTCTTATCAAAAGCCAACCGCTTCAAAAGAGCAATTGAACGTGGTGTCGTCGTTACAACCTGGCGTGGGTTTGTTCCTAGGCGTAAGCCAAATTGCAGCATGTCCCAGGTGGCATCTGGGTTTTTCCATTTGCCCATTTCATCAGACCAAGCGGCAGCAAATTGTGGTCCACGCAGGCTTTCAGGGTCTTCTGCTGAAAATCCCTGCGCAATTGCGCCATTTGGCCAGACTAGCCTGCGGCGGCTGGCCTGCCATTCAGGGCGTTCATCGTTACGGTGAATGGCGCGTATGCCTGATACGCCCTCCACCATAACTTCACGCACGTCGCTAAATGTTTCACCAACCAGCGCTATGGGGCTTATAGGTCTATCCGTATAAAATGCGCGGCCCAATGCCATGCCTTTCACCCATTCTGCGCCAGCTCTGGTTTTACCTGCACCCCTGCCCCCTAAAATCAACCATGTTGTCCAAGGCTGCCCTGAGGCAAATGGTGCAGGCAATTGATCATCACGCCCAAAAATTTCAAAATCATCCAGCAGCGCCTCCAGCCAACGCGGATTCAGGAGTGTCACCAGTTGCTGCAGGTTGCCGTCCTTTGCGCATTGCATCAAGGCGCTTTTCAAGCTCGAGGCGGAACTGTTCAAGATTTCTGGGGGGAACATCCTTGTTTTCAATTTCTGCCTCAATTTCTACTTTTGCAGAATTTTTTGCTGCATTCATAATAGCTTCCAGGCTCACCAACTCTTTTAAAAACTTTGCAAGTAAACCTAATGAGCGAGCATCTCGTTCAAACTGGATATTCGTAGAATCTATGATTTGAAGCCGCTCTTCAATTTCACAAACCTGTAATTCAGCTGCATTCCATAGTCGCTCAACTATTTTAGTTCGTTTGATGCGGGATTTAGACATGCAGGGCTTTTTGACCTGTGTTTTTTTGATCTGCCCCTTTTTGGCCTGGACCTTGATTGTCCTTGCCAGATCAGGCGCTGCGACAGGACTACAAATCTCACCCAACATTCCATTTCCTCCCTGGTTACGCTTTAATTAAACTCAACTGTATTGTAGACGGAGCAAAAATTGACGTGAACTGACCAACGGCAAGGTATATTGTTGTCGTTGGAAATTGATAAAGCGCACAGGGCTGATGTTACAGGCTGCTCCCCTTCGAGATTGAAGACACAGGATGCAAACCACCCAGAATGTACACATGACAAAGCAACGATATGGATACGTGCTTTATAATGCCTGCCCTGCAGGATGGTATGTTTAGGCAAAATATCAAAAAACGTCGAACCTGAGTTCGTGTAAAAATCATTATTCTGGAGCATGTATTAAACATACCCAACAAGCGTGACGGTGTCAAGGAATTAAATCGTTATATAGGGATAATTTCATAAATAATTTATTTTGATTTTTTAGGCCATTGGTTGGGCCAGGATACAATACGCGAAATTTGATCTTCTATGCTCGTATCATCTTCAGAGCCTGATATGCGCCCTCGTACAGAAATTCCTGCCTCATGCACGGATGTTTCTGAGCCCGATATCAGTCTGTGCCACGGCGCTAAACTTTTGCCCTCTGCAACCAGGCGATAGGCGCAGGTTTTAGGTAGCCAACCCAGATTTCTAACCGTATCTGGTGTTAAACGTACGCAGTCGTTCACTTTTTTCTGCCTGTTAGTATAGTCGCTGCATTTACATGTATCGGCATCAAACAAGGTACAGCCAACATCCGTGTAAAGAATTTTACCATTATCCTCGTCTTCCAGTTTTACAAGGCAACAGCGTCCACACCCGTCACACAGACTCTCCCACTGCGCTTCCGTCATGTCTTCAAGCTTGGTAGTTTTCCAAAATGGCTGCTGCGAATTAAAAGTATTAATGTTTTTTCTCCTTTTCCGTATGAGATAACTATCCTAAATTTTTAAGCATGAACCTGTGTAAAATTGTCGCAGTAATATGACGATGTTAACCTTAACCAAACATTAAGCCCGCTTAAAGCCTCAACTCAGTCAAATACTATTGCTAAATTTAATATAGGCGTTCAAATGGAACATTAACAAATTATTAATGGTAATTTTATGCCAAAACCAAGCCGGACCTCATTTTCAAAGCATATAAAAAGTACGTGGCTTGATATTACTTCTGCTGTAAAATTTAAGCCTTACAATCTGCTACGGGGGGTAAACGGGTATTTTGCAGATTACTGCACCCTGTTCGACAGACTGCGCATTACAGGTTTTCAAAAATTTGCAGTAAATGTATTAAGTGAAAGCTTTACCCTTGGAACATGCACTGCAATTGCTGCGCTTTTACTTGCCATTCCTGCCTTTAACGCTGTTCAAAATGAAAACTGGCTTAAGAAAACAGATCTTGCCATCACTTTTATGGACAGGCACGGGACCGAAATTGGTAAGCGCGGTATTCGCCACAATGACTCTGTAAAGGTTGAAGATCTTCCCAACGATTTGGTTAAAGCCCTGCTCGCCACAGAAGATCGCCGTTTTTTTGACCATTTTGGAATAGATTTTATTGGTACGGCTCGTGCGACAACAGTTAATGCGCGTGCAGGAAACATAACACAAGGCGGCTCTACGCTTACGCAGCAATTAGCCAAAAATCTATTTTTAACCAATGAGCGCTCTATTGAGCGAAAAATAAAAGAAGTGTATCTGGCTTTCTGGCTGGAAATGCGACTTACAAAGCAGGAAATTCTCAAGCTCTATCTTGACCGCGCCTACATGGGAGCTGGTAATTTTGGTGTGCAGGCCGCCGCTGAATTTTATTTTGGCCGTAAGGTTCAAGACTTGTCTCTTTCAGAATCTGCCATGCTGGCGGGCTTATTCAAAGCACCTACAAAATATGCACCCCATGTCAATCTGGCTGCTGCACGAGCGCGCGCCAATGATGTACTCACAAATATGGTAAATGCCGGTTTTTTAACTGAGAGCCAGACAGATGCAGCACGGCAAAACCCTGCCACTCCCCTTAACATTGCAAACAGACAGGAAGCTGGATATTTTCTGGACTATGCTTTTGATGAAATCAAACGCCTTTCAGACGAGGGCAGATTTGGCAAAGATCGCATATTGTCTGTTTGGACAACACTTGATCCTGATTTACAAAAAAAAACAGACGACGCCATGGAAGCAGTTTTGCGTGAATATGGTGAGGCAAAAAACGTTAGCCAGGGCGCTGCCGTGCTTATGGAGCCAGATGGCGCAGTTCGGGCTATATTTGGCGGGCGAGATTATGGCACAAGCCAGTTTAACCGTGCCACAAATGCGCTGCGCCAGCCAGGATCGTCGTTCAAGCCTTATGTTTATGCAGCCGCACTTATCAGTGGTAAATACCGCCCAATGACTACGGTTATGGACAGTCCTGTATGCATAGGGCGTTGGTGTCCATCCAATTATGCGCATAGCTATGCTGGCGCTGTGCCACTATGGAGTGCTTTGGCCCGCTCAATCAATTCTATTCCCGTCAAGCTTATAACTGATATTGGCCATGGCAACGCCAAAGCTGGCCGTGTTCAGGTCATTGATATTGTGAAAAAAATGGGCGCTGCTAGTGATATGCGCAATGATGTAACCATGCCAATTGGCACTGTAGAAATGACGGTTATTGGGCAGGCCACAGGATATTCCGCTTTTGCCAATGGTGGGCAGCGCATTGCAGCGCATTGCGCGACAGAGGTTAGAAACAGCGCGGGTGAAACAGTTTACAGGTTTGAGGCAGATGGCCCACAACCTGTACAGGTTTTGAATTCTCAGATTGTGTCTGACATGAATTTTATGCTGAACAAGGTTGTAGAAGAAGGCACTGCAAGGCGCCAGGGCTACATGCCAAATCTGCGGGCCGCTGGCAAAACCGGCACCACAGACAGCTATAAGGATGCATGGTTTGTTGGCTATACGGGCAATTACGTGGCAGCGGTGTGGTTTGGCAATGATGATGCATCACCCACAGCCGAGGTAACAGGCGGGTTTTTGCCTACAATTGCCTGGAAAAGCATTATGGAACACGCTCATAAAAATGCAGCTATCAAGCCACTTCCTGGCCTTGAGCCAATATCAG
Source organism: Hyphomicrobiales bacterium (assembly GCA_025351165.1). Taxonomy (GTDB): domain Bacteria; phylum Pseudomonadota; class Alphaproteobacteria; order Rhizobiales; family Beijerinckiaceae; genus JAIELD01. The sequence continues at coordinate 20,645 of JANXWK010000051.1, read as the reverse complement.
ATGCAAAGATTGCACAGAATAATACTGTGCCTGTTCCAAAAAAGCAGAGTTCTGGACAATCTGGTTTTATGTCAGCAGCTTTGGGCACAATGCAGCGCGGACGAACCCTTGCTCCCAAATCAGCAGCAATGATAGTGGAAATAAACAGTTTATTCCGCGTGAACACCAACAGCCGAACGGCTGATCTAAAAACTATTCAACCCCTGCAGCAACCAACCAGCACTTTGCGCAAACCTTTGCAAAAAGCCGAAAGCGGACGTTTTGTACCGATTTCCAAATTGTGATCCTGTGAATGAGGATGCTATGACCTGCATTCCTTACGTCAGGCATGATTTTGGGCTGGTTGCCCGTTGATGGCAGTGCATTTGCAGGCAGTTTTGCGCATATTACATCTGTTGCACAATGCTTGAACGAACGTCTGCTTCAGACTAATGAACGCTATGAAATCTTCTGCTAACTTATAAGCAGAACGCTACTTAGATGTTACCTTGGCAAGGCGTGGATACCATAAAAGTGGTACTGATACAGGTTGCACACTCATAAGATTAATGGATAAGCTATTGTCGTCTAGCAACGTTGATTTAATACTAATATCATCTATTGCTGCCAGAGTAGGCTTCCCAAAGTTTGCAATTAAGCACTTATTGATATACTTGGTTTAAGATTAATTTTTTTTAATAATTCAATGGCCTCTTCTAAACGACCACTCTCTGTTTTAGAACCTTTACGATTTTTAATTTCAACTTGCCAATTAGATACTTTTTCAATTTCAAGCAACCAATGGGCAGTTGCAGCCAACTCTAATACGGTTACATTTGTTTTAGAAAAATCTTTTATTAAATCTTTACCTTTTGGGATTGATGAACCAAAAATATTCTCTTCAAAAGGTTTACTGCTTTCAAATACACTATATTTAGCACCATCAGTTACTCTGTGTTGAAATTTTTCTTCAACTAAATCAAAAGCTTCTGCATCGAGAATTGCATTATCAAGATCCCTAGAGTATGGACCATAGTGATGATACGTATACTCAAATTCACTGCCCATACCTAATTGATCTAATAGGTAGGCAATCTTTTGCATCCGAATACGGCTCACAATCCGACCACCAGCGGCGGCTACTATTGCTGCAACATATTTTTCTGGTTCATGTTTCAATTTACTATCCTCGCATATTTATTCTGGCTTTATCTCTGTCTTCAGTATTTTCAAAATAAAACCGAGTAAATGGTTTCTTATTTTCTAGAGCGCGTATCAAATCAGAAAGCTTACTAATTTCTACTGGAGTTGCACCATCTAATATATGTAATTTTGTGTGCATTTTTGCATCATCCCCACCAATTTCAGAATATATACCAATTGATGCCTTATCATCTAACATCACAACTTCTTCCTCAATTTTTTTTAAAAAAAGTTGCTCGATTCGACGTTTATTTGCTCTCTGCTTACCATTATCTACACCAACTTCTGCAAGGTCAAAAGTTTTATACAGCTTTCTATTCAACATGCGACATGATAAGTCTGCAATTGTTTTATCATCTGCCTTAGACATTTGTTCCAATGAACCAATAATAAGTGAATCATCTAAAGCAAGATAATTGAAAACAGTTCCACCATCCTTACTAAAAAAGCAAATGAGTGGGTTTGATTTTTTTAACCCTGTCACCTTTTCAATGTTTTTAGCGCATACATGTTTTGATATTGCGCGTAAGAGCTTACCAATCATGTGCTCAGCACAACGAGTTGCCTTATGAAAATAAACCTGCTGATGAAGTGTATATCGAGCTAGCAAAAATTGTTCAGCTGCGGGAAGCGCTTTAGCTGTTAAACAAAACGTTGCGACTTTGCGAGATACAGTTGGAGCTTCATCTGGCGCGTCCATTTCAATTTCCGCAACTCGAATATTATCAATTAGCCAATCAAAATCTATTGCACCAGCCCCCGTGCCAGTCATGAGCTTGTCACGCCTTAAATAATCAAGACGGTCAGCATCAAAAGAGCTTGATACCACTGCATGATATATATCCTCAGGGTCATCTTTTTCAAATATAGCTGCAACTTTTTCGCAAAAACCTGCTGTGTAGTTTTCTAAAAGTGGTTTGATAAAGCCATCTGGATTACTAATAATTTCAGAAGTCCATTTTTCATGTGATTTTTTAACATCACGCGAGGACTGAACTGTTTCAAAAGTATGGCTAAACGGACCATGCCCAACATCATGCAAAAGTGCGGCTATTAGGGCAACCTCCGCGAGTGCGGGTTCAAATATTTGTTTATTCCGAGCCATTTCTCTTTTAATTACATCCACAAGTATTCTAGCATTATGAAAAACACCTATAGAGTGAGCAAATCTTGTATGCACAGCACTAGGAAAGGTAAATTCTGAAACGCCTAATTGCCTAATTCTTCGCAATCTTTGAAATTCTGGAGTATCAATCAACTGCCACGCAAGCATATCTATTTGTACAGTGTCATCAAATACAATGAGGCCATGAACGGGATCACGCAGTCTTTTGCTCATTTTTGGCCTCAAACAATTAGTGTAAAATTAAATACTAATGAAATTTTATCTTCTCCTAGCGCGTGAACTGCCTGTATTTAATCCGCTTTGGCTGCACGCTGTCTTCGCCCAGACGGCGTTTTTTATCTTCCTCATAATCGGCAAAATTGCCCTCAAACCATTCCACGTGGCTATCGCCCTCAAAGGCCAATATATGCGTTGCAATCCGATCCAGAAACCAGCGATCATGCGAGATGATAACGGCGCAGCCTGCGTAATCTTCCAAGGCTTCCTCCAAGGCGCGCAGCGTGTCTACATCCAGATCATTGGTTGGCTCATCCAGCAGCAGCACATTGGCGCCGCTTTTAAGCATTTTTGCCAAATGCACGCGGTTGCGCTCACCGCCTGACAACATGCCGACTTTCTTTTGCTGATCGCCACTTTTAAAGTTAAATGCTGTGCAATAGGCGCGTGAATTTATCTCTTTTTTGCCAAGATAAATAATATCTGTACCGCCTGTCACTTCCTGCCAGACTGTATTTTTATCATCCAGACTGTCGCGGCTCTGGTCAACATAGCCAAGCTGCACGGTTTCGCCAACGCTAATTGAGCCACCATCTGGCTTTTCAACCTGTGTAATCATACGGAAAAGGGTTGTTTTACCAGCACCATTTGGCCCAATAACGCCCACAATACCACCTGGTGGCAATTTGAATGTGAGATCATCAATCAGCAGACGATCACCAAAGGCTTTGGACAACCCTGTGAAATCCACCACATTTGCGCCAAGACGCTCAGCAATTGGAATAACAATCTGCGCCTGGCTGATAGAGCGATCCTGCGATTTTGCGACCAGCTCATCATAACGCTGAATACGCGCTTTGCTCTTGGTCTGCCGGGCTTTTGGAGAGGAGAGTATCCACTCGGATTCACGCTCAAGCGCTTTCTGGCGGCTTTGATCCTCGCGGCCTTCCTGGGCAAGGCGTTTTTGCTTTTGTCCCAGCCATGAGGAATAGTTACCCTCGTATGGAATGCCCTGCCCTCTGTCCAGCTCCAGAATCCAGCTTGTAACATTATCCAGAAAATAGCGGTCATGGGTTACGATTAAAATGGCACCAGGATATTCACGCAAATGGTTTTCCAGCCAAGAGGTTGTTTCAGCATCCAGATGGTTGGTTGGCTCATCCAGAAGCAAGAGTTCTGGCTGCCAGAGCAGCAGTTTGCACAGGGCTACGCGGCGTTTTTCACCCCCTGAAAGTTTGGACACATCTGCATCATCTGGTGGGCAGCGCAATGCATCCATTGCCTGATTGACCTTGCTGTCCAAATCCCACAGGTTTTTGGCATCAATCACATCTTGCAATTTAGCGGCTTTTTCAGCGTTCTCGTCGGAATAATCCATCATCAGCGCATTATATTCATCAATAATGGCTTGCTGCTCGGCAACGCCTTCCATCACATTTTCGCGGACGGATTTGGTCTCATCCAGTTTAGGTTCTTGTGGCAGATAGCCAACGCGTGCACCCTCAGCTGCCCAGGCCTCGCCGCTCCATTCCTTGTCCATACCTGCCATAATTTTAAGAAGCGTGGATTTACCCGCACCATTTGCACCCAGAATTCCAATTTTGGCATCTGGATAAAAGGAAAGATGCACGTTGTTTAATACCTGCTTACCCCCCGGATATGTTTTGGAAAGGCCGCGCATGTGATAAATAAACTGTCTGCCTGACATAGGGCACTCCTTGGACAATAGCGTTTGAATTCTAAAAACCTGATTAAACGCTTTCAAAGGGGATTTGAAGTGTTTTTATAAAAACGGCGTATATTAACGATGTTATGATTCAAATCATGGCTATAGCCAGACAAGTCTGGACGATCTTTCCATAAAAGCGTATTAATGGTTTGTTAAGCTTATGAAATACAGCTGCAATAGCTGTAAAAACAAAAAAATCAGCTCGTAAGCTCGATGCATACGGTACTGAACAGGTGGTTGGTCTGTAATGGTAAAAAGTCTGAATGATCTTGTCCCTGCTGAAAAGCTGAACACTGTTGATACTGATCATGCAGTTATCATGCTATGGGCATTGGATGGCAGCAGAATTCTGGCAGCATCCAGACCTGCCTTGAGACTGTTCAACGTGTTTGATGAGGCAGAGCTGATAGGACGTCGTTTTGGGCCTGCACTTCAATCTACTGCAAAAATTGCAGAGCTTGGCAAGTTTATGGGCTTGCAGGATCCCCCCCGTGTGGAACGTCTTCGTCTGTTTTTAGGGCTGCAGAGCGAGACCATTACGTGCTTATGCCAGCGTATTGTTCTAAATAACGAGACAGAAGCCTTGATGCTGATATCACGTGAGCGGAAACGGTCGCCATCACGCTGGTCTGGCGTTGTAGACAGAATTGATGGCAAAACCCAAATCACGCCCGAACGTGCCAAGGTGCAATCCATTGAAGGTGTCACAGATTCAAAAAGTCCTGTTAGATTTGTATTTGAAACTGGAGCTGACTTAAAAATTACCAGTGTCTCAGACCAGCTCAAACAGGCTTTCAGTTTAAGAGACACTGATTTTACAGGCCGCAGTTTTACGGAAATTGGCAGCCAACTTGGATTGGTTGGCGTTGAACAGTTGATTGAGCGGTTGGCAACCAGACAAACATGGCAGGGCATCACATTATTATGGCCGCTGAACCGCAGTCAGCAGGTTAGTGTTGAACTTTCCGGTTTACCCGTATTAACCCAGGCACGTGAGTTTCGGGGGTTTCGGGGATTTGGACTCATACGTTTTGACAAGGTTACTGACATTCAACACCTTGAAGTTTCTAAAGATCCTCCTGCTATGGATAATGACCGCAAGGAAGTCATTAGTACGGCAATAAATGCTTTTAAAGCAGAACGTGCAGAACGTCTCAGTCAATCCGAGCGCAACGCGTTCAGGGAAATTGCAAAAGCTCTTGGTGCGCCTGTGCCTGTGCTGGATGAAAAACCAATTGATACACCTGCAGTCCAGCCAGACATGAAAGCCTGGGAAAATGATGCAAAAAAAGAAAACAGTAATGAAACTCTTATCCCCTCAAAAGGCTCACAAATCCTATCACCTGCAATTGGGGACATTTCCATTCTCGACAGGTTACCTATTGGTGTTTTAATTATTCAGAACGAGATACCAGTATTTCTTAACAAAACGCTGCTTGATCTTCTGGATTACATTAGTCTTGAGGAATTTATTGCAGAAAATGCAATTGAAAACCTGTTTGAAAGCAGAAATAAGCCCCCCGTTGATGATACGACCATAAGCGAGGTAAAACTTCGAGCACGCAGTGATGAGATATTGCCTGTAGCAGCTCATCTTCAAACGATCGAATTTGGCGGAGAACCTGCAACTCTCATATCATTCAAGCGCGCTATGGCAATTGAGCAAAAAGAACCTGTTGAACTGGGTTTAATGTCTCAGCCTGCCTCAAATCTGGGCCAAGGTGAAAGCGAAGTTCTAGGTTTAGAGCAGCGGCTTCGTGAAGCAACACGTGAACGCGATGAAATGCGCGCTGTCCTTGATACTGCAACTGATGGTGTCATTTCGCTTGATAGTGAAGGCCGTATCATTGGTTTGAGCCGGTCCGCAGAAGCTTTATTTGGAGTATCTCAAAATGAGATGGCTGGCGAACGCCTCTCTGCCCTTCTAACTGGCGACAGCCATGCAGCCGCAATGGATTATTTTGATGGTGTAAAATCTGGCGGTGTTGCCTCACTTTTGAACGATGGCAGAGAAGTTACAGGACGTGAGAAAAAGGGTGGTCGTATTCCCCTGTTCATGACTTTAGGCCGCATATCAGAACATGCAAATGGCAAGTTCTGTGCAGTGTTGCGTGATCTTACAGCTTGGAAAAAAGCAGAGGCTGAGCTGACAGAAAGTCGTCGCGCGGCAGAACGGGCCAGCGCAATGAAATCAGACTTTCTGGCTAAAATCAGCCATGAAATCCGCACACCCATGAACGCCATTATCGGTTTTGCCGAAGTTATGCAAACTGAACAGCTTGGCCCAATCGGACATGAACGCTACAAGGAATATCTGGGCGATATTCATCGCTCTGGTGGGCATGTAGTTAGCCTTGTCAATGATCTGCTGGACCTTTCAAAAATTGAAGCTGGGCAGGCTGATCTTTCATTTACAAGCGTTGATCTCAATCTTGTCTTGCAGGATTGTGTTTCCATGATGCAGCCCCAGGCATCACGTGAAAAAGTTATCATCCGTATGAATGTTACCGAAAAGCTGCCATCCGTTGTTGCAGATGCGCGGTCAGTCAAGCAAATACTGCTCAATCTGCTATCAAACGCAACCAAATTCAATCAGCCAGGGGGGCAGATTGTTGTCTCCACAGCACTTAACGATGAGGGCGAGGCAGTGATCCGTGTGCGCGATACCGGTATTGGCATGAATGATAAAGAACTGGAGGCTGCAATGCAGCCTTTCAGGCAAGTGTCTGTCACACGGCGCGGCGGTGGTACAGGCTTGGGACTGCCACTTACAAAGGCATTGGTAGAGGCAAACCGTGCCAATCTAAATATTAAAAGCACGCCAAATGAGGGAACACTGGCAGAGGTTATTTTTCCAGCGACACGGGTACTGGCGGAATAGCGTACCCTCTTCACAACCTCTTTACCATAGCTGTTAAATATTGATATAAATGCCTTAAATTTATCTCATAGCTCTATGAATAGTAGCATCTATTAGGGTTAACTTAAGCCTGACCCATTCATAGTGTTACTTGTACAGTGAGTGTTGAGTTTAAAGCGAGTATCAGGTATTGTTTGTAAAAAATGCATCAGCTGATCCAGAATTGGATTTAACCCCATCATCGCCTGATGACCCTTATGTGCAAAGTTTGAACATTACTCGTACTGTCAACGCATTCATAACATTAATATCTGCCAAAATATGGGCTAATGATGCATTTTCGCGTTCACGCAGTTTCTCAATCTGCGCAGCACTTGTGATTTTGCCTTTCATCCTCATATCAAGCCATTTGAAATCAGCCCCAATCCTGTTGAGCGCCAGCATTTTGCTAATGCCACCAGTCATTGGTTTAGTCTTTGCCAACGGTCTCCATTCTTTCAGGGCATTAAAACTTCAATTTTTTGTGACATTTTCTTTTATAGTTTGGGGTCTGTCTTCTGATTTAGGCAGCGGTATCGCACTGATACTCATCATTCTAAGCTTTGTTGATCTCCTGATTTTTGCACCAAAACAAGCATATAAAAGTGCAGGCACACATTTTAGTGCCTTAGGAATGCTCATATTTTCTGGAGTGTTTCTTTCTGGTTGGGACATATCCCCGACAGGGTTGCTTCCAGGTCCTGGCTTTCTCACCATCATTCCTTTATTTGTTCAGATCAGTTTTGGTCTTTACAGACTAAGGTTTTATGAGGCGGCACAAACCACATCGGAGCATCAGCATAGCATCATAGACACCCTTGCACTCAAAACGAGTGATGAGCTTGCCCTTATTGTTGACCAAAGTGGTCGGGTTGCATCCGTTGGTGTCAATATCAATAAAATTTTAGGTACATCAGACACTTTTATTCTTGGTCGCGGGCTTTTTGAACGTCTTCATCCTGTTGATCGTCCAGCATTTTTGATAGCATGCAGCCAGTCACATGAACCTAGAACAGATCTGCCCCTTCGCCTGATGACGGGAGAAACTGAGACATCGACTCTGCCTCTGTGCTACGCACTTTTTACAGCACGCATTATTCCAATTTCTGTTGCAGGAACAGGAACATGTTTAATAATGCTGCGCGAAGTTATTGCACAGCATACTATAGACCTAAGCTTTCAGGCTTCCAAAACAGGGGAAAAGCCCTTAACTGAAAATGATGCACTCACCCGCGCAAAACTGCTTTCTGAGATTAGTCATGATGTGCGTACACCCTTAAATGCCATTATGGGCTTTTCTGAACTTTTGAGCGATTTGACAAGACAACCAAAATCAGCTGGTGCAATCGCAGAATATGGGCAGATTATACACCGCTCAAGCAAGGACCTGCTTGATGTTGTCACTCATCTGATAGATTTGACACGGTTGGAAAATGGTGTGTTTAAAATTGCACCAGAAGTACTTGCACCAAAAGATGTCCTGGAGCAGTTGGGCGAGCAAATTGCCTTGAAACTAGATATATCATCCCTTGATTTTTCCGTGACAGGTGTGCTGCATAACCTTGACTGGACAGTTGATAGGCGTGCTGCCCGCCAGATATTGACAACTGTAGCCGTAGCCCTACTCACCAAAACACGTGGTTCTGCGCTTAAAGTTGATGTTTCTGTTGTTAATTCAACACTTTGCTTTACTTTATCCTGTCCTAAAAATATGTCTGATGTCTTGGATAGCTGGCAGTCGAAACCTGTTGCAGGTCTGCACATATCACTCGAAATTGCACATATTCTTGCAAAATTAATGGGTGGGTTAACACAGATCAAGTTTTCTGACAGTGGCAAACCGATTGCTGAAGTTCATTTCCCATTAGGGGGGGCATCAACCATTCAAGGTGGGACAGACCTTATACACCTAAGTCAATTCAGGGACTTTAAACGCAAGACTTCTCAAATTTCAGCGTCAAATCCATGGGTGAAGAAACATGCCTGAAGCTTCAGCCATTTCCATGTCCAATGAGCGCAGCTCTTCTGCAAAAAAAATAAAGTCCAAACCTGACCAGATGTCATTTTGGGGCGGAAGCATCAAACGACTCTTTGCTGGGCAAACAAGTCTTTTGCGAATAGTTGCTGGGGGATTTATACGTAATCCCGCACGCTTTATTGTTACAGGCCTGATTTTAGCTTTTGGCGGAGCAATCATCATCAATGCAACATCATTACAAAGTGAACGCCATCCTTCGCCTTTTTTTGCGGTGGCTCCTGCCAATACTATTCTTGGTGTGCCATTGCCACCTGCACGCCCTTCCAACTTGGCAGGAGCCAGTGTGACGGCGAATATGCACACGCAAAATGAAGCCGAGCTAGCAAAACAGACGCTCCTGATCAAAGATTTGCAGGGGCTATTGGCACGCCGAGGTTTTTACGTTGGGCCAATTGACGGGCAGATCTCAAACCGTTTTGAAATTGCCATTACCGAGTTTGAAAAAGCAGCATCTCTAACAGTCACAGGCGAACCAAGTGAGAAACTACTTACACTTGTTTCAGCTTCAAAACTGACGTTAAAAGATCAATTACTTGTTCTTATAAAAGACGCAACGTCAACCACAACAAACGATAAATCAAAAACAAATTTAAAAGTACAAAAAGCTCTCAATAAAATAGGCTTTGGCCCGATTGTTGAAGATGGTGTCTATGGTGCAACTACAAAAGCTGCTATTGAACAGTTTGAAAAAAAACGTAAACTGGCCATACGCGGCGAGCCAAATGGACGTGTATTAAAAGAACTATCCGCCTCTTCTGGAATAGAAATTGATTGATAGCAGAGACTATATGTCCAGATTAAGAGCTGATATCTGGGTTATGGCCTACATAAGGCGTATAGAAGTTGAAGGCCTCGTTGCCATGCTCCGCAAACGAGGAGCGGCAGAGGCTGGTGCAATATTTATTAAAGTTGACTGTTTAAACGGGCAATCAATGCTTTTTATGCCTGCACCTCAATCATTAAACACTCAAATGGACAGGGTGTTTACACGCGCGCACAAAGCCCTCACACTTGACAGCCCGGACATAGAAATAAAAATTGCCAAAGAACAGCGTTTTGACAGTGATTTATGGCTTGTGGAAGTTGAGGATAAACAGGGGCGGCATTTTCTCGATTTGATTGAGTAATTATCTTCAAAAATCTTAGGATAAAATTAACCATAACCATCCGACATAGTATGCATAGAACCTATCAAGCACACCTATCCAGTAGCAGATTTTGGAGCCCCTTATGGGCAATATAATACCAATGCCCCGCAAAACAGTTGAAACGGTCCAAGCTGATATTCCAGCTGGTGGCGCAAAAATCCTGTTGTTTACCGGTGTGCGATATGAACGCTATGAAGAATGTCCAAAACTCATAAAAAGCCTAAACCCTGTGCGTTCGCGCCGGCGCAGAGCTTAAACATCGTGTGCCGTACCAAACATATTTCTAATTTTACCATTGCGGCCTGTCTTGCTTTTCCTCTTGTTGCCTGCGGTTACACTGCTGGGGACTTTGGCCGACCAAAGCCTCAATATACCAACAGCTCCTATTGGCCCCTTTTGTCACAGGCTGCAAAAGCCTGGCGGGAAGAACCACAGTCTTTTGGCGGCACAACGGATGATGAGCGCGAACTCAGAGACCGCTCATGGCATTTTCTCATGCCGCAGTTCCCTCAAAACAGGTTTGATGAGCTTATGGCTCAGATGCGGGTAGATGGAATTTTGCCGCCGGTAACGGGCACGGTTAAAGAAATCTACATTAATATGCTGTTAAGCGGGGATCCGTTCAAATCTCTTGCATCGCGGTTTCGAAGGCTGGCAGAAGATATTGAAGCTGATCGACTGCTGATTGCAGATTTTAAGCAAATCTATGCGCGCGTGGTTGAAGGTGACCGTGTAAGGCGCCGTTCGCTTGAACATGTGCATGACCTTACAGAGGCAGAGCGGCTTGACACATTTGCGCGCATTGATGAAAATATTGCGCTGAATAAATGGGTGTACCGTGATTTGTGCTATAGAATTGAGATGTATCGCTATGCGCTTGAACGTCTGGTGCTCATGGGGCCCATGCGCGAAGCTATTTATGCAGAGCGCGGTTTAGGCACACTGAGCATTGAGTGTCAGGCTGGCCCTTTTGGTGGGGCAAATTTAAAAGCGGCTGGCTCAGGCAAACGGCTAATAACAAAATAGACCCTATGCTGCTCTGTTCAAACCAGTAAACAATGGCAGGCCATCCATGCCGCCAACAAGTGCATCAATCAGGTTTTCAGGGTGAGGCATCATTCCAAGCACATTAAACTTGTCTGAATAAATACCAGCCATGTCATTGGTTGCACCATTTGGGTTGGCGGCGCCACCAATAATTCCAGCCTCATTGCAATAGCGGAATGCCACGCGATTTTCATTTTCAAGCCGTTTTATCGTTTCAGAATCAGCAATATAATTGCCCTCACCATGGGCAATACAAACTTTAATAGTTTGATGTCTGGCATAGTCGCGGGTAAAAGCAGTATCATTTTGTTCAACACGAAGATGTTGAAAACGACAGGTGAACCGCACCTGCTCATTGCGCATTAAAACGCCTGGAAGCAGACCAGATTCACATAAAATCTGAAAACCATTGCAGATGCCAAGCACTAAACCACCTTTGGCTGCATGAGCGCGCACTGCGTCCATTGCATGTGCACGCGCTGCAATTGCACCGCAGCGCAAATAATCGCCATACGAGAATCCGCCTGGTAGCACAACTAAATCTGTGCCTATGGGAAGCTCATGTTCTGCGTGCCAGACATAACTAACATGGCTACCTGCTTTTTCCAATGCGCGCCCCACGTCGCGCTCACGATTGGAGCCAGGAAAAACAATAATTGAAGCTTTCATACTATGATCACCTTATTGAGCAGCCGAGCCGCCATCTTTAATTTGAAGCTTTGAAACAAATTCGTTACGATATTTACGGGCTGATTTTGAGCTATTGGAAGCAGCAGATATAACCACTTGTGTGTTATTTGTGAAAATAATTGATGAGGAGAGAAATTTTATATTGCCAGACGAAGTTTTATAATACTCTCGGTTGAAAGCCATAAATCCCTTTATGCGTGCTGCGTTGTTTGAGCTAAAAACCGCACCTTCTTTTTCAAGATCTGCTTTTGCATCTGTGAAGGTTTTTAGTATTGTTTTTGAGCCATATTGAGCCAATGTGCTATCTGTAATCAATAAGCTTACCGCAGTCCCTTTGGGGCAAATTGAAGGGTTGCATCCATACACGGTTAAACGATTTGATGCAGAATCCTGGTTTTCAGCCGTCCATTGATTGGTATTGACACCCACTAAACGCGCCGAACTTGCTTCCGAAGATAAATGTAAGCTTGATGTTTGGCAGCCAGCCAAACAAAACCCCAAAAGAATAAATTGCAAAAGCTGAAACATTTTTAAACTTTCAGGCAGTAGTCTCAACATGGTAGTTTTCAACAACCGTGTTTGCCAGCAACTTCTCACAGGCCTGTTTCAATACATCATCTGCTTGTGTTTGTCCTAAATCGCCAAGCTCAATGTCAAACACCTTACCCTGGCGTACAGAGCCAACGCCATCAATGCCAAAGGACTTTAACGCGCCCTCAATTGCCTTGCCCTGCGGGTCAAGCACGCCATTTTTCAGGGTAACTGTAATACGGGCTTTCATGGCTTAACTTTCATTGTGTAACTGGGTTAAGAATTTTGTATTTAAAATATAGGTGTTTTACGAAGTCGTCATGCCCGCGCTTGACGCGGGTATCCACGTCTTTGCTTCATAAGCAGTCTGGGACGTGTATACGTGGATTAAATCCGCGCATGACGACCATCCTGCAAATGCCATCTTACCAACTCGTAAAGTAAGACAGGATAGAGCACAAACTTCTCAGCTTCACATAGCAGTTATTTAAAAAATCAGTATGGGTTTTTGCAGGTTTTTGCACAAAATAATTGTTAGAAAATGCTTTTTTATAAAAATTTGTAAGGCTGGTGTAAGGTTGATCACTTAGCGCTTCTATCATCAAGAGTTTTGCACGTGATTTAAAGGAAGAATATTATGCCTATAGCGGTAAATGGGTTTAAAGCGGATTTAAGTATACCAGCGAATTACAATCGAAATATTTTAACTGATCAATTTTCAAACGCTGTATCTAAAAATACGTCTCGTTTTTTGCAAAGACCTAATCTAATTGCGATAAATGATATGTGTAGTGAAGCAAACGTAAATGCAACCATAGAAAAAGCGAATGCGCTTGCAAATATATTAGATGGTTTGAATCAACAACGCTTGTCGCGTCTCTATCAAGCTAATCGATTTGAAAAGGGGTCTTTAAAATCGAATGAGCTTCATAAACAAGCCGATGAGTTTTATACACACATGCGCGATAAACAAAATCGTGAGAATGCAGCTAGACAGTATATGGAACTTAATACAATTCTTCTTAGCTGCCATAGATTGTCATCCGCAGATAAAAAACGGCTACAAGAAGCACAGGGTAAGCTTGATGACGCTATGAAAATTAGGTTAAATAATCAGAAAATTAAAATACAATCTCAATTTAAAAGCAAGGCACCTTCCTTTCAACAGCAAACCTTAACACCGCAAAGTCCAAGATTTGAAATACCAGAATGGATTCCATTTATGTTTCGACTTTTAACTGGATCAGAACAAAAAGCTTAGATTTAATTTTTGCCTCACGTATTAAAATTGCGGCTAGACACAAGGCCTAACCGCAATTTAAAATTATTCAACTGTTGAAAAATGCTTAAACCACCAGTTTTGGCCCTGTATGCACAACATTTTCGCTTTCCATCAAAATGCCCAGACGGCGGGCAACTTCGGTGTAGGCTTCAACCAGGCCGCCCATATCCTTGCGGAAGCGGTCTTTATCCATTTTATCATTGGATTTTGCATCCCATAAACGGCAGCTGTCAGGTGATATTTCATCAGCAAGCACAATGCGCATGGTTTCGCCCTCATAGAGGCGACCGGTTTCAATCTTGAAATCAACCAGACGGATGCCCACGCCCATAAACAGGCCTGTCATAAAATCGTTCACACGGATGGCAAGCGCCATGATGTCGTCAATCTCTTGCGGATTTGCCCAGCCAAAAGCTGTAATATGCTCTTCTGATACCATCGGGTCGCCCAGAGCATCATTTTTGTAATAAAACTCAATGATGGAGCGGGGTAATGTTGTCCCTTCCTCTATTCCAAGGCGGGTTGCCAGCGAACCCGCTGCAATGTTTCGCACAACGACCTCAAGCGGTATTATTTCCACCTCACGAATCAACTGCTCGCGCATGTTAAGCCGTTTGATGAAATGGGTTGGCACGCCAATATTGTTCAAATTTGTGAATATATATTCTGAGATACGGTTGTTTAAAACACCTTTACCGTCAATCACTTCATGTTTTTGTGCGTTGAAGGCGGTTGCATCATCTTTAAAATGCTGGATAAGTGTGCCAGGTTCAGGGCCTTCATAGAGCACCTTCGCCTTGCCTTCATAAATACGGCGGCGTTTGCTCATGGGAATATACCGTGTTTTATTGAAATCCATTGGTTAGCCGTGGCTCCATATTACTGTTGAGCGCCGGCTGGCGACGTCAAAGCAAAAAGCTCTGATGCAACTGTTATAGTCTAAATATGCTCTCTACACAATCTTTTCGTTGTCTATCTGTGTTGATAGCTGCATATTGAATAAAACCAGGAACACAATCCACATGAATTTCGTTTTTCCACCTGCAATCACACCAAGTCTTGCAATCACAAACAGCTGCAATCGCTTTCCAATTCGCCGTATTATTTGCGTTGGACGCAATTACGAGGCTCATGCACGTGAAATGGGCAAAGATCCTGCACGTGAGGCCCCGTTTTTTTTCATGAAACCTGCAGATACAATTGTGGAAACCGGGGCTACACTGGAATACCCGCCAAATACTGCTGATCTTCACCATGAAATCGAACTGGTTGTTGCCATTGGCAGCTCATGCTTTCAAATTGATTCCAGCGAAGCTCTCAAACATGTATATGGCTATGCCATTGGCATAGATCTTACAAAACGTGATGTGCAGAATTTGGCCAAGAAAAATGCTCATCCATGGGATTGGTCAAAAGGGTTTGACAACTCTGCCCCTTGCGGCCCAATCCATCCTGTAAGCCAGGTAGGTCACATTGCTAAAGGGCGCATCTACATCAGTGTAAATGGTATTGTTAAACAGGATCAAGATGTGCAGGATTTAATTTGGTCGGTTCCAGAGATCATCGCCTATGCCTCTAGGGACATGCATCTAATGGCAGGTGATCTTATTTTTACAGGGACGCCGGCTGGCGTTAACCGTCTTGAGCGGGGTGATGAAATTGAGGGTGGAATTGAGGGGCTTGACGTTCTAAAATTAACAATTTCAAGATAGCATCAAAACTGATTTCACGCATGATTTGAGTAGTTGAGTAAATAATGATCACCCAGACTGGGCAAAGTCCAGCCCTTGATGCCACCTATATTTTTGCGCCTCAAGCCAGCCCAGAAATTACAGCTAAAATATACCGTATTCGCGGACTGGACGGTTTACGTGGATTAGCAGCTTTTGCTGTTATTCTGCACCACTCTGCTATTAAAGGCACAGATATTGGCGGATTATCAGTTTTTTTGTTCTTTATTATGTCAGGTTATCTAATTACTGGCATTTTACATCGTACTCGCGTTAAGATTGAGACAGGCGATGGCGCACTAACCGCGCAACTCAAAAATTTTTGGGTTCAGCGCGCTTTACGAATTCTTCCTGCCTATTATCTGTGGCTTGGCTTGTTTTTGATGATTGATCCGCTATATTTTGGCTCAAAAACCCTTCAGGATTGGCCATGGTATGTCTCATATGTTCAAAACTTTTCGATCAGCCTGATACGCGATCGCTGGATTGAATTTTCGCACACATGGAGTCTTGCTGTTGAGCAGCAATATTACGTGTTTTTTGCGCCATTATTGCTAATTTTGCCCGTTAGGCAACATGTACGATTTTTGTGGCTGACTATTGCGTTATGCGTTTTTATATCTGCAGTGTTATCATTATATGGGGTGGGCGCAATAGCCAGCTACATTCTGCCATCCAATGGATTTATGTTTATGGCAGCAGGCGGATTGATTGCCATCCAGCGCCCATCCAAAATGCCATATGTTCACGAGAAATTATCAATAATATTAGCCCTTACACTATTCTTTACATTGATATTTTACCCAATTCTTGAGCGAACAAACTGGCTGCATCTACCTTATATTGTTGTTAGTATTGCTTCTGTTATTTCGTTGGCTACACTTATGATCTGGGTGCTGAATAATGGCAGTTCAAAGTTCGTCAATCTACTGGAGACAAAGCCGCTCATCTATCTTGGTATGGTATCCTATGGGCTCTATATTGTGCATCTGCCTGTTGGTTTTCTTGTTGAGCATTTTGTAAAGCTTGATGCCTTTGGAATTCCAGCAGATATTGCAGAGTTTCTGCTGGTCTTTCCCATATCACTGGTGCTGGCAACAGCCTCGTATTTTTTGTTTGAAAAAAGGTTTCTGGATTTTAAAACAAGATTTAAAAATAAACACACACAGAGCTGACCGCTTTGCCGCACTAAAAGAAGCGCTGCTTTCAAGCATGTAATAAATTTATGCTGTTCAACTAAATATGAAAATACCAGACCGAAGACACTTTTCAAAAAAATGAACTCGTTTTATTCAGGAAAAATCACAGGCAATGCCTTTAATTTCCCAGTCATTGTAGCGCACAGGATCAAGGCCACCACGACCATCAATTTCCTTTTGCGTGTTAAGCTCTGCCATTTGTTTATCGCGCAAAGCACGCCTTTCTGCCGCCTCGCTCAAAGCGCGCTGTGCAGCTGGAGACAGGGCTTTAGGAGTTTCAACTTTCAATGTTGTCTCGTCAGTCATAGTATTACACTCAAATATCATGTGAAAAGGATAAGGTTAAACCACCCTTAACTGCTTAACAGCTAAACTTGCACAAAGTTACATTGAAACTCAGGTTTAAACAATGCGCACGTCACGAATTGGCTATTCACAATCTCATTTTATTCTTGATTTTCTGCGCGACATATTCGCCCGCTGGGCGCGCGAGCTTGTGGGTTTTGCCCTTATTATCGTGGCTTTTCCTCTTAGCTTAGCTCTTGCCAGCTGGAATGTGCGCGATGCAAGTTTCAGTAATGCTGTTTCAGGACCTATTAAAAACTGGCTGGGATTTGCAGGCGCTGCCGCCTCAGATATGATGATGCAGATTTTTGGCCTTTCCAACCTGGCACTACTGATTGTACTTGGGTCCATTGGCTGGCGCTGTGTATGTGGGCGTGCCCTGCCCCGTTTTAGACTGCTGGTCCTGAACTTTATATTTGGTATTATTGCAGCTGCTGGGGTTGCTTCAAGCCTGCCAAAAACTGATCGCTGGCCTTTACCAGGGGGTTTTGGCGGTGTAGTTGGCGATGCTGTTCTGGCTCTGCCCAAACAGTTTTTAGGGCATTCAGGTTTTGCAAGTGCCGTGACGTGTTTATCACTGGCAATTTTAAGTGTCTTATCCTTGAGCTTTGCAGCAGGCTTACGTCATGGAGACATAGAACATGTTCCAGAAGAACCAGTCATTGCGCCAAAAAGGGGGAGAGAGCCTTACATTAAGCCGTCAAAGCATGAAGGCGAAGATGAGCCAAATGCTGCCATTATCTCGCTTGGCGCTATTATTCACACTCTAATAACACTGAAAGCCGGTTCAAAACGGTTATGGCGCACTATAGTTTCGGGTGACCTTAAGTCTGGACTTACAGATAAATTGGCTGCTGTTAATTTATCCCGTTTGCGGCCTAACGTGCCCAATTCAGCCGATGTGGAAATTGGTAGTCTACAGCGCAACCGTCTTGAACCTGTTTTTGAGGCAGAAACACGCATCAGCATGCCCTCACGCTCCCCATCGCGAGAGGCGGAATTTGGAGATGATATTCCAACTTTTGAAGAGCTTGAAAAATCTGAAAGGGTCAGTGCGCCAGCAGCTGCAATTAAACAGGGTAAACGTGATTTACGTGAATCTCAAGGCCAGATGTTTGGTGAAGGCGGATATGAACTGCCACCTCTGTCGTTGCTGGCCGAGCCTAAGGCCAATACAGGAGTTATCATTTCTCAAGATGCTCTGGAACAGAATGCCAGGTTGCTGGAGGGCGTGCTGGAAGACTTTGGTGTCAAAGGCGAGATTATAAATATTCGACCTGGCCCAGTTGTAACCCTATATGAACTAGAACCTGCTCCAGGGATTAAATCATCACGCGTTATCGGCCTTGCAGAGGATATTGCGCGTTCCATGTGTGCCATTGCAGCACGCGTGGCTGTTGTGCCGGGGCGCAATGTAATTGGAATTGAGCTGCCAAATTCCAGGCGTGAGACAGTGTATCTACGTGAAATGCTGGCAAGTGCAGATTTTGAGAGTTCAAAATATCGCCTACCTATTTGCCTAGGCAAAACAATTGGTGGCGAGCCGATGATTGTTGAACTTGCCCGCATGCCACATCTGCTTATTGCAGGGACAACGGGTTCTGGTAAATCTGTTGCGGTTAATACCATGATCTTGTCACTGCTTTACAGGCTGCGCCCTGAAGAATGCCGCCTGATCATGATTGATCCAAAGATGCTCGAACTTTCCATTTATGATGGCATTCCGCATCTTTTAACCCCTGTGGTTACAGACCCTAAAAAGGCAGTTGTTGCACTTAAATGGGCTGTGCGCGAAATGGAGCAGCGCTATCGCAAAATGTCGAAAGTCGGTGTGCGTAATATTGATGGCTTCAACGCCCGCATACTTGAAGCAAAGGAAAAATGTGAGACAATTACAAAAATAGTTCAGACTGGCTATGATCGCGATTCAGGTGAGGCAGTATTTGAAAGTGAAGATATCGCGCTCGAAACATTGCCATATATTGTGGTACTGATCGACGAAATGGCAGATTTAATGCTGGTGGCTGGCAAGGATATTGAGAGCCTTGTTCAGCGTTTGGCGCAGATGGCCCGTGCAGCAGGCATTCACGTGATTATGGCCACACAGCGCCCATCTGTAGACGTTATTACAGGAACCATAAAAGCCAATTTTCCAACCCGCATTTCTTTCCAGGTAACCAGCAAAATTGATAGCCGCACCATTTTGAGTGAACAAGGCGCAGAACAGCTTTTGGGGCAAGGCGATATGCTTTACATGGCAGGGGGCGGACGCATCAGTCGTGTACATGGCCCCTTCTGCTCGGATGAGGAAGTCGAACAGGTTGTGGCGCATCTCAAACTACAGGCCCCGCCAAGTTACCTTGATGATGTCACAACTGAGGAAGAGTCCTCTGAGGAACAACCCGATACTGCCGTGTTCGACAAGGGCAATTTTGGTGAAGAAGGCGGGGATTTATACGACCAGGCCATTAAAGTGGTCATGCGTGATAAAAAATGCTCAACCAGCTATATTCAACGCAGGTTACAAATTGGCTATAATAAGGCTGCCTCACTCGTTGAGCGCATGGAGGATGAAGGCGTTGTGAGCGCACCAAACCATGCAGGTAAACGTGAAGTGCTGATGGAAAGTAACGGGAGGAGTGATGATGAGTGAGGGCTACTAAACACTAGGCTCTAAAACCTGCACTGTTTCTGCACAAATCAGGCCATTAAGACCAGCAGGGTCAACTTTATGTTTTTTAGCCCAATCTATCAAATTTATTGGTCTATATGTAGAATCTTTGCGCCAACGCCTGAATATACTTTCATCAATTGTTTCATTAATAATATGAATTTTGTAATTATCTCGCTCAACAATAGATTCACCTATAGTGCGATAGTGGCGAGGAGAAAGATGTTTATACCCTAATTGTATAAGTCGCCCAAATGGAGCAACAAAATCTGTGTATGAATCAGCTATTGCATCACTGTATGATTTATCGTCAACAACTAAGACTTTTCTAAAGGCAAGACCAAGTCCTGCTGCTTTTTGTTGTAGCCATTTTAAAGGTAACTGAGATAAAGCATTATTTTCGTAGCTTCCGCCTACATTGGCATGTGCACCAACGAACCAGCGTTGCTCAACAAGTTCTCGATCACGTTGTTTGTTTGGATTAGTAGTATTTTTTTGCCATGAATGCGTATAAAATATAGGCAAAAACTCATTACGATGTTCATCTAAAGCAATTGCATGAAATACATTTTGCATGTCTCTACGTAAATTAGAGTCAAAAAAACTATGTGACTTCATATCAATTGCCGCAACTGTATCCCACAAGCCAATCATTTTAATGGTAATAGGTCTGGAATTATCAAGAAGATTTTTTTCATCTTTTGTTGGATTTTGTAATTTGCCAGTATCACGCTTTTCAATTAGCTTTCTGATAGAGTCTTGATTGCGGTCTGCTGTCTTATACCTAGTGTAGGCTTCTTCAATATGGAATA
>JANXWK010000043.1 GCA_025351165.1 Hyphomicrobiales bacterium | reverse complement strand
GCTTAAAATGAGACCATGCACCCTCAATAGTGTTTGTATGAGCCAATCCACAAACATATTCATGCTGGCTGTGATTGATTGTTTGGTGTGCATAAAATTTTGGCAAATGGTTGTATGCTCGCGCCTCATCAGTCATAATATTTGTGTTGTGACTGATGTTAGAGGCAATGATTGGCATAATCGAATATGCGGCAGTATTGTTCACTTTAAAAGAACGAAGTTCGCCGCCGCGTTCAATCATACCAAGTACAGCGGCTTTTGTTTTGGTTGAGCGACCTTGACTTCCCTTGGTGCGTTTATGAGCGTGTTTGTTTTTCTCTTTACCACCAATGTAAGTCTCATCAATCTCAACAATTTTTCCTGAACCGCCTAATGATGGCGTATTGAATGATTTAGTTTGGCTGGCATGACGCAAACGATGCAGCATAAACCACGCCGTTTTTTGTGTAACATCAATATCTTTCGATAATTGAATACTTGAAATGCCTTTTTTGTGAGAAGTTGTTAAATAAATAGCCATAAACCATTTTTGAAAAGGTACTTTTGAGTCTTCAAATATAGTACCAACGCGAATGCTGAATTTTTTACGGCACATACCGCATTTATGCGTTTTACCGTCAGAAAAATGATATATTTTCTCACCGCCGCAATTCGGGCAATACTTTTTAACAGCCCAACGCAATGATGTAAAATGCGCAATACAAGTTTGTTCGTCGGGAAATACCTTAATCAATTCCAATAAACTGTTGAATGCCTTTATCATAATCTTACCTCTTTTTAAGTTAAGATAATTTTACGCATTTTAATTGGGTCTGTCAAGTATATAATTACCTAATTTTTATCTGGATTGCCGCGCTTCGCTCGCAATGACTACTAAAATAAGCTCACCGCATGAGCTTATTCCAATCAATTCACCGTTTGAATATGGCGCCAAATACCCCACGAATAATGGCACTGCCAATTTGCCGTCCCACGCTGGAGGCGACACTTCTTGCAGCAGAGGTCACCATTTTTTCTGCCATGGAGGCAGGTGCAGCCCGCTTTGATTTGCTTGATGCAACGGCAGAGCCAAACAACCCGCCAAGCATACCGCCAATTCCACCTTCTGCTTGTTGTGGTTCATGGCGCTTGAGAAGTGTCTCATAGGCGCTTTCCCGATCCACCAGCGTGTTATACTTTCCGCCAAGACCAGAATTTGCCATAATCGCAGCGCGCTCCTGCGGATTGACAGGCCCAACCCGAGCAGAAGGTGGTTTGATGTAACTGCGAGACACCATCTCTGGTGTGCCATCTGGCAGCAACATAGAAATCAAAGCTTCTCCAACCCCAAGCTGCGTAATAGTGTCTGCTGTATTAAACTCTGGGTTCTGCCTGAATGTTGAAGCCGCTGCCTGCACCGCTTTCTGATCACGCGGTGTAAAGGCACGAAGCGCGTGCTGCACACGGTTGCTCAATTGTCCAAGCACAGTATCAGGCACATCCAGTGGGTTTTGCGTTACAAAGTAAATACCAACCCCTTTGGAACGAATGAGGCGCACAACCTGTTCAACCGCGTTCAATAATGGTTTGGGCGCATCGTTAAACAGCAAATGCGCCTCATCAAAAAAGAACACGAGTTTGGGCTGTGGCAGATCGCCGACCTCTGGTAAAACCTGAAACAGCTCTGACAACAGCCAAAGCAAAAAAGTGGCGTATAGCATGGGCGACTGCATGAGCTTGTCAGCGGAAAGAATATTGATTACGCCGCGCCCATCAGGGCTTTTACGTAGAAAATCTTGAATATCGAGTGCAGGTTCCCCAAAAAACTGGTTCGCGCCCTGGTTCTCCAAAACTAGCAACTGTCTTTGAATTGCGCCTATGCTGGCCGAACTGATATTGCCATAGGTTGACTGAACTTCCTGCTGCAAATCTTTATTGCTACCAAATTCTGCCAATAATGAGCGCAAGTCTTTTATGTCTAAAAGCAAAAGACCATTTTTATCGGCATAATTGAATAAAATATTCAAAACACCTTCCTGCGTATCGTTCAGCTGCAATAAACGCGCTAACAGCAATGGTCCCATTTCAGATATGGTGGTGCGAACAGGGTGACCCTGTTGCCCAAATAAATCCCAAAACACAACAGGAAACTGATTTGGTGAATAGGTTAGACCCAATTGGGCTGAGCGTTTAACAAAAATATCCTTGCTGTCTCCCATCATGGAAAGGCCAGAAAGGTCACCTTTAATATCGGCAGCAAATACACTAATGCCTTGACTTGACAATCCTTCAGCCAGTGTTTGCAAAGTAACTGTTTTGCCTGTGCCTGTTGCGCCAGTAACCAGACCATGCCGATTTGCATATTTGAGTGTCAAATATTCATATTTATCAGATTTGCTCTCTTTGAAAGATTTGCCGTCTTTAACAGATTTGCCAACCAAAACCATTCCATCGCGTTCTGCTGTGTTCAGTGTCATCATTACCCGCCTATTGAAGTTCTTATTTAACTGCATGTAAACCAACTATGCTGGTCTGCAAATGTCAATTTTTGCTGAAAAAGTTAACTTGCTTCAGAATGATGGTAGCTCTATTGCTTAGGCCTGATTTTGAATGACAATTATGACAATGAAATTTATTTTAAATGCGTATCCTTCTTGCCTCGTATTCCTCTCTAAAAACCAAAGGCGGCTGGTTTTATGGTACAGCACAAAAGCTGCATAACGGTTTTGTCAGGGCAGGGCATGGTGTTGAATTTTTTTCAGACAGAGATATTGCACGCAGTGCCTCGCCGTTTCGCTCCCGCTGGCTTGGGAAGCGCAAGGTTAATATGTTGTTCAAGGATTATGTGCGCAACTACGATCCGCATTTGATTGTTTTATGCCACGCTGATCTGATTGCTAATGAAACACTGCATGATATTAAAGCGCAGTATCCACGAAAACGTATTGTAGAAGTGCGGGTAGATGCGCTCCATAATACACTTACAATTCCACATATGCGGTATCGCAACAGTGTGGTTGACCATAGTTTTTTGACAACAGCTGGCAGAGCACTGAACTTGATTGGCACAAAACAATCGCCAGCCAGTTTCATACCCAACCCTGTAGATTGCGGCATTGAGATGGGTGAGGCCCATTGTCATGACAATCAAAATTTTGATGCGATTTATTCGCGTCGCCCAACCCATGAAATGAAAACGCAGGATTACCGCCTGGAAACTGTGCAGGAAATTGAGCGAAATGCTGCCCTGCGCGTGTTTTCCATAGGTGTTCATGGTGGTACCCAGACTTTTGGCCAGGCTTATTTTAATCTGATTACAGATGCCAAAATTGGATTGAACCTGTCTCTAAAAGCAGGCGCTGCGTTTGAGGGTATAAGTTCAGCAGAACTCATGTCGTGCTACTCATCAGACCGTATCTCGCATTATGGCGGCAATGGGCTGGTAGTGATGACACCAAAAGAATTCAGGCTTGATATAATCATGTGTGATGGCAAGGAGTTTTTGTCTTTCACCAACCCACAGGATGCGCGCGAGAAAGTTGAGTGGCTTGTTGCCAACCCGCAAGAGCGAATGAGAATTGCGGGGGCAGGGCATGAAGCATTTCACACACGGTTTTCGTCGCAAAAAGTAGCCGATTATATAATTGCACAAACTTTTGGTGATGTGTGGAACGGCGATTTTCCCTGGGCAACTGAAAGCTACACAGGATGAGTGCTCTAAACCAGTCCGTAACAGCAGTTATTGTATCTTTTGAGAGCGGTGATGTTTTGCCTGCATGTCTTGATGCTCTTCAAGCGGAGGGTGTGGGGGCTATTGTGGTTGATAATGCCTCAACTGACAATTCCTGCAAAATTGCAGAAGCTCATGGAGCAAAACTAATATCCAATCCACAAAATCAGGGTTTTGGACGTGGTATGAATATTGGTTCTCATGCTGCTGCGAATTTTGATTATCTGCTGCTTCTCAATCCAGATGCCATAGTAGAAAAAGGTAGTGTTGAAGCACTTTTGGAAGCTGCCCACCTTTATCCAGACGCAGGTATACTCAGTCCACGCATCCTATCCTCTGATGGCAGTATTTTTTTCCCGACAAAATCGCTGGCAGCGCCCTATTTGCACAATATCAAAGGTATAAAAGTAACACCTGTAGGAAATTGCTGCGCACCCTTTTTGTCAGGTGCCTGTTACCTCATACGCCGCGATCTGTTTTTGCAGATTGGGGGCTTCGATCCCAACATATTTCTGTTCTACGAAGATAATGATCTTTGTCGTCGTGTTATTGAGGCAGGGTATTCAGTGACATATGTTCACAACGCAGTCATCAGCCATGCACAAGGTAAATCATCCAAGCCTACCAGAGGCCTACACTATAAAACCCGTTGGCATTATGCTTGGTCAGAGGGGTATATGGCGCATAAATATGGGCTACCTAACCCATCATTCAAAAATTTAGCCAGAAATGCATTAAAATATCTATTGGCTCTTCCAACTGGTAATACTCATAAAATAGAACGATATGGCGGGTCTGTTGCTGGCGCCTGGAATTTTTTACGAGGTCGTACCGCTTTGGCGCGAGAAGGATTAGACTAAGAACTTAAACGTTTGCAGACAATAAAATCTAAATCGAAAATGATGTACCACACCCACATGATGCTGTTGCATTGGGATTGATGATCTTGAAAGATTGACCCATAAGGTCATCCACGAAGTCAATTTTGGCTCCCTCCAGAAATGGAGCGGATAATGCATCAATCAAAACTGTGACACCGTCACGCTCAATGGCAACGTCATCATCACTCATGGCTGTATCAAAACCGAATTTGTACTGAAAACCAGAACATCCTCCACCTTCAACACTTACACGCAGCATGGAACCCGCAGGTTCGCCCTGTAAAATAGTGTTGACACGTTTGGCTGCATTTTCTGTTATGTGGATTTCATTGCCCATAAAAAACTCCATTGCTTAACCATGATAGTTACACCGTGCATCATATTCAAGAACAATAGAGGAATACTGTCTGACATTGTATGAATTTTTAATTATTTGAATGTTTTATAACGCTGTACTTTTTAAAAAAAGAGAGCCTGCAATGGATATTATATTACCAGCAATTCAAAAAGTTGGCACAACGATGATTGGTCAGCTGCCCTATGTTTTTGGACTTGCCGCATTTTTTACAATTATAAACCGTTTTTCAAATCAAGCATGCAATCCTGGTAGGCCATGGTGGAAAAGCCGCGATTTAATGGCAGATACACATTATCTGTTTTTACTTCCCTTGATGCTTCCTTATCTGGGTAATGCGGTTGCAATCATTTTTATGCTCCTCTTTTGGGGGCAGTCTACAATGTCTGAATGGCCAGAATATATAAAACATGGACATGGAATTTTAAGTGGCCTTCCTTTTTATGCTCAAGCTGCCGTGTATATAATTGGCAGTGATTTCCTGCTATATTGGGCACATCGCCTGTTTCATTTTGACAGTCTGTGGCCTTTTCATGCCGTCCATCATTCTGCCGAAGATGTGGACTGGACAACCACATACCGTGCTCATCCCATAGATAATATTTTCAGATTTGGCATTGTGAAATTTTTTATGATGGTGCTTGGAATATCGCCAGAGGTCAGTTTAATGATGGTGCCGTTTGACATTATTTCTGCAGCTTTTGTACATAGCAATTTAAATTGGACTCTGGGACCGCTTAAATATGTTATTGCAACTCCTGTATTTCATAGATGGCATCACACATCACCAGATCAAGGCGGGATGAAAAACTACTCACCGACTTTCTCCTTTTGGGACTTGTTTTTTGGCACTTTTTATATGCCAGAAGGGAAGTTGCCCCAAGAATATGGTAATGGTGAGCCAGATTTCCCAAAAGATTTTATTGGACAAATGATCGTGCCTTTTAAACATTTTGCAAGAAACTTGAAAAAGGGCAAAGAGCTAGAAAAAATAAAGCAGTAAACAACTTTACTTAGAGTAAAATGATTGTTTTGAGCAGGGTTGTGAAGACATAAATATAAAATTGCGCACATTACTTTTCTAGAAGATACGCAAGGGGCGGTTTTGAACAAAGATTCAGTCGTTATTATTGGTGCTGGACAAGCTGGATTTCAAGTCGCCCATTCTTTAAGGCAGGCCTCATATGAAGGTCGGATTACCCTTATTGGCAATGAGAAATATCTTCCTTATCAGCGTCCCCCGCTATCGAAAGCTTTTCTACAAGGCAAGATGGATGATGAAGGCATATTGCTACGTCAAGAAGATTTTTATTCTAAAAATACTATTGATCTTATGATTGGTCAGCATGCAGAAAATATAGACAGACTGGAAAAATCTGTGCAGCTTTGCACTGGCAGCACCTTGCATTATACGCATCTTGTTTTAGCAACCGGTGCAAGCGTTAGAAGGTTGAATATTGCAGGATCAGATCTTGATGGAGTTGTGTATGTTCGGTCTTTGGGTGATGCCAAAAGTCTTAAAATCCGTATGGAACGCGCTCACAATATTGTTGTTATTGGCGCCGGTTTCATTGGATTAGAATTTGCTGCTGTTGCTGCCAAACTTGGGAAAAAAATTACGGTTGTAGAATCGCAGCCGCGCTTGATGGAACGTGCTGTTGCACCCATTATATCTCATTTTTTTAAACAGCAGCATGAAAATCATGGCGTAAATTTTTTGTTGAATGCTCAGGTAAAAAATATTGCTGGAGAAAAGGGTACGGTAAAATTTATAGAACTTGAGGATGGTCAGATCATTTTGGCAGATATGGTTGTTGTAGGTGTTGGAGTCGTTCCAAATGACCAAATAGCGCGTGAAGCAGGTTTAACCTGTAGCAATGGCATTGATGTAGACACAGATTTACGTACAAGCGATGCTGATATCTTTGCAGTGGGAGATTGCGCATACGCGCATAATATTTTTGCAAAAGTAAAAATGAGGGTCGAATCTGTACAAAATGCTGTTGATCAAGGCAAGCACGTAGCTTCTAGAATCATGGGAGATGAATCGCCTAATAAAGCAGTTCCTTGGTTTTGGAGTGACCAGTATGATTTCAAGCTTCAAATGGTGGGTATCAATACAGGCTATGAGACGACAATTTTGCGTGGGAATGTAGAAAACTGTAAGTTTTCTGTTTTTTATTATAAAAAGGGCGGACTTGTAGGTATTGATACTGTTAATAATGGTGTTGATCATATGCTTGGCCGCAAACTCATAGGCCAAGGGCTTAGTGTTCCACCAGAAGCCGCTGCAGATGAAACAGTAAACTTAAAAATCTATCTTGCTTAAAACGGATGAAACCGTCTGTTGCTGTTTTACAAGCTTGCATTTAGCAAAAAAAATGGATAAGCCACATCTATTCCACACGGAAGGGTCTCAGCTTGTCTAAAGCTGTTCCGGTGTCAGATGTCTGGCAACATTCACCCTTTCGGCGGCATTAACCGGAGAAATAAAATGGCAGTTCCTGAATTCACTATGCGCCAGTTGCTAGAAGCTGGCGCTCACTTTGGTCACCAGTCACACCGCTGGAACCCAAAAATGGCACAATATATATTTGGCGCCCGTAATAATATTCATATTATTGACCTTGCCCAAACTGTGCCAATGCTACATCGCGCTTTACAGGCTGTATCAGATGCTACTGCCAAGGGTGGACGCGTATTGTTTGTTGGCACAAAGCGCCAGGCACAGGATGTTGTCGCAGATGCAGCAAAGCGTTCAGCTCAGTATTATGTAAACTCACGATGGCTGGGCGGCATGCTAACCAACTGGAAAACAATTTCAGCTTCAATCCAACGTCTTCGTAAAGTGGATGAGATGCTGTCTGGCGGTGCTCAGGGTCTTACAAAGAAAGAGCGCCTGCTTTTATCTCGTGAACATGAAAAGCTTAGCAAGGCTCTTGGTGGCATCAAGGATATGGGTGGTACACCTGATATTCTTTTCGTAATTGATACAAATAAAGAGCAGCTTGCCATAAAAGAAGCGCAGCGTCTTGGAATACCTGTTGCTGCTATTGTAGATACCAACTCTGATCCAGATGGCGTTACTTTCCCAATTCCAGCTAACGATGATGCTAGCCGTGCATTGCTTTTATACTGTGATTTGATTGCGCGTGCTGCAATTGACGGAATTGCACGCAGTCAAGGCAATCAAGGTGTTGATCTTGGTGCAATGGCTGTTCCTGCAATGGAAGATCTTACAAACGCATCCAATGATACTGTATCTTTTGAGCGTTTGACTGCACCGCGCGGCGCACCAGATGACATGACAAAAATCAACGGTGTGGGACCAGAGCTTGCCTCAAAAATTAATGAAGCTGGTATATTTCACTACACACAAATTGCAGGCTTAAGCGAAGCGGATGTTGCCAAGCTGGACTCAGAGCTGAAATTGAATGGTCGTATTACACGCGACAAGTGGATTGATCAGGTAACGGCACTCAACGCCTCATAATTTGTATTAATTAAAAAAATCCAATATCACGAGGCCCGACGCCAACAAAGCGCTGCGGGCCTCACTTTTATAACTGAAAAAGGGTCTAAAATGGCAGAAGTTACAGCAGCTTTAGTTAAGGATCTGCGCGAGAAAAGCGGCGCAGGAATGATGGACTGCAAAAACGCACTCGTAGAATCATCAGGTGATATCGAAGTAGCAATAGACTGGTTACGTGCTAAAGGCCTTTCAAAAGCTGCCAAAAAATCAGGCCGCATAGCAGCTGAGGGTCTTGTTGCAATTGTTGTGCAGGGAAACCGTGGCGTTGTTGTAGAGCTTAATTCAGAAACAGACTTTGTTGCGCGCAATGAAGAGTTTCAGGTGCTTGCACGTGGTATTGCGGCTGTTGCCATTGAAAAAAGTGCAGATATTGAAGTGTTGCTTAATTCACATTATCCAGGTGGTGCAACTGTTAAGGACGCAATCTCAAATGCAATAGCAACTATTGGTGAGAATATGAATCTTCGCCGCGCGGCGGAGCTGCATGTACCTCATGGTGTTGTGAGCTACTATGTGCATAATGCTGTAACTGAAGGTTTAGGCAAAATTGGTGTCATTGTTGCACTTGAATCCACTGGTGCGGTAGAAGAGCTGCAAAAATTAGGTCGACAGATTGCCATGCACGTTGCGGCTTCAAGCCCAATCGCGCTTGATTCATCGACTGTCGATCCTTCTGTAATTGAGCGCGAAAAAGCTGTTCTTCTAGAAAAAAATGCTGGAAAACCTGCTAATGTTCTAGAAAAAATTACAGAGAGCGGATTAAAGAGCTATTTCAAGGAAATTTGCCTTGTTGACCAGCCATTCGTTATGGATCCGTCAAAAAGCGTTGGCATTGCAGTCAAGGAAGCCGAAAAAACAGTTGGTGCGCCTGTTGTTCTTAAAGGCTTTGTACGTTTTGCACTAGGCGAGGGTGTAGAAAAAGAGGTTACAGATTTTGCAGCTGAAGTTGCAGCAGCCGTAAAACCACACTAAACATACTTACAAAAAGCGGTGCTCATGCACCGTTTTTTATGTGGAGAGAGTAACATGACCCAGTCATTCAAGCGTGTATTGATTAAACTCTCCGGTGAGGCCTTAATTGCAAGTGATGGGTTTTGGCTGGATCATGCTATTCTGGCAAAACTGGCAAAAGATTTAGCCGAGTGCGTAACTGCAGGTTTCGAAATAGCAGTTGTTATTGGGGCTGGAAATATAATTCGAGGCGCGAAAGTCGCAGCTGATGGTCGCATTGATCGTCCAACAGCTGATTCTATGGGAATGCTTGCAACTGTAATCAATTCTTTAGCCCTGGAAAGTGCGATTGAGGCTGCAGGATGTGAAGCTGTGACCATGTCCGCGGTTGCAATGCCCTCGCTTTGTGAGACATACGCACGTCAGCCTGCGCTTCATCATATCAGCAAAAAACGCGTTTTAGTGCTTGCAGGTGGTACTGGAAACCCTTTCTTCACTACAGACACAGCAGCTGTTCTTCGTGCCGCCGAGCTTGGCTGTGAAGCCGTGTTCAAGATAACACAGGTAGATGGCGTTTATTCAGCCGATCCCAAGAAAGACCCTACAGCTATTCGTTTTGACCGCCTTACTCACAATGAGGCCATCGCGCGCGATCTTAAAGTTCTTGATACAGCAGCCTTTGCACTTGCTAGAGACAGTAAAATGCCGATTATTGTAGGTTCGGCTCATTCACCAAGTTCAATCGGTGGAATATTACGTGGTGAAGCCCTTTCAACACTTGTAGCTCCTTAAAACCAAGATGAATCAAGCTTGAAATAAAACTAATCTAGGCGTAAGCGCACAGGGTACATTAATTTCAAGTATTTTTTTTGAAAACTGACCAGAAGAGTAAAAGATATGAGCACCATTTTCAATCATGATGACATTAAACGTCGTATGCAAGGTGCTGTAAAGTCCTTGAAAGATGACCTTGCATCTTTGCGCACCGGACGCGCCTCTTCTTCTTTACTGGATCCTATTCAGGTTGATGCCTATGGTGCGATCCTTCCGATGAGTCAGGTTGCAACTGTTAGTGTTCCAGAAGCAAGAATGCTAAGTGTTCAGGTTTGGGACAGGAGTATGGTGAGTGCTGTTGAAAAGGCAATCCGTAACTCGAATCTTGGTCTTAACCCGCAAACGGAAGGGCAAGTGATCCGTTTACGTATTCCTGAACTCAATGAGCAGCGTCGCAAAGAAATGGTAAAAGTTGCGCACCAATATACAGAAGCAGCTCGTGTTGCGGCACGTCATGTACGCCGTGATGGTATAGAACTTTTGCGAAAAATTGAAAAAGATGGTGCTATGGGCAAAGATGAAGTGGCGCGTTTAACAGAGCAGGTTCAAAAAATGACTGATGCGACAATGACCGAGATTGATGGCGTACTGTCTCACAAAGAAAAAGACATTATGAGTGTTTAGTCAGTTCAATCTTGCAGTAGGATGGGTTTAGGACTTAAAAATAGTTCAAGACTTGAAAAGTGGGTTTAAGGCTTGGGGTCTTGCATGAGTGAACAAGGTAATAAACCAGAAATTACTGAAACTTTAAATTCTGGCTCCAGAGATATTCCTGAGCATGTTGCCATAATCATGGATGGTAATGGTCGTTGGGCATCCTCGCGGGGCTTGCCAAGATTTGAAGGACACAGACGCGGCGTTGAATCTGTACGCAGAACCGTAAAAGCCAGTATTGAAATAGGTATCAAGAATCTAACCATATTCAGTTTTTCTGCAGAAAACTGGAGCCGCCCTGCGGCTGAAATAATGGAGCTTATGGGGTTACTTAAACGTTTTATTCGCCATGATCTGGCTGATCTTCATGAACAGAATGTAAAAATACTCATTATAGGTGAACGCGAAAACCTTTCAAAAGACCTGTGTGTTTTGCTTGATGAAGCTACAGGTTTAACCTTTGCCAATACCGGCTTGATTTTGACAGTTGCCTTTAATTACGGTGGGCGGCAGGAAATTCTGCGTGCAGCTCAGGCAATGGCAAGGGCTGTTGAATTAAAAAAAATCAATGTCAATAGTATTACTACAGATATATTTGCAGATTTTCTTGATACTGCGGGAACGCCGGAACCCGATTTGGTTATACGCACATCTGGAGAACAGCGCATTTCAAATTTTTTACTATGGCAGTGTGCTTACTCCGAATTTGTTTTTTTACCAGTCTTGTGGCCTGATTTTGATAAATCACATCTTGAAAAGGCTATCTTGGAGTACCGCAATCGTGAGCGTAGATTTGGCGGACTGCATCATCAAGCTTCAGCTAAAATAGCCTCGCTAGGGCGTTTTTCTGCATGACTTCAACTAAATCCAATGAACTTAATTCCCGAATAGTGTCTGCTACTGTTCTTGTTATTTTAGCTCTTGTATCCATGTGGTGGGGAGGGCTTTTATTTCAAGCCTTTTGGGCTTTAACTGCTTTCCTGTGCTTTTTTGAATGTATTTCCATATCTATGCCTGGCATAAGGCCAATATTATACATTGTAGCCAGCTTTGTTATTCTGGTTGTTTCCGCGCAAACCATTTCTTTTTCCAGTTCAGTTATTGTAAGCCTTATTATCTCAAGTTTATTTACCTGGTTTTTCTCTGTACCAGGCAAGCGTGTATGGGCGATATCAGGATTAGTATATGCTTCAGCCTTTGCCTTTTCAATGACAGTTATCAGGGCTTCGCCCAATGCGGGGTTAGTGGCAATATTCTGGTTGTGCGGGATAGTATGGTTGTCTGATGTTGCCGCCTACTTTGTTGGACGAACATTTGGTGGGCCCAAGCTCATGCCAAAAATTAGCCCTAAAAAAACATGGTCTGGGTTTGTTGGCGGCATTGCAGGAGGTATTCTTGCAAGTTGTTTAATTCTTTATTTTGCTGATATCTCAGCTAAATGGCAGCATTACATTTTGGCTGTATTGCTTAGTATGGCGGTTGCAGTTGGTGATCTGCTGGAATCTGCTTTTAAAAGACATTTTAATGTCAAGGATTCGGGATCTCTTATTCCTGGACACGGAGGCGTTCTGGATCGCGCGGATGGCCTTATGGCGGCAGCTATCACAGCTGCAATTATTGGATACTTGCGTAATGCTGACCCTGCCATTGGTTTGCTGCAATGGTAACAAGCAAGGAAAACGTGACTGCCAGGCGTAAAGTGTCTGTGCTTGGTGCAACTGGATCAATAGGATCAAGTGTACGCTCGGTTATTTTACAAAAACGTGCAGAGTTTGAAGTCGAATCTCTTGTTGCTGGTAGTAATGTGGATGCTCTTGTAAGCATTGCTCATGAGCTGAATGCCAAATATGCAGTTATTGCAGATGAAACACTTTATCAAGTCTTGAAGCTTAAATTAGAAGGTACAGGTATTGAGGCCGCCGCTGGTTTAAATGCTGTTATCGAAGCAGCAATAAGACCTGTTGATATAGTAGTTTCTGCAATAACAGGTATAGCTGGGCTTCATCCAACTTATGCAGCAGTTCTTGCTGGTCAAACCATAGCGCTTGCCAATAAAGAGGCGCTTGTTTGCGCTGGTACAATGTTGATGGGCGCGGCTAAAAAAGCAGGAGCGACCATACTACCGCTCGACTCAGAACATAATGCCTTGTTTCAAGCATTAAATGGCAATTCAACCAAACTTATTGAAAAAATGGTGCTTACAGCTTCTGGAGGGCCATTTATGAATTGGGATATTACTCAAATTCAAAATGCTACTAAAGAACAGGCTCTTGCCCACCCTAACTGGAACATGGGACAAAAAGTTACGGTAGATTCCGCTTCTTTCATGAATAAAGGGCTCGAACTCATTGAGGCGCATTATTTGTTTGACGTCTCTCCTTTCAAGCTGGATGTTCTTGTTCATCCACAATCAATTATACATGGATTGATTTTTTATGGAGATGGCAGTGTTGTTGCAGGTATGGCTTTACCTGACATGCGTGTACCCGTAGCCCATTGCCTTGCTTGGCCTCAGCGACTGAGTATAGACTTGCCTCGTCTTAATCTTGCTTCACTTGGCAGTATAAGTTTCCTTGAGCCTGATTATACCCGTTTTCCTTGTTTAAAACTGGCCCAAAATGCTTTATTTGCAGGAGGAGCGATGCCAACCGTGCTTAATGGTGCTAATGAAATTGCTGTAGAGGCTTTCCTAAAAGGCGTTATAAGTTTTGGAAATATAGCTGTGCTTGTTGAAAATACATTGAATGCTTACCAATGCCTTAACAGCAATAACTTGACACCTGTTACACTCGAGGATGTAGATAGTATTAACCTTATTTCTAAAGAGTTGGCTCAAACGGGCTTGTCCAAAGTTTCTTCCCGTGCGATTCATTAAAATTGAAGCTTTTTTATATAACAGTTATCAAAGATAGCGACTTTTAAGTGTGGTGATTGAATGGATTTAATAACTACATTTTTTATAGGATTGTACACGTTGATTGTGGGGACATTGCTTCCTTACGTTGTAATACTAACCATTCTGGTATTCGTGCATGAATTTGGTCATTTTATTGTAGGGCGCTGGTGTGGCGTCAAAGTAAACGTGTTTGCGATTGGGTTTGGGCCTGAGCTGTTTGGTTTTACGGACAAAAAAAACACGCGCTGGAAATTCTGCGCAATCCCATTGGGTGGATATGTAAAATTTGCGGGCGATGCAAATGGTGCCAGCATGCCTGACTCAAGCACTCTATCAGCAATGGATCAAGAAGAGCGTGATGGCAGCCTATTTTTTAAACCTGTTTGGAAACGCGCACTAATTGTAGCAGCAGGGCCGATAGCAAATTTTATTTTGGCAATTGCTTTGTTTGCTGGACTTTTTTACGTACGCGGCCTTCCAATTTTACAGCCCGTAATAGGGATTGTTAAAGTTGGCAGCCCAGCCGAGGCTGGTGGTCTTAAGTTTGGTGACCGTATATTGCGTATTGATGGCGCGCTAATAAACAGTTTTGAAGATCTCGTATCTACAGTCAGCATTAATAGCAATAATCCGCTCAAGTTTAATGTTGAACGCGAGGGACAGGATATTGCACTGACAATTACGCCTCAGCTTGTTGAAAGAAGTACAAATCTTGGTGTTGATAGGCATGGCCAGATTGGTGCGCAGAGCACACAGGACGCTAAATATTTTACTGTTAAAAGCCTTACTCCCGTTGAGGCAGTTATATATGGTGCGCAAAAAAGCTGGTTTATAATTGATCGCACAGTACGCTATTTTGGTGGATTGATTGCAGGTCGTGAAAAAGCAGATCAGATATCTGGTCCAATTGGCATAGCACATGTTACAGGAGAAATGGCAAAAGACGGACTGCCTAGCCTTATTTTCCTAGCAGCGGTTATTTCTGTTTCTCTTGGTTTTTTTAACCTTTTGCCAGTGCCAATTCTAGATGGTGGACATCTCGTCTATTTTCTTGTTGAAGCCATAAGACGCAGACCTTTGAGCCTAGGCGTTCAGGAGTTTGGTTTTAGAATCGGTATGGGTCTGCTTGCTATGCTCATTCTGTTTGCAACATACAATGATCTTGTTCAGCGTATTCCTTGGAGTAAGATAATGGGAAGCTAAAAGTATAATTCAATAACGTGTCGAACAGGCAACGGCTTATTAAAATTTGTTAAATATTCAATAAAGTCTCTTGCACGCTGGGCTAAGCCAGCTAGAAGATGATAAGGATATTTAACTTTATAAAAGAAGTAAATTTATTCGCGTATTAGAAGCTAGGGGCAGTATTAATGAAATCGGTTTTTTCAGCACAGCTAGGTAGTTGTTCAAAAACAGCTATTGCAGTTGCAACGCTTAGTTTGGTGCTTGCTGCCAATATTTCCGTCACACCGCTATTTGCCCAAAGCATTACTGTGCGTGGTAATAGTCGTGTTGATTCCGATGCCATACGTTCATACTTTACACCTGGTCCGGGTGAAAAACTCGACAGTACAAAAATTGATCAGGGTTTGAAAGATCTGGTAGCAACTGGTCAGTTTCGTGATGCGCGTGTCAGTCGATCAGGTAGCGGACTTGTTGTAACTGTTGTTGAAGGCAATGTTATTAACCGTGTTGTTTTTCAAGGCAACAGCAAGGTCAAAACGGACGTTCTCAAAGGGGAAATTCAGTCTAAATCACGCGGGCCTTTCAGTCAGGCCATAGTGGATAGCGATGTAAGGCGTCTGCAAGAGGTTTATCGCCGTTCAGGCCGCAATGATGCGCAGATCAGTGCAAAGATTGAGCCTGCCCAAAACGGGCGCAATGACGTGACCTTTGTTATTGCAGAGGGGGATAAAACGGGCGTTTACTCGATTAACTTCGTAGGAAATTCGCATCTGTCTTCCTATAAACTTCGCAATACTATGACAACTACTGAATCAAATTTCTTGAGCTGGTTAAAGTCTTCGGATGTTTATGATCCAGATCGTATCGCAGCTGATCTCGATCTCATCCGCAAAGTTTACATGAAAAATGGCTATGCTGACATGCGCGTTGTCTCGTCGGATGCAGAATATTCAGCAGAGAAAAAAGGCTTTATTATTACGATTGTTGTCGATGAGGGCGAGCAGTACCGCATTAGCAATGTCAACGTGGAATCCCGTATCAGTGATATAGATCCAGAGCGCCTTAGAAGTTCTGTTCGTTCACGCGCAGGAAATGTCTATAACTCTGAAGATGTAGATAAATCTCTTGATGGAATAAATGGAGAAGTTGCAAAGCGTGGTTACGCCTTTGCGCAAGTTCGCCCACGTGCTGAACGCAATGTCGGGGATCGCTCCGTCAACCTTGTTTATACTGTTGAAGAAGGTCCACGTGTTTTCATTGAACGTATCAATGTGCGTGGAAATACACGTACACGCGACTATGTTGTGCGTCGTGAGTTTGATATGGGTGAGGGCGATGCCTATAACAAGCAGCTCGTTGATCGCGCAGAGCGCCGATTGAAAGCGCTTGGTTTTTTCAAAAATGTTAAAATTTCTAATGAGCCAGGTTCAAGTCCAGATCGTGTGATTGTCAATGTTGATGTCGAAGACCAGCCAACTGGATCCTTTGGTATCTCAGGTGGTTATTCAACGTCTGACGGGATTATAGGTGAACTTTCGGTTTCTGAGTCCAATTTTCTGGGTCGGGGGCAATATGTGAAGGTTGCTGGGTCAAATGGTCAGTATTCCAAAGGTGTAGAGCTTTCCTTTACCGAACCATTTTTTATGGATCGACGCATTGCTGCGGGTTTTGATCTCTTTGCCAAGGAAAACGATTATACCCGTCAGTCACGTTATGTCATCCGCAATATAGGGTTTAACCTGCGTGCAGGCGTTGCAGTAAATGATGAATGGACAGTTGGTGGCCGTTATTCTTTCTTCCAGCAAAGGATAACAATTCCCAATACTGCTAAAGAGCCGTATGCAAACTGTTACTTTGGTACAGGAACGCCATTAACAGATTACTCTAAGCCTGCCTGTTTGAATGATGGCGAAGCTTCCCTTGCTGTTCTTGCCGCAGCTGGAACGCGTTATACATCTCTTGCTGGGACATCCATTACCTACAACACTGTAGATAATCTTAAAAACCCAACAGAGGGTATTTTTGCGCAGGTTAATGTGGACGTTGCGGGTCTTGGTGGGGACAGTAAATATGTTCGTACAACAGGTGAAACACGTTATTACTACCCGATATTTGATGAAATTATTGGTTCCATCAAAGGACAGGCTGGTAATGTTACAGGTTTTGGCAGCAACAAGCTTGCCTTGACAGATCATTTTTTCAAAGGTCCAGAGCTTGTTCGTGGTTTTGCCGCCAGTGGAATTGGTCCACGTGACGTAAGCGCCGATTTTAGTTCCAACTCCATCGGTGGAACAAGCTATTATGGTGGATCTGTTGAAGTGCAGGCTCCAATCTTTGGTATTCCAAAAGAGGTCGGGCTGAAGGTTGCCGTCTTTGCTGATGCTGGTACGTTACTGGGTTACAACGGTCCTAAAAATTATCTTGTGACGCAGGCCAACCAGTCTGTTACTGGTCTAAAAGGTGCAGCGCCTATTGGTGTCGGTGCGTGTTATAATGGACTGATAACTGTTGGTGCAGGCGGCGCCCAGTGTACACAGGGCATCAGCCCATCAGGGAATGGTGGCATACGAGCATCAGTTGGTGCTGGCCTTCTTTGGGCATCCCCACTTGGTCCTATACGGTTTGATTATGCAGTAGCCCTTAAAAAAGGCCCACTTGATAAAACGCAGGCTTTCCGCTTTTCCGGCGGCACAAGCTTTTAATATTCATATATGGTGCAGATGTAATATGCTGCACCATTTTGTATAAGTGCCCATGTGAGAGGCGCTCCACAATAATGCCAGATAAAATTTCATTTTTTAAACCGCCCACTCCCATCTCCCTGCGTCAGATTATTGATATTACAGGTGCTGAAGTTGTTGGTAATGTTGACTTTGACCAGACGTTTAATGACGTTGCTCCGCTTAATGCTGCTGGCCTAAATCAGATAACTTTCTTTGATAATTCAGCTTACAGCGAACAAGCTAGAGAAACGCGCGCTGGCGTATGCCTTGTTGGAAAGCGCCTTGCAGACCGTATTCCAAATGAGACTATATCTCTTATTTTGAATGAGCCTTACAGAGCTTTTGCGATGCTGGCTGGGCACATGTACCCGCAGGCCCTTGCTCCAGAGGCTATATTTAGTCCAAAAGGTACAGTCTCCCTAGGCGCCTCCATACACGAAGAATCTAGTTTGGAACGAGGCGTTACTGTTGACCCAGGTGCAATCATCGGGGCAGGGGCGCAGATTGGGCGCAACACCGTTATTTGTGCAAATGCAATTATAGGGCCGAATGTTTGTATTGGACGGGATAGTTATATTGGGCCAAATGCAAGCATAATACATTCCCTTATTGGTAACCGTGTTATTATTCATGGCGGGGCACGGATCGGTCAAGATGGTTTTGGCTTTGCGATGGGGCCTAATGGCCATTTGAAAGTGCCACAGATCGGTCGTGTTGTTATTCAGGATAGTGTTGAGATTGGTGCAAATACAAGCATTGATAGGGGTGCAAATCGCGACACTATTATTGGCGAAGGCACAAAAATAGATAATCTAGTGCAGATTGGCCACAATGTAACAATTGGTCGTAATTGCGTTATTGTATCTCAGGTCGGTATTTCAGGGTCTTCCATATTAGAGGATTTTGTTGTGCTTGGTGGACAAGTGGGTGTGGTTGGTCATGTGTGTATTGGCATGGGCTCGCAAATTGCAGGTTCCAGCAATGTAAAGGACAGCGTTCCAGCAGGCAGTCGTTGGGGCGGAACGCCGGCAAAACCCATTCGCGAATGGTTTAGAGAAATATCTACCTTGAAAAACCTTGCAAAAAAGAGCAAATCCTAAGATAGCATCAGTTATATTAAATAAATTAAACGGTTTTTATAACCGACCCGAATGGAGCGGCTCGGATGAGTGATATTGAAAAAAAAGTTTTAGATTTTGTAGACATACAGGGCGTTCTCAAACTCCTTCCACATCGCTATCCATTTTTAATGGTTGATAGGATTCGTGATATTGATGGGGATAATTCTTGCGTTGGAATTAAAAATGTTACTTTCAACGAACCACATTTTCAAGGCCATTTTCCCGAGCAGCCCATAATGCCTGGCGTACTCATTATTGAAGGTATGGCGCAAACAGCTGGTGCTATTTGCGTGCATTCAAAAATGACAACAACAGCCCCAAAAGCAGTCTATTTTATGACTATTGATAAAGTAAAATTCCGTAAACCTGTTGTGCCAGGTGATGTGCTGGAATATCATATGACCAAAACTAAAAACCGTGGCAATATGTGGTGGTACCATGGAGAAGCAAAAGTTGACGGCAAAATAGTAGCCGAAGCTGAAGTCAGCGCAATGCTGATGTTATAAATTATAAAATTTGTACAAACTATTGAAATGCATGGTGGGCGCTGTAGGATTCGAACCTACGACCTATTGATTAAGAGTCAACTGCTCTACCAACTGAGCTAAGCGCCCGCACAAGATATATTTTAGAGTATCTAAAATATAGACATACACCGCGCCTCATGTGAACCGCGATGTATTTCGTATAATGCCCTATGTTCATAGTGTCTATAGGGCATTAATAAAAACTGTATTATACACGTGTGCGATTTGGTTTATCACCATAAGCTGCTTTACCTGCATAGCCTTGACCTGAACCACGATTTTCTGAACTACGAACTGGCCGCTGACTGCCTGAACGATCATTTGTTCTTGGTTCGCCTCTCTGCTCACCTGAGCGTGCAGCTCCGTTATAGCCAGTTTTGGAAAAGCCTGGTTTTCCACCTTGTGGTGTATGCCAATGACGTTCGCCGCCCTGTGGACGATCACCTTGAGGACGATCAGAGTGAGGACGTTCATTACGCTGAGGACGATCAGAATAATTGCGCTCACCAGTTGGTGGGCGATCATTAAAAGTCCGTTCACGCGGAGAGCGTTCAACTGGCGGACGGTCAGTATAGGTACGTTCTGGACGTGCCTGCTCTGGGTTGCGTGGGCGCGAACCTTGATAACCACCACCAGAACGCTGATTGCGTGATGGAGAGCGAGGTCCACCTGAACGTTCATTTACGGTTGTGCTAAGTTCATGCTGAACAACTTCGATGGTTTTCTTAATCGTACGCTCAATATCACGAAAAGCGCGCATCTCATCTGGAGCAACCAAAGCTATTGCCATACCGCTTGCGCCTGCACGCGCTGTACGACCAATACGATGTACGTAAGCTTCTGGTACATCTGGAATGTCAAAGTTAATGACATGGCTAAGGCCTTCAACATCAATACCGCGAGCAGCAATATCAGTTGCAACCAAAAAGTCAATTTCGCCCTGTTTCAGATCGCGTAAAGCCCGCTCGCGCTGAGCCTGGCTTTTGTTACCGTGAATGGCAACAGCCTCAATACCTGCCTGAACCATGGACTTAACCACTTTATCAGCACCATGTTTTGTACGACAGAATACAATACCCCGACTAATTTTGTATTCAATGATGATCGCTTCAAGCAGCTGTTGTTTTTTGCTGCGGTCTACAATAATTGCCTTTTGATCAATTTTGTCAACAGTGCGTGATTCTGGTGTAACCGAAACGCGTATTGGA
Organism: Hyphomicrobiales bacterium; assembly: GCA_025351165.1. Taxonomy (GTDB): domain Bacteria; phylum Pseudomonadota; class Alphaproteobacteria; order Rhizobiales; family Beijerinckiaceae; genus JAIELD01. The sequence goes on along the minus strand of JANXWK010000043.1, from coordinate 13,572 downwards.
TTATTCAGCAGCTCATCTGCCAAACCTTGAATAGCTTTTGGCATAGTGGCTGAAAAGAATAGGCTTTGACGCTCTTTAGGTATTTTTTGAACGATTTTACGAATATCATTCACAAAACCAAGGTCGAGCATATGGTCTGCCTCGTCTAATACGAGTGTTTTAACATCGTCAAGAAACAAGGCACGACGATTTACCAAATCGAGCAAGCGGCCTGGCGTTGCAATTAAAACATCCACACCATTTTGTAGGTTGCGTACCTGTTTACCAATTGGCATTCCACCGAAAACTACATCAGAAGAAATTCGCATAAAGCGTCCGTAAGAGCGGAAACTGTCATGGATCTGGCGAGCAAGTTCACGTGTTGGGCATAAAATCAATACAAGACAGCTGCGTTGTGCTGCACGCTGTTTGGATTCAAATAAACGCTGCAAGATTGGCAAAGCAAAAGCGGCCGTTTTGCCTGTACCAGTTTGAGCAATACCAATAATGTCCTTACCTTCAATAACAGGTGGGATAGCCTGTGACTGAATTGGAGTAGGGGTCTCGTAATTCTCAGCGGCCAAAGCTTTAAGAAGTAAGCCTTTTAGACCAAGTTCAGCAAATGCTGGAACTGTTTTTTGTTCAGGTGGTAAAATAACATTATTAGCAACAGCAAGTTCTGCGGATTCTAAAGCAGTCTGTTCGATTTCGAGAGTCATATTTCAATTATCTTTCACTACAAGATCAGGGCAAGCGTCAGCAACCGCACAACAGATCAGACCAGAATGGTCTGTGAACGGGACGTAACCTTGCGTGAGCAGGTAAGCGTCGGACATGAAAAAAGATAAAAACTAAGCCTGCTACCAAATTAATGGAGTATTCACGTTTTAATCTCAGAATTAAACGGTTTAAGACTGTATACAAACAGACATTAATTCACGCAACCGCCTTGAAAACAACTTAAATAAGTTTTTGTTCTCAATCTGTATGCGCTCAAGAAAATAATCTTAAAAAATATTCTAGAAAACATACATAGTTAGCTGTGTTAGCAGCTTGTTGGTTTCTTGCACCCAAGTGTATTTTTTGTCAATCAAATTTAAAGATAACTGGGAAATTATAAACCAAGTGACATATGGAGCATAAGCTTGTTCAACATCTATAAAGTGATAATAATTACGTTTCTGACCTTACAGAGTGCAGTTTTTTCCAAGGAAAAACACTCCACGCAAATTCATATGAAAGATATGACATGGCTGGATATTCGTGGGGCAATAAACTGTGGTTTTAGTACAGTTATTGTTCCAACGGGTGGTATAGAACAGAATGGTCCACAAATGGTGTTGGCAAAACATGATTACATAGTTGGCTCTGCGGCTCAAAAAATTGCATTTGAATTAGGCAATACGCTTGTAGCCCCAACTGTTTCCTTTGTGCCACAAGGCGATTATTCTCCACCTACAGGTAATATGAAATTTCCTGGCACAATAGGAGTGGAAGTTCAAACTTTTGAATTAATGCTTGATAACATTGCAAGAAGTTTAAAAAATGCAGGGTTTAAGCATATAGTGTTTATAGGTGATCATGGACTAAGTCAGGCATCACAAGCAAAGACAGCAGAAAAACTAAATGTTGAATGGCGCAAAGAGGGCATAAAAGTCAGTCATATCTTCAGCTATTATGATGATAAACTTCAATATAAGATGTTACAGGAAAAGGGTGAAACCCTAAAAACAATAGGTATTCACGCGGGACTAATTGATACATCCGAGCTAATGTCAACCAATGCTGATTCAGTTACGTTGTCTGCACTCAATGAACTTAAAGAAGAATTATCAGCGCTTGGGGCAAGTGGGAAACCTGAAAAAGCTTCGCCTGATCTTGGAAAAATTTTGCTGGATATGCGTATTCAAGCAGCTATCAGTGAAATTAAATCCATAAAGTAAAACGCAGCTATATAACTTCAAACCATGTGACTACACCGCCTTCAAAATGATCAAGTATAGACGATCTAATAGCCCATTTGCCAGGATTGTCTGCTATAAATGATATTAAAGAGTTGCGTCCATCTGCGATAAAAAGTGTATCCAGAAAATATGGCTCCCATCCATCGTCAAAAGCGTGAAGCAGCCTGAAGTTATGACCATGTACGTGTATAACTTGTGGCCATGCCGTTTTATTTGCAATGTTTATGACAATTGGCGTGCCGCGTCTGACAGTAAATAATGGCTTGGCGCCAAAATCGATGAAATATGAATTATTTATTTGCCATATCTTTGTTTTATCAATTAAATCAGGTTCAGAACCCACAGGAGCAGACTGTCCTCCAGTTATAACCAGTTCTGTACGAACTGAGTTTTGAAGCCTGATTGCGGCTGGCAGGTTATTACCAGAAAGTTTTAACAGAGGTGGATGTTTTTCAGATTTTACGCCTATTGAAGTTATTGACAGAAGAGGCAAAATCTTTCCAAGAGATATACCTATTTCCCCTGTTTTGTTTTCGTCGGCAGAAATATCGACAATAATGTCAAATCTTGAACCTGGCGACAATATAACAGTGCGGCGCAGCGGATCAAATGGATCACAGGCCTGTCCATCAATAGCAATTACGTGTGCCTGAATATCTGTAAACTTGAGTGGGCAGACACGTGCACCTGTTGCATTTAAAAAACGTAGCCTAATTCGACCGCCAGATTTTGCATATAATTTTTCAGGCGCTGCATTTCCGTTTACTGTCAGAAAGTTTCCAAGACGCCCCCCTTGCGCAAAACCTTTCAAATAATATTGATCACTATCAATTTCACCGTCACTCTTTAAATTCCAGTCATCAATAATAACTGCAATATCCTGGTCAACGCTTGGTGCATCAGGCTCTTCAATAATAATCAGTCCATAAAGGCCTCGATTCTGCTGTTCAGCAGCAGATCCTTTATTTAGTGGGTGATACCAGAATAATCCAGAATCTGGTGGCATGAAATTATAATTAAATACTTCTCCTTGTTTAACTGACATCTGAGTCAGACCAGCTACACCGTCCATTGCGTTTGTTCCACGCATACCATACCAGTGAATACTGGTAGGAGATGATAGGGCATTTTCAAGACGGACGTTAAGAAGTTCTCCTTTTTTCAACCGAATGAGAGACCCAGATTCAGACTTATTATAGCGGTAGACGGATGCTTCTTTTTTAAAATCTGGACTAAAGCGTTTGGGTGCTTCATCTGCACGTAAAATTATGCTGCTGGGTGAAGCAGATTGTGGCGCCGCATTTGTAGCCAAATCAGTGAGTGTTACACCCAGCCCAGCAAGCAGTGTTCTGCGCGAAAAATGCATGATTGCGAACTCTCTCACATGAAATGCATTTGTTCAGTGCATATGGTTAGAATCAAGTTGAATTATTTAACATTAATTTTGAAAATAGCTTTCTTGCAATAGTACACTCCAATAATGTCTGGGTACAGAAACGCTATAGTGCGCTTACCTATTGCGAATATACTCATTGATACCTATAACGTGCTCAAGGCAGAAAATTATCTATACGCATAATACTTTTGCCCAAATTGCTATAGTAACCAAAGGATATCACATGCCGTGGGGAAATGAATCGGGTGGCTCAAATGGCAATCCTTGGCAGCCAAAGGGTCAGGATCCAAAGAAACCAAGAGAGGTAGGATCTAAAGATGGCTCAAATGAAAAGAGCCCCTGGGGACGTGGATCTCAAGGTGGTGGGGCGCCTCCTGATTTTGAAAATCTTTTTAAACGTGGGCAGGAGCGCCTGCAAAAATCTTTGTCCGGTGGCCCTGGTGGTTATGGAATTGGAATTTTGTTTGCAATTGGTGCACTTGTGTGGGCCTTGTCTGGATTTTACACCGTTAAAACCAACGAAGTAGGTCTTAATCTGGTATTTGGAAAATTTAACGGTAAAACAACTGAAGGCCTGCGCTATATCTGGCCCTATCCTATTGGAAGTGTTGTTAAAGTACCTGTTACCGATGTAAACGCGATGCAGGTAGGCTCTTCTTCAACAACAAGCCGCAACACACGTGAAGACAGCCTAATGCTGACAGGTGACGAGCGTATTGTAGACATTGATTTTACTGTTTTCTGGCAGGTTAAAGCAGATGCGCCTGAAAAATTTGCATTCAATCTTAAATCTCCAGGTGAAACCATAAAAGCTGTTGCAGAAAGTGCAATGCGTGAAGTTGTAGGTCGTGCTCAACTTCGACAAATTGTATCAGGTGCTGGTAGCAGATCACAGGTTGAAACAGATGTAAGACAGCTTATGCAACGCGTACTTGATAGCTATGAGTCTGGAGTAAACGTTACAAATGTAAATGTTAGAAATCTTGATGTTCCGCAGCCAGTTGTTGATTCATTTCGCGACATAAATGCGGCCGGACAGGATTCATCTCAGTCCATAACACAGGCGCAGACTTATGAATCACAGGTCATCCCCAAAGCCAATGGTGAGGCTGCTCAGCTTTTGCGTGAGGCAGAAGGTTATAGAACAGCAACTGTAGCGCAGGCAAAAGGGCAGGCAGCGCGTTTTACAAAGGTTCTTGATGAATATCTCAAGGCACCTGATGTGACCCGTGAAAGACTTTTCATAGAAACAATGGAACGTGTTTTTAGTGGAGCAGAAAAAATTGTCATAGACAGCAAAACTGGCAATGGTGTTGTGCCCTATCTGCCGCTGAATGATTTTCGTTCACGTTTAGACAATAAACCACAATAATCGGGTTGGAGAATAAAATGAAAACGGGATTTTTTGGCAGTTTTGCACTTGCGTCTCTGGCTGTAGTTGCCTTTTTTACATGGAATGCATTTTTTGTAGTGCATCAGACAGAGCAAGCTTTAGTATTGCGTTTTGGCAAAGTGGTTAATGTTGTAGTTGATCCAGGCCTTAACATAAAACTTCCATTCATAGACAGCGTTGTAAAACGTGACAAACTTATTTTAGATGTTGATGTACCTGGCACCAATCGCCCGCAAGGCGAGGAAGTCATTACAGCAGACGAACCTACGCAACAGGGTGTTATAGGTGAGGAGCGCAAAAGGCTTGTTGTTGACGCTTTTGCTCGCTATCGTATTCAAGACGTTTTGAAATTCTATCAAGCCGTTGGTTCTGTTGAAGTTGCTAAAAATCGTCTTTCCTTTATTATCATATCGGCAGTTAGGCGTGTTTTGGGTGGAGTTCGACTGTCTGATATAGTTCGCGAAAAACGTGAATTACTCATGGCAGAAATTCGCAAGCAGGTTGATGATGAGTCTAAAAGTCTTGGCATAGAAATCATTGATGTACGTTTGCGCCGTGCAGACCTTCCACCAACAACGTCTGAAAGCGTTTTTAACAGTATGAAGGCTCAATTTAAACAACAGGCGACAGACATACGTTCACGGGGAGATCAGCGTGCCCAGGAAATGCGTGCCGATGCTGAGCGTCGTGCAACCATCATTCGTGCGGAAGCTCAACAAAAAGCAGATGAGGCAAGGGGCGAAGGCGAGGGTGAACGCAACCGCATATTTGCAGAGGCTTTTGGACGCAACGCAGATTTCTTTTCTTTCTACCGTTCGCTTCAAGCATATGAAGCAAGCTTCAAGGGGAACAGTACTCGCATGGTTGTATCACCCGATTCACCATTTTTCAAATACTTGAACGATCCCAATGCAAAGCTTCGCGCAGTGCCTGAAGTAAAAACCAGATGATCATCCTGTGAAGGATTTTTTAACGGCAGTTGCACTTGTACTTGTTATTGAGGGGATTGTGTGCGCTGCATTCCCCTCACATTTGCGAAATGCCATGAGACTTGCGACGGAATTGGGCGACTCTATGATGCGAAAGGCTGGTTTGGCATGCGCTATAATTGGGGTGGTTCTAGTCGGTGTTTTCCGTCACTGGTTTTGATACCAATGCAGGTTAAAATTGCTTGGATGCTTACAAAAATTTAGGTTTAATAGTCAGTTTTAACCTTTAGGTAAAACTCACACTCAATATATTTAAAGTGTAGTTTGTTGACATCTTAATTTTTAGGCAGCGTCATTTATAAGTGCCGTATTTGAAAATTGTGGGCGGGCAGGTATGATACTGCCTGCATTTGCAAGCTCGAGAGCAGCTTTGAAGTCAACCGCTTTTGAAAACAAAAAACCCTGTAGAAGATGACAGCCAACAGCTTGCAAAAGCCTGTGCTGCTCTTCATTCTCAACGCCTTCTGCTGCCACAATAAGACCAAGCGCTCGACCCAGATGCACAACAGAATGGACAAGTATAGTTGCTTCTCCAGTTGTTTCCATCTGATCTAAAAATGACTTATCTATTTTTATCTTGTCAAACGCAAAACGACGTAAATATATTAAACTTGAATATCCTGTTCCAAAATCATCAAGTGCGAAGCGCACCCCAAGTGCCCTAAGTTCTATTATGGCGCTTTCTGCTATCTCAGCATCATCGACAACGACACCCTCAGTTAATTCCAATTCAACCCGTGCAGGATTAATGCCTGTTTCGCGAAGGATTTTGATAACAGAATCTACATAGCCTTTATGTTTAAACTGAACGGGTGACACGTTGACAGCAACTGACATGTCTTCTGGCCAACTCAGTGCATCCTGGCACGCACGCCGCAGAACCCATTCTCCCAGCGCTACGATAAGACCACGTTCTTCAGCTATCGGTATAAATTTGGCCGGAGAAACAAATCCATGTAAAGGATGGTTCCAGCGTACAAGAGCTTCAAAGCCTGCTATTTTTCCGCTGGTTGCATCAACTTGTGGCTGATAGTAAAGATTAAGTTCGTTATTATCGATTGCTGTACGTAAATTATCTTCAACCAGTTTGCGAAGACGTAGATGTGCATCCATATCCTGGGCAAAAAATGAGTAACGGTTACGCCCATCATTTTTTGCTCTATAAAGAGCAATATCAGCAAGCCGCATGAGTGAGTCTGCATCTGTTGCATTTGAAGGTGCCGTTGCTATGCCTATCGATACCCCAACAAATGCGTCAGCACCATCAAGATTAAATACTTCAGCAGTTGCCGCAATAATTCTTCTTGCTAAAGTTTCAATGTCTGAAAAAGATTTTACACATGGTTGAATTATAGCGAACTCATCTCCTCCAAAACGTGCTAAAGTATCTGAGCCCCGCAAAAGAGATTTCATTCTTTGACCGAACTCAACAATAAGCATATCGCCTGCAGCATGGCCAAAATTATCATTCACTTCTTTGAATTTATCCAAATCAAGAAAAAGGACTGCAAGAGAACCTTTATTGATTTCAATCTGATGAAGTTCGCGATTAAGCTGTTTTGTAAAAGCCATACGGTTGGGTAGGCCCGATAGAATATCATGTTCAGCAAGGTGATGAGCCTGCTTTGTCATTACTTCAAAATTAGCAACCATGTGTCTAAGATTTTTATATCCCAGCGCGGAGAGAGCAGCAACGATAATACTTACAAAGCTCATTGACACTGAATTTAAATGACTATTTGCATTTCCATATATAAACGTATTTGTTGTAATGCTAAGCGCCATTATCGCTGAAACAACTGAAATAAGCAAAAAAATGAAGCTTAAATGCTTGAAAGCTATATTTGCAAAATTTTGTGTTACAGTATTTGATTTCATAACTATTGGAGCTTTTTAATTGTACATTCTAACTGTATGATTTTAATATTCAATATTATTGTTTTATTCTTGTTCACGTTAGTCTGCAAATGTTACTAACTGATGTACGCATGATAGATTGTGCAAAATTTAAACTCTCCGTAAAGTGAGGCGGTTAGAGTAGCAAATTTTGCTGTAATTAAAATTATGTGAAAACGATCAAAAAACTTTTTCTGTTATAGGAAATTATTCTTTATTCTAGGAAAGTTAGATTGGTTTTTACAGAATATTGTTTTTAGATAGACTTAACAAAAAGCGGATATTTTAATCACGAGCATAGCAAAGCTGTATCTACGGTGCATGCTGCAAAAATACCTGGAGATAAACCCCTATCAGTTTACATTTTAGCAAAACAATACTGGTTGGTTTGCAGGAAATGCGCGATGGTATTCTCATAGAGCTTGTTTACCCTGTGTTCATATTTTCAAATATTTACCTAGTTCAAATGAAAGTCTTATGTGTGTTTGACCGTTTGTCAGTAAAAATATCAGAGTCGACAGAAGGTCTTTTTATTCCTCATAATGAGAATGACAACACCAGGATCAGACTATCTATTTCTAAAGACACGCCACGTGATCGACTTGATGGTTTCGTTAACACTCTTAAAAGAAACAGCGATCAGCAAATACCCTCCAAAATAGCTGTCTCGCCTCAAATTGCTTTTCTTATCAGATACGGAATACCAATTGACAGACTTATTCATGCTGAAAAAAGAGGTCAAAAATTAAATATATCCCCAGAAAGAGTTTTGATTTCTCAAGGGGTGATAACAGAAGATATTTATCTTGATCTGTTTGCAGAAGAATTTGGCTATGAAAGAGTGACACCTGCAACCAGAATTATTTTAAATGAACCATTTGGCGATGCTACACGTCACCGCATGGCTAAAATCAGACCCGCCATTGCTGTAAACAATATAAAAATGCAGGATGCAGCAGAAAGTATTATTGTTCCAGAGTCCAATGTTATAAAATATTTAATGAGCAACAAAGCTCGAAAGAATTGTTCAAAAATACAAATTGCCTCTTCGTCAGAATTTCAATCTTTAATTTTAGCTGATGCATCTGGAACGATGCTTGATGAGATTACTCATATAAATCTCAAAAAAGCTGGACAAGTTTCTGCATCATCCAGACTTAGTAACGGACACAAGATAGTGTTCTTGATGATGGCATTTATAACTATGCTATTTGTATTATTTTGGCCAAAAGCAGGCTCAATTTTACTCAGCATTTGTGCTGGTCTTGCTTTTCTTGGTATTATTTGTCTTCGGCTAGCAGCCATGCTTGCACATAGGCCTTTAGAAACAAACACTAAAAAACTGGACGATGGAGATTTGCCAATATACACAGTTTTAATTGCTCTTCACTTTGAAGACAGAGTTGTATCAAAACTTTGCAAGTCACTGTTGGGACTGGATTATCCAAAAGAAAAACTAGATATAAAATTCCTTCTTGAAAGCAGTGACAGTGCAACGCGTCATGCCATAGAGCTACAAAATCTTCCAGAATATTTTACCATTTTAAATTTACCCGAAGGTATGCCTAAAACAAAGCCACGTGCATTAAACGCTGGCTTGATATTTGCGCGTGGTGAGCTAGTTTGCATTTTTGATGCTGAGGATGAGCCGGAACCAGATCAACTCAGGAAAGCTGCTGAACGTTTTGCAGAAAGTGATCAAACCCTGGCCTGTTTACAGGCATCACTTGTGCCCGATAACGTTGATGACGGAATATTACAGGGTTTGTTTGCCTTGGAATATGCAACCTTATTTGATGTTATCAAAAACGGCTTGTCTAATCTTGGCCTCCCTATGCCTTTGGGTGGAACATCCAATCATTTTCGTAGATCAGCCCTTGAATCTGCTGGTGGTTGGGACGCCTGGAACGTAACTGAAGATGCTGAACTTGGGTTACGCTTTGCAAGGCTTGGTTTAAGAATTGAACGTCTTCAATCATCTACCTTTGAAGAGGCGCCTCCATCAATAAAAGCGTGGTTCAATCAAAGACGACGTTGGTCAAAAGGTTGGATGCAGACAGCAATTGCTCATTCAACCGAGCCGTTAGAAAATATTAAAAAGCTTGGATACAACAGATTTATGAAATCATTACTTGTTATAACAGGTACAATTCTATGTATTCTTATGTTTCCAATTGGGTTCTTCGCTTTTGCTCTACGTTGCATGAATGGAACTGGTTTCTTTTCAGGGGGCGTTATAAGTTCTATCTTGGATGGTTTAACACTTGTTGTCGCTGTGCTAGGTTTTTTGGCAATGTTTATACCCTCTGCCTTGGCTTTAAAACAGCGTAAGCTGCAAAGACTTTGGCTTCTTGTTCCGCTTATCCCGATTTATCTTGCAGGGATCACACTTGCCTCATGGGTTGCTGCTTTTGATCTCATGGTGCGGCCTTTCCATTGGATAAAAACTGAGCATGGTTTTGCTAAAACATCTAATAGAAAAAGAGGATCTGCATCTGTATAAATCTACTTAAGGCTTTTTATAAAAATGAAGTTTGTACCATTCCTGCCAGATTTTACACGTGAAAGAGCACTAAGTGAACAAGGGTTTACATGCATTGCCGGTATAGATGAGGTTGGACGTGGGCCTTTAGCTGGCCCTATTGTTGCTGCTGCAGTTGTTATTGACCCCTATAATATTCCATTTGGACTTAATGACTCAAAAAAATTGAGTGCAGAGCAGCGTGAAAAACTTTTCCATGAAATAATGGTTAGTTCTCAAGTTGGTATTGCCAGCGTCGCTGCGCGAACAATTGACAGAATTAATATTCTCCAGGCTACCTTCAAGGCAATGCGCCTTGCATTAAACGCGCTTCCCAAAAAAGCTGAATATGTCTTGATTGACGGAAAAGATGTTCCAAAAAATCTGCCTTGTGAGGCTCAAGCCATCATAAAGGGAGATATGCTTTGTATTTCCATTTCAGCGGCTTCAATCGTTGCGAAAGTAACGCGTGATGCAATGATGATACAGGCTGAGACTGATTATGAAGGCTACAGTTTTTTAAACAACAAAGGCTATGGCAGCATGGCTCATATGTCTGGAATTAATGAGCTTGGATCTTGCCCACTCCATCGTTTAAGTTTTGCACCTTTTTCAAAAAATGTAATTAAGAGGAATTAAACTTCCGTCCAATAACGAGACACTCTAAAATTCAGGCCGTTAAACTCGTTTCAACCCTAATACGTCATAAAGGATAACGTTAGTAATGCGTACCCGTAAGGCGTGAAAAATGTCAGTTGCACGTCACGGTAGTTTGGAATTGAAACCTCGGATTAAGGTATTGCGTACCGAGGCTTCAGTTTCCCAATCTGCTGTTTTATCCAAACCATTCATCAATACCATTCTGAATGGTGATTGCGTAAAGGCCCTTAAACGCTTGCCTGATGCAAGTGTAGATATGGTATTTGCAGATCCTCCCTACAATCTCCAGTTGGATGGTGCTTTAAGCCGGCCAGATCAATCCATTGTCGATGCAGTGGATGATGAATGGGACAAGTTTGAAAGTTTTGCAACTTATGATACCTTTACACGTGCTTGGCTAAAGGAATGCCGTCGTGTCATGAAGCCAAGTGCCACAATTTGGGTCATTGGTTCCTATCATAATATTTTTCGTGTTGGCAGTGCAATGCAGGATATGGGTTTTTGGCTGCTGAATGATATTATCTGGCGCAAAGCCAACCCAATGCCCAATTTTCGTGGGCGCCGTTTTACAAATGCACATGAAACTCTAATATGGGCAACACGCGCTGAATCAGAGCGCAAATATACATTTCATTATGAAACTCTAAAAGCTGGCAATGAGGATACGCAGGCACGATCCGATTGGTACTTTCCGCTTTGCACAGGTGCAGAGCGACTGAAAGGCGAGGATGGTGCCAAAGCACATCCAACTCAAAAACCTGAAAACCTGCTTGCTAAAATTATTTTGTCCGCCTCCAATCCAGGCGATGTAATTCTGGATCCGTTTTTTGGGACTGGCACAACAGGTGCTGTAGCTAAGCGGCTTAACCGTAATTTTATTGGTTGCGAACGAGATGAGGGCTATATTGCGCACGCAAAAGCCCGCATTGCCAAGATTGAGCCTTTAGGACAAGAACTATTATCTCAACCAACTCCCAAACGAGAAGAGCCGCGTATTGCATTCACATCTGTGCTTGATGCTGGATTTATTCAGGCTGGAAATGTGCTGAGCGACAGCAAAAAGCGGTATTTTGCGACTGTCAGACCAGACGGCACCTTGATCAGCAAAGGCATTGTGGGTTCAATCCATAAAATTGGCGCTTTGGTGCAGGGGTTGCCAGCCTGCAATGGCTGGACATTCTGGCATATGGACGTTGGAGGCAAGCTTGAAATGATTGACACTGCGCGGGCAGAACTGAGGAAGAGTATGGCGGCGTGACCTACATCGCCCTCAAAGTCCTGTCCAAAGTCTCAATCATCTGATCTATCTGTGTCTTTTCCATTACAAAAGCTGGAGCAATAACAGCTGCATCTCCTGTTGTTTTAAGGTGCAGCCCATTATCAAACAGCTTCTTCTGTAGTTTGTGTCCAGCCTTACCTGGATTGCCCATAGGCAATACATCAATTCCGCCCATCATGCCGTATCCACGTATATCTGTAATATTTGGATTGCCTTTCAAGGAAAAGAGACTTTCAAGAAAATAGGCAGATGTCTGGGCAGCGCGTTCAAACAGGCGTTCATTCTCATAAATATCAAGTGTTGCAATGCAGGCTGCACAGGCCGCAGGATGTGCTGACCACGTATAACCATGAAAAAACTCTATTGAATTATCAGGCGTGGTTTCCATCATTATATCAAATATAGTCTGCTTCACAGCGACTGCTGCCATGGGCTGGGCACCGTTGGTAATAGCTTTTGCCATAAGAATCATATCTGGCGTAACATCAAAACTCTGGGCAGCGAAGGCTTTACCAGTGCGTCCAAACCCTGTGATAACCTCATCAAATATCAATAGTAAATTATGTTCATCACATATTTTACGCAGACGTTTCAAATAGCCTTTTGGTGGTACAAGTGTTCCTGTTGAACCAGCAATTGGTTCTACAATCACCCCTGCAACATTTTCGGCGCCGTAGTTTTGTATCAGGCGTAACAGGTCATCTGCCAAGTCTGCGCCATGCTCTCCCTCGCCAATAGTAAACCTGTTTTCTGCAATATGCGTATGACGCATATGGACAGCGGCAGGTAGATTAAGCCCAAACGCGCGGCGGTTGTTGACCATGCCTGAAAGAGCAACTCCGCCAAACCCAACACCATGATAAGCACGCTCGCGCGAAACAAACAAAGATCGTGATGATTGTCCTTGTGCCCTGTGATAGGCAAGGCACAGCTTCATGGCAGTGTCGACGGCCTCAGAACCAGAATTCACAAAGAATATTTTATCCAGTCCCTGAGGTAACAGTTTGGCAATTTTAGTCGAAGCTTCAAAAGCTTTTGGGTGGGAGCGTTGAAAACTAGATGAGAAATCCAATTCAACTAACTGTTTATAAACAGCATTAGCAATTTCACGGCGCCCATGTCCTGCTGGTGTTGTGTACAAACCAGAACAGCCATCAAGAATAGATTTACCCTCTGGGGTTTTAAAATATACGCCCTCAGCACTCACAAAAATACGAGGGTCCTCGTTAAAATCACGGTTGCTTGTAAAAGGCACCCAGAAATTATCAGACGGCAATAAAGTGCTTGGATTATCCATGAATGCTAAGCCTTGTATAAACGTCCCTGTAACAGTTTATCCCTTTTTATAATTTAGTCACCCTGCGCAGAGTGAGATTTATGCGCCCACCATCTTTTAAAAGCGTGGATGTCGAGGGGTAAATTCTGTCTATGCCGTGAAAGGCAAGTCTGGATGCTCCTCCCATTACCAGAGCATCGCCACTCTCAAGTTTCAGAG
>JANXWK010000041.1 GCA_025351165.1 Hyphomicrobiales bacterium | reverse complement strand
GCCAAGAATGCCACGGTAGATCGACCAGGGGTATCAAACGCATGGTTTAACACGCTTTATGAAATTCTGCTGGGCGAGAAAAAAGGGCCGCGTTTTGGCTCATTCGCTGCAATTTATGGCGTGAATGAGACCATTGCCCTGATTGAAAAGGCCTTGGACGGATCGTTGATAAGAGATCATGAGGCCTTCAAGCAATCGGCTTGATCAACAACTGAAAGCCAAGTGCTTTTACAACAGCAGAAAGCGTAGAAAGAGTAGGATTACCATCTTTTGAAAAAGCACGGTAAATTGTTTCCCGCGTGAAGCCTGAATCCTTGGCAATTGAAGTAATGTTACGTGCACGTGCAATGTTACCAATGGTGGAAGCTATAAGAGTGGGGTCACCTTCTTCAAAAACTTCTTCAAGATATGAGGAAATGCGGCTTTATGAAGTTAGTATTTCGACGGTATCCCAAGGTTTAATACCAAATGCCATTTCATGTTTCCTTTGCTATAGCCTTAGCCATTGAAATGTCCTTTGATTTCGTGGATTTATCTCCGCCACATAACAAAAGAATAATTGTTTGATGTGTTTGTTTAAAATAAACACGATAACCGCACCATAATGTACACGTAATCTCAAATATATGTCACTTATAATTCACACATACAAAAATTTTAAAAGATATGATATACGTCTGACATATTAGTTTTTTCCAAACACCATGCGTCCATAGCCAAAATAGGACACAAACATCGCAATTGCGCTTGCCAACACCAAAGCCCAAAATGGTGTTATGCCTTCAATAAACTGCAAAGCCAGCGCGTAAACACCATAATTTATGAATGCCGCAAAGCCAGCAACGCCCGCATATTTGGCCAGTTCCACATACCAAGACTTGTTGGACGCTTCAAACGACCAGTTGCGGTTGATGATCCAAGTTGTGAGCATGGCCACAGGAATGGACACCGCACGCGCCACATAGGGGCCAAACCCCACATGCAACAGCGCATATAACAGCACGCTATCAACACCAAACCCAACACATCCAGTTACTGCAAATTTTACAATTCTGGCAAAACGCACTCAATTATCCATTTTGAGTGCGGCAATAAACGCTTCCTGCGGAATTTCAACTTTGCCAAACTGGCGCATCCGCTTTTTGCCCTCTTTTTGCTTGTCCAGCAATTTGCGTTTGCGTGATACGTCACCACCATAGCATTTGGCTGTCACATCTTTACGCATGGCCCGCACGGTTTCACGCGCGATAATCTTGCCGCCAATCGCTGCCTGCACGGGTATCACAAACATATGCGGCGGAATGAGATCTTTGAGTTTTTCGCACATTGTGCGCCCGCGTGATTCGGCGCGTGTACGATGCACCAGCATGGAGAGCGCATCAACAGGCTCTGCATTGACCAGCATGGAGAGCTTAACTAGATCGCCAGGGCGATATTCACGGATAACATAGTCAAATGAGGCATAGCCTTTGGAGACTGACTTTAACCGATCGTAAAAATCAAAAACAACTTCATTCAGCGGCAGATCATAAATAACTTTTGCGCGGCTGCCAACATAAGACAGATCAATCTGCTCCCCACGACGATCCTGGCATAGCTTGATAACCGAGCCTAGATATTCATCTGGCGTGAGGATTGTCGCGCGTATCCACGGTTCGTTGATTTCCTCTATGTGCATGGGGTCTGGCATATCAGCTGGGTTATGCAAGTGAACCAAATCACCATTGCGCATTTTAATATCATACACAACAGATGGCGCGGTGGCGATCAGGTTCAGATCAAACTCGCGGCTCAACCTTTCCTGCACGATTTCTAAGTGCAAAAGCCCCAAAAACCCACAGCGAAACCCAAAGCCCAGCGCTGCACTTGATTCCATCTCGAACGAGAAGCTTGCATCATTGAGGCGCAAACGCCCCATGGCCGCGCGCAAATCTTCAAAATCAGCTGCATCCACTGGAAATAATCCGCAAAACACCACTGGCTGCACGGGCTTGAACCCTGCAAGCATTTGAGCGCAGGGTTTTTTATCTTCCGTAATGGTGTCCCCAACGCGGGTATCCGCTACTTCCTTGATGGAAGCGGTAATAAAACCAACTTCACCAGGGGTTAGTACGTCCATATTCACCATTTTTGGTGTAAACACCCCGCACCGCTCAACCTCATAGGTTGCGTCCGTGCCCATCATCTTGACCTTCATGCCCTTTTTAATCTGGCCATCAATAATGCGCACAAGCACAATCACGCCAAGATAGGCATCATACCAGCTATCAACCAGCAGGGCTTTCAAAGGTGCAGACACATCGCCTTTTGGCGAGGGCAGCCGCGTCACAATAGCTTCCAGCACCGCCTCAATGTTGAGGCCCGTCTTGGCAGAAATCGGCACAGCTTCTGAGGCATCAAGCCCAATCACATCCTCAATCTGCTGCTTCACG
Source organism: Hyphomicrobiales bacterium (assembly GCA_025351165.1). Taxonomy (GTDB): domain Bacteria; phylum Pseudomonadota; class Alphaproteobacteria; order Rhizobiales; family Beijerinckiaceae; genus JAIELD01. The sequence goes on along the minus strand of JANXWK010000041.1, from coordinate 60,011 downwards.
CGCTCTGGCTCGGCGGCTGGCAAATCAACCTTGTTGAGCACAGTTACAATCTCGTGGCTTGCATCCAGCGCATGATAGACATTAGCCAGTGTTTGCGCCTCCACGCCCTGAGATGCATCCACTACCAATAACGAGCCTTCGCAAGCGGCTAGCGAGCGTGAAACCTCATAGGCAAAATCCACATGGCCTGGCGTATCCATCAGGTTTAGAATGTAGGTTTTACCGTCATGCGCCTTATAGTTGAGGCGCACGGTTTGCGCCTTGATGGTTATGCCGCGCTCTTTTTCTATATCCATCGAATCAAGGACCTGCTCGGTCATTTCACGCGCGGATAACCCGCCCGTGAGCTGGATCAGGCGGTCAGCCAAAGTGGATTTGCCATGATCAATATGGGCAACGATGGAGAAATTGCGGATATTTTCAATAGGTATGGTTGTCATAATCTGGCAATAGCAGACTGTGGGCAAATCGCCAAGAGATGCGTATGGCCGCAGGCTATTTAATGAGAAAAAAAGTGGTGCCCAGGACTGGAATCGAACCAGTGACACAGCGATTTTCAATCGCTTGCTCTACCGACTGAGCTACCTAGGCTTACCATTCGCTATTAGGCCACGGTATGCCTAATGTAAGTAGCGTATCTATAGAGCTGGTTTTTGTACCTGTCCAGCCTATCTATGAAAAATCACAATTATTCTTCTGTCTCAATTTTATTGGTGTCATCTTCGCTCTCCTCAACGGGAATGGCATAGCGGCCTGTAAACCATTTGTTCAAATCAATATCCGCGCAGCGCTTGGAGCAAAAAGGCACATATGTTTCATCCCGTGGCTTGCCGCAGATAGGGCAGGGTTTAGCTTGTACTGCATTGCTCATATGCCTGCTCCCCAATTCACCTGTACAGGATAGCCCTCACCCGCCAATAGAACGGATGTCTCATAAAGGGGCAAACCAACAATAGCAGAGTATGATCCTGTCATTTTAATGACAAAGCTACCGGCCAGCCCCTGAATGGCATAACCGCCTGCTTTGCCGCGCCAGTCACCAGACCTTAAATACTGCGTTAGATCCGCGCTTGAAAGCCGCTTGAATTGCACACGACTTTCCACAATACGGCTGCGGATGACGCCTTTGGGCGTATGGACAGCAATAGCTGTATAAACACGATGCCCACGCCCAGAAAGCAGCCGCAGGCATTGCTCTGCCTCACTTGCAAGTTCAGCTTTTGGCAGAATGCGGCTTCCAACAGTTACGACAGTGTCAGCCGATACAACAAATCCATTTGCCAGTTTTGCATCCATATTGGCAGCTTTTGCGCCAGCTCCAGCTTTTTCCACTGCCATACGAAGGGCATAGACGCGGGCCTTTTCACCTTTTCGAGGTGTTTCATCTATCTCTGCTGGAATGACAGCATCTGGATTAAGACCGATCTGCTGCAAAAGTTGCAAACGGCGCGGTGATCCAGAAGCAAGAATCAGCGCAGGACAGTCCAGCATGGAATGAACCTATTTAAAGCGGTAGGTTATGCGACCTTTGGTAAGGTCATAAGGGGTCATTTCGACCAGAACCTTGTCACCTGCCAATACACGGATGCGGTTTTTACGCATTTTTCCAGCTGTATGGGCAATAATTTCGTGTTCATTTTCCAAAGTTACGCGAAACATGGCATTAGGCAGCAATTCTGATACAATTCCTGGAAATTCAAGTAATTCTTCTTTGGCCATCTGGTCTCCGATTGATGGAAATGATATATATTTAAAGTTGAGCTGCGCGAACCTTAAGCAGAAATTCACAAAACTGTATAGCTGTATTCGCCAAGCTTTACAGACGGATGTCTTAAAAATTGACATTACTGTAAAACGCGGGCTGTTTATCTGCACAATTTGCACTAAAAGTGAGATTTAATCATGGATGTAAAAGACAGTAATGGGACAATGCTGAATGATGGCGATTCAGTAACACTCATTAAAGATCTTAAAGTCAAAGGGTCTTCCCTTACACTTAAACGCGGCATAATAATTAAAGGCATACGCCTTTATAATGGGAGCGAAATTGAATGCCGCACAGATAAGGTAAAGGGTTTACGGCTTGAAACACAATGGCTGAAGAAGGTGTGATGTGGATATTACTGTCCTTGACGAAATGCATGCTTCAGAATATTTATATGCCAAGGGGTGTATCGCGATAACCCCGTGAGGCTTTGGCTGAATGTTCGCGTCCAGTATCCCAAAGAGGGATGGATGCACTTCCATCAGATAACCCATGCCAAATACAACAGAAATTACAGTCAGCCAGCTTGTACGATTGATTGGATTGCCAAGCTCTCCAGTAATTATTGATGTACGGATTGATGATGATTATGCGCTTGATCCGCGTCTTATCCCAGGCTCCACAAGACGCAGTCATAAAACAGTCTCGCAGTGGGCGGCTGAATTTAAAGAACAAAAGCTTGTTGTTTCATGCCAGCGTGGTGAAAAACTCAGTCAAGGTGTCGCTGCACTTTTGCGTTATGAAGGCATTGATGCAAGTTCATTGGAAGGTGGATATGAAGCCTGGGTTTCAGGAAATGCGCTGCTGCTTACACCTGATAAATTGCCTATGCCAGATGCATCGGGCAAAACACTATGGGTTACACGCACGCGCCCTAAAATAGATCGCGTTGCCTGCCCTTGGCTTATCCGTCGCTTTATTGACAAAAACGCAGTATTTTTATTTGTATCACCTTCAGAAGTGTTGGGTGTGGCAACACGGTTTAGCGCAACACCATTTGATGTCGATGATGTGTTCTGGAGCCACAGAGGCGAGAAATGTACATTTGATACCATGATTGATGAATTTGGTTTACACTCTCCAGCTCTTGACAGATTTGCAAGGATAATCAGGGGCGCAGATACTGAAAAGCTGGATTTAGCTCCTCAATGTGAGGGTTTTTTAGCGGCATCATTAGGATTATCGCGTATGTATCGTGATGATCTTGCACAGTTAGATGCAGGCATGTTGCTCTATGATGCTTTTTATCGCTGGTGCCGCGATGCTACAGACGAAACCCACAACTGGCCTTCTACAGGTAAGAGGGTAAAATGACCGACTCTACCATAGCCAACTCAACCCACGCTCAGGCTGATACTGCTGATTTAGAAGTCAAGCACCCAAGCTTTCTGGATATATTTTTAACCTTTGCCAAAATCGGCTTTTTAAGCTTTGGTGGTCCAGCTGGGCAAATTTCCCTCATGCATCGAATGCTGGTCGAGGATAGACGCTGGATTTCGGAAAACCGGTTTTTGCATGCACTTAATTACTGCATGTTGCTTCCAGGACCAGAAGCGCAGCAGCTTGCCATTTACATTGGCTGGTTACTGCATGGCATACGGGGCGGCATAGCGGCAGGCGTGTTATTCGTCATTCCTGGTTTCTTTGTAATAGTGGGATTAAGTACGCTTTATGTGCTGTATCATGGCACATTCTGGCTGGATGCTGTCTTTTTTGGCTTGAAGGCAGCTGTTCTGGCTGTTGTGCTGGATGCAGTGTTGCGTGTTGGCAAACGGGCACTTAAAAACCGATTTATGATAGGCTTGGCAGTTGCCTCTTTTATCGCTATTTTTGCTTTTCACGTGCCTTTTCCCTTTTTGATTCTGATCTCCGCTTTCATTGGTTTTTTTGGTGCACAAGCAAAGCCTGAGCTTTTTAGCTATAAAGGACATGAGGGTAAAAACTCTAAGATAAAAACATATCTTAAATTGAAACAGTCAGTCATCAAACAGGGCTTTACCCGCAACGCCTGTATCCTGCTTATAGGCGCGATCATCTGGAGCGCTCCAGTTATTCTGCTTTTACTTGTTTTTGGACACAACACTATTTTTATACCACTGGCATTGTTCTTTTCAAAAATGGCAGTTGTTACCTTTGGCGGTGCTTATGCAGTTTTGTCTTATGTGGCACAAGAAGCTGTTGAAAAGTTTCACTGGTTATCGGCGTCTGAGATGCTGGATGGTCTCGCTTTGGCAGAAACAACGCCAGGGCCACTCATACTTGTGCTGGTCTATGTTGGATTTATCGCAAGTTTTAGGGCTGCATCTGGTATAGACCCTCTTTTAAGCGCTTTTATTGGGGCTGCTCTAACAACATGGGTGACGTTCATACCCTGTTTCATATGGATTTTTTTAGGCGCTCCCTATATTGAAAAGCTGCGTTCCAACGTGGCATTATCTGGTGCGTTAAGCGCAATTACTGCTTCTGTTGTGGGTGTTCTGGCAAATTTATCTGTATGGTTTGCCATTAATACACTGTTTAGACAGGTTGGGGAGCTTCGTTTTGGCTGGTTACATTTAAGCTGGCCTAACTGGCAAAGTCTTGATCTGCAGGCAGTCCTCATTGCATTCATTGCAGCGGTAACATTAATCCATTTCAAGCGCGGCATGATCCAGACACTCGGCTTTTGTGCCCTGCTTGGCGTAGGTTTGAAGCTTTACATGCCTTGACTTGTAATATCAGGTTTACATTTTTTATTGTAAGCTTTTAAACAAGTTCCAGTTCTTTTGACAAAAATGTGCACGAAATTAAACCAGCCGCATTTGCGGGCCAAATTTGCGGGCCAGGCCTTTTATAACAAAAGACATAAAAAGCAACTGCGGTCGAAACCAGACATGTATCAAAGCCTAACCACAGTTGAAAACACGGCGAGGTATGAATGCACCTTCTGTAATATCTCCAAAAGCAATTAGTTTTCCTTGGCATGTGGCATAAAGCGAGCCCTCTATCATGGGGGCATCGCGCCCGCGCATAATGACAGGTTGTCCGCGTCGCAAGCGCCCTGCATCATGTCCAGAAACCGTAATTGAAGGGAGTTCCATGAGGCCAGCTTCTACCGTCTGCAAATAGACATCAGGTGAAAAACCTTGATTTTCTGCAGGCATTAAATCGTCTGGAGACACACCATTTTTCTCCAGAAATGGCCCAACCCGTGTACGACGTAAAAATATGACATGTCCATAACAGCCAAGGATACGCCCAAAATCACGAGCTAAAGCACGCACATATGTACCTTTGCCACATTCAGCTTCAAAAACAGCACTATCTGTCTCATGGCTTACCAATCGGAGAGAGTGAATTTCTACAGGCCTTGCTTCCAATTTGACTGCTGTACCTTGACGCGCAAGATCGTAAGCCCTTTCACCGTCAATTTTAAGAGCGGAAAACTGCGGCGGTGTCTGCATGATTTCACCCATGAAGCGTGGCAATATGGCTTCAATCTCTGCAACACTTGGGCGGTGATCACTTGTGGCAGTGGCAGAACTTTCTGCATCATCCGTCGATGTTTCGATGCCCCAGCGCACAGTAAAGCGGTAGGCTTTTTCACCATCCATAACAAAAGGTACTGTTTTGGTTGCTTCTCCAAAAGCAATCGGCAGCAGGCCAGAGGCCAATGGATCCAGCGTACCCGCATGACCTGCTTTTTTTGCATTAAAAATCCGTTTGGCAACGGCAACAGCGTGAGTTGAAGTCATTCCAACAGGTTTATCGAAAATCAGCCAGCCATTCACATCCCGTTTTTTTGGGCGGTTTGATTGGCTTACATAAGTGTCTGATTTAGGTATATCTGCTTTAAATTCAGTTGCTTCAGTCATTTGATGTATCGATCATTGTTTTGGGTGATAACATATCTCTGCGCACTTCATCAGAATTCAAAAGCGCATCAATACGGGCAGCTTCATCAAAACTTTCATCACGTCGAAAGCGCAGCTCTGGGCAGAATTTCATATCTCTGACGTGCTTTGCTATGGCAAGACGCAATGGTTTTTTGCTGCGTTCAAGTGTTGCCACAACCAAATCAATGTCCTTGCCACCCAATGGCATAACATAGCAGGTTGCAATTTTGAGATCAGGTGACATGCGAACTTCTGGGACAGTAATGACATGCTTGGAAAGCACAGGATCATCCACTTCATGACGTGAAATAATCTGAGACAAGGCATGGCGGATTATTTCACCAACTCTGAGCTGGCGCTGTGTGGGGCCTTTGGTTTCTTGTCGTTTAGCCATAAGGGCAAGCCTTAAAATAATGGAGCCGACCCATTTCCTTTATCCTGAAATAGGATATTGGAAGGCGCCGGCTCTCTTTTCTGCATTTTAAATTACAAATTACAAACTGCGCTTGACTTCCACAATTTTGAAACATTCGATGACATCGCCTGCACGCATATCCTCGTATTTCTCGAATGCCATACCGCAATCCTGGCCACTTTGAACTTCCTTGACCTCATCCTTGAAGCGTTTGAGGGTAGAAAGTTTGCCTTCGTGAATAACCACATTATCACGGATAAGACGTACATTGGCACCGCGCTCAACCTTGCCATCTGTAATGCGGCAACCTGCCACTTTACCCACTTTGGTTATGTTGAACACTTCCTGGATAAGAGCATTCCCTATCATGTCTTCGCGCAGTGTAGGTGCAAGCAGACCAGACATGGCAAGCTTTATATCATCTACAAGGTCATAGATTATGCTGTAATAGCGAATTTCCACACCAAGACGGGCGGCTGCCTCACGTGCTTCCTTGTGCGCCCTGACGTTAAAGGCAAGGATTGGACAGCCAGAGGCATTGGCAAGTGTCACATCTGATTCTGATACACCACCTACACCTGAGTGCAGTACGCGTGCCATAACTTCATCAGTACCAAGCTTATCAAGTGAACCAATAATTGCTTCAACAGATCCTTGCACATCACCCTTGATAACAATCGGGAATTCTTTTTTACCAGCAGTTTTGAGCTGGCTCATCATATCTGCCAGTGAACGACCCGTACCGCCGCCCGCCGCCGCCGCCTTGTCACGCCGCTGACTTATGCGATAGGCTGTAATTTCACGTGCCCTTGCTTCGTTTTCGACAACTGCCACGCGGTCACCCGCTTCTGGCGCACCATTGAATCCTAGAATCTCCACAGGAAGGGATGGCCCAGCTTCGGATACATTCGTACCTTTATCATTAATGAGGGCACGCACACGGCCCCATTCAGAACCAGCTACAACGATATCGCCCTGACGCAATGTACCGCGCTGGACCAGAACGGTTGCAACAGGCCCCCGACCGCGATCAAGCTTGGCTTCAACGACGCTACCCTCTGCTGCCCGTTCTGGATTAGCTTTAAGTTCAAGCACTTCAGCCTGAAGCTGGATAGCTTCCAAAAGCTTGTCAAGATTTGTACGCTGCTTGGCCGACACCATGATTTCCTGTGTATCACCACCAAGATCTTCAACCTGCACATCATATTGCAATAATTCATTGCGAACCCGTTCAGGCTTTGCATCAGGCTTGTCAATTTTGTTGACCGCCACGATGAGCGGCACTTTGGCAGCTTTTGCATGATTAATGGCCTCAATTGTCTGCGGCATGACACCATCATCAGCTGCCACAACAAGGACTACAATGTCCGTTACCTTGGCACCACGCGCACGCATGGCTGTAAAGGCAGCATGCCCTGGTGTATCAATGAATGTGATCTTGCCGCCCAGCGGTGATGTAACCTGATAGGCACCAATATGCTGGGTAATGCCCCCAGCTTCGCCTGAAACGACATTTGTTTGACGAATAGCATCCAGCAGGGACGTTTTACCATGGTCAACATGGCCCATGATTGTAACAACAGGCGGACGGTAAACCAGATTTTCATCTGTATCTGGTGTGTCAAACAGACCATCTTCCACATCTGACTCTGCAACACGCTTAACGGTGTGACCCATGTCCTCTGCGATAATTTGGGCAGTATCTGCATCGATAACATCTGTGATTTTATGCATTCCACCCTGCTTCATCAACAGGCGGATAACGTCAACGGCACGTTCTGACATACGGTTTGCAAGTTCCTGAATTGTAATTGTCTCAGGAATTGTAACCTCACGCATGACCTTTTCTTTAACTTCTGCAGGGCCACCTTTGAGACGCTGAACACGGCGTTTAAAGGCTGCAACTGAGCGGGTGCGCTCTTCGTCACCTCCAGATGTCGCATTGACAACAGTCAGGCGACCACGAATTTTTTCCTGACCTGGTTTTGTACGTTCGGGACGCGCTGGTGCTGCTTTGATAAGGCCAGGGCGCCTTACACCACGCGTATCGTCGTCCTCCATAATACCGCGTGGAGCGGCTGGTGTTATGGTCCGTGTTACTGTTGTAGCACTGCGCGGCTTTGCAGCAGATGCAGTTGTTACAGGAGCTTCCACCTCAACCTTGGCAGGCGCTTTGCGGCCCATCGCATTGAGGTCGCGCATTTGTCCATCGCCACGGGGAGATGTAAATTTTGCACCAGTAGGCGCTGGGTTTGCTGAATCCTTGAGCGAGGCTTCTTTAAACGCTCTTGGCCCAACACCCGTCTTTGCACCAGTAGGTGCTGGTTCACCACTTGCACGTCTACGTGACTCTTCTTCTGCGCGGCGCTTGACCTGATCTTCTACACGGCGGCGCTCATCTTCTTCATGTTTGCGGCGCTCGGCTGCATCACGCTCACTGGCTTCACGATCAGCACGTTCTTTGCGTATGCTTGCTTCTGCTTCTTGACGCTTGCGATCCTCTTCCTCGCGCACTCTGGAGTCAGCAACTGCCATGGCACGGGCATTTTGTTCTTCTGCAGTCAGCGTACGAAGTACAACACCAGTAGGTTTTTGCGGGACAATAGGCTTAGCTGCATAGGTGCGTGCTGGAGGCGCTGGTGGCGCAGCAACGGGAGGAGGGGTGGGCGTTGCAGTACGTATGAGTTCACCGCTTGGCCCTATGCGCCTTTTAACAGTTTCTACAACCACTGCCTTACTGCGGCCATGGGAAAAACTTTGGCGAACCACACCTTGTTCAATAGGACGCGGCTTTAGCGACAGCGTCTTGCTGGATAATGAAATGGTTTTTTCTGTGCCTGTTGTCTTGTCGTCAGTCATGCTTAAATCTTTTGTATTTCAAGTGTTCGCTAGGAATTCATAATTTAAAGTATCTGGCATTTATCCAGATGAAGTCAAAGTCTGTATTTTGGTTTTATCAGCGTCAAGATTTTTAGATCCAGTCAATTCCGAACCCAAAACATCGTCTGATGGTCTCAGTAACACATCTTGTGATAAACCGCGATACCCTATCAACAATTTACATTTTTCCAAACAGAGCCTGGAAACAGGATTATTGAGTAGACAGGTGTGTATCACATGTTCCCGTCCTAAACACAAACTCATTTGCGTAGATTGAAAGGGAGAGAGCACTAAAATTTGCCCTGAGCCTTCATAATTTTCGCCAAACCGTCTTTTAAGAGCCTGCCTGACCTTGCGAATGCTGTCGTGAGCGGCATCTACAGCGTGCAGTATGCCTATAACACTGCTGTTTGCAATCTCACTTTCAACTTTAGCCTGACCTGCAACAACATAGCCAGCTTTATTGGCCAGGCTGAAACTCTGCAAAGCATCCTGCTCAAGCAGCCGCTCGACAAAGGCATTCAAATTATCTGGCATCAGGACCGGCGTTTTCAAGCCACGTGCAAAACTTTTGCGCTTGACGGCAAGGTCAATTTTTTCAGCAAAAGCTTCGACCCATACACCGCGCCCAGGAAGTTTGCGTTTAATGTCGGGCGTTAACATCCCATCAGGCGCTGCAACAAAACGGATAAGCCTGGCTATTGGCAGAGTTTGGCGTGATACAATGCACATGCGTTCAGTCAATGGGCGCTCAGGCCCATTATCTGATGGTATTACATCATTATCATCTTCAGTCTCTGCCAAAAGCATATCTCTTTTGTTTTAAATTTATGCGGATAGTTCAGGTTCAGCCTGTACTTCCTCAACGGGCGCTTCAATCCAGCCAGCTTTCACACGCGCTGCCATAATCATGGCCTCAGCTTCATCGCGCGATATTGCAATGCCATCAAGAAAACCAGCCGTTTTTACAGCCTGTGCGCCCTTGCCCTCAACCCAGCCTGACAAATCATCAGTTGCGCATCCAGCTAAATCATCAATATTTTTAATATCGTTTTCTCCAAGGCGAACCATGATTTCTGCTGTCATGCCTTCAATTTCCGCCATTTCCGCTGCAACGCCAAGCGTATCACATTTTTGTTGCAATTCTGTTTCTTTTGCAGTTAGTGCATCTTTTGCGCGATTTTGAATTTCAGCAGCTGTTTCCTCATCAAAGCCTTCAATTGTTGCAAGTTCTGCTGGATCAACAAGTGCAAGGTCTGAAACTGATGTAAATCCTTCAGACGCAAGTAATTGTCCAACAACTTCATCCACATTAAGCGCATCCATAAATGTCGTTGTGCGCTCCTGAAACTCCTTCTGTCGACGGCTGCTTTCTTCAGCTTCTGTCATAATGTCAATGTCCCAGCCTGTAAGCTGAGAAGCAAGACGCACATTTTGACCTCGACGACCAATAGCAAGTGAGAGTTGATCATCAGGAACAACAACTTCAATGCGCTCTGATTCTTCATCCAGCACAACTTTGGCAACTTCAGCTGGCTGAAGTGCATTTACAATGAATGTCGCAACATCCTCTGACCACGGAATAATATCAATTTTTTCGCCCTGAAGCTCCTGCACAACGGCCTGAACACGCGATCCACGCATACCAACGCAGGCTCCAACAGGATCAATAGACGAATCGTTGGAAATAACGGCAATTTTTGCACGCGATCCTGGATCACGCGCAACGGCCTTGATTTCAATAATACCATCATAGATTTCTGGCACTTCCTGACGGAACAGACGCTCCACAAATTGTGGATGCGTGCGGGACAGGAATATTTGTGGCCCACGTTGTTCGCGCCGTACATCATACAAATACGTGCGGATACGATCACCAGGACGGAATGTTTCGCGTGGAATAAGCTCATCACGGCGCAACACTGCTTCACCACGGCCCAGATCCACAATCACATTGCCATATTCAACGCGCTTGACTGTGCCATTGATAATTTCACCAATGCGATCCTTGAATTCATCATATTGACGGTCACGCTCTGCACTGCGGATTTCCTGTACAAGAACCTGCTTGGAAGATTGTGCAGCAATACGCCCAAAATCAAATGGGGGCAAAGTTTCTGCAATATAGTCACCAATCTGGGCGGCTGGATTTTTTTTGCGCGCGTCTGGAAGCGAGACGTGGATCGAATCATTCTCAATCTGCTCCATGACAAGCAGCAGACGTGACAAACGGATTTCACCCGTACGGCGGTTAATTTCGGCCCGCACTTCTGTTTCGCTTCCGTAACGTGAACGGGCGGCACGCTGAATGGCGTCCTCCATTGCCTGGAGTACGATTTCACGGTCAATCTGCTTTTCACGGGCAACCGCGTCAGCGATCTGCAGAAGTTCCAGCCGATTTGCACTAATAGCCATACTATACCTCGGGTTAAACAATTGGACTAAAGGTTTTAAGTGATATTCAGGACAGTTTATAGTTAGGATTTTGACATCAAGAATGCGGTTTAGGCTTTGCAAACCGCCCTGGGCCTCTTAGTGGCCCGCCCTCTACACGCTTGGGACGATTTTTTAAATAACGTTTGGACCATGGTTTAGGCAAATCCGATGTACTGGCCTGAGCTGCATCCTGTTTGATTTCCGCTACTTCTTCATCTTCACTCATAATATCATCTGGAATTTCACCAGAAATCTTGAGCGCGGCCTTGGCACGGCGTAAGGCATCGCGAATCAAATCATCTGTAAGAACAAGCCTTGCATCAGCAATATCTGCAATTGGAACGGGAATAAGGTCAGGCAAACCTTGCTTGACATCAAGAAGGTGAATATTGACCTTTTCGCCCTCCACCTCGCGGATAAAACCGCGATAGCGTTTGCGACCATCAAGTGGCACGGCCATTTCAACTTTAACTTCATGACTGGCCCACCGCACAAAGTCAGAAATACGCACAAGCGGGCGATCAATACCAGGGGAAGAAATTTCTAGATTATAAGCCTGTTCAATGGGGTCATTCACATCAAATACAGGAGACAGGGCGCGACTGATCTGCTCACAGCCCTCCACATTCATTGTGCCATCCGGGCGCTCAGCCATGATCTGTACAGTGCAACCATTCATGGCGCTCACTTTAACGCGCACAAGACGAAAACCAAGATCATGAAGCACAGGTTCAACAACAACAGATACGCGTGCTGCAACACCGGTTTCACAAATCAGGCGCGGCTCATCCAGCTCTACTGAGAGGTCAATATCCGGTGTAATCTCTAAATTTTGATTCATTGCATATGCGTCTTTCATCCAACTCATTGTACAATTTAAGCGTATTGGGAGCGGGTTCCTGAAGGAGCCCACTGCCTGAAAAGATTGTTTCCAATCCACCAAATTGTGATGAGATTACCCTCCCTAACATTAAATCCATAGAGTATGCAAGAGGTTGATTAGAGAAGAGGCTGGTTGAATACAGTGGTAGATTGGATAAAAGGCAAATACATTGCATATTGAAAAACTTGAAAAAAATATCATTGCAAAAATACACCTGCAAGCATCAGATTTATTGACTTCGATTTAATTGCAAGGCAAGGGAGACTTTTTACACAAAGGCAGTTTTTTTAAATGAATATTGATGTTCAAGGTTTCCTGAATAAAAATAAATTTTCAGCATTTCAGTGGCTGGTCTTTACTTTATGTTTTCTGATTGTTCTGCTCGATGGATTTGATACTGCGGCTATTGGCTATATCGCACCTTCCCTACTCAAGGAATGGGGCATTTCCAAAACAGATTTAGCGCCTGTTTTGAGTGCTGCCATATTTGGTTTGGCAGGAGGCGCATTCGTTGCTGGGCCTTTAGCTGATTATTTTGGTCGCCGCCTTGTACTGATTGGGTCTGTTCTGTTGTTTGGAGCTGCCTGTCTGGCCTCGTCCTATGCGATTTCACTGGATGCTCTAACAATCATGCGCTTTATAACTGGTCTTGGTCTTGGCGCAGCCATGCCTAACGCCATCACGCTTATTAGCGAGTATTGCCCTGATAAAAAACGCTCCATGATCACCAATGCAATGTTCTGCGCGTTTCCCTTGGGAGCTGCCTGCGGCGGTTTTCTAGCGGCTGAAATGATTCCAGTCTTTGGATGGCGTTCAGTTTTGCAGCTTGGTGGTATTGCACCGTTGGCGCTTGCACTTGTCCTTATTGCAGCTTTACCAGAATCTATTCGCCTTATGGTAGCTAAAGGTTGTCCAACAGCAAAAGTCATGGCCATTTTTAAACGCATTTCGCCAGAAACGGTCGCAACGCAAAGCTTTTCATTGTCTGGAACAGCATCAGCCCCTCAAAAAGGTGCCAGAATTGTGATGTCCTCCAAATTTGCAGCTGGCACAGCTATGTTGTGGCTGACGTATTTTATGGGGTTGGTTATATTTTATGGACTTATTAGCTGGATGCCTATCCTGTTCAAAGATGCAGGTATTGATCCCAAGCAAGCAACCCTTATTTCCGCACTATTTCCTCTTGGGGGTGTTGGCGCCATTTTATCTGGCTGGTTGATGGATCGGTATAATGCCAACTGGACTATTGTGTTTATCTATGCGCTTACAGCTTTTTTCATCTATTTTATTGGGCAATCTGTTGGGTCAATGGGATTTCTTATGGCTTGCGTGTTTGGAGCGGGTATTATGTTCAACACGGCGCAATGCTCTATGCCAAGTTTGGCTGCAGGCTTCTATCCAACGCAAGGGCGCGCCACAGGGGTTGCATGGATGCTTGCAGTTGGTCGCTTTGGTGCAATTGCAGGCACGTTTTTGGTAGCAGAGCTTGTTCATCGTAAAATGGGGTTTGCTGATATTTTCGCCATTATTGCAATACCTGGCATTATCGCAGCGAGTGCAATCGCCATAAAGCAGATGGTGCATCCTGAAAAGAAGATGATGGGCTGATCACAAAGACGTTTATGGATTAGTGAGGCTATTTGCTCTATAAAGTAGTATGAAATTTTTTTTGGCTGCCATTTTTAGCCTGTTTGCGTTTAATTTGTCTACGCATGCAGAAGAAGCAGATTTTTCGCCCTGGGCCCAGTCTTACAATACATCTATGCGGCTAATTGCAGGAGGGAACTTGCAAGATACGCATGTTTTACATGCTGGTATTGAAATCAGACTTGCGCCCAACTTCAAAACCTATTGGCGTACACCAGGAGAAAGCGGTGTCGCACCAGTTGTAAGTTTTGAAGGCTCCGAAAATCTCAAAACAGCAAAGGTGCTTTTTCCTGCTCCCCATGTTTTCAAGGATAAAACTGGCTCAATCATAGGCTACAAGGATCACGTGATATGGCCTGTTCATGTAGAGGCGCATGATATTGCAAAGCCTGTTCTGCTGAATGTAAAACTTGAGTATGGTGTGTGCGAAAAAATCTGTATTCCAGCCAGCGGCACAGCTAAAATCAGCCTGTCTGGTGAAAAAAAGACAGAATTTGAGGCTCAGATTAAAGCAGCAGAAGCCCGTGTGCCTCAGAAAATGAAAACAGGCGAAGGCAAAGGCATCTCAATTACTAAAATTTCTGAACCTGCAACTGAAAAGAATCATGCTGCATTTACAGTAGATGTTGCAGGCTCCAAGCCTCTTGAACTTTTAGCAGAAGCAATGCCGGATAGCTGGTATTTGGAAGTGCAAACGGTAAATAATATTGATAATCAGTTCAAAATTATTGTTTTTGACCCACAATCTGCCCAAAGCCGTATCCCCTGCGACATAGTTTTGACCGCGATGAATCAAAGTAAAGCAATTGAAGTGCCTGTTCGGTTGGCAGGATGTATTGAACATTAAGCCCGTAACTAAAGTTGCACTTACATGGCAAGCCGCTATGGTTTCCTGAATTAAACCATATCAGGAGTTAAGCAGGATGATTCTCAAAACTGTGCAAAAATGGGTTGCGGTTCTTGCCATTACAGGCTGCCTTGCAGGCTGCGGTATCAATAATGTTCCCACATTGGAAGAAAAAGCCAAGGCACAATGGGCCCAGGTACAAAATGAATATCAACGCCGCGCAGATCTTATTCCAAACTTGGTAGAAACCGTTAAGGGCTACGCCAAGCAGGAGCAAGACACGCTTGTAGCTGTTATAGAGGCCCGCGCCAAAGCAACGCAGATGAAAATTGATGCAACTACCATTACGGATCCTGAAAAATTCAAGCATTTTCAGGATGCGCAGGGGCAGCTGGGGGCAGCGTTAGGGCGTCTCATTTCTGTGTCCGAACAATATCCTGACTTGAAATCAAACCAGAATTTTCTGTCACTGCAGGCGCAATTGGAAGGCACTGAAAACCGTATAACAGTTGCAAGACGCGACTATATTGGTGCTGTGCAGGCCTATAATACTGAGGTGCGTACTTTTCCTGGTACTCTTTGGGCAAAAATGTTCTGGGGTGCTAAAGTCATGCAGGAATTTGCGGCTGCAAGCGGGTCTGACACTGCACCAAAAGTGAAGTTCTAAAACAATGCCAAAGTTGATCTATGCGCTGGTTTTATGGGTATTCAGCATGGGTTTTGCCTGTGCTGAACCCGTTTATCCAGCGCTGGAGGGCAAACGCGTAGTGGATGGCGCAAATGTTGTTCCAGCTGCGATACGCGCAGCTTTGGAGGCAAAGCTTGCTGCTTTGGAAATAAAAACATCCGCGCAGGTTATTGTGGCGACAGTGCCTGATTTGCAGGGCTATGCAGTCGAGGAATTCACCATTGGCCTCTTGCGCCGTTGGAAGCTGGGCACGAAAGATAAGAATAATGGCGTGCTGATTTTTCTCAGCTTAAAAGAACGTAAAGTCAGAATTGAGGTTGGCTATGGGCTTGAAGGCGCATTAACGGATGCCACAAGCAAGGTTATTATCTCCAATGGCATGGTGCCGCGTCTGCGTGTTAATGATTATGGGGGCGCATTTACACGCGCCGTTGATGATGTCAGCAGTATTGTAGGCGCAGAAGCTGGCGATCAAGGCTGGAAGGGTACACCCATTACGGAGCGGCAGTCGAATGAAAAACCTGACTGGGCCACAGTTCTGGTCTTTTTGATCATTCTGTTTATTTTTATCAGACTCCAGTTTCGAGGCGGCAGGCGACAAGGATTTGGTTCTGGTATTGTTATTCTGCCAGGCTCCCTTTGGGGCGGTAATGGCGGTGGTTTTTCAGGCGGCGGTGGCTTTTCGGGTGGCGGATTTTCTGGTGGTGGTGGAACAGGCGGCGGCGGTGGAGCCAGTGGGGATTATTAAATTATGATTTTAAGCGAAACAGATCGCCAACGCATAGCAGAAGCTGTTGAAAGAAGCGAAAAAACCAGCTCTGCAGAAATTGTCTGCATGATCTCTCCTTCTGCCAGCGAGTACCGTTTTACACCAGTGCTTTGGGCCAGCATGAGTGCGCTCATGATGCCATGGCCATTCTGGTGGTTTACCCAGATTGATATAAGCCGGATTTTACTGTCACAGCTTGTTCTTTTCTGTGCGTTGCTGTTTTTACTGTCTCACAAGCGAATTCGCGTTTGGTTAACACCCAAAGGCGTGCGCCGCTTAGATGTAGAACGTATGGCAGAGCATCAGTTCAGGCTAATTGGAATTGCCAGAACCAAACGCCGTGCTGGTATTTTGCTCTATGTTTCGGTGGCGGAACGTGTTGCCGTTGTATTGCCCGATGAAACTGTAAGGAATGTCTTGACCCTTGATGCAAGCCAGGATGCCCTAGCAGCACTCACCAAATACTTGAAATCAAACGAGCCAGCCGAAGGCTTTTTGGCAGCAATCTCTATTTTAAGCGAAAAACTGAGCATTGCCCTTCCTGCAACTCAGGGGTCGGGTAATGAGCTGGCAAATGCCGTGATTGAGGTTTAACCCCAGTCCCCAATCGCGCATTGCACGGCAGTCAAGGCCGCAACCGCCGCTGTATCTGCCCTTAAAATGCGCGGCCCCAATGATATGGAGATGGTGTTTGGCACTTTTATGATTGTTATGCGTTCAGCCTCGTTAAATCCACCTTCCGGGCCAATCAGAACGCAGGGTATTGTGCCCAAAGCCTGTTTGACAGCAGAAAGAGGATTATTGACCGCACTGTTTTCATCACAGAAAATAATCGATACAGTCTTTAGTGCTTCACATCTTTGTAAAAATGGCTCAAGTTTAACCTCTTGCTCAACCTCGGCAAGGCACAGAATTCCACATTGTTCAGCAGCTTCAATCACATTTGCCCGTATCCGCTCAAGTTTTAAACGCGTACCTTGAGTGCGCTGGGTTAAAACAGGAATTAGCCGTGATGCCCCCATTTCAACAGCTTTTTGCACCATGTAATCCAGCCTAGCAGATTTGATGGGTGCAAAAGCATACCATAATTCAGTTTTTTGTGGCTGGGGCCGTACCTGTTTTTCAAGTGTTAAAACACATTTTTTACGTGTTGCCTCTGTAATTTTTGCCAGCCATTCCCCGTCAATTCCGTTAAAGAGCAAAGTCGTATCGCCTTGTTTGAGGCGCAGAACATTTACAAGGTAGTTGACCTGATCAGCCGAAGCTTCAATGTCCAGAGCTGAATGCAAAGGCATATCAACATAAACGCGTCTGGCTTCAAAATTATAAAGTGACATAAAATATCCTGCAATTTCAGCAACATAGCTATTTCTTGATAAAATCACAAAGATTTGCCTTGATTTTAGCTTTTCATTAGTGACTTTAGCAACTTTAGTTAAGGCTTCTGAGGGGTATTGTTTATGTTTAGCGGTGCAAAAACCTCTGTAAAACTTTTTATGTTTTCAATTTCTCTATGCTCAGGTGTAATATTTGCACCTTTGAGCGCTCAAGCTTTGCCAGATAGCTGTAATGATTTTCAAAAGCTTGTTGCCCCACGTATGGCACTTATTTCGCAAATTAACGGCTTTAAAAAGAAAAAACCGACCGCTGGGCAGGCCTGTTCAATTCTCACACGCCTGATGGGAGCCGACAGAAAAATTCTGGACTGGATGAGCACCAATAAAGACTGGTGCCAGATACCTGAAGATCAAATTACGGGACTAAAACAGGCCAGTGGCCAATCAGCAAGTTTCAAAAACCAGGCTTGTAATGCAGCGTCCCAGCAGGCAAAACAGCTTGGTCAAATGCGCCGTCAGCAGCAACAGCAGCAAGGCGGTGGGGGGCAGGCTTCACCAGGCGCTGGAGTCAGATTGCCTCAAGGCGCCTTGTAAGGTAAAGCTGTGAGCAGGCAGGCGGATGCTCGTCCCAATAATCTGGTAGATCACTATTGCCCAATCGCGGCAAAGCCCTACGCACAACTGGCACGGCTTGATCGCCCGATAGGCTGGTGGCTTTTACTGTTGCCCTGCTGGTGGTCATCATGCCTTGCCTCAATTACCAACCATACTGCACCCAACTTTTATCACCTTGCACTGTTTTTAATTGGCGCTGTTGCCATGAGGGGTGCCGGCTCCACATGGAACGATATTCTGGACCGCAATCTTGACAAACAGGTAGAGCGCACGAAATTGCGCCCTCTTGCTTCTGGGGCAGTAAGTGTGCGCAACGCCGCTCTTTTTTTGAGCGCCCAATGCTTCATTGGATTGGCTGTCCTTGTGCAGTTTAACGCTTTTACGATCAAACTTGGTTTGGCTTCAATTATACCTGTATTGATTTATCCCTTCATGAAGCGCATAACCAACTATCCTCAAATCGTGTTGGGCGCTGCCTTTGCCTGGGGTGGGTTAATGGGGTGGTCGGCCGTTTTTGGATCGTTGCATCTAGCGCCTGTTTTAATGTATCTGGCAGCCATTCTATGGACAATCGGCTATGATACAATCTACGCTTTGCAGGATGTAGAGGATGATTCCCTGGTTGGAATTGGTTCAACTGCCCGTGCCTATGGCGCAAATGTGCCTCGGTTTGTGGCATTGTGCTATCTAGGCGCAATATGGCTTATATTTGGGGCCATTATCATATCGCATTCAACAGGCTGGTTTACCCTGCTTGGATTGCTGGCTTTTGCCCTGCATTTGGTGTGGCAGGTAAGGGCTATTAAAGTTGATGACCCTCACTTGGCTCTAAAGCTGTTCAGATCAAATCGTCTGGCTGGATTATTATTATTTGCAGGTTTTTTTGTGCAGGTTATAAGGCTGTAGATTTAAATGCTCAAACCTGTGATGAACCATGACAATTCAAACAATTCTTAAAATCCCAGATCCCAGACTCAAGCTTGTGTCAGAGCCAGTGACTAAGTTTGATGGGAAGCTTCAAACGCTTGTTCAGGACATGCTGGAAACCATGTATGATGCCCCTGGCATAGGTTTGGCTGCCATTCAGATTGGTGTGGCCAAACGTCTGCTTGTCATTGATCTGGCAAAAGAGGAAGAGCCAAAAGCCCCGATGGTTTTTGTGAACCCAGACATTATCTCAGTCTCTGATGAGCTGTCCATCTATGAAGAGGGCTGCCTCTCCATTCCTGATTATTATGAAAGCGTTGAAAGACCTGCCCGCATAAAAATCAGGTACCAGGACGAGACAGGCGAAAACCGCGAGATAGAGGCTGATGGCCTGCTTGCAACCTGCCTTCAGCATGAGATTGATCATCTGAACGGTGTCATGTTCATTGATCATATTTCCAAGCTGAAACGCACCCGCGTCATCACAAAATTTACAAAAGCCGCCAAATCTTTAAAAGATGTAAAGCGCGGCGAGTAGCCAATAGAAAGTAAACATACCTTGTCCCTACGTGTTGTTTTTATGGGAACACCAGATTTTGCCGTGCCAACCTTGGCTGAAATTATTGGCCAAGGGCATGAGGTGGTGGCCTGCTACACGCGAGAACCTAAACCAAAAGGGCGTGGGCTGGAGCCGCAATTATCGCCTGTGCATAAACAGGCGCAGCTTTTTGGCATTCCTGTTTTTACGCCAAAGTCGCTTCGAACAGAAGAGGCCGCCATGCAGTTTGCAGCGCATGATGCCGATGTCGCTGTGGTGGTGGCCTATGGCATGATTTTGCCACCTTCCATTTTGCAAAGCCCGCGTGAAGGCTGCCTTAACCTGCATGGCTCACTTTTGCCCCGCTGGCGAGGCGCTGCGCCTATTCACCGTGCCATTATGGCAGGCGATACGCAAACAGGCGTGATGGTGATGCGGATGGATGAGGGGCTGGATACTGGCGCAGTAACGATGGGTGAAACATGCGCCATAACGCCAAACATGACCACAGGCGAGCTACATGATAAACTCATGCGCCTCGGGGCTGATCTGATGGGGCGGGCCTTGGCAGCACTCTCGCGTGGGGCGCTGAACGCCAAACAACAGGTTGAGACAGGCATAACCTATGCTGCCAAAATCACCAAGGAAGAGGCGCGGATTGACTGGTCTTTGCCAGCCTCAGAAGTGCATAACCACATTCGGGGGTTGTCCCCCTTTCCAGGCGCATTTTTTGAGGTGGATTTGGGGGGCAGTCTCACCCGTGTCAAAGTGCTGCAAAGCTGCATCAGCAACCTAAATGGTGAAGCAGGCACTGTGCTCGATGGCCTGACCATCGCCTGTGGGCAAAACTTGGAAGGGCAAGGAGCAGTTGAGCTGATAAAAGTGCAGCGGGCAGGCAAATCTGCTATGAGCGCGGATGAGTTTTTAAAGGGCAATAAACTGCCCAAGACATTGATTTAAATTATGCCCCGCTACCGCACCCTCATTGAATATAATGGTACAAATTATTACGGCTGGCAGCGCCAGACTGAACACGCCTCTATTCAGGGTGCGATTGAGGCTTCCATTAAAGGGTTAGTGGGTGTTGAAACACATTTACAGGGTTGTGGGCGCACAGATGCAGGCGTTCATGCTTTGGGGCAGGTGGCGCATTTTGATTGCGAAAAAACCTACCCGGAGTTTGTGGTGCGAGAGGCCTTGAATGCGCGCCTCGTTGATGCAAGAGACACAATCTCCATTCTGGATGTAAAGCAGGTGGATAGCAGTTTTCATGCAAGGCACTCAGCTGTTAAGCGGCATTATCTTTATAAGATAGTCAACCGTCGCTCACCTCTTGCTCTCGATCTTAATCAGGCTTGGCAGGTTCGTAAACCGCTTAATGTGGAGGCGATGACAGAGGCAGCTCAGCACCTTATTGGCTATCACGATTTTTCCACCTTCCGTTCAAGTGAGTGTCAGGCCGATAACCCGGTTCGCACAGTAGAAACCCTGAACGTTACAGAGCATGGCGGTAAAATCGAGATTACCACAAGTGCACGCTCGTTTTTGCATCATCAGGTGCGCTCCTTTGTGGGATCTCTTGTGCAGGTGGGATTGGGTAAATGGACACCACAGGATTTGAAATCAGCGCTCGAATCGCGTGACCGCACCCGCTGCGGCCCTCAAGCCCCCGCCTGCGGGTTATATTTTGTAAAAGCTGAGTTCAAGACAAGAGTTTAAAACATGAGAATTATTGCAGGCACTCTTAAAGGCCGCGCGTTGCTGGCGCCAAAATCCACCGCCATACGTCCTACATCTGATCGCCTGCGCGAAACCCTGTTTAATGTTTTAAGCCACCGCTATGCGGACAGTATAGAAAACGCCAATGTGCTGGATCTGTTTGCAGGCTCTGGCTCTTTGGCATTTGAGGCTCTCTCACGCGGTGCCAGATTTGCCTGTCTGGTTGATAATGGCATTGAGGCGCGTGGTTTGCTGCGCGCCAATGTGGAAGCTTTAGGCCTTGGCGGCGTAACGCGCATATTAAAACGAGATGCCTGTAAACTGGGAAATGTCTCGCCCTTTGAGCCATTCTCACTTGTTTTTATGGATCCACCCTATGGCAAAGGCCTGTGCGAGCAGGCCTTGAACTCTGGACATGAAGGGGGCTGGTTTGCAAATAATGCGTTATTTATGTTGGAAGACCGCGCTGGTGTTGAGATAGCTTTGCCAAATTGGTTTGAATTTATTGACAGGCGCGAAGCTGGTGAAGGACAGGTCTGGATTGGGAAGATGAAGCTTTAAGGCATATTCCGTTTCCATGAAAAAGAAATATGCTTTAATGCGTACCTTGATCTGAAATATTCAAATGCTGTTCTACACGTCTCATCCGCGCTTCCAATTCGCTGATAAGTACGCCATGACCTATGACGCTGAATGATATTCAATTACGGCACGGCGCAAACCTACGATCTGATCACCAATTTCCTTGCGCACTGTGCCTATTTCCTGGTGCATTTCCTGACGCATGAGAATGAAATCTGAAGCAACATCCGCTCTTAAAGAGTGCATGTCTGATTTTACATCGCCAACTTCAGATCCGATTTTACGCAAAAGATCAAGCACAAGGTTGTCAGGTTCAATACTCATAAATTTTAATGCCCTCGAAACATGCGATTTAATTAAGAGCATCCTAATACATATTTCACCCCAAATCCACCAGCATAATCTCTGGTGGTACACCAATGCGCACTGGAATGCGGCTCACACCTAAACCGCCAGTCACGATCAAATCCCTGCCACCTTCTTGCACATGACCATAGGCAAAACGGTTTCCATAACGTGAGGGTATGATGGGTGACCAACCCATAATCCGTATCTGCCCGCCATGCGTATGGCCTGACAGGGTGAGCGAAACGCGTGGCGGCACTTTTACAAAAATATCAGGCTCATGCGCCAACAGCACAACAGGCGCATCATCTGTAATCTGTGCCAGAGTTCCAGGCAGATCATCTGATCCCTTGCCCTGATGCGTAACTGGATTCATAAAGGCTAGCTGGTCTCCAAGCCCTGCCAACCAGAAGGGTGCACCTGATTTTTGCAGTTTCAGGGACGTATTGTGCAACACGGTGATTCCAGCAGAACGAAGCGCACCACTGACCTCATCAGCACTTTTTTGACGATCCCCATATTGCCACCAGTCATGATTTCCAAGAATACCAAAAACGCCAAGCGGTGCTTTGAGATTGGCAAGTTCAGCAGCCCATTCCTTCACAGGCACTTGGCGATAATGTGCGCCAGAGCCAACCACATAATCACCAAGTAACACGATCATGTCGGCATTCTGGGCATTGGCGAGAGTGACGATGTCACGCAGTCTTGCAGCAGACATGTAGGGTTCGCTGGCATGGATATCGCTCAAGGCGAGAATACGAAGTTTAAGGCCAGGAGTCCAGTTGGCAGGACTAAGCGCGTAGCGCTGCACGTGCAGCCTGTATAGTGGCTCAATTCCAATACCATAGGCACCAGAACCTGCGCCAAGGGCTGCAAGAGCGGTAAGGGGTGAAATAATCTGTCGTCGAGTTAAAAGCATAGGCAACATTTAGAATAGATTGGTAAAACAATAACAAATTTTGCTATGTTATTTTTGAGCATGTAATAGAACTTTTTTGAACACAGTTGGAAACGCCTCAAGAGCGGGGTCAATCCAGCAATATCCTTCCACCACATCCATGGTTGAATCTGCCTTTGCTGCAAAAACATCCAGCTTCAAGGTAAAATGCGTAAATACATGCTCTGCGACACCCATATAGTGCCAGTTCGCCTCACAGGGTGCATCTTTTAATACATTTTCCTGTCTGTAGAGGTCAGCTTTTGCTGCGCTTGACCAATCTGTATTGAACACTTCCAGCATTCCGCCAAGCAGTCCCTTTGGTGGACGACGACGAGCCAGTAAAGTGTTATCCTCCCTTGTCAAAACAAAAGCCGCACCTGATCGCACAGGTCGAACCCCCTTTGGTGCTTTGATTGGAAAACGCTCCTGCAAGCCAAGATGCCTGGCTTTGCAGCCTGATGAAAATGGGCATAGGGCACAAGCTGGCCGTCTTGGGGTGCAAAGTGTTGCCCCTAGATCCATCATGGCCTGAGCGAAATCCCCTGGCCTTGCATCTGGCGTTAGCTTGTCAGCATAGTGCTTAATCGTTGGTTTTGCAGCAGGCATTGGCGTTTCGATTGCATGAAGCCGAGATATGACCCGCTCTACATTGCCATCAACCACCACAGCCCGAATATTAAAAGCAATCGATGCAATCGCAGCGGCTGTGTAGGGCCCAATGCCAGGTAGTTTGAGCAGTTCTGCCTCGCTTGCTGGAAACTGTCCGCCAAAATATTTGACAACATGCTGCGCACATGAATGTAGATTGCGGGCACGGCTGTAATAACCAAGCCCAGCCCATTGCTGCATTACATTTTCAACGGGTGCATCAGCCAGGTTTTCAACGCGCGGCCAAAGTTTCAAAAATTTTGTGAAATAGGGTTTGACCGCTGCAACGGTTGTCTGCTGAAGCATGATTTCAGAGAGCCATACCGCATAGGGGTCAGCAGATTGAAAAGGATCTGATCTCCATGGCAGGTGACGGCGATGCCTGTCATACCAGTCCAGCAAATCATCTGCTGAAAGCAAAGCTTTCAACTCTGCTGCATTTAATTCAGCTTGTTGCTTTTCAAAGGCAGGAACTATGTCTATCATTGCAGTGTGATGGCCCAGACTTTTAAAAAACGCAAATCAGCACAATCAATCTCTGACCTTGTTGGAGACATGCTAGCCCCAACTCTGCGCAAGCGGGGATTTGCCAGTTCTGAGGTGATAACGCGCTGGCCAGATTTTATAGGGGCACAGCTTGCTCCTCATACGAGGGCACTGGAGCTTAAATGGCCGCCACGTTGCTCTAAAACAATAGCTGGTGCGCCAGATAATCCTCTGCCAAATAAAAAAGACGGAGCAACTTTGATTATCGCTGTTTCATGTGGTGTCAGCATAGAGATACAGCACATGGCTCCCCAGATCATCCAGAGGATAAACGCTGCTCTTGGTTGGCGCTGCATTACAAAAATCAGCCTGCGCCAGCAGCCAGTGGCGCGTATGATACTGTCTGTGCCACGCAATCCGCCATTGCTGGCTGCAGAAATTGCAAGACTTGAGGCAACAACACAAAAAATTGACGATGAAAAACTGCGACTTGCCTTTATAAAGCTTGGAAAAGGTGTTTTTGAGCGTAATAGAAAAACTTGAACGAATATTTTTTTCAATAGGTAGTGAATAATGAAACATACAATTAAAACGGTAATATTCCTTGGTGCATTATGGCTTGGATTAGCTGCAAATGCACAAACTCCTGCCCCTGTTGCCCCAGCGTCAAAACCTGTTGTCATGGACGAGCTTTCAAAAGCTGGTCCTCTTGGTGATATATGGCTGGGGGATCCAGCTGCCCCTGTAACAGTTATTGAATATGCTGCCACAACATGCAGCCACTGTGCGCATTTCAACGAAACTGGGTTTCCTGTTTTAAAGCAAAAATATATAGAAACAGGCAAGGTAAAATATACATTGCGCGAGTTTCCACTTAATCCGCTGGATATTGCAGGCTTCATGCTGGCAAGATGCTCAGGGGACAAAAAACATTATGCAGTGGTTGATCTTCTTATGCGAAACCAGGAAAAATGGGCTTTCGTTCAAAAGCCTGTCGATGCGCTTTCCAGTCTGGTAAAGCAGGCTGGCTTTACCCAGGAAACATTTGAAACCTGCCTGAAAGATCAAAAAATTTATGATGCAATTGTCGACGTGCGGGACCGTGGTGAAAAAATGGGTATTAGTTCAACGCCAACATTTTTTGTTAACGGCAAAAAAATCTCTGGCGCAATGACACCAAAAGACATCGAAACGGAAATAGAGCCATTGCTGAAAAAATAAACTGAAACAGATTGAAGCATAATTAATGTCGTATGAATCTGAAAAAAAAGAAGAGTCTGAAAAAAAAGACAGAGAGCTTTCCGCCCGTCTTGACGCTCTGAAATCTGCTATTTTACATGAAGGGGCGGAAGCGGTAGATCACAAAACAGCTGATGATTCTGACCATGGTACTGGCAAAGCTATGGGGATAGGCATGCGCGTTACCTCTGAACTTGTGGCAAATGTCCTTGTTGGAACTCTTCTTGGCTGGCAAATTGACAAATGGTTTGACACTTCTCCCATTTTTTTGCTGATTTTTTTGCTTTTAGGGGTAGCGTCCGGCTTTTGGAATGTGTATCGGATTGCTATGCGGCCAACTGCGGCGCAAAAAAAACCTAGTGTCAAAAAACCTTAATGTAATGAGATTGGCTTAGCTAAATCGCATGCAAAGAATGAAGAAAGTTTAGTTGTGGCATCAGAGGCAGTTATCATAGACCCTATCCACCAGTTTGAAATTCACCCTATTGGGCAGCACCTTTCATTGTTTGGCACGGATATATCTTTCACTAACTCATCATTATTTATGGTGGTGGCAGTTGCTGTAATCGGCTTCATCATGATTTTTGGCACGCGCGCGCGCGCGCTGGTACCTGGGCGCCTTCAGTCAGCTGCTGAAATCCTCTACGAATTTGTGTCAGACACAGTTAAATCAACTACAGGTAAAGAAGGGCTTAAATTCCTTCCCCTCGTGTTTTCTTTATTTATGTTTGTAATGGTGTGTAATTTTATTGGCTTGGTGCCAGGCGCTTACACAGTGACAAGCCAGGTTGTGGTTACATTTGCCTTTGCGGTTCTGGTGATGACCACTGTCTTTCTCTATGGCGTATTTACCCATGGTCTGCATTTCTTTGGATTGTTTAAACCTTCTGGCGTACCTGTTCTATTACTTCCGTTGATTATTCCCATTGAGGTCATTTCTTTTTTATCGCGTCCGATCAGCCTTGGAATGCGTTTATTTGCGAACATGCTTGCAGGGCACATTGCTCTCAAGGTATTTGCAGGTTTTATTGTAATGCTTTCAGCCGCTGGTGGATGGGTTGCGCTGTCACCATTGCCAATGCTTATGATCGTATCACTGACCGCACTTGAGTTTCTTGTTGCGGGTCTTCAGGCTTTCGTTTTTTCTATTCTCACCTGCATTTATCTAAATGATGCGCTGCACCCCAGCCATTAATCATCTAGTTAACTGTATTTATCCAGTTTAATCACGTTTTAGGTCATTGATATTTATTCAAGGGCCTGCTACCTCCCACCCAACTTTAATCTCTCAACTTAAACTTTATCTCATTTCCGAGATGTATTCAGGAGTATATATTATGAATCCACAAGCTGCAGCTTTTCTTGGTGCTGGTATTGCTGCTATCGGTATTGGCGCCGCTGCCATTGGCGTTGGCATGATTTTCGGCAATTTTCTTTCAGGCGCGCTACGCAATCCCTCAGCTGCCGATGGTCAGTTTGCACGTGCATTCATTGGTGCCGCTTTGGCTGAAGGCCTTGGCATTTTTGCATTCGTTGTTGCACTTATTCTTGTATTCGTTGCCAGATAACAGGTTTTTAGGTTCTTACAATGATAGCCAGATCAAAACTACTAGGTTCTACTACACTCAGTTTAGCTGTATTTAGTACCGCAGTTTTTGCAAAAGATGTTAGTAATAGTGAAAAAGGTGCAACATTTCCACCTTTTGACACTACAACTTTTGCGCCAACCTTGTTCTGGCTTCTCGTTACTTTTGCGACCCTTTACTGGTTAATGTCTCGCGTAGCGCTGCCTCGCATCAGTAACATAATTGAAAACCGGAACTCAATTATAAGTCGTGACATTGAACAGGCGGCTGCTTTTCAAAAAAAAGCAGAAGACGCAGCTTCAGCTTATGAAACAGCTTTGACAAAAGCAAAGGCAAATGCACTCAGTATTGGTGCAGATGCAAAAAACGAAGCTTCAAAACGGTCAGCGGATCGCCGCAAACAGGTAGAAGCAGATATGGCCACTAAAATTGCGGCCGCTGAAGAGGGCATAGCTTCAACCAAAACAGCAGCAATGAACAATGTTTCAGCCATTGCTTCAGAAGCGGTAGTAGCCATTTTGTACCGTTTAACTGGTACAGAGCCAGATACGGATGTTGTGGCAAAAGCAGTTAGTGCAAATATGTCACCACTTTGACTTCGTATACTATTCAATAGAGTAAAAATTTGCAAAGCTTGATCTTCAATTTTCAGAAGGTCATTCCAAAATCTAGGAAAATATAAATGTCAGCTGAATTCTGGGTCGGTGTCGGCTTTTTCATCTTTATAGGTATTTTAGGATGGCTTGGCGTTCACAAGACACTTCTCAAAGGTTTGGACGAGCGTGGCAACAAGGTATCAGCCGAGCTTGCAGAAGCGAAACGCCTGCGTGTAGAAGCCGAAAAACTGCTTGCAGAATACGAGTCTCGTAGATCACTTGCTGAGCAAGAAGCAGCCGGTCTGATTGCAGACGCAAATGCCGAAGCAGAGCGTATGAATGCCGCTGCAAAAATAAGCATTGAAGATTTTGTAAAGCGTCGGACTGCTCAGGCTGAGCTTAAAATCGCTCAAGCAGAAACAAGCGCAATGATTGAGGTCAAAGCTGCTGCAACAGATGCAGCTATCAAAGCCTCTGAGTTGATCCTCAAAGATCAAATGTCAGGCACAGCAGGTGCTGACATGTTTGCAAAAGGCCTAGCAGAGGTCAAAGCGCACCTGAATTAAAAATCTATCATTTTCAAACAGAACTTCGTATTTAAAATCATACTTTATTGCTTACTCTCAGATTTTTGTAAAAGTTTTGCCTTTTCGGGTTTTGGCATTTTCTGTTTGATTGTGGAAGTAGCGATGCCATCAGGTGTATCCAGCCCATAAATGTCATCTCTAAATTGTACTGCGCCATCGCTTGCAGCCCAGCCTGTCATATAAACCCAGGCTACCGGAACAGATTTTGGCAATTTAATGTCAAAACGCTCATCGGTTGAAATTGCCATATCAATACTGTTGCGGTCAAACTGCGTATCCTTTAACAGCCAGGCGGCAAGATCGCGCACATTCTCTACGCGTGCACAGCCAGACGAATGAAATCTCACATCAGATTTGAACAACTCTTTCTTCGGTGTATCGTGTAAGTAAACAGCCTGCGTATTTGGCATGTCTATGCGCACTTGCCCTAAGGAATTAAGTGCTCCACCATCCTGTCTCAGCGTGAAATTAGGTGTGTGTTTTCCAGACCAGTCAACCTGATTTGGATCTATTTCCTCTCCTGCGGTATTCAGCACGCGTATGTTATTTTTAAACAGAAAACTTGGATCCTTGCGAACTTTTGGCATAATATCATTTTTAACAACAGTCATGGGCGCTGTCCAGGTTGGGTTAAGATTTACGGCCTGGATACGGGCTTCCAACACTGGAGATGGACGATCAGCACGCCCAACAACAGCCAGATGCCTTTGTACAACCTGTCCGTTTTCAACCGCCTCTACAGCGGCTCCTGGAATGTTTACGACCACATAGCGCTCGGAAAATTTAAATCCGTTACTGTTGAGACGGTGCAAGGAGGCTGCAAGCTGGTTAAGTCTGATACGAACAGGAATGTTGAGTTCCTTCAGGCTCAAAGGGCCAACAAATCCAGTTGGAGACAAGCCATGCCGTGTCTGAAATTTTTTAACAGCTTCAAATGTTGCAGTATCAAATACATCACCATCTGCATCTGCAATATCATTTTCAATTTTGAGTCTTGCCTTTAACATTTTTACAAAATGTGATTTGGTATCCATTTTTAAATAAGTTACTGAATTGGGTAGGTTTTTCCAACCACCAGCGTCTTGAATTTTTTCATAGAAGCGATAGGCCTCAACAGAACGCTCATACGTGCCAGAACTATACATTGGTTCTGGATTAACTGTAACGGGAGCAAGAACAGGTATGTTTTGCGCCACAGGTAAGTTTTGAGTTTCGGCAATAGGTGCATTTTGCATATGCGGCGTTTGCAAAGCGACAATAGGAGCAGCCAGCGCTGAAGCCGAACAAATTGCTGCAAAGCTTAGGCCAGCCAATACTGTAATGTGCAAACTCATGTAAGTACCCTGATCCAGATTCTAATCAACCCAACGGTTGTTAGAATTAGCAGTGATTAGGAAAGGAAAGATTAACCACCACCTTAACAGGCAATGAGAATGGCAAGGCGATTAGTCTTGTTTATGTGTGGCACCCTTAATCCATGAACGTCACAGTTTTATGCCCATTGATAAGGACACGTCCTTCAAGATGGTAGCGCAACGCCCTTGCCAGAACGCGGCGCTCAATATCCCGACCTTTGCGAACAAGATCCTCAGGTGTATCACGATGGCTGATACGCTCAACATCCTGTTCAATAATGGGACCTTCATCCAGGTCAGATGTCACATAATGAGCGGTTGCCCCGATAAGTTTAACCCCACGTCTATGGGCCTGATGATACGGTTTAGCCCCTTTAAAACCAGGCAAAAACGAATGATGAATATTAATGCAGCGACCATTTAGTTTCGCGCTCATTCCATCAGAGAGTATCTGCATATAGCGGGCAAGCACAATGACTTCGCTTTTTGTTTCTTGAATCAAATGCCAGATAGCGTTTTCCTGCTCCATTTTCGTTTCACGCGTAACGGGCAGATAATGAAAAGGAATCTCGCCAAAATCAATATGATTGAAGCAAGTTCGGTCATAATTAGATACAACAGCACTTACTACCATAGGCAGTTCGCCAATCCGTAGCCTATAAATCAGGTCAACAAGGCAATGGTCAAATTTTGACACAAGTAGCATAACACGGCGTTTTTCATTTTTTGGACGCAAATCCCATGTCATGCGCCATTTTAACCCAAGATTTTCAAAACCTGTTTTTAATGACACAAGATTCTCGGTGCTGCTGACAACTGCAAAAACAACACGCATAAAAAAATGCTTTGAATCTGTATCGTCAAACTGCTGGGCGTCCAAAATATTACAGCCAGCTTCAGCTAAATACCTTGAAACATCAGCAACTATTCCAGGACGATCAACACAGGATAATGTGAGAATGAAAGTATTGGCATGTTCGTTCATAATTTAAATATCCGAAAATTCACACAGAACACATATAAACTCGAACATTCTAATATTTCATTCCCGTAATAAAAACCAAATAAAAAGCCGGACATAAAGATGCCCGGCTTACAAAATAACTATAAATAACAGTTATTTAGGTAATAGAACTTTATCAATAACGTGGATGACACCGTTTGACTGCTGAACGTCAGCAATTGTTACATTTGCAACGCCGCCCTTTTCATCTGTCAGAGTAATGGTGCCATTTGCAGCCTGCGCAGTTAGAACGCAGCCGCCAACTGTTTTAACAGGATGCTTTCCACCATCATCTTTAATCATTTTAGATATTGCTGTAGACATTGCATTGGCTGCAACCACATGACATGTTAAAACTTTTGTCAATGCTGCCTTGTTTTCTGGCTTAAGCAATGTGTCTACAGTACCAGCTGGCAATGCTGAAAAGGCTGCATTGGTTGGTGCAAAAACGGTGAACGGACCTTTACCTTGCAGGGTTTCAACTAATCCGGCAGCCTTAACTGCTGCAACGAGTGTTGTGTGATCTTTTGAATTAGATGCATTTTCAATGATATTTTTTGAGGGTGACATTGATGCCCCTCCTACCATAGGATCCACCGCAAATGATGCAGTTGAAGCCAGCAATCCGCAAGCAAGTGTGGCAGCAGACAGTATGGATTTATTGAAAAGCTTGATTTGCACGAAAACCTCCTGGGTTATTTTATAGAATGCACGTAGAAAATTTTGATCAGTAGAAAATGTTGATCAACGATTGAGATACGTACTGATGCATAACGTGGATCAAATCAAAAAGTTTCATTTTTTGTGAAAAGCTTTGGACAGTTATAACAAGCTTTTTGCTTCAGGTTTTGTATTTTAAGTTTAATCTTCCCTTTTGCCTGTCTTTCTGCAATAAGCAGCACAGTTACTCTGGGCGACATCCTGGATTGGCTATTTTAAATGTTAACAGGAGAGATATGATGTCGGTAACAGCTGAGCGCAAAAATGTGCTTATTAACGAAAATGCTACTAATCCTAAAGATACCGGCTCACCAGAAGTGCAGATCGCAATTCTGACAGAGCGCATTACAAATTTGACCGAGCATTTTAAAACCCATAAGAAAGATAACCACTCACGTCGTGGTCTTTTAAAATTGGTTTCAACACGCCGTACATTACTGGATTACGTCAAGCGTAAAGATGAACCCCGTTACAAAGGTATCATTGAAAAACTTGGAATCCGTAGGTAGTTTAAGAACTACAACAACCATAATAATAGTAGCTATGACAATGGGGTCATGGTTACCGCAGGCAAAGCGCAAATTATTGATGATAAACCATGACAGGATTGCAGGACACTTTTTTAAAGGTTTGAGCCTTTTAAGAAGTTTCTCGCATTCCTGTGCATGGTTTTTAGCATTTGCGTAGTATTTTAAAAAAAGAAAGCATAAATATGTTTGAAGTTTCCACACAATCTGTAGAATGGGGCGGCCGTACCCTAACATTTGAAACAGGTAAGATTGCCCGTCAGGCTGATGCAGCTGTCATGTGTACTTACGGCGAAACAATGGTTCTTGCCACCGTGGTAT
Organism: Hyphomicrobiales bacterium; assembly: GCA_025351165.1. GTDB lineage: Bacteria > Pseudomonadota > Alphaproteobacteria > Rhizobiales > Beijerinckiaceae > JAIELD01. The sequence continues at coordinate 27,732 of JANXWK010000041.1, read as the reverse complement.
CTGCAAAAGAGCCAAAAGCTGGAATTGATTTTTTCCCTCTCACAGTAAACTATCAGGAAAAAACTTTTGCAGCTGGCAAAATTCCTGGTGGGTATTTCAAGCGCGAAGGTCGCCCATCAGAAAAAGAAACATTGGTTTCACGCCTTATTGATCGTCCAATTCGCCCGCTATTCCCGCAAGGCTATCGCAATGACACACAGGTTGTTGTGACTGTATTGCAGCATGATCTTGAAAACGATCCAGATATGGTGGCATTGGTTGCTGTATCAGCTGCTCTTACCCTGTCTGGCATTCCATTCATGGGTCCAGTTGGCGCAGCCCGCATTGGCTATGCTAAAGGCGAATATATCTACAACCCGACACTTGCAGAACTAGAAGGCAGCGAGCTTGATTTGGTTGTCGCTGGAACGACAGACGCTGTATTGATGGTTGAATCTGAAGCAAAAGAACTTTCAGAAGAAATCATGCTGGGCGCAGTCATGTTTGGTCATAAAGGCTTCCAGCCTGTGATAGATGCCATTATTAAACTGGCTGAAAAAGCAGCAAAAGAACCACGTGACTTTAACCCTGCTGACAATTCAGCTGTACAGGCTGCAATCATGGCTGTTGCTGAAACAGAATTGCGTGCTGCCTATAAAATCACAACCAAAGCTGAGCGTTACAAAGCAGTCGATGCGGTTAAAGAAAAAGTCATGGCGGAGCTTTGCCCGTCTGACGGCGAAGCCAAATTTGACAAGGAAATTGTCAAGGCGGAATTTAAAGCTGCACAGGCAACAGTTGTGCGCTTCAACATTCTGGATGATGGCATTCGCATTGATGGACGCGATGTTAAAACTGTTCGTAAAATTGTGTCAGAGGTTGGCATTTTGCCACGTACACATGGCTCTGCGCTCTTCACACGGGGTGAAACACAGGCTCTGGTTGTTGCAACCCTTGGCACTGGAGACGATGAGCAGTTTATTGATCAACTGGAAGGTACCCGTAAGGAAACATTCCTGTTGCATTACAACTTCCCTCCATACTCTGTGGGAGAAACAGGCCGTATGGGTTCACCAGGACGCCGCGAAATTGGCCATGGTAAGCTGGCTTACCGTGCTATTCGTCCAATGTTGCCGCCGCATCATGAATTTCCATACACACTGCGTGTAGTTTCAGAAATCACGGAATCAAACGGCTCAAGTTCTATGGCAACAGTCTGCGGAACATCTCTTGCTTTGATGGATGCAGGTGTCCCTTTGAAAAAGCCAGTGGCTGGCATCGCGATGGGCCTGATTTTGGAAGGCACACGCTTTGCTGTTCTGTCTGATATTCTAGGCGATGAAGATCATTTAGGTGATATGGATTTCAAGGTTGCAGGGTCTGAAGCTGGGATTACATCCTTGCAGATGGACATTAAAATTGCCGGCATTACCGAAGAGATTATGAAAGTGGCTTTGCATCAGGCAAAAGATGGTCGTATTCATATTTTGGGTGAAATGGCCAATGCGCTTACATCTGCCCGTGCAAGTTTGGGTGAACATGCTCCACGCATTGAGACAGTCAAAATTCCAGTTGATAAAATTCGTGAAGTAATTGGATCAGGCGGCAAGGTTATCCGCGAGATCACAGAAAAAACTGGCACGAAGATTGATATTGCAGAGGATGGCACAATTCGCGTTGCGGCCTCTGATGCAAAAGCAATCACAGCTGCTATGAACTGGATCAAGTCCATTGCATCTGAACCAGAGATCGGCATGATTTATGAAGGCACTGTCGTAAAAGTCATGGATTTTGGCGCGTTTGTCAATTTCTTTGGTGCAAAAGACGGTCTCGTCCATGTATCGCAGGTTGCCCTGCACAAAGTTGAGCATACAAAAGATGTTCTCAAGGAAGGCGATAAAGTTAAAGTTAAACTTATGGGCTTTGATGAGCGCGGCAAAACCAAACTTTCTATGAAGGTTGTGGATCAAGCCACAGGTGAAGATCTGGAAGCCAAGCAAAAGGCAGAACGCGCTGCCAATGGAGAGCCAGAGGAAGAGGCGCGTGAATCTCGTCCAAGAAGAAGTGAATCTGGCCGCGAAGATGGTGAGCGCAGCCGTCCACGTGAGCGTCGTCCAAGATACAATGACTAGTTTTACAAGTTTTAGAATATAAAATAAAAAAAGCGGCTTGCAGACATGTAGTTTCAAGCCGCTTTTTTGTGCCAAATTGATACAAAATCAACACTATGGCTAACAAAACATAAATGAAAAGCTTAATGTCTTTGACCTTGTTGTCTGCATGAAGCAAAATGAACCAACAAACAGTTCATTTAAAAAGACAACCATGGATATGGCTTACAAAATTACTCTTCAACAGTTATACCTGTTAATGGGCATTAGCCTGAGTGTTTCAACCTGTCCAGCTATTGCCCAAATTCAAGAAAACCAATTATTTACGCCACCTGTTATGTCAAATTCACCGGTTCAGCAGGCGCCTGTTTTTGCGCCTCCAGCGGCGGCAACTCTGCCCAGTGACGCCCCTGCTCAAGTTGTTGCACCAGTATTACGTAAAAAAGCCCGCCTGATCAGTGTGGCCCGTCAACATCCCATTATCAGGGATGATCCACGCCCCTCATTCACACCTGACACATTTGTTGCAACGGCAGAAGCAGCGTCCCGCTATCTGGATATTGTTGAAAATGGTGGTTGGCAAACTGTTTCAGGTCCATTGTCCCTTGGAGCAAGCGGGTCTCAGGTTGCAGCTTTACGTAAACGCCTGGCAGCAGAAGGTGATTTAGCTGAAGCTGAAGGGTCAACCTATGATAAAACTGTGCAAGATGCCGTTAAGCAGTTTCAATATCGTCATGGTTTAACAAAAACAGGTATTGTATCAGGGCTGACGCTCAAAGAAATGAATGTCCCTGCCACAACCCGCTTTCAGCAGTTAAATGAAAGCGCACGGCGTATGGCAGATCGTAATTTTGATTTTGGACAGCGTTATATTGTTGTGAATATTGCGTCTGCAAATGTTGAAGCCATTGAGGGGGATGCAGTAATGCGCCGCTATGTGGCAGTAGTTGGGAAACCTGATCTACCCTCACCAGAAGTAACAGCGCGGATTGGAGCTGTTAATTTCAACCCTACATGGACAGTGCCAACATCAATTATAAAAAATGAAATTATTCCAAAGATGCAGAAAAATCCAAATTATTTAAAGGCATTGAATATCCGTATTCTGGATAAAAATGGCGAGGAAGTCAGCGCGCGTTCAATTGACTGGAAGAGCCAAAAAGCTGTAAATTATACATTGCGGCAGGATTCCAGCAAAACCAATGCTCTTGGACAAATTCGCATAGATATGCCAAACAAACACTCGGTTTACATGCATGATACGCCTTCAAAACGCTTTTTTAACGCAGATTTTAGGTTTTTATCGCATGGTTGTGTACGGGTGGAGGGCGTACGCGATTTGGCAAACTGGCTGCTTGAGCCAAATGGTGGCTGGAATCGCGCCCGTATTGACAGCGCTATTGATGAAAGTGAGCGCAAGGATATACGCTTGGCAAATCCGGTAAATGTAGCTTGGGTGTACATGACGGGTTTTGTGACCAAAGACGGTTTGGTCAATTTTCGTGAGGATGTCTATGGGCTGGATACCGTAGCAAAGGTAGCGGCGAACTAAACCGTGGGTATAAGTATTTCAGTTATTGCTTTTTCCTTTGGTGTTGTTTTTGGATCGCTTACATAATTTTCTATGAAAAAATCATCGCGAACCTGAATCTGGTCTTTTACAATTATTTCAAACACTTTACCGCTGGCAGCTGGAAGGTCAGTATAAGGCCCTGTATGGGTAAAGCGGCTATATTTGCCACCTCCAAACTTTATATATTTAAGGCCAACAGGCAATTTTTGGACTGTTGATTCAACTGATACGCCTGCGCAGTACATCATGGGAGACGGCTTGTAAAAGCATATATACCGTTTGATTTTCGTTTGCTCGGCAAGTTTTGGCACCAGCGCATGAAGTTCTGCCCATGCAGCCATAGCGACTTCGTGAAAAGGGCCTGTTTTTTCCACACAAACATAATGCGTTGCAGGAAAATCAATAATATCTGCTTTAGTTGAAAGATTCATTTTCTTCCCTTTTTTAACTAGGCTAGATCTAAACCAAAAAAGCCTGGATTAAAGGTATTGCCACAGGATGACTATGTCAAATAAAACACCCAGGCTTACAAACCTAACCTAAAACTATTAGCAGATCCTTAGCCTCTACCTGTTCACCAGCCTGCACATGCATTTTTGATATTACGCCATCACGGGGTGAGTGAATGGATGTCTCCATTTTCATGGCTTCCAATGTGAGTAGTACATCACCTGCTTTTACATATTGACCTTCACGCACAGTAATGGACGATATGGAGCCAGGCATAGGAGCAGCCACATGGGCCTCATTTGTTTCATCTGCTTTTGGGCGTAGCTTGATTGTGCTGGTAGCTGCACGATTTGGCACGCGAATAATGCGGGGTTGACCATTCAGCTCAAAGAAAACTTTAACTTGCCCATCTTCACCTGTTTCTCCTATAGTTTGAAGGCGAATAACAAGAGCTTTTCCTTTTTCAATTTCAACACTGATTTCATCGCCTGGCTGCATTCCGTAGAAAAATACAGGTGTAGGCAAAGCAGAAACAGGGCCATATTTGCGTTGAAGAGTGCAGAATTCACTAAAGACCTTTGGATACATCAAATAGGAAGCAAATTCATTCTCGTCCAGTTTGCGGCTCATTTTCCCCTCAGCCTCAATCCTTAAAGCTGGTAAATCAGCCTTACCTAAAAGTGAACCAGGGCGTGCAACGCTAGGCTTTTCATCTTTAAGGATTTTGGCTTGCAAAGCTTTTGGCCAGCCACCAATGGGTTGACCCAAATCACCCCGCATCATCTCAATAACAGAGGCGGGGAAGGCGACGTCAAAAGAAGGATCAGCCACCTGTTCAGGCGTCAAGCCACCGCTCACCATAGTCAAAGCCATATCGCCCACCACCTTGGATGAGGGCGTAACTTTTATAATATCACCAAACAGATCATTAGCTTGACGGTAAGCCTTTGCCACTTCATGCCAGCGGGTTTCCAGCCCTAAACTTCGTGCTTGTTCTTTTAAATTTGTGAACTGCCCGCCCGGCATTTCATGTAAATAAACTTCAGATGCGCCAGATTTCAAATCGCTTTCAAACGCTGTGTATTGGTGTCGCACTGCTTCCCAGTAAAAGCTGATTGCATTGATTTTATCAGGATCAAGCTGCGTATCGCGATCCGTCCCCGAAAGTGCTGCGGCAATAGAGCCTAAGCAAGGCTGCGATGTTGCGCCGCTCATGCTGTCTATGCTTGCATCCACTGCATCAACCCCAGCCTCAATGGCAGCTAAAAGTGTTGCCCCACCAATACCGGACGTATCATGCGTGTGCAGGTGCAAAGGTATTCCAACTTCTTCGCGCAAAGCCTTGACCAAAATGCGGGCGCTGGCAGGTTTTAAAACACCTGCCATGTCTTTGAGACCCAAAATATGACAGCCTGCGCGCTCCAGTTTCTTTGCCATTGCAACATAATATTTAAGGTTATACTTGTGGCGGGTGGCATCATTCAAATCGCCTGTATAACAGATTGCGCCTTCACATATTTTGCCAGTCTCCACCACAGCATCAATGGCGACACGCATATTTTCGACCCAGTTCAGGCAGTCGAAAATACGGAAAATATCCATACCAGATTTTGCAGCCTGGCTTACAAAATGTTTTACAACATTATCAGCATAATTGGTGTAACCCACGCCATTTGCACCGCGCAGCAGCATTTGCGTAAGGATATTGGGCGAACGCTGACGGATGGCCTGCAATCTCTCCCACGGATCCTCATTCAAAAATCGCATGGACACATCAAATGTTGCACCGCCCCAGCATTCCAATGACAAGAGTTGTGGCAGACCGTGGGCGTAGCTGTCGCTGATTGCAATCAGATCATGGCTGCGCATTCGGGTAGCAAGCAGGGATTGATGCCCATCTCGCATGGTCGTATCGGTAATCAGAACACGTTTTTGGTCGCGTAGCCATTGGCCAAATTTTTGTGCACCAAGCTTTTCAAATTTCTGCAATGTGCCTTCATGATACGCGCCTGTAAAAACAGGTGCTTCTGGCAGCCGCGCCTGCGCTGGTGGTTTCGCCCTGCCTTTAACTTCTGGATGTCTATTTACACTGACATCAGCAATATAGGTAAGGAGTTTTGTGGCGCGATCACGACGTTTGGCAAATTGAAACAGTTCAGGCGTTGTATCAATAAAACGTGTGATATATTCATTGTTACGAAATTTGGGATGCGCGAGAACTGCTTCCAAAAAGGCCAGGTTAGTTGCTACTCCCCTGATGCGATATTCTTTTAATGCCCGCTCCATGCGTGAGATGACTTCAGCAGGTGTTGGCGCCCAAGCGGTAATTTTCTCCAGCATTGGATCATAGAAACGCGTGACCACCGCGCCAGAATAGGCCGTGCCACCATCAATTCGAATGCCAAATCCCATTGCACCTCGATAGGCACTTATACGCCCATAATCAGGAATAAAGTTATTTTCAGGATTTTCTGTGGTCAGGCGGCATTGAAGTGCATGCCCACGCAAACTTATAGCAGCTTGCTCTGGTATGCCAGTTTCCTCCAGGTTTCCAATATGGCCACCTTCCGCAATGCGGATTTGTGCTTTGACCAGATCAAGACCTGTGACGACCTCGGTTACAGTGTGCTCAACCTGAATGCGTGGATTAACCTCAATAAAATAGTGCAATCCTGTATCGGCATCCAGTAAAAATTCAACAGTACCGGCATTGCAATAATTGGTGGCTTTGCCAATACGAAGAGCTGCTGCACATAACTCTTGCCGTTTTTCTTGCGTTAAGTATGGGGCAGGGGCGCGTTCAATCACCTTTTGATTGCGTCGCTGTATTGAGCAATCGCGTTCAAATAAATGCACAAGAGTGCCATGTTCATCGCCAAGCAACTGCACCTCAACATGGCGCGCGCGCCGCACGAGTTTTTCAAGATAAACGTCATCTTTGCCAAAAGCGGCTTTAGCTTCTCGTTTAGCACTTAAAACTGCCTCAAGTAATTGATCTTCGCTTTCAATAGGGCGCATTCCCCGCCCGCCCCCACCCCAGGAGGCTTTGAGCATGACAGGGTAACCAACGCGTAAAGCAGCAGCCTTGATGGCGGCAGGATCATCGGAAAGTGGGGCGGTCGCAGGCATAACTGGTACATCGACCGATATTGCTAGGTTGCGTGCATCCACCTTGTTGCCCAAGGAACGCAGAGTTTCAGGCGTAGGACCAATAAACTTTATGCCAGCCTTCGCGCAGGCTTCCGCAAATTCTGGGCTTTCAGATAAAAAACCATAGCCAGGGTGAATAGCGTCCACACGTGCATCTGTTGCAACGCGTATCACCTCTTCAATCGACAGATAACTTTCAATTGGGCCAAGCTGTTTGCGTGCACCCCATTTCCCACCTACTTGATAGGCTTCATCTGCCTTGAAGCGATGCAGGGAGAGTTTATCTTCTCCAGCATAAATCGCGATTGTTTCAATACCAAGCTCGGAAGCAGCACGAAATACACGAATGGCAATTTCAGAGCGATTGGCAACAAGAAGTCGTTTGATTTTCATTTTTCGGCTCTGGTAAATTTATGCAAAAAATCGATTACAAAAAACGTATCAGCTCGTTAAACAAACCGCTACTCTACAGAAAGGCAGGGCTGTCATGTGATTTATGCATATATGCTATGCTTCTATTTAAAATAAGACAGGAAAATAACATGCATTAATTAATGATTTTACCAGGATTCATAATTTTTGATGGATCAATTGCAGCCTTTATGCTGCGCATGAGATCAAGGGAAATATCATCCTTATAATGGGCAAGCTCATCCACCTTTAATTGTCCTATGCCATGCTCAGCAGCAATGGAGCCATTTAAAGAAACGACTAAATCATGGATAATTCGATTTAATTGTGCCCAATGGGAAAGAAAAACTGATTTTTCCATGGTAACTGGCTGGCTAAGATTGAAGTGGATATTGCCATCACCCATATGACCAAAAGCACAGACCCGAATGTCTGGCATAGCACTCTGGCAGAGCAGGGTCGCTTGAGTGATAAAATCAGCAATTTTTGATATGGGGACGGACACATCATGCTTGATGGAGCCGCCTTCATATTTTTGTGCCCAGGACATATTTTCTCGTAGAGACCATAATTTATCTGCCTGCATCTGGCTTGATGCAATTACTGCATTAAGGACTAAATTTTTATTGAGAGCAGTTTCAAGAACATGCTCCATACTTAATGTCAAATCAATGAATTGCGACGTACTTGAAAGGTCAATCAAGGCATAAAATGGATAAGGCGTTTCAAAAGGGTCAATCCCTCCCATATGCCTCACAACCATTTCCAGTCCAAAGCGTGGCATGATTTCAAACGCGCTTAGCATTTCACCAGCCTGATTTTTAGTATGCAGAAAAAATTCAAGGGCTGCTTCTGGCGAATCCAAACCTGTGAAGGCTGTCATAGATGATTTAACGGCTGGGTAGATTTTTAAAACGGCACGCGTTATAATACCCAACGTACCCTCAGACCCAATAAAAAGCTGTTTTAAATCATAGCCGGCATTATCTTTATGCAATGCCCGCAACCCATTCCATATACGGCCATCTGGTAATACAACTTCAAGGCCCAACACCAAATTACGCATATTGCCATAGCGCAGAACGGCTGTGCCACCTGCATTGCTCGCAATATTGCCGCCAATTTGGCATGTGCCTTCTGAAGCCAGGGAAAGTGGAAACAGGCAGCCACTTTCACGGGCAGCATCCTGTACCATTTGCAGCGTAGCCCCTGCTTCAACAGTAATAGAACCATTGACGGCATCAGCATCATAAATTTTATGCATGCGGGTAAGCGAAATAACAAGTCCGCTTTTTGGCGTTTGGCCCCCAACAAGACCTGTATTTCCACCTTGGGGTGAAACAGGCACATTGGCTATTCTGCATAGAGTAACAATTTGACTGATTTCAAGAGCGTTGGAAGGCTTTACAACTGCCAACGCTTCACCTTGATACAGGCCCCGGTTTTCCAACAGGTAAGCCTGCTTGTCCTGGACATCACTTATAACATGATCAGATCCAACCAGCTCAATAAGCTGGCGGATGAAATCAGCTGCTTTGTCCGCGTCCAAATTTGACCTCTATTTATCGTCTTGCATCAGACATGCGTCGTTCCTGCCGTGGCTGATAGGCCATACGAGAATGACAAGCGCAGTAAACTGAGCTTTGGGGTGAATCTGCTCCGCAATATACAAAGTCTGAGGACATAGGATCCCCCAAAGGCCATTTGCATACACCCTCACGCAGTTCCATAATGGAAATGCGACGTGACATAGCAATAACCACATCCTCGACCCGCTGTTCCTGCAAGGCAACAAGAGCCGTTTCTGCGACCATAACTGGTTTTAAAGCAGTATTGCCACGGGCTGCGTAAGATACGGATGTCTGCTGGACAACGCGGCCAGTAGATGGACGACTGGTGGTGACGGGTTTGCGAACACGAGGTGCAGTGGAGGCCGCTCCTTTTGTACGTCCAGACAAGCCAAGGCGATGAACCTTGCCAATAACTGCATTGCGGGTAACGCCGCCAAGCTCCGTAGCAATCTGACTGGCGCTCAAGCCATCTGCCCAAAGTTTTTTTAATATTTCTATGCGTTCATCTGTCCAGGTCATTTTATGCAGATCTCCGCCGCTGTTTTGCCTAATTTTATTACAGTCTGGAATCTGTAAGCCCCCTGAATACCGCGAGCGGACAGGAATTCTCAAAGCCCTAAACTGTGATGTGTTATAAAGAAATGTCTGATCTTCACATTTCGTTAAGAATTACGCTACTACGCCAATCGAATCGTGAGCAATGTAATTCAACAAGTCAACAGGGTTTTCCCCAGCCATCTATTTTAATTTACAAAACAGATCATGGTAACACTGAAACAAAAAAATAAAGCCGCAATATGTCCAAAAAAAGAGAACATATACGGCTTTAAAATCATCCTGGCCTGAGTATTCTAGGTTCAGATCACATTTAGTTGGTTTTTTTCGCCGCTGCAGCAGTTTCTGCTACTTTTTGCTGATACAATGACACAAAATCAATTGGATCAATGTAAAGCGGTGGGAAGCCGCCATTACGCACTGCATCAGCAATAATCTGGCGGGCAAACGGAAAAAGCATTCTTGGGCATTCAATCATAATGACAGGGTGCAGCTGGTCTGCTGGAATATTGGCAACACGGAAGACACCGCCATAGGAAAGCTCAAAACTGAACAATAGATTGGCCTTGTCGCCTGCGCGGCCTTCCATTACCAATGTAACATCATAATCGGTTTCAGCAATCTGATTGACATTGACATTCACTTCAATGGAAATTTCTGGTGGTGTTTCCTGGGGTGCAAGCGAGCGGGGTGCATTTGGATTTTCAAATGAGAAATCCTTTGTATACTGAGCCAGCGCATTAAGCTGCGGCATTGCGCCATTTCCAGTTGATGTTTGTCCAGTTGGCGTTTGGTCTGTCATTTTAGTTCCCTTTCAGTTGAATGCGCCTTAGCATATTTTTAATTCATTGGACAAGTGCGCCCTGTTTGCCAAATGCGCGAATCTGTTAAGGTTGTGCAATCATGTTCCAACATTTTTTTAATTCACAGACTTCAGCAAGGCGTCCTCTGCCTGTGCTTGAACCGCTTCAGCTTATGCTGGCTGGAGAAATGCGCTTAATATGCCTGCGTCGGTCTGCTAAAACACAGCGTTATACATTACGCCTCAAACCAGGCACACGGCAACTTGTTGTAACCATGCCACCACGCGGCACACTTAGCCTGGCACGCAGTTTTTTAACGCGCCATGAAGGCTGGCTGGAGGCAAGGCTGAAGTCGCTGCCAGAAAAAGTGCAGTTTAAGCATGGCGCGAGCATCCCGTTTGAGGGGAAAATGCATCTTATTACACATATGCAGACCATGACAGGTACAGTATGGACAGAGACAGATGGCAGCGCTCTGGTGCTGAAAGTGGCAGGCGGAGCAGAGCATGTCGCAAGGCGCGTCACAGATTTTCTGAAACGGTGCGCAAAGGAAAAACTGACAGAGGCAACCTATAAATATGCAGCAGAACTCAATGTCAGTATTAAGCGTATAACCATAAAGGATACAACAAGCCGTTGGGGGTCATGCTCTTCACAAGGCGCAATATCCTACTCCTGGCGGATCATTATGGCGCCTGAATATGTGCTTGATTATCTTGCGGCTCATGAAGTTGCCCATAGGCGTGAAATGAATCACTCTGCCCGTTTCTGGACATTGGTGCAAAGTATGTGCAGTGAAACTGAAAGAGCCGAGATTTGGCTTAAGAAAAATGGGCGTACCTTGCATGAGTATGGATGACCTGTCATTTTCAACCCTTGAATTTAATTTTCCTTCTACAAGTTTCCCTTGCGTCAGTTGTTAAACTTTTAATGATTTATCTCACTGGGCCTTAGATATTCTAGTATATCCTGAAAGTTGTAACAAGTTGAGTTACGGCCAGAAACCAAGGATTACATTATGTCCATCGAAGCCATTGGACGGTCAGCGACCATAGCTGCTGATGCGTCTGCCTATTCACCTACCAGTTCAGGTTCTGCCACACCATCCGTTGTGGGCGCGGTTACAACTGACCTACCCAAATCTCAAGCAGTGGCTGCGCCCCCAAAAAGCGCGGGCCTTCCAGAAGATGATGCGCAGCAGGCGCAGATACGTGCAGTGAGCGTACAGCAGATTAAGCCAAGCTTTATCAAAACTCAGGTTGTAAGCACTGAAAATGAAGACATTGTTTTTCTATCGGTTGATGAACGTACTGGGGAAATAATCAACAAGTTCCCAAATAACGCGGTGCTTGCGGCAAATGCCTATGGGCAATCTGGCTCAGATTCAAAACCTGACTCGGCCAACATAGAGAGGGTGGCATAAAAAAAGGACTTTGATGCGTTAAAAATCGTATTTGATAACGCTCTGTTAACCTTAACAAATCATGATGGAACCTGACGAAGAGATGTGAGAACACGTCTCAACCAAGGAATGGACCGTCATGTCTAATATTGTGCTATCAACCGGAATACGAAACAATCTTCTTGCGCTTCAGCAGAATGCATCAGACCAGACATCTGTCAATAATCGTTTGGCAACTGGCAAAAAAGTCAATTCAGCGCTGGATGATCCCCTTAAATATTTCACAGCGCAGGCTTTTGATACCAGCAGTAATAGTCTGTCGGCCCTTCTTGATAATATTGGCCTTGGCATTAATACAATAAAGCAGGCCAATCAGGGCATTACATCCATTTCACAGTTAATTCAGACCCAGCAGGCCCTTTTAAAGCAGGCATTACAATCACCTCCATCAAATGCACAGATTGCCTCTGGATCTATTTTGACTGGTCCTCTGGCTGGGCAGCTCAAACCCTTTGGGCTGGATGCAACAGGTGTTTATTACCCACCCTTGACCACCACAGCAAATGCTGGTTGGCCAGCTGGCACATTTTCACCTTTGGCAACCTTGGCAATAGCGGTTACCTCTGCCACTGGAACGCCAGCTGCTTTTACAATTACGGTGCCTTTCAACACATCTACACCCTTTACATCAAAAAATCTGGTTGACGCGATCAACACAAATGTATCCAACCAGAACGTGGCTTTGGGTAAGCAATATGTCAAAGCCCAGATTGATTCAGGTGGTCGCCTGATTATTGATAACGTAACGGCTGGAACGTTGAATTTTACACTTGGTGGTACAACTGGTGCAAACACTTTGCAGGATTTATTTGGGCGTCTGCCAGATTCCATTGTGACAGGCGCTGGTTACACAGGCACGTCCGGTTTGAGCTCAGGCGTTATAACATCCACCTCGAATCTTACCCGCCAAAGCGCTGCCACAACCTATATTGGTATGCTTCAGCAGATTACCAACCTGGCAAAAGATTCAGGCTTTAATGGCACAAATCTACTCTATGGACAGTCGCTGTCTGTTGTTCTGAATGAAAGCGCGACAACAAAACTGCCAATTACGGGTGTAACCTACGATGCAACTGGTCTGAACCTCAAATCAACTGATAGCGTTTACAATTTCCAGTCAGACACTGAAATCACCGATGCGCTGCAACGTCTGACTGATTCTATTACACAGCTTCAGTCGCAAGCCTCTGCTTTTGCTTTGAACAACACTGTCTTAACCACACGGCAGTCTTTTACAAGCAACACGATCAATACATTGAAAAGCGGCTCCAGCCTGCTTGTGATTGCTGATTCGAACGAAGAGGGTGCAAACCTTCTGGCTCTCCAGACCAGACAGCAGTTATCTGTGCAGTCTTTATCATTGGCTAACCAGTCTGACCGCTCTGTGCTCAAGCTTTTTAACTAGGTTCTAACCATAGTTATAAAATCAGCCCTTTCACAGTTAAAATTTTTTGGAGACAAGAATGGCTCTCAAAGTCGAATTGAAACCTAATGAGCGCATTATCATTGGGCAGGTTGTCATTCGTAATGGCGATAGCAGAACGCGGTTTTTCATTGAAGGATCGGCTCCAATCCTGCGCGAAAAGGATATTTTGACCAGTTTGACAGCAGATTCGCCTGCAAAACGAATTTACCTCTGTGTCCAGCTTATGTATCTTGAAGGGTTTGACAGCGTTCAGTCTGATTTATATTTTGAACTGATCAATGATTTTTTGAGCGCTGCCCCAAGCGCAAGATCAATTTGTGCAGAAATTAATAACCGCATTTTAAGTGGTGACTTCTATAAAGCATTGAGGACAGCAAAAGACCTCATAGCTTACGAAAAGAAGTTGGTGGAACATGTATCAAGCGGCGAGTACCTACGCTAAAAATGCACTTCAGGCAGCAGACCCACGAAACCAGGAAGCCCAGCTCCTTATGATGGCAGCTTCCAAACTCCAGGCAGTCAAGGATAACTGGGACAGCCACAAATCAACACTGGACGCGGCCCTCATCTACAATCAGAAACTCTGGACAGCCATCGTGACGCTTGTTTCAGCCGAAGACAATCAGCTACCCCCTCCCATTAAAGCTAACATCGCAAATCTTGCTAATTTTGTTTTCAATCATACGTTTCGAGTTTTGTCGGATCCCCAGTCTGAAAAGCTTAGCATTCTCATAAACATAAACCGTAACATTGCCATGGGTTTGCGTGGTATTGGAGAGGGCGAGGAAAAAGCGGCTCGTGCAAAAGCCAGTGAAGCCTCAAAGCTTGAATCGGGCGCAGCTGCCTAGGCTGCACTATCCTATCCAACGAAAACGATCTTCTTCAAACATCAATATTTTCCCCTGCCAGATATTGATGTTGGGTGACAAAAGACTGTCTTCGCTTGCAATTAAAGATAACAGCACACGTGCTACACCCCCATGTGCAACAACAAGCGTTGGTTTACGCAATGCCTTGACCCAGGGGGCAATGCGCGCCAGCAGCATCTCATAGCTTTCCCCATCAGGTGGCACATAATTCCATTTATCAGTTTCCCGCCCCGCAGCCCCTTTTGGGTCAGATGCACGAACCTCTGGCCATGTGAGTCCTTCCCAACGGCCAAAACAGATTTCTTTCAGGCGGTCATCTATGGCATAATCCAATGGATCAAGACCTGCCTCCATCCGCAATAGCTGCATCGTCGTTTGAGTCCGCAGCATTGGGCTGGAAATATAGTCAACAGTAGAAGGAAAATTAGTCAGGTTTTTTACAAGTTTTCCTACATGCTGGGCCTGTTTTTTGCCTGTTGTATTAAGCGGAATATCCTGTTGCCCCTGCAAACGGCCCTCAGCATTCCAGGCAGTCTCGCCGTGTCGTACAAAGTAGATGGGTGGATAAATGCTCATGATGTGTCAAATGACAAATAACTGCATCAATGACAAGATAATCTTGGGTATAGACAGCATATTAGATGATAAACCATATTTATTGGAGATGCTGCATAAGAACCCTGCTTTCCGGACCTGTTATTTTCATGCATGGTATTAATCCTTGCAAGCACAGTCTCTAGGCATAAAATGTTTATCTGCATAAAATGTTTATCTGTTAGTCTCACTTAAAGCGTAAGTACTGTGGTGGGCGTGTCTGTGTAAAATTTCAAGCCGCCACCTCCACCTTTATTAGTTCTTTACGCTCCATGCTGAGTGCCATGCCAGGTTGGGCTGGTGCGCCGTTCCAGGTTGTGTGTGGCGGGATGTGTTCACCCTTCATGACTAGTGTTAATGATCCCAGCTGCGCGTAATCACCCACTTTTGAATCGTACAGCACTGTGGTGTTCCAGCCAATATAAACACCATTCCCAACCTCAATACGTCCAACCTTCATGATACGGTCTTCGTATAGATGCGTCTGCAAACAGCCAGACATGTTGAAAGTGCAGTAATCACCAATTTTTATACAGTCAAACTCAGTAATATCTGTTAGATCAAGCCAGCAGCCTTTGCCTATTTTACAGCCATACATGCGTAAGACCCATGGCAGAAAAGGTGTTCCCCGTAAAAACTCAATATAGGCTTTACCAACCAGGCCCCCATAGAGCACGGCGACCATCTCGGTTTTCATGGCCCAGAATGACCACATGGGATACATTGTTGGTTTATACCGTCCCATGAACACCCATTTGATGATTGCAACAGCAACCATTAGAACAGCAGCGATTGTCACGCCAGAGGCTAAAAACAGCGCAAGGGTAAGCCATATATTGCCATCTTCCAGCGGCCCTTGAATAATATCAGCTGCAATATAGCCACATGTAATCATCAGCCCTGTTGGCAAGGATGTATGCAGCGTTTCAAATATGGTGCGCACATAAATCATGTAGGGAGGTGGATCATATGTCATGCCAGCAGAGGCTGCCACACGCTGACGTGTGGGAAATTTAATGGCCGGGCTGCCAAACCAAATCTCATCGGCTCCAACCTGCAAGGAGGGCGGTAATTTGGATTTAACGCCGATCAGCGCACCATCGCCAATAACGGCACCGCCATTGACTACAGCGCTATTGCCGAAAAACACGCGGTCTCCCGTTTTAACTGGGCTAAGCGTCATGTAGCCATTACGAATGTCCTCATCGCCTAGAATAACCTCATCGCCAACAAAGTTGTTCTTACCCAAGTCAATCAGGTCATAACGACCTGCAAGATTACTTGAGATTTCGGTACCCTTACCAATTTTTGCACCCATCATGCGATACCAGATGCGCATGAAAACTGTGGCGTAAAGCGAAGAAAGTGTCTCCAATGTAACTTCAGATGCCAGTCCCATTACCCATTTACGTAGATAAAAACCAGAATGAATTGAAAATGTGCCAGAGCGTACGCGCGGCAGTAACAGCCAGCGCACAGCCACGATCACCGCCATTGAGATAATAATCAGCACCATGGCGGTAGGCCAAGCCAAAAACGGTAATGATAGCCAGCTTACGGTATTGTCCTGTGCTCCATCAAGCAAAGCATCCAGATTATAAAGTACAAAGAATGCAGGGAAAATTGGCAATAATCCCAGCATTTGTGTCACAACGTAAGAGAACACATAGATACAGGCGTGCCATGTGCGGACAAGCATGCTGATGGTTGGAAAATCTGGTAAAGTTTGTCTGTCCACCATGCCAATTTTACGTGCAGGTGATCCATCCCAGTGTTCCCATGCTGGCACAAGCGTTCCAGGCTCAAGGGCCGTCAGATCACCAAGTTCGGCACCCCGCTCCAGTCTGCTGTTGCAGGACAATACGCAGGAATTGCCAGTATACGCTTCTTCGGCAATTTCAATTGTGCCAATAATCATCTCATTGCCAATGACTTCCACATTGGCAAACTGGTTCTTCTGTCCAAGGCTTGCCCGCTCCCCAATGGAGATCAGATCAATTGCGCCAGCTTCAAACTCAGAAATAATCGCATCACGCCCAATTTTTGCACCAAGTCCGCGCATATACCAGCGCATCATTGGGGAGCATTGCAAAAATTTTATGGTAATGGTCTGGATAAGCCTCTGTACCAGCCAGACACGGAAATAATACATGCCCCAAAGTGGATAGCGCCCTGGTTTCGTGCGTCCAATTATCAGCCATTTAAGGGCTATGACCAAAAATTTTACAGCTATGTTGATGCCAACATAAATGGCCATCAGCACGCCCATTTCCATCCAGAACCCTGCGTTTTCAGTGTGCAGAACAATGGATGCCAAAAACAGGCCAAGCCATTGGATGGTTACTAGACCCAAAATAAATGGCAGGGCAATGGCTTGCGCTACTCCACACAAAAATCGTCGCATGAAAGGCGGCGGTGTGAAGGAGAGATCGCGCGGCGTTGCATTCCCATCCGCCTGTGCATGGTCAAGACTTGCAGCAATACCGCGCAAGGTGCGGTGCTTGTAAATATCCTGCATGGTGAGAGTTGCAAATTGCGGCGTAAGACGGACAGCCGAAACAAATTGTGCTGCGATTAGGGAATGCCCACCTAGCTCAGTGAAAAAATCTGCATCAAAAGCCAGCGCCTGACCAGGAAAGGCTATTTGCGCGGCGGCGAGTATCATTTTTTCAGTTGTCGTGCGAGGCTCTTCCTGTGCTTCAGTGTTGTCAACAACGGTTAGAACACGGGATTTAAGGGCTTTGCGATCAATCTTGCCAGAAATCATGCGTGGCAGTTCGGCAATAATCTCAAAACGGTTAGGCACCATATAGGGTGGCAATTGCGCGCGCAACGATGTACGGATTGCGGCTGTATCAATCTCTGTGTTGGCGTCTGGCACAATAAACGCCACCAGATTGTCAAGCTCATTGTCTTTACGTAAACTCACCGCAACCTGGGCAATATTTGGCTCATGGGAAAGTTTGGTTTCAATCTCGCCAAGTTCTACACGAAAGCCGCGTATTTTGACCTGGTCATCGATGCGGCCATGGAAAACAATTTCGCCATTGGCATCAATGGAAACAGCATCTCCTGAACGATAGAGAACAGGGTCAGACCCATTTGATTCATATGGATTGCTGATAAATTTTTCTGCTGTTAAAGCCTCGCGTTTTAGATAACCAATAGCAATACCTAGCCCTCCAATCAGCAATTCACCCTGCTGGCCTTGAGGCAGTAAAGCTAATGTATCGACATCAGCCACATAGGCAGAATAATTGGGAATAGGCTTACCAATTGTGACAGCCACGCCGGCCTTCACCTCGCAAAGGGTTGCAACCACTGTTGCTTCAGTTGGCCCATATGTGTTGAAAATCTTGCGTCCAGCCTTTGCCCAGCGTGTCACGAGCGCAGGTGGACAGGCCTCACCGCCTAAAATAATGCTGCGGAGTGAAGGAATATCCTTGTTTAAAATGCCCAGCAGCGTTGGCACAGTATCAATCACTGTAATACCAGCCCCAACCAGCACATCAGCCAGACGATCAGCCTCTGCCATCACATCGGGCGTTGCAACCCATAATGTTGCCCCCACTAAATAGGGTATCCAGATTTCCTCCATCGAAAGGTCAAAGGCAACAGATGCTCCCTGAAACACCCTGTCACTTTCACGCACATCAAGCTCTGTATTGGCAGACCGTAAATAATGGCAGATATTGCTTTGCGAAATAACAATGCCCTTTGGCACACCTGTTGAGCCAGACGTGTAGATCATATAGGCAGGGCTGGCAGGCGTTGCACCGGAACGACGCGCATCAACCATTTGTTTATTTGTTGGGTCAGTCAATCTGGAAGCTGTAAAAATCTCTACGCCAGCGCCAGCGGCTTTGTCTGCCAGACTGTCAGATGTTAAAAGTCCTTTGGCTGTCGCGTCCTCTAAACAGATTGCAATGCGGTCAATCGGTGCATCATAATCAAAAGGTAGCCAGGCTGCACCAGTCTTTGTAATGGCAATTTGGGCAATCAGCAAATCAGCCCCGCGGCACATCCAAAGGCCAACAACATCGCCAGCGCCAATATTCAGGCGCATCAATCCGCGCGCAATCGCATCAGAAAGGTCATTCACCTGAGCATAGGTATACTGTTTGTCACGGCATATGAGAGCGATTTTTTGTGGGTACGCCTGAACCGTTGCAGCAAAAACCTCTGAGAGCAGCTCGTCTTTTACAAGATCAGGGCGCTGTTCACCTTTAAGGATTGCGCCTTTTAAAACGGGTAGGGTCAGTTCTTTGCTATCAATCTTGTCCATAATGCCAGATCGCGCCCTTTGATACGTTGCCTTTATTCTATTATGCACTCTCTTACAGGGTATTGCAGTCAAGGTTAAGAGGGTGTTTCAAAAGATAGTGCACTTGTTGATCTAATTTTAGTTTTTTAGCTTGCAGCACATATTTTATTTCCAGTTGAAGCGCCCAGATTCAAAAAAATGCAAAAACCGCATCTTTTTTTGATTTTGCAAAGTTGGTGTAAGGTGAACACGTACCATGCAGCATAATAATGTTGCGCAGCCAGTGTCAGGCCGATTGCACCTGATTAAATCGGCCAACATTAGCTACAAACATGGCGAAAACGGATGAAAGTATTCCTTATTCCAGAGTCAATACCCTTACCGTCCAAAAAGTCCCTCAAGCAATCCTTTGGACTGCTGTTGCGGTGGCTCTGCGTAAATGCGGTCGCCACCAGATGATTGTCCAGGCGCAGCTCGTGATTTGCCGTTCAAAACAAGGGGCGCTTGCACCTGAACAGCATCGGGCATGTCCGTTTCTGGCTGGGAATAAGCTTTCCAATCGCCAGGCAAGGGCACAGGTTTCACTCCTTGATGGGCCGCACGCATAAACCTGCTCCAGATCTCTGTTGGCAGGCCACCACCTGTCACATGCTTTGTTTTGTCGTTATCGTCATTGCCAAGCCAGACAGCGGTTACCAGATGCCCTGTGTAGCCCACAAACCATGCATCCCTGAAATCCTGGCTTGTGCCCGTTTTGCCAGCGGCTGTCCAGCCGCCTGGAATTTCAGCCTTCTTTGCAGTGCCTGTCAGCAGGGTTTCCCGCATCATGGCATTCATCATGGCCGCATGGCTTGGCTCAATCACCTGGCCTAGATTGGCAGGTTTGCGCTTGTACAGTATTTTGCCATCACCAGATTTTACAGTTGTGATAACATAAGGTACGACCCCGACCCCGCCAGAGGCAAAGGCTGCGTAGCCGCCTGCCATTTCCAAAACAGAAACTTCAGATGTGCCGAGCGCCAGGGAAGCATTGGCCTGCAAAGCCGATGAAATGCCAAGACGCTGCGCAACCCTGACCACATTTTTTGTCCCAACTTCCTGCCCTAGACGCACAGCTGGTGTGTTGAGTGACATGGAAAGAGCTTTGCTCAAGGAAACATTGCCAAAATATTCGCGTGTGTAGTTTTCTGGATTATAGCCTTTAATACTCAAAGGGGCATCAAGCACGCTGCTATCTGGGGTAAATCCTTTTTCCAACGCAGCCAGATACACAAATGGTTTGAAAGATGAGCCTGGTTGGCGTTTGGCGGTGACAGCGCGGTTAAACTGGCTTTCAGAATAATTGCGTCCGCCCACAAGTGCGCGCACGGCCCCATCAGGAGACATGGCAATCAGCGCGCCTTGATCAACATCAAACTTGTTGCCCTTTGTATCAAGCTCCTCAACAAGGGCTCTTTCACCTGCATTTTGTAAGCTTGAATTTATGGTTGTGGAAACCACAATATCAGATTCAAAATTGCCAATGAACTCTTCCAGCAAATCCATGACCCAGTCTGCTGCATAATTGGCAGAACCTGCCCCCAGTTGACGCCTCGCCTGACCTGGGCTTGCAAGGGCAACTTTAGTTTCCTGTTCACTGATAAAGCCAGAGTCCTTCATGGCACGAATGACATCCGCTGCCCGAGCTGCTGCGCCTTCTGGATTACGGTTTGGAGCAAGCTTGGACGGCGATTTCATCAGGCCTGCCAGCACAGCCGCCTCTGCCACAGTCAGCGCACGGGCAGATTTGCCAAAATATTTTTGCGCCGCGCCCTCAATGCCATAAACGCCAGAGCCAAAATAAACGCGGTTCATATAAAGTTCAATGATCTGATCTTTGGAATATTTATGTTCAAGCCAAACCGCTAGAATGGCCTCCTGCATTTTGCGCGATAGGGTGCGCTCTTGGGTCAGGAATATATTTTTGGCAAGCTGTTGCGTCAGCGTTGAGCCACCCTCAACTTTGCTGGATGTCATATTGCGAAAAGCTGCGCGTAAAATACCAATTGGGTCTATACCAAAATGTGAATAAAAGCGCCTGTCTTCAATGGCAACAAAAGCGCGTGGTACATAGGCAGGCAATTCCTTTATTGGCACCGCGCTGCCACCTGTTTCCCCACGATTGGCTAGCAATGTGCCATCAGATGCCATAATTGCAATATTTGGCGGGCGTTTTGGCACAGTTAGTTCATCAATAGGGGGAAGTTTAAGCGCAAAATATCCAATCACAGCCGTAAGCGCTATTACACCCCAGAGCGAGCAGACAAGCCCAAAACGAAACAGTCTGCCAACAAGCGAGCGTGCAGACCCACGGCCTGCTTTGGTTTTTGGCAGTCTGCGTGAACGTCCAGATTGTGATTTTCGGGCGCTGCTGGACCCGCCACGGCTAGGGGCAGGGCGGTCGTCACGCTCAGCTTTCAGATCAGTATTGCTGCCAGAATCAAAGCGTGGTTCTATGCGTTCACGCTTTTTGCGCGGGGCCATTTTTTCGTCCTTAATAAACTTTAGCGTAAATATACAGCCTTTATGTCATTTTAGCAGCAGGGCTATTAACCTGTCGTTAAGACGTGTCAAAAGATTTAAATCATTTAAGCCAACCCATTTACCTTGGGGCCGCAGCGCGTGCCAGTCTGTCTCTTATGGCTTCACCAAGCCCATGTGACGGAATGGGGCTGACAGCTATTGTCTTTGCACCGCTTTGGTCGAGCCTGCGCAGCATGGCGTAGAGATTTGCAGCAGCCTCTGTCAAATCTGCACTGAAAGACAGATTTTCAACTGCAAAAGCATCTAGGCCTGGCTGTGGCCCAAAAGCCAGATAAGCTTCATCTGCCTTGGGTTGGCTAACATCAAGGCGCACATGTGCACGGGGCGCGTAGTGCGAAGCCAACTGGCCAGGTGCTACCAAGCCAGCATCCTTGTCGCTATCTTGAACAGCAACTCCAACGACAGTCTCGGCCATTTGTCGTGTGATGCTACCAGGGCGCAGCAGGATGATCTCTTGCCCAGAACATAAAAATATGGTGGATTCCAGTCCAAACTCAGTCGATCCACCCTCCAGAATTAAATCAACCCTGTTTCCAAGATCCTCACAGACATGTGATGCAGTGGTTGGGGATACATGCCCAGATCTATTGGCGCTTGGGGCAACAATTGGTTTTCCAAAAGCCTGCAATAATTGCCTTGCTATCACATGGGAGGGCACGCGTATGGCTATGGTGTTCAATCCTGCCCGCGCCAGTTCACATGTAGCGCAATTATCCTGCGCTGGCACAACCAGGGTAAGTGGCCCTGGCCAGAAGGCTTTTGCCAGCAACTTCGCATGTTTGCTGAATATACCTAGGGCAAATGCATCTTCTACAGTTAGAACATGGGCAATAAGCGGGTTGAAAGAGGGACGTCCTTTAGCCTCATAGATTTTGGCAACAGCCGCAGGATTTGTTGCATCTGCGCCAAGTCCGTAAACGGTCTCTGTTGGAAAGGCGACAAGGCCACCTGATTTTAAAATATTGGCAGCCTGTAAAATGGACGAATCCATCAAAAACTACACACCACACACAGCTTCAATTTTGGTTTTAAGCGTCTGTGCGTTGAAAGGCTTTACAATGTAATTATTCACACCGGCTTTTTTGGCAGCGATGACATTCTCAGTCTTGGATTCAGCTGTCACCATGATGAATGGCGTTGCGCGTAGACCCTCATCAGAACGAACCTGCTTCAAAAGTTCATAGCCAGTCATAGGCTGCATGTTCCAGTCTGAGATTACTAGGCCATACTGCTTGGTTTTCATTTTGCTCAATGCGCCTGTACCATCTGATGCTTCATCCACATCATCAAAGCCAAGCTGCTTCAACAGATTTCGGATAATACGCACCATAGTCTGATAATCATCTACGACAAGTATTGGCATGGTTGTATCAAGCGACATTTTAAAACTCCGGATGTGGCCGACTATTATTGCGCGCCACGAGCCTATAATCTTCAACCAAACATGGAACGGCATTGATCCACATTCAGTCTGAATTACATGAATAAAGGCAATGGAGTTTCAAACCAGTTAATGCAAGCGCAAAATTAATCATTTTTGCTACAAAAATAAGGCATGAACGGTTGGCGTTGCAGATGTTTATCTGCATAAGGGAGTAAAACCGACTGAGAGTACTAATTTGACGCACCACAATCATACATTTCAAAATTTAAAAGATCCGTTTCAGATTGCATCAGAACTTCAAGGTGCGGTTTTAGCAATTGGTAACTTTGATGGCGTTCACAAGGGGCATCAGGCTGTGCTTGATCATGCAAAGAAAATGGGACAACGTTTGAACCGCCCTGTAGCACTTTTGAATTTTGAACCCCACCCACGTGAATATTTCCAGCCTGACTTGAAAATATTCAGGCTTAGCCCAGCTTGTGTCAAAGCACGCCTTGCTGAGCGCTTTGACCTTGATGCAATGATCACCCTGTCCTTTAACGCAGATTTAGCTGCAAAAACAGCGGATGTCTTTATTCAGGACATTTTGGTAGATAAGTTTAACATTGGCGGAGCCGTCATTGGCTTTGATTTTCAGTTTGGTGCCAAGCGCACGGGCACAGCACAATATTTAAAAGATGCAGGTGAGCGTTTTGGTTTTGAAGTGGAAATCACACCTGAATTGCGTGCAGGCACAGACGAAATATCCTCAACCATCATCAGACAGAAACTGCGCGAAGGTGATGTAAAAGCTGCAAATAAACTTTTGGGCTATAACTGGTTTATCATGGGCAAAGTGGTGCATGGGCAAAAGCTTGGTCGCACATTGGGCTATCCAACGGCCAATATCAGGCTGGAAAACAGCTGCGAGCTAAAGCATGGCATCTATGCAGTACGCCTCAATTTGGATGGCGTGGATCATGATGGCGTTGCCAGTTTTGGCAGACGGCCAACATTCGATAATGGTGCGCCATTACTGGAAGTGTTCATATTCGATTTTAAGGCTGACCTTTATGATAAGCATGTGAGCGTAAGTTTTGTTGATTTTATTCGTGCAGAGGTTAAATTTGATGGTATTGAGCCTTTAATCGAACAGATGAACAAGGACAGTGCAGAGGCAAGACAAATACTGTCTGATATTTAACTCCACCGTCATTGCGCGGAGCTAAGCTTCAAGGCAATCCAGTCTTTGCTAACTTTTCTGGATTGCTTCACTTCGTTCGCAATGACAAACATATCTTGTTATACAGTTTAAAAATGGGCTAAAGCCTGAGTATTAAACCAAACTGAAAATGAAATCATGACCGATACACCTGCCTTTGATTACGCTAAAACGCTACTTTTGCCAGAGACAAGCTTTCCCATGCGCGCTGGCTTGCCGCAAAAAGAGCCAGAGATTTTGGCGCGTTGGCAAAACATGGATTTATACAAACGCCTGCGGGAAAGCTCGGCAGGGCGGCCAAAATTCGTGCTGCATGATGGTCCGCCCTACGCCAATGGTAATATTCACATTGGTCATGCGCTCAACAAAATATTGAAAGATATGGTGGTGCGTTCGCAGCAGATGCTGGGTAAAGACAGCAACTATGTGCCAGGCTGGGATTGTCATGGCCTGCCAATTGAATGGAAAGTGGAAGAAAAATATCGGAGCGCAGGCAAAAACAAGGATGAAGTGCCTGTGGTGGAATTTCGTCAGGAATGCCGCGCCTTTGCCCAATATTGGCTGGATATTCAGTGTGAGGAGTTTAAACGCCTTGGCATAACAGGTGATTGGGCAAACCCATATTCCACCATGAGTTTTAAGGCTGAGGCGCAGATCGCCCGCGAGATCATGAAGTTTGCAGAATCTGGTCAGCTCTATCGTGGCTCAAAACCTGTTATGTGGAGCGTTGTTGAAAAAACATCACTGGCAGAAGCTGAAATTGAATATCATGATTACCAGAGCGATATGGTGTGGGTAGCGTTTCCTGTGAAAGGTTATGCTCAAAGAAAATTTGTAGGCTTTAGAAGACTTGGGGAAGAACCAACTAGAGATTTAGATTCATTACAAAATACTGACCTTGTATCATCTGGAAGTTGGCCTAGTTTTGAAAATTGTTCGATAATTATCTGGACAACCACACCGTGGACATTGCCAGGAAACAGGGCAATCTCATTTAATCCTAAGATTAGTTACGGGCTTTATGAAATAATTGAGCTGCTCGAAGGCAGTTTTGCAACGCTTGGCAAAAAATACATTATTGCAGATAAATTGGCTGCGGATGTATTTTCAAAAATGAAAGCTGTTGGCGAATTAAAAAATACTCTTTCAAAAGAAGATATAGAAAGCCTTGTTTGCGCTCATCCCCTGTTTCTTACGTATCAGTACGATACAGAAAGAACTCTTACTCAGGAGTATTACAGAAAACTAGACATTCCCCTCCTTGCAGGCGATCATGTGACAGATGATACAGGAACTGGCTTTGTTCATACTGCCCCAGGCCATGGACGTGAGGATTTTGATGTTTGGACAAGCAGTGCGCGCCAACTTGCTGAGCGCGGTATCGACACCCGCATTCCCTATACTGTGGATGCAGACAGCTTTTACACTAATGAAGCCCCTGGCTTTGAAGGCAAGCGCGTCATCAAGGAAAATGGCGACAAGGGCGATGCCAATGAGGCTGTGATTGCGGCGCTGATTGCAGTAGGCAATCTTGTGGCCCGTGGTCGTTTGAAGCATCAATATCCCCATTCCTGGCGGTCCAAAAAACCTGTGATTTTCAGAAACACGCCTCAATGGTTTATTTATATGGATAGGCCTATTGAAGGAAAATCCAACGACACCCTGCGCAATCGTTCCCTCCACGCCATACAAGACACACGCTGGGTGCCAGCCTCTGGGCAAAATCGCATCACAGGCATGATTGAAAACAAGCCAGACTGGGTTGTCTCACGTCAGCGTAGCTGGGGAGTGCCAATTTGTGTGTTCGTTAAAAAAGGCGGGCATGAGGTTCTGGTGGATGGCAATGTCAACAAAGCCATAGCTGATGCCTTTGAAAGTGAGGGCGCAGATGCCTGGTATATTGAGGGAAGCGCAACGCGTTTTCTTGCGCCTTTTGGTTACAACCCTGAGCATTACGACAAAATCAATGATGTGCTGGATGTCTGGTTTGATTCAGGTTCGACCCACGCATTTGTGCTTGAGCAGCGTGAAGATCTTAAAACCCACCGCATGATTGATGGCGGTAAGGATGAGGTGATGTATCTGGAAGGGTCTGACCAGCATCGCGGCTGGTTTCATTCATCCCTTATTGAAAGTTGTGGCACACGGGGCCGCGCGCCCTATGATGTAGTGCTAACCCATGGCTTTGCGCTCGACCCCAAGGGGCAGAAAATGTCCAAATCATTGGGCAATGTGGTCTCGCCGCAGAACGTTATCAAAGATGCAGGCGCTGATATTCTGCGCCTCTGGGTTGCGGCCTCTGATTATTCAGATGATCTGAAAATTGGGCCAGAAATTCTTAAAAACTTTACGGAAATGTATCGTAAGCTTCGCAATACCTTGCGCTGGATGCTGGGATCGCTCAAGCATTTCGATGCAAAAGAGACCGTTGTATTCAATGAAATGCCCGAACTTGAGCGGCTCATGCTGCATCAGCTGGCTGAGCTTGATCCGCAGATTAGAATGGCCTATGCAGCATTTGAGTATAAAAAAGTGGTGCAGCTTTTATCGAATTTTATGAATACGGAATTATCAGCGTTTTATTTTGATATTCGTAAAGATGCGCTCTATTGCGATCCATTTTCTAGCCATAAACGCCAAGCTGCGCTC
Source organism: Hyphomicrobiales bacterium (assembly GCA_025351165.1). GTDB lineage: Bacteria > Pseudomonadota > Alphaproteobacteria > Rhizobiales > Beijerinckiaceae > JAIELD01. The sequence continues at coordinate 697 of JANXWK010000041.1, read as the reverse complement.
ACAGTTGTCAATCACCTGTGCGATTGCCTCATGAAATGGCTTGCCCCAATTTTGGTGTTTACAGCGGAAGAAACGTATCTGTGTCGTTATCCAGAAAACCAAGATAGTTCCGTGCATTTACAAAGCTTTCCAAAGGTGCCGCAGCTTTGGGTGGATAGCGCATTGCAGGAAAAATGGGATAAAATCCGCACAATCAGAAAAGTTGTCACTGGCGCGATTGAAATTGAACGGGCTGCCAAACGCATGGGATCAAGCCTGGAGGCTGCTCCTACAGTTTATATTGCATGGGCAGATGCAAGAGAGCTGCTGCATGATATTGATCTGGCAGAGATATGCATAACGTCCGACATTGAAATTGTATTTGGAGAGCCGCCAACCGATACTTTCACACTGAACGATGTTGGCGGGGTTGGTGTTATACCCACCCGCGCAATTGGCACAAAATGTTCTCGTTCATGGAAAATATCATCAGAAGTGGGCATGGATACTGAGTACCCAGAAGTAACCTTACGTGATGCAAAAGCATTGCGGGAGTGGAAGGTTAAACAGCAAATGGCAGTTGGAGCATGATATTGCTAATCCAGCAGCAACCGTCATGCGCGGGCTTGACTTGGAGTTCCACGTCTTACAAAGTAACGATTAAAGACGTGGATGGACGGATCAAGTCCCTCCATGACGATGGTGGGCCAACACACAG
>JANXWK010000023.1 GCA_025351165.1 Hyphomicrobiales bacterium | reverse complement strand
CCCCCCCCCCCCCCCCCCCCCCCAAAAACCAGGAATGTTGTTAGACATGGTTATTCCTAAAAAAATTTAGTTTCTCAAAATTAGTCTGCCGACACAATGCTGTTACTGGGCCGGTTTGAGTTACGCGCTTTGGGTAAACATCAACGCCACAGTTGTTCCAATCGCTGCCGCGACATTCTTGTCGTCATTTTTCGATTTGAATGCATCCGTCATTACCTCTCTTAGGACAATACTGCCCATGACAAACTTCAGCAAATCTTCAGGAGTAAGTTCTTTTCCGGAAGAGCTTGAGCCAGTGTTCGAAGCGTTCGATATAGCGCTGATTGCAGATTCACCCGCCATGATTTACTCCTGTGTTAAATGAACCAAAAAGGACCAAAATCATAATTCGCCACTGAATTCAAGGCAATGGAGAATCAATAACAACTGCGCGATCCAAAGACGCAGAAGCCGGTGCTAATTCGAGACCCGTCACCGATACCGGAGATATAAGGCTGGCCTCGGATTCAATTTCATTCGCAATCACCGCTGGTGGCGGCGAAAGCGCAACCGCAAACGCCAAGACCCTGTCGCTCTCGGCCAGCGACGCTGCCTTGAAGGCCGTCGAAACCGACTTCCTTTGGTCGATTGAAGTGCTGTTCACTTCCGCGAGCAGCGTTTCACTGCTGAGCCCCGTCGCCGGCAGGCCGTTTGCAATGCTTCCCACGATCGCGTCGTGCGCGGCGATCGTGGCAGCGGCTTCATTCGCGAGACTGGCCGACGACGCCGCGAATCCAGCCGTTGCGGAACCCAGCGGCACGACCCGAACACGGCCGTCGGCCGCCGACACGGTGACGTCGATCCAAACTGAGGTCGCCGCCGAATCTCTGGCTGAAAGCCTGGCATCGAACTGGGTACTGGCTGCGTCTCTCATGAGCCGTTTCTCCTGGCAATGAGCGCGATCCGAATCGCTGCCCCATGGGTGCTGACTGTGCGAGCCGAGACTTTGATGTCGCTTTGCAGGGCTTTGCCGATCGTGTTCACAGCCTGTCAGCCGGCCAACCGGCAGCTGCCGGTGTCGTCGGCCGGGCGGGCTGGCGCAGTTTTGGGCGGCGGCCCGAACTCGATGCGCATCTCGATGCGCCGGCTGGCATCGAGCGAGGGCCGCTGGTCGTTGAACGAGAAGCCGCCGACGGCGAAGATGTTTTTGACCTGCATCCGCTGCGCGTCGTTGAACGCGCCTCCGCCGTCCGCGGGGGCGTCAAGCAGCGTGCAAAGCACCCGCTCGGCGCGCTGCAGGCTCAGGTTCAAGTTGTAGAGGTAGTTGCCCCGAGGATCAGCAAACCCTTCGACAACGACCCGTCGCACCCATCGCTGACCCAGCTCCGACTGCGTGATCGCAAGCAACTGCGGCACGAAATCTCGCAACAGCTTCGAGCTGGCGGCGTCGAGCCGGTGGCTGCCCGTCTCGAAGCGGGCACGGTCGCCGAAATCGATGACATGCCGACGAGCGTCGAACTGCACGCCTGGCGCGGCGTCGACCATCTTGGCGATCTGTTTGATCAGTTTTTCGATCTCTTCGATCTCGGGCGTGACCGTCGCCGTGGTCGGCTGAGGCGGCGTTGGTGGCGTCGGCTCGGCGGGCGGTGTGGGTGTCGTGGGGGTGGCGGGTGTCGGTGAGGTCTGAGCCCGGGTGATAGTGAGCAGCGCCACCGCCATCACGACCAAAAACAGCACCATCAAGGCCGTCATGAGGTCGGCAAACGAGATCCAGAAGGCTTTGTCGTCGCCTTCTCCGCCCGCGCCTGCATTGGCGCGGCGTCGGCGCACCGCGGTGCTCATTGCGACACCTTGTGAGCGGCGCCGAGTCGGCCCAGGCGCGAGTCGGCACTGTCAGGATGGCGGGTGGTACTCATCGCCCGAATCCCCCTGTGTCGGGTTCGGGTTCCTGCCAAGGGTCGTCGCCGCCGTTCATCTGGCCGTAGCCGTTCGACTCGGCGCCGCCGCGATCGCGTTGTGGTGCATACGCGTTGTGGGCGGGCGGATAGCCACGTGGTGGCTGGCCGCCACGGAAGCCGCCGCCCATGTCGTCTCGGCCGCCGTAGCTCGGCGGGGCAAAGGCCGTCGGGTCGTCGCCGCCG
>JANXWK010000065.1 GCA_025351165.1 Hyphomicrobiales bacterium | reverse complement strand
CTTGTCTGACGGACGCCTGTCCCTTGCAACAGATCTAACCCGCATCACGTTTCCATACCTGTTTTTGATTGCGCTTGTATCACTTTGGGGCGGCGTGCTCAATGCCACAAATCGTTTTGCCGCCGCTGCCGCCGCGCCAGTTTTATTGAATATATCTGTCATCGCAACACTTAGCCTTGCATTTTTATTTCCAACTTCAGGCCATGCAGCAGCCTGGGGCGTTTTGATTTCAGGGGTTTTGCAGGCAGGTTTTTTGAGCCTGGCTGTGCAGCGTGCAAATTTATTTGTTTGGCCTGCAACGCGTCAGTTAACAGAAAATATGGGACGTTTTTTCAAAAGCTTTGGCCCCGCAGTCATAGGCTCGGCTGGTGTGCAGATTGCCATGCTGGCAGATACAATCATTGCAAGCGCATTGCCAACGGGTGCTCTTTCCGCAATCTGGTATGCAGACAGGCTCTATCAGCTGCCAGTTGGCGTTATTGCCATTGCAGGCGGCACAGTTTTGCTGCCAACCATGAGCAGATTTCTCGCCGAGGAAAAAAACTCACTTGCCAGCCGGGCTCAAAATCGTACAGCTGCAATTATTCTGGCTTTATCCGCCCCCTGCGTCTTGGCATTTTTATTATTGCCTGAAGTGCTGCTCGCAGGATTATTTCAACGCCAAGCCTTTGATGCAAATGCCACCCTTGCATCAGCCTCGGTGTTGAAAGCCTATGGGTTTGGTTTGCCGGCAATTGTGCTGATAAGGGTGGCTCTGCCCAGTTTTCAGGCGCGTGGCGATACAAAAACGCCCATGATACTATCACTTGTTGCCATCTGCATTAATATTGCTTTGAAACTGGTTTTAACGGACAAATTTGGCGCGGCAGGACTTGCTTTTGCAACATCCGTTGGAGCCTGGATTAATCTGGGACTTCTGGTTTTTGTAGCAATCAAACGTGGTTTCATGCAGCTGGATACACAACTGCTTTGGATGGTTGCAAATATTGTAATGGCCTGCCTGTGGCTGCTGGCCGCTATTGGGCTGGAACCGTTAATTGCAGAATATATAAAAAGCATGGCCCATTTTGGTAAAGAGATCAGAATGATTGCTATAAGCCTGGTGGGAATTGCGGTTTATTTCAGTGCATTAGTGTTGGGTCTAAGACTTTTAAAACTTAAGCCTTAAGTATATTGACTTTATTCCTATAAAAGACTATAGTCTTTATTTTTTTATGGGAGCTGATCACGCAGCGTATAAAGTTTCCCCGTACATCTGTTCGTTATAATTATGCAGCGGAACTGGCTTATCTGCGCTCACAGCCACAAACAAAAGAGGTGATACGCCAGCGTATTGATCTTATGTACGACTTGGCCCTGCGCGATGTGCCTTATTTTATGGATTTTTGTAAATCACAAGACGGCAATAGCTATGGCCTGTCCACTCACTTTGATCCAAATCAGCCTCGTGCGCCAGCTGGCAGCCCTGGTGGCGGGCAATGGGTAAGCGGCGGGAATGATTTGCTGCATGATGCGCAATATGCACCGCCAGCGAGAACCACGCCTCGTATTCCAGGGCGTATTGGTACCTTGATCCAAGGTGGGCGTGCCGCACTGGACTTGTATAATCGCTGGGCAGAGCATCAGAATCTATCCAGATAATAGCTCAGCCAGAGCCATTATAGAGTTTGAAAATCGTGAATATCGTCCAGTAGAAGGCGGACAGGGTCTTGATATTGTTGGAACTAAGCTTTTAACACGTGAGGAAACGCGCATAGCCTGCCCCCGTCTGGATGAAATTCAATCACGTGTTGATCATATTGATGCGCAGATGCGAGATGAATATCCAAACCTTACATCACAGCAACATGGAACAGTGGTGCATGTGAGGTTGGCGAATGAGATAAAGGCGCAGCGCGATCCAGATTTTAAAGCTGAGGTGTCGATATTGAAAAGTGAAACTGCTTCTAGATTTAGCGATTATGGTCAGTTAAACACAGTGCGGATTGATGTGCTTGAAAGGGTGGATGCACAAACCGTGTGTGTTTATGATCTTAAAACTGGAAGAGCTGGACTAAGCGTATCTCGTTCATCAGAAATCGCACGTGAAGTTTACAAGGCTTTTGGTCGAGTGCATCAGCGTGTTATTGTCACTGAAGTGAGACCTAAAAATGGTAACAGCGACTGAAATAAGAAAACTTGCACAGCCTTTTCTCAGGCGCAACCCTGGTATGGTAATTGTTGGTCGATTTGTTTTTTTTAAACAGGTCGGCCCGCTTTTGAGGGGAATCCACATTTATCGATGTGGTGATAAGCGCGCCTTTGTTCCAAATTGGAGAGTGGATTATTTATTTAGGCCAATAAATAATAATGATCTTGGTTTAGGTGAAGAAATCTATCCTGCACCTGAGGATCAGTGGTATATTGATAATCAAAACATAGATGAAAAATTTGCAGATAGAATGGAAGAAATGGCCTTACCAAGGCTTGATGCATATCAAACAATAGAACAATTCTCAAATATTACTTATCACTTTTGTGGGCAATTAATATCCTTAAATAAAATATCATTACGAAAATTCTACGTCGATTTAGCCCTCGGAAAATTTGAAGAGGCTGATGAAGCACTCGATTTTTTTTCAAAACAACCTGAATACCGCGCCAAATATTTTCATTCCCCAGAGCATTATGACGAGGTTATGAACATCGTCCGTCCTATGGTTCATGCAAATGACAAGGCTGGTATTGCAGCCAGGCTGCATGAATGGGAAGCCTACTCTGTCAAACAGCTTAAGCTTGAAAAATTCTGGCAGAAAACCCCGTTCCCGATTGAGCAATAAAGTATTAACAGGCAATTGTCTTATCAGCCAAATTAACTGTTTTTCCAACCACATCCACCAGCACTTTCAAATCCAGTGGCTTTGTCAAAAAAGCTTCAAACCCTGCTTTGAGACAGATGGTACGATCCTCAGCAAAAGCGTTTGCAGTCAGCGCAATGAACCTGGGTGGGGGAACACCAAGCCCTTCACTAAAGGCTTTCATACGACGCATGCACCCAAGACCATCCAGTCCGGGCATCCGCATATCCAGCAGCACAATATCAAACAGGGTGGCGCATTTTTCATACAGCTTCATGGCCTCCAGACCATCAGAGGCAACCGTAACTGTTGCACCAGCTTTGGTCAGCTGGCGGTGTGCCAGAAGCGCATTGATTTCATTGTCTTCTGCCAACAGAATGCAATGGCCAGTAAGGCGCTGGTGTTCAATATTCAAACTGGCGCAGAAATTATTGAGAGTTGCATCTGGCAGGCTTAGACCCAGCTCAACAGACAGCCTCTCAATCAAGGATTTTGTGCGCACGGGTTTGGTGAGCCAGGCATTAAATCCAGCTTCCAATGGAGAGCCAAATTCCTGGCGTTCAAACGGCGATAATAAAATAATACGGGTTTTAATTCCCGCAGCTCGCGCCAGGTTTGCCAGAGCACGCCCTGAATCCCCAAGTGCTGCATCAACAATCAGCACATCGGCCAAGGCAGTTTGTCCATTTGGGTCAAGTTGCGCAATATCGCCCAAGGCCAGCTCAGGCGTTTCACGAAGCAGAGTTGTAAAGCCGTATTCTGTCAGTTTTTTAGCAATAAACACCGTTTCAAAGGGCGTTTTGCCAATAATTAAGGCTTTTTTACCTTTAAAATCATGGGTTACAATGGTTTGTCCTGAAATTATTACATCTGGAAGATCAAGACTGAAACTGAAAACAGACCCTTTTTTAAGTTTGCTTGTAACTGTAATTGAACCATTTAAACGCTCAACAATTTTTTGTGAAATTGCAAGACCAAGACCAGTGCCTTCATGAAGGCGAGATTGTAAAATATCACCTTGTTCAAATTCCTCAAATATCTGTGAGAGGCGATGTTTGGCAATGCCTATGCCGGTATCTTCAATGCTGAACTGTATCCTTCCATCAGCATCCCGGCACACCTTCACTCCAACGCCACCTTTTTCTGTAAATTTAACAGCATTGCCGCATAAATTGGTTAAAACCTGCCGTAGCCGCGCGGCATCACCAGTCACAGTTTTTGGCAGGGTATGCTCCACATGAAGTGCAATTTCAATGCCTTTGCCCTGTGCCTTGGGCGCAAGCAGCTCCACCACACTTTCGCATAGGCCATGAAGATCAAACGGTTCATTTACACTTTCAAACTTGCCAGCTTCAATTCGGGAAAAATCCAGAATTTGCTCGATAAGCGACAGCAAAGCTTCTCCAGAAGTGCAGATTGCAGCAAGATAGGTTTTTTGCTCTGCAGTTACATCCGTTTGTTGTAACAGTTGCGCCATACCCAGAACACCATTGAGCGGCGTGCGGATCTCATGGCTGACTGTTGCCAGAAAACGTGACTTTGCTTCACTTGCAGCCTCTGCCAAACGCCTGTCAGTCACATCACGGCCCACAAGCTGATACAGTAAAGTGCCTGCTTCATCATCAAAAACGGGCGCTTCAACAAAGGCAATCCAGCGAAGCCCTTCGGATGTTTCAATGCGCTGCTCGTAGCTTAAAGGCTGACCAGCCTTTGAGTGCGAAAGCCTGGAAATACTCCCGCACAGCTCAAATCGCTCGCCAATAACGTTTTTGGGCGCATGATCAATACTGGCGACAAGGTTTAAAAAAGCATCATTTGCGTAGATAATCCGGTTGTCCGGATCACGCCGCATGATAATATCGCCTTGATCCTCAACCAAGGCACGGTAGAGCTCCATGTGCTCCGTGTTTCGAAACAGCTGATCGCTGAGTTTTTCGATTTTCGTATTTGCCTGATCAATTGTTTTTTGCAGGCGCCGCTGCCGTAGCAAACCAAAACATATGGTGCCCGCTCCCAGCAGGTTGGCAAACAGGGCAAATGTAACGTTCCAGGGCTCAGACATAAGTTTAAGCCTTGGAGTTATTCAAAGTTTCCATGCGCTAAAGGCCTTTATCGCAAACTTATGGTAATCATACGACAAAGGTCTTTAAGTTTTGTATCTAAAATACATAAATATTATTTATTGAAAATATTTTGATGCTTTCTGGATCACAAATTTTATGTTAACCCTTCGATTATTGTCAAAATATCTCGCTTTTTTATTGTCTATCCCAATGCATATTATACAATTTTCTTGCCGCATCAGCATAGTCTTGTTTATAGCCTCTGCTATCTAACAATATCTGTCCTACTTTTTTTATCATGTCTGGCGTTAACCTTGCTGAGAAACTGCGCCCATACGCTTCGTATAGCTTATCTTCGCATGGTATAGCACGTGTTGGGTGGTTATTCTGTGCATTTCTAAAGCCTGCCCTGTAAGCATAGACCTCTTCTTCTATGCGCTTTGCCGAATAAGCGTCAATATAGTCTTGCAATGCCTTTGCTTTATTCTGTCTTGGCGGAAAATCCTTTGCAGATGGGAAATATTTGCCTGTATTTGTGAGCTTGTCGAACCGAAGATGTGTTAATTCATGAGCAATAATAGATTCTGTTGTATCCTCTAATCTATATGCGGGCGATGTAATCTGGAATTTATCAATAACGACTGTACCTCTTTCATGTGACATGAAAGGTTTTCTATACATGCCATCAGCAAAAACCATGTCCTCGACAGCAAAATCAACGCCTCTTCTCAATGCCAATCTCACATCCTTGACAGCATAATCATCTTTCATAAGATTAAGAACATGTTTAAGAACTTTGCCTCTTTGCGCTTTTGTTATTCCCTCTGGTTTAATTCTAAGCAAAGTTTCAAACAAATGCCGATCTTCAATTTCAAGTTTTTTAAAGTCAGTTTCGAATTTTTTTGCTGAAGCCTGTGTAAACCCGAAGTCTTTAACAAGTTTATCCTGAGTAATAACACCAACAGTGTTGTTGAGTTTATGTTTTAAATCTGGAATCGCAGCATAAGACTTTCCATTATCAGATGTTTCTATAACGTTATTTTTTCCAAGATCTTTTATGGTCTTGTCCAAAATCGCTTTTGTTTTTGCAAGATTATTGGCTTTATTTGAAGAATTAGCTCCAAACAGTTCATCACAGATTGAATTGATTGAGGCTGGTGAACCATCCTTTTTAACAAGTGCTTTAAGAGCCTTGACCTGGTTTTCTTCAAGTATAGGGTAGGTTGTATTATAGTTATGATCCATAACCATGACTGAATTTTCAGAAATACTCAGATCGCCACATTGCAAATCGTCAAATCCAAAACCATCATTATATCCGTCATAAAATGTTTCTGGATTAAACTCTGTTGGAACATGTTTTTTTGCATTTTTACTTAATTTGTAAGATGAATATCCATCCTCATTCACGATTTCTTCTATAATATTTTTGTTACCAAGTGCCTGCATGGTATCTTTGATTACGCGCCTGGTGTTCATTTCAGTCATGATGTTATAGCTTGAGCCTTCACCATAAAGATGATCCGTAATAGCCTCTAGTGAAACCTCTTTCCCTTTTGCATTCATTAAAATTTTTAACATTTTTGCTTTGTTCTCGCCATGTATTTCAGGTTGTCCGTCAACGATGATTACACCGTTTTGAACAGAAACATCGCCAAATTTCGTTACTTCAGTTCTAGGTTTTTGAGCAGTCTGTGCAGGTTGTTTCGAACCTATTTGCGTGATAGCTTGTTTAACTGTTAAATTTGGGTTGCCAAGCATTTGAGCTTTTATATTTTCGTGAGAAACTCCAAATATAGCACTCATCATAGCTTCATCAGGGTTTTCCTTTTGCCACTGCTTAATTTTTTTATCAAGTGCATCAGGTTTTGGTTTTTTAGCTTTTGAAACTTTACCAGCACTGTCACTACCTTCCTCTGCCATCATGGTCGGGATTTTTTTGAGTTCCTGTTTTGCCTTTTGTCCTGCGGGAGAGTTTTGCTGGTCCTGATAGTGCTGTTTTAATGTGTTCAGATCATTTGTTGTTTGGGCTGGTGTTGATGCGGGCAGATTTTTTGATTGAAGGGACTGCTGTTTAGCCAGCGCAAAATGAGCAGTGACGCTGTTACCTTTTGCACTCACATGTGCTGGAATGTCTATTGCCTCCCCCCCGTTCACACTGGCACTTGTTTTGCCATTATGATGACTGATGAAGATTGTTTGTCCATTCAGTATCATGGTTACAGATTGTG
>JANXWK010000053.1 GCA_025351165.1 Hyphomicrobiales bacterium | reverse complement strand
CAAAGAGCGACCATCAGACAATTCAAGAATCATAATATCAGGCTCAAACCGAACACTAATCGCCGAAATGCCCATGCCAACTCCTGTTTAAAGTATCAATATTTATTTCAATTATCTTCGATAATGCTCTTAATGTCGAGGGATTAAAGCCATAACTATCTGCAATACAAACGTCGGGAAATAACCAAAACTTTGCATCACACCCTGCTTTTCTTACATGCACATGGACAGGTTCGCGCGGACTGCCCTCGTTAGAATAAAAGAAAAATGTAAAACCATCACTGCGAAAAATAATTGGCATGTCAAATATGTATGGGCTTCGTATGATTATGAAACGCTTTTAATTTTTGAAATACAGGCGTGTCGTAATTAGTCGGAGTTTCTTTCTCGTTCGTAATCCAGGCCAGCACATCACGATCCTGCGCCTCAATCAGAAGCTCAAATACGTCCAGCTCTTCCTCTGACATATTATTCAATTGCTCTTCAGCAAAACGACCCATTATTAAATCCATCTCTCTCATGCCGCGATGCCAGCTCCGAAATAAAATACGTTTGCGTCGTGCATCAAAATCTGCACTTGTGCGTACTAATCCTGACATTTACATTTCCTTCTGACTTACCATCGGCAAATGGGTGCCTGGTGTAATAAAATTTGGCAGAGCCTCCAGATGACTCATCCATTTATTGATGTTTGGATAAAGTTTCAGCTCAAAACCGCCCGCACCGGCGTAAGCAAGAACACCGTAAAGAGCAATATCCACATAAGTTGCTGCATCACCTACAATCCAGTTGCGACCGCTCAAGTGATCGTCCAGCATTTTTAGCGCAGCATTTCCCTCATTAAAATACATGTGGGCAGTATCAAAACCATAGGTTCTAAAGCCAAGACGCATGGCACGAGAGCGATAAATGTTTGGAATGAGCCTGTCCCAGCTCCAAAACATCCACTCTCGAATCTGCACGTGCTCTATTTTGGTTTTGCCTGTAAACTGTTTGAGCGACTCGGCAATATGTTCTAAAATTGATGCGGATTGCACGTATACATGATCATTGTTTCGATCCAGCAAAGCTGGCACAACGCCAAAACGATTCTTTGCCAAAAACTCCGGCGTTTTTTGCTCGCCAGCCATAAGATTTACGTGAATGTAATCAAATTTTTCGCCACATAAACGCAGCATCAGCATTATTGCGTAGGCAGGCCCTGATCGCGCCATACCGTGAAGTTCAAACCTGGCTGTCATAATTTTTTCCTTGGTCATTTGGCCCAATTTAATACTATCAGACATATTACTTGAATTTAATTCCTTCTTAGAAGACGCTCTATATATTCCAGTTCTGTCTGAGGTCTGGCCAAATCGCCAAGACGACGACGCAGCTCTTCCATAACGGCTCTTGAGCGTTCTTCTATTGTGCCACCACCCTTGCCATCAGCGCGAAGTTTAGCATTACTTTCACCACCCTCATTCTGCAGTTTACCATCAAGAAATGGACGCCCCAGAGGGTCTGTTAGGTCTTTATTGCCGAGCCTTTTGCCAGATTTGTCCCCCTCACCCTCATTTTCGCCTAGTTCAGACAGTTTCTGCTGCAATCCCTGTGCCCCGCGGCGCAATGCCTCAAGAGCTTTGCCCTGTTTTTCAACAGCTTTCCCGTTTTGCCCCTCACCAAGTGCTCGTTCAGCCTCGCGCATTGCATTTACTGCATCTTCAAAGCTTTTTTCACCTTCGACACCTAGTCCTTTAAGGCCATTCTGCAGCTGTCCAAGTTGGTCACCTAATCTTTTTTGCCTGTTTTGAAGGGAGTTTCCCATTTTTTCATCAGAGTTTTTGCTATTATTTTTGCCTTTACCCTGTTTATTTCCCTGCTTGCCTTTGTTTTCCTGAGAGTCACCCTGCTGATCTTCGGCCTGTCCATCGCCGCGCTGAAACTCCTGCCCCTCACGGAATGTGCGGTCGCGCAATGCACGCTCATCGCGGGTCATTTCTTCCAGCTCATCTGCTTTTTTTTGTAGATCGCTCTTGCGTTGATCTTTGCCCCCGCCAGCACTTCCTTCTGCAGTTTGCATGTTTTTCAGCATTTCATTCAGTTTTTCCAGCATTTTTTGAGCATCTGCAGTTTTGCCCTGCTTGGTTAGTTCCTCAATTTTTTCAAGAATTTTTGCCAAATCATTTTCACTTAACATTTTAGCATTGGGGTCTTTCTGGCCTTTTGGATTGCGTTTATTGTTTTGCGCAAATTCGCGCATGTAGCGATCCATAGCTTTACGCATATTTTCACTCAGACGCTTTATTTCTTCTGGCGGCGCTCCGCGTTCAATTGCCTGTTTTAAATTTTCCTGCGCAGCACGAAGTGCTTTTTCTGCACTGGTTAAAGACCCATTTTCCTGTTCCAAGGCTATCTGCCATAACCAATCGGCAAGATCTATGATCTGTGCATCGGTACGGGCAGTTTTTAGCCTTGTCTGTGCCATGCGCAAACCTGTAAACAGCGCAGTGGATGTGCGAAAGGCGTCTGGCTCTGTTAAAAGTCCAACCAACGCAATGCCAAGCCTGTGCCGATCTTCAGGATAGATTATTAGATTTCGCCGCTGTTCAATAAGCGCTTTTGCAACAGGGTCAGCAAATGGTTTTTGAGGAATAGTAACCTCAAGAGTATTGGAAACAGCCTCTTGATTACTATCATCTTTTACTTTCAGCATGAGACGAATTTTGCCGCCTGCCACTGGATGACCTGAAAGATCTATTGTTGTTTCAGTTTCAACAGCTGTATCCATTCCCCCTTGTGTAACAAGAGGCATTTTTGGCAATGGCACAAGCAGCCTTGGAATGCGTGCTGATGAATCTGCAATAGCCTCGCCGAATGCTTCTCCGCTTACAACGCCATAATCATCTTTCAGACGGTATTTCAACACCAGTTGATCACTGGAAACCTCGTCTCCCATATCTGGTTTTGGGCGGCGCTCAGCGCTTAAAAATTCCACTACAGGTGGTGCATCTGGTATGGCAATGACGAAAAAACTAGCTAATAAACGGTTGCCAGATTTTATTTTTACCGTAGTTTTACCCTTGACTGCATAACGGTGCTCTACTGCCAGCTGCTTTGGTTTGGATACAGTTTCTGGAAGCTCCATTTTTTCCAGTTGACCGTCAATATAAAAGCTTATGTTATCAGGCGGGGTTGCGCGAATAACTAAAGTTGAATTTTCTGGTACCAAAATGCGGTACGGTTCGCTTGCCTGTTTTAAATTTTCTGGTTTTAAATTTTCTGGTTTTAAATTTTCCTGCGAGAGAAAAACTGGTGCCCTGCCTGTGTAAGCTGGGGGGTCAATCCATGCATCAAGACGTATCTGTTGAGAAGCATTTACTGTGCTTTCAAAATCAAATCCACTCAGGAGACGCTGCTGCCAATCTGATCCCGCCACAAAAAATGCTGCAATAGCTGATATAAGTGCGGCAATTCGAATGGCTTTTGGATCAAGTTTATTCAAATCAGGCTTAGGCTTTGCAAGAGAAAGTTTAGACAAGATAATGTTTGCACTCTGCTGATGATATTTCCACAGAGCCACGCTTGTTAAATCCTGCCCTCCAAGAGCCTGCACATCAAGCGCAGCTGTTACAGGATTATGAGGTAAATTGCTGTCTCTATCTAATCTTTGCAAAGCGGATTTTTGATCTGGAAACTGAAATTTAAAAAAAGGAATGACTGTTAAAATGAGCGCAATCAACAATACCAGTATAATTGGTACACGTAGCCAGAATGGAGCAAGCATGAACATACCAAACCATGACAAGGCAAGATATGTAAGTAGAACAACTGCAACAGGGGCCAGAAGCTGCCAAAGCCTTTCAAAGCCAAGGTACAGTTTCGCTCTCAGGATTAGACCTGGTAACCGCGCGACAAAGGTATTTTCTGTTTTAAGACCTTTATTCATAATAAGCATAGCTTAGCAGGAAAAAAGTCTAAATCTAGGGCAAAAGGCAACAAAACTTAAACCCAAATTGGCGCGACGTCTGTCCCAATCAACTCTTCATAAGTCTGGCGGGGGCGAGTAATAACAAACTGGTCGCCTTTCACCATAACTTCAGCAATTAAAGGCCTTTGATTATATGTTGAGGACATTGTGGCACCATAAGCCCCTGCACTCATTAGTGCTATTAAATCTCCCTTTGCAATTTCTGGCAGATTGCGATCGCTAGTAAATGTATCACCAGATTCGCATACTGGCCCAACTACGTCATAAGCATGGCATGTTGCGTTAACAGGCTCAATTACAGGCCAGATTTCATGGTAGGCCTCATACATTGCAGGTCGCACAAGATCATTCATTGCGGCATCCACCACAAGAAAATTTTTATTGCCGCGTTTGTTTAGATACAGTGCTTCAGTTACCAGAATACCAGCATTACCTACAATCAAGCGTCCTGGTTCAAAACCAAGCTCAACATCCAGTCCATCGGTCACCCGCATGACCATTGCAGCATAGGCCTCAATCAAGTCTGGTCCATGTGCAAATGGCGCCTGCTGCTCATAAGGAATGCCAAGCCCTCCACCAAGATCCAGCCGCTCAACATGCAGGCCTTGAGAGCGCAGGCTTTCAACCACACTCCGCATTTTTACAAAGGCAGATTCCAATGCATCCAACTCTGTAATCTGACTACCAATATGCACAGCCAAACCAATGCAGCGCACGCCTGCCAAATTGCTTGCCTTGGCGTAGAGGCGTTCTGCTTCACTAAAGCTAACTCCAAATTTATTGGCAGATGATCCGGTGGTGATTTTTGCATGCCCCCCTGCGCCTACATCTGGGTTAACGCGCAATACAATATCTTGCCGTTTACCGCTTGAGGCAGCAATCTCACTCAAAAGCTCAAGTTCACCTTCACTCTCCACGTTTATCTGATAAATACCTACGCTGACCGCATAAGCTAATTCACGGGCTGTTTTGCCGACGCCAGAAAACACCATATTATTGGGATCTATGCCTGCTGCCTGTGCTTTGCGTATTTCACCCTCAGATACAACATCTGCGCCAGCGCCAAGCCTTGCCAAGGTTGTTAGTACGCCCAGATTCGCATTCGCTTTTGTAGCATAAAATACACGGTTTTTGGGTACACCAACTGCATTGGCAAATATCTTAAAATGCCGTTCAATTGTAGCAGAACTATAGATATAAACTGGAGTACCTACAGCTTTGATAATTGTGTTAATATCAACATTTTCTGCATGAAGAATACCAGATATATAATTGAAATGATGCATTTTTTTATTCTGTTCTAGAGCAAAGGATCAAGGATAAAGCTTTTCTGCGGCGGTAAAATTCTTTTGCCTTTGCGACCACCGCCAACTGGTGCAACACCA
>JANXWK010000009.1 GCA_025351165.1 Hyphomicrobiales bacterium | reverse complement strand
TTTCACTTTCTATGTGAATAATATTATAAGTTAATCACAAATTGTGATTTTTTAAGTAAAGCGGCTCTTCATGAAAAAACTTAAAGATGTGTTCTGGCCGCTTGTTGGTCTTGTTGCTGTTATCTGGTCTGTACGTCTGCTTTATTTCAAACTCAAGCTTGAGGCCGCTACCACGCCCAGCGTTGCCGCAGCGCTTGAACAGGGGGGGCTATGGGATCACCTTAAAATCATTGCTTCCGAAATTGGTCAGAAACTGTCAGTCATTCCAACGCATGGATATATACTCGCAGGTCTTTGTACATTGATCGCTTACACGGCTTTGGCATGGTATGACCGGATTGCGCTCATCCATCTTCACAAAGAAAAGGGAATTTCCTGGGTTTACGTGTCCATCTGTTCTTTTGTTACCTATGCGCTTTCACATAATATTGGGGGTTCAGTCTTTTCTGGCGGACTTGTGCGATTTAGAGCCTACACAGCCAAGGGTTTAACAACATCAGAAATTGCTGTGCTTGTTGCAATTACATCATTTACCTTTTCATTTGGTACAATCTTGTGTGGCGGTTTTGTCCTGTTGCTAGAGCCAGATGTTGTACGCCCACTTTTAAAGCTTTCCTACATGAATATTTCAGATTTATGGATCAGATTTGCTGGCGGCTTTATGCTTGGTTTTTGCGCCCTGTATATTGTTGGCTCGTTACTGAAACTCAAGCCTCTGGTGATAAAAAATTTGAAACTTGAATATCCAGCACTGCCTGTCGTCATACGTCAATTATTTGCTGCCCCTATTGAACTTCTGGGTGCAGCCGGCATTATATACTTTGTCCTTCCAGATATGGGAAATCCAGGTTTCTTTGTCGTTCTTGGAGCTTTTCTCCTTTCTTTTTCAGCTGGCTTATTATTTCAGGTTCCAGGAGGCATAGGTGTTATGGAAACTGTTTTTATTACAATTATGCCAAGCATAGCGCCAATTGAAGTTTTTGCTGCCCTGCTTGTGTGGCGGTTATTCTATCTTATTGCTCCTCTTGTTCTATCTATTCCAATCGTTTTGCTGTTTGAACGTGCACAGTTTTTAAAACAAAAACACATTCATACGCCCGTTTAAGACTTCTTCGCAAAATAAAGTTTTATATCTTTCATATTTGCGGCGTAGTTTAAAAATAGGGTGCGACAAAGCACTAAAATGGTGGTTATGAAAACTAGCCATTATTTTGAAAATCCTGTTAATTTTAAAAACCAGCACTTGAGATATAAAAATGACATTGATTGATATTTTAAATCGAGATGCCATTATGTCTGTTTTTGGGTCTACATCCAAGAAACAAGTTTTTGAAAATATCTCCAGTCAACTCTCACGTTTAACAGCTTTGTCCACTCACGAGCTGTACGAAGCCTTAATGCACCGCGAAAAGCTTGGATCTACCAGTATTGGTAATGGCATCGCGATACCACATGCCAAATTTAAGAATATTAAAGGCCTAGTAGGGCTTTTTGCCCGTCTCGAAAAGCCTGTTGCCTTTGATGCTATTGATGAGACGCCAGTAGACCTTGTATTTGTACTTCTAGCGCCAGAGGGGGCCGGGGCTGATCATTTGAAAGGTCTTGCACAGATTGCTCGGGTACTTCGCGAGCAAGAGCGTATTAAAAAACTTCGCTCCACACTTGATGCAGATCTAATCTATACTATTTTGTGTGAACCACAGACTTTGAAAGCTGCATAGCCATAAACTACAGGCTAACACATCTCCTTTAGATTACTTTTTATGTAAAGTATGTTCTCTGTTTAAATTGTCGTTTACGAGCCAGTTTACATGATTGTTTAAATTGATGAATTACATATTAGCTTGAAATACATAACCTTTATCTTAACTTAAAAATTCCCAGGTGGTAAGACGCTATGGTATTTGACAGGCTCTTATTAAATAAGTTTATACTTAGATTATGTTTACATGCTGCCAGTTCTGTAGCTTGAAACCACACCCTCATATCAAACCATCAGTCATCCACAGGCTGGATTAGGTTGGACTTGAAATCTACAACTAAAGCTTGTGGAGGCCTCGGAGGGAATCGAACCCCCGTACAAGGATTTGCAGTCCTCTGCGTCACCACTCCGCCACGAGGCCAATCGTTAAACAGGTGC
>JANXWK010000034.1 GCA_025351165.1 Hyphomicrobiales bacterium | reverse complement strand
ACATTTCATTATCAATAACCAGATTGGGTTTACAACAAATCCACGGTATTCGCGCACATCGCCTTACCCATCTGATGTGGCTAAAATGATTGAAGCGCCAATCTTTCATTGCAATGGGGATGATCCTGAAGCCGTGACATTTGCTGTAAAACTGGCGATAGAATTCAGACAGAAATTTCACAAGCCAGTTGTTGTTGATATGATCTGTTATCGCCGTTATGGGCATAATGAGGGTGATGAGCCAGCATTCACGCAGCCCATCATGTATAAAAAAATCCGTTCGCAGCGTACAACTTTGGAAATTTATACCGATAAACTTGTAAGCGAAGGTATTGTTACCAGCGGTGAAGTTGACAAGATGAAAGCTGACTGGCGCACACGCCTTGAGGCTGAATATGAGGCCGGCCAGGTCTATAAACCCAATAAAGCTGACTGGTTGGATGGTCGCTGGGCAGGTCTTAAAGCTGTCAAATCCATGGAAGATGATCCACGCCGTGGTAAAACAGGTATTGAACTTACAAAATTGCAAGAAATTGGTACAAGAATCACAGCTGTACCGACTGGATTTAACATCCATAAAACCATTCAGCGGTTCATGGATAATCGTAAAAAAGCCATTGAAACAGGAGATGGCCTTGATTGGGCAACAGCGGAGGCTTTAGCCTTTGCAACTTTGCTTGATGAGGGACATCGTGTGCGTCTGTCAGGCCAGGATTGCGAGCGTGGTACGTTCTCGCAGCGGCATTCTGTGCTAACAGACCAAGTGAATGAGACGAGATACAAACCATTCAACCATATTCGTGAAGGCCAAGGCAAATACGAAGTTATCAATTCAATGCTTTCTGAAGAGGCTGTTCTTGGCTTTGAATATGGCTATTCACTTTCTGAACCAAACGCTCTTACATTATGGGAAGCGCAGTTTGGCGATTTTGCCAATGGTGCACAGGTTTTGTTCGACCAGTTTATAGCTTCTGGAGAGCGTAAATGGCTACGTATGTCAGGTTTGGTCTGTCTGCTGCCACATGGATATGAAGGCCAAGGACCTGAGCATTCATCAGCTCGTCTGGAGCGCTTTTTGCAGATGTGCGCTGAAGATAACATGCAGGTGGCAAATTGCACTACACCTGCCAATTATTATCATATTCTGCGCCGCCAGATGAAGCGCGATTTCCGCAAGCCTTTGATATTGATGACACCAAAATCATTACTGCGTCATAAGCGGGCAGTTTCCAGTCTGTCTGAGTTTTTGCCTGAAACAAGCTTCCATCGCATTATTAAAGATGATGCGGAAATGCTGCCAAACCAGGTTATAAAACTTGAAAAGGATGCTAAAATCCGCCGCGTTGTACTTTGCTCTGGTAAAGTTTATTATGATCTTCTGGAAGAACGCGAAAAGCGCGGGCTAAATGATGTTTATTTGTTGCGCGTTGAACAGCTTTATCCATTCCCACTAAAATCTCTGGCGCAAGAACTCAGTCGTTTCAAAAAAGCGGATGTTATCTGGTGTCAGGAAGAGCCAAAAAACATGGGGGCGTGGAGTTTTGTTCAAGACTATCTGGAATGGGTGTTGCAGCAGGCGGGCGGTGTATCAAAACGAGCTCGTTATGTAGGTCGCCCAGCCTCTGCTTCGACAGCAGCAGGTCAGCTCTCAAACCATATTGCTCAGCTAAATGCCTTTCTGGAAGAGGCATTTGCATCCTAGTTTTTTCTCTAACATTTTCGAGACACATATTATGACAACCGAAATTCGCGTTCCAACTTTAGGTGAATCCGTATCAGAGGCAACGATTGGTCGCTGGTTTAAAAAACCTGGTGATACTGTTAAGACGGATGAGCCATTGGTGGAGCTTGAAACTGACAAAGTAACGCTGGAAGTTAATTCACCAGCCTCTGGTATACTGGGTGATATTATTGCCAAAGAGGGCGAAACTGTTGGCGTAAATGCGCTGCTTGGATCAATTGCAGAAGGGGGCGTGGGTGTTGCTACACCAGTTGCTGTTGAAGCGCTCAAAGCTGCCGCTCCTGTTTCAGCGCCATCTACGCCACAAGCCCCTGCTGCACCAAGTTCAATGCCTCCAGCGCCGTCCGCTGCCAAAATGATGGCAGAAAATAGCCTGTCAGTGTCAGATGGCTCTGGCAAACGTGGGCAGGTGCTTAAAGAAGACGTGCTCGCAGCCTTGGCAAAGCCTGTTGCAACGCCAGCACCAGTCATGATGCGTGCTCCGTCTTCGCAAGATGATGCTCCTCGTGAAGAGCGCGTTAAAATGACCAAACTGCGCCAGACCATTGCGCGTCGCCTCAAAGAAGCCCAAAATACAGCTGCCATGCTGACCACTTTCAATGAGGTGGACATGAGCGAAGTCATGGCGCTTCGTACAAAATACAAAGACATGTTTGAGAAAAAACATGGTACCAAACTTGGCTTTATGAGCTTTTTTGTTAAAGCCTGCACACAAGCCTTAAAAGAGCTGCCAGGCGTGAATGCCGAGATTGATGGCAATGATCTCGTTTATAAAAACTACTATCATGTGGGCATTGCAGTGGGCACAGAAAAAGGCCTGGTTGTGCCAGTTGTGCGTAACGCCGACCAAATGGGCTTGGCTCAGATTGAAAAAACCATTGCTGATTTTGGCAAACGCGCCCGTGACGGACAGCTCAAAATTGATGAAATGCAGGGTGGTACATTTACTATCACCAATGGTGGTATTTATGGTTCGCTCATGTCAACACCCATCCTCAATGCACCGCAATCTGGCATTCTGGGGATGCATAAAATTCAGGAGCGTCCAATGGCGGTTAATGGCCAGATTGTGGTTCGCCCAATGATGTACTTAGCTTTAAGCTATGATCATCGTATTGTGGATGGTAAAGAAGCTGTGACTTTCCTTGTACGCGTCAAAGAAGCTTTGGAAGATCCAGCACGTCTGGTTCTGGATCTATAGGTTCAGCGTTATTGCGAGCGTAGCGCGACAAACAGTTCTGAGAATTATTCAAGACTGAATTGTAGTGCTCCGTTTGCAGCAATAATTTATGTATAAATTCGAAACCTCTATTTTACTTAAGAAAGCATTTCCATGTCTTACGATCTCGTCGTTATTGGTTCTGGTCCTGGTGGTTATGTCTGTGCCATTCGTGCAGCGCAGCTTGGACTTAAAACGGCAATAATTGAGAAATGGGCAACATTTGGTGGTACATGCCTAAATATTGGCTGCATACCATCAAAAGCCTTGCTTCACGCATCAGAACTGTTTGATGAGGCTGGCCATGGCTTTGCAGATTTGGGCATTGATGTCCCAGCTCCAAAGCTTAATCTTGCTAACATGATGAAACACAAGGCTGATACTGTAAAATCCAACGTGGATGGTGTTGGATTTCTGCTCAAGAAAAACAAAGTTGAGCCGCATATCGGCACGGGTAAAATTCTAGCCGCTGGCAAGGTGGAAGTCACAGCCGCAGATGGTACAGTTACAGTGCTGGACACCAAAAACATTGTCATTGCGACTGGTTCAGAAGTTGCAAAACTTGGCAATGTTGAAATTGATGAAAAAACCATTGTTTCCTCAACAGGTGCTCTGGAGCTTGGCTCCGTGCCAAAAAAACTTGTTGTCATAGGCGCAGGCGTTATTGGTCTTGAGCTTGGCTCAGTTTGGCGCAGATTAGGCGCACAAGTTACCTTTATTGAGTACGCTGATCGTATTTTGGCTGGTATGGACACAGATACGGCCAAGCAGTTTCAGCGTATAATTGAAAAACAGGGTTTAAGCTTTAAATTTTCAAGCAAAGTCACAGGCGTTGTGAAATCAGATACTGGCGTAACAGTTACGTTTGAACCTGTAGCTGGAGGCGAAGCGCAGACGCTGGAAGCTGATATTGTGCTGGTCGCAACAGGCCGCCGTCCATATACGTATGGTTTGGGGCTGGAAGAAGCTGGCATTGCAATGGAGCGCGGGCAAGTGGTTGTTAATGATCATTTTGCCAGCAGCATAGCTGGCATTTATGCCATTGGCGATGTTGTGCGCGGTCCCATGCTTGCCCATAAGGCAGAAGATGAGGGTGTGGCAGTGGCTGAAATTATTGCAGGCCAACATGGTCATGTAAACTATAATGTCATTCCAAGTGTTGTCTATACCAATCCAGAGGTTGCCTCTGTTGGTAAAACTGAAGAAGAGCTAAAAGCTGCCAATATTGCTTACAAGATCGGCAAATTTCCCTTCACTGCAAATGGCAGGGCACGCGCAAATCGGGCGACCGAGGGGCAGGTCAAGGTATTGGCCGATAGTGCAACTGATCGTGTGCTGGGTGTACATATTATTGGTGCTGGCGCTGGCGATATCATTCATGAAGCAGTTGTCCTGATGGAGTTTAGTGGCTCTGCGGAAGATTTGGCCCGTACCTGCCACGCACATCCCACCATGTCAGAGGCAGTTAAAGAAGCTGCTCTTGCAGTAGATAAACGTGCACTCCATATGTAGTATACTTTCATAAAAGGTAGTCAGTGATTTTTATCTGGAATCTTCAAAAGCAAATTTAATGCATGCTGTAAAAAAATCATTCTGGGTTCTTCTGGCCATTTTGTTTCTCATAGAAACATGGCTTTGGAATCACATGGCTGCGCTCACGAAACGGGTTATTGCAGCCATTCCACTTGAGGCAGCCAAGGCGTGGATCGTTGAAAAAGTTCAACCCTTATCACCTTGGCCCACACTTCTTATTTTTCTGGTTCCTGTTGTTATCCTGGAGCCGTTTAAGTTTGTAGGCCTCTGGCTTTTTGCCAAAGGGCATATTATTGCAGGAGCTCTGGTATTTCTGGCTGCGAAAATCATAGGGCTGGGTGTTATCGCGTTTCTATTTGAAACCTGCAAACCAAAACTCATGCAGTTCAGGCTTATTGCCTGGACATACGATATGTGTATGACTGCAAAAAATTGGGCATTAAAGGAAATTCAACCAGCTTTAGAGCGTATTAAAATCTTAAAAAATAACCTTCATGCAAGCATAAATGTTTTAAAGAATATCTTGGCAAAATATCTGCCCCAGAATACAGATATGCTGGAAAAAATAATCCGTCGTGCCAAGGCTCTGCGCCGTAAAATGAGCTGAATAGAATTGAGTTTTATAAATGTCACATGAGTTACGTACCATCAGACGCGCCCTTTTATCTGTTTCTGATAAATCTGGATTGGTAGAATTTGCAACTGGGCTTCACGCTTTGGGTGTAGTTTTGATCTCAACAGGGGGGACACATAAAGCCTTGTCAGATGCTGGTTTGCCGGTTCTGGATGTGTCAGAAGTAACGCTGTTTCCTGAAATGATGGATGGGCGGGTTAAAACCCTTCATCCAAAAGTGCATGGTGGATTGCTGGCCATTCGTGGCAATCGTGAACATGAGGCATCAATGCTTGCGCATGATATTCAGCCGATTGATCTGCTAGTCGTCAATCTCTACCCGTTTGAAGCAACAATTGCAGTTGGCAAGCCTTATGATGATTGCATAGAAAATATTGATATTGGTGGACCTGCCATGATTAGGGCAGCAGCCAAAAATCATGCAGATGTTGCCGTAGTGGTTGATAGCAGCGATTACATGCGCATCATCAGTGAAATGGAAGCCAATAATGGCGCTACAACACTTACCCTTCGTAAAACATTGGCAGCAAAAGCCTATTCCAGAACTGCTGTTTACGATGCTGCAATCTCCAATTGGCTTATGGCTGAAATCAATGAGCCAACACCACAATTCAGGGCTGTCGGCGGCAGTTTGATTGAAGCCATGCGTTATGGTGAAAACCCGCATCAGGTGGCAGGTTTCTATAAAACTGCTGAAACACGATTTGGTGTGACCACAGCGCGCCAATTACAGGGCAAAAAGCTCTCATTCAATAATGTAAATGATACTGATGCAGCTTTTGAACTTGTCAGCGAGTTTGACCCACTTAAAACCGCAGCAGTTGCAATTATAAAACATGCAAATCCCTGCGGTGTAGCTAAAGCATCAACTGTGATTGAGGCCTATCATGCAGCTTTGCGCTGTGATCCAACATCGGCGTTTGGTGGTATTATTGCCCTTAACCGCATGTTGGATGCTGAATCCGCACGTGCAATTTGTGAAGTGTTTACAGAAGTTATTATTGCACCAAGTGCAACTGATGAAGCGATTGCCATTATTGCTGCAAAAAAGAACTTACGCCTGCTGGTAACTGGAGGTCTTGCCAATCCACGAAGCCCTGGCATTGTGGTTCGATCAGTTGCAGGCGGCTTGTTAGTGCAGGGGCGTGACAATGCTGTTGTAGAAGATATGATGCTTAAAGTTGTTACAAAACGTGCACCTTCAACACGTGAACTGGCAGATTTGCGCTTTGCCTTCCGCGTGGCTAAGCATGTAAAATCGAATGCTATTGTTTACGTGCGTAATGGCGCGACAGTAGGTATTGGCGCAGGCCAGATGAGCCGCGTTGATTCTTCGCGCATTGCAGCCTGGAAAGCAGGGGAAGCTGCCAGAGCTGAAAGCTTGCCAGAAAGCCTGGCGAAAGGGTCTGTTGTGGCATCAGATGCATTCTTCCCCTTTGCTGATGGACTATTGGCGGCGGCTGAAGCTGGCGCAACGGCCATTATTCAGCCAGGCGGCTCCATGCGCGATAATGAAGTGATTGACGCTGCAGACAAGGCAGGTTTAGCCATGGTGTTTACAGGGCACAGGCACTTCAGGCATTAGAGTAGGTTTCAACGAAAATAAACCATGCTCCAATTATTCCCTGCCCAGCCTCAATGCTGCTGCGCTGGCAACAGGTGCAATGACCAACATAGTTAAAGCTATTGCTGCCAAAAACAATAAAGGTACATTAAAAACAGCATCGCTGTTAACAGCGGCGACGCCAAAAATCAGCGCTGGAATTGTAAAAGGCAAAATCAGCACAGATAGCAGCATTCCACCTTTTCTCAATGTGACAGTTAGAGCTGCGCCTATCATACCAATCAATGTAAGAGTTGGCGTGCCGATCAGTAATGTCAATACAAGTGAAGGCATCAAGGCAGGTTCAAGCGATAGCATTAATCCAAACAGGGGTGCAGCCAGTGCCAAGGGCAATCCAGTTACAAGCCAATGCGCAAATGCTTTCACAAGTATGAGCAATTCAAGTGGTGTATTGCTCATTAAAAACAGGTCTAGAATACCATCATCTTCATCAGCCTGAAAAAACCTGTCAAGTCCAAGTAAAGTTGCAAGCAAAGCGGCAATCCATAAAATTGCAGGTGCTAATTTAGCCAGGATGCGGGACTCAGGCCCTATGGCAAAGGGAATGACTGCCACAAGAATGAGAAAAAACATTAACCCGAGTTCTGCCCCTCCACCAATACGGGCAGCAAGTTTCAGCTCTCGGGTAAGGAGGGCACGGATCATAGTTGTAGCCTCAGTTCCTGGGCTTTTATACCCAGCGGCAGATGCGTTGCAGCAATAATGATTCCTCCTCTTGCGCAATGTGAGGCCATTACATCTGCAAACATGATTTGCGCCGATGCATCAAGGGCTGATGTAGGCTCATCCAGTATCCATACAGGGCGGTTGCAAATAAGCAGGCTAGCCAAAGACACACGCCGTTTTTGACCAGCAGAGAGAACACCTGTTGGCAAATTGGAAAACTTTACAGCACCAACAGTTTCAAGAGCATCTTCAATATTTCCAGCAGGATTACCAACATCAAGCAAGCTTCTCAAAAATACAAGATTTTCGACAGGCGTTAAAGGGTCACGTAAACTATTTTGATGTCCCAAATAGTGCATTATTGAAAAAACCGGCTCTCCTTCTGCTAGAGTATCAATTTTTATTTGACCGCTAGTCGGGCGCAATAATCCAGTCATAATTCGCAACAGGGATGATTTACCAACGCCGTTTGCCCCTGACACTATGAGCGATTCACCGCTGCAGATTTGAAAATTTATGTCTTTAAAAAGGCGCCGCTCACCGCGTGTGCAGGAGATACCAACCCCTGACAGGGTTAAAATAGGATGAAATGGTTCCAAAGGCAAAATTTATGGCACTCTTATGATCATGTTTACTATTTTGAATGTAGCGAGTTTTTATAAATTGTTCTATACCACAGTCAGGTTTGCATCGCGTGTCGATTATTTAGAATACCAGCTTTTTAAACAATCAACATGGGGACTTTGGAAACAATGCTTGGGCACTCCCAAGGCGATGCGCATGATCTCGTGCCGGAGGGATTTGAACCCCTACGGAACCAACCCTGTCCAACCCCGAACCTAATGAGAAACCATATGTCTTTAAACAGTTTCAAAGCCCGTAAAAAACTTAAAGTTGGTGATAAAACCTACATTTACTATTCTTTAAAAGATGCCGAAAAAAATGGCCTGGAGGGTATTTCCAACCTTCCGGTTTCCATGAAAGTTCTTCTTGAAAACATGCTTCGCAATGAAGATGGTCGTTCTGTTACGGCAAAGGATATCCAGGCCTTTGTGGCTTGGCTTGATAATAAGGGCAAAGAACAGGCAGAGATTGGGTTTCGCCCCGCCCGCGTTCTGATGCAGGATTTTACTGGTGTACCAGCTGTTGTTGATCTTGCGGCCATGCGTGATGGCATGAACACTTTGGGAGGGACGCCTTCTCAGATTAATCCACTTGTGCCCGTAGATCTGGTAATTGATCATTCTGTTGTTGTCGATTATTTTGGGACACCTAAATCACTTGATCAAAATGTAAAGCGCGAATACGAGCAGAATCAAGAGCGTTACAAATTTTTAAAATGGGGACAGGGTGCATTCGACAATTTCCGCGTTGTGCCACCTGGCACAGGCATCTGCCATCAGGTCAATCTTGAATATCTGTCCCAGACAGTCTGGACACGTAAAGAAACTGTTACAAATTCCAAAGGTAAAACAGAAACAGTTGAGGTTGCCTATCCAGATACACTTGTGGGTACAGATAGCCATACAACCATGGTCAATGGTCTGGCTGTTCTTGGTTGGGGGGTAGGCGGCATTGAAGCTGAGGCTGCCATGCTTGGACAACCTCAGTCCATGCTTCTGCCAGAAGTTATTGGCTTCAGGTTAACTGGCAAACTCAAGGAAGGTGTAACCGCAACAGACCTTGTTTTGACAGTCACGCAAATGCTGCGTAAAAAAGGTGTTGTTGGCAAATTTGTCGAATTTTTTGGTGCTGGTCTTAATAACCTTATTCTTTCAGATCGGGCAACAATTGCAAATATGGCACCAGAATATGGCGCCACTTGCGGATTTTTTGCAACGGATAAAGATACACTTGAATATCTGGAAACAACTGGTCGCAAATCAGAGCGGATTGCATTGGTTGAGAAATACACCAAGGCGCAGGGCATGTTTCGCACTTCCTCATCCCCAGAACCTGTGTTTACAGATATCATAGAGCTTGACCTTAGATCTGTGCTTCCCTCCTTAGCTGGCCCTAAACGCCCAGAAGGCCGCGTTGCACTGACTGATGCAAAAGCAGGCTTCATTTCTGCCATGGACGTCGAGTATAAAAAAGTGGCTGACATTGGAAGCCGCTACAAAGTGGAAGATAAAAACTTTGATATCGGACATGGCGATGTTGTCATTGCTGCCATTACGTCCTGCACCAATACGTCCAATCCAAATGTGCTGATTGGAGCTGGATTATTGGCTCGTAATGCTCTGGCAAAAGGTCTCAAGGTTAAGCCATGGGTTAAAACTTCCCTTGCACCTGGTTCTCAGGTTGTGGCCGAGTATCTTTCAAACGCAGGCCTTCAAGATGATCTTGATAAACTCGGCTTTAATCTTGTTGGTTTTGGGTGTACTACCTGTATTGGAAATTCTGGGCCTTTAGCACCAGAAATCTCAAAAGCTATCAACGATAATGGTGTTGTGGCGGCGGCTGTTCTGTCTGGCAACCGTAATTTTGAGGGGCGTGTGTCTCCCGATGTACAGGCCAACTATCTGGCATCCCCACCTTTGGTTGTTGCTTATGCTCTTGCTGGCTCTATGCAGATTGATATTTCATCTGAACCTTTAGGCCATGATAAAAAAGGCAAGCCTGTTTATCTAAAGGATATATGGCCGACAAACAAGGAAATTCAGAGTTATATTTCCAAGTTCGTAACCAAAAAACTGTTCAAGGCAAAATATGCAGATGTATTCAAGGGTGATGAAAACTGGGCTAAGGTTAAAACACCCGAAAGTGAGACCTATGCCTGGGATATGGAATCAACCTATGTGCAGAACCCGCCCTATTTTGAAGGCATCACCAAAACGCCAGTCCCCGTGACAGACATTAAAAACGCACATATTCTGGCTTTGTTTGGAGATAAAATTACTACCGACCATATTTCTCCTGCTGGCTCCATAAAAGCATCATCGCCTGCAGGTAAATATCTGATGGAGCATAAGGTTGTTCCTGCTGATTTCAACCAGTACGGTACACGTCGCGGCAATCATGAAATTATGATGCGGGGCACTTTTGCCAATATCCGTATCAAGAACTTCATCATGAAAGCAGCTGATGGCAGTGTAGCTGAGGGTGGCATGACACGGCATTATCCATCAAATGCTGATATGACCATTTTTGATGCAGCCATGAAATATGCTGTCGAAAAAGTGCCTCTGGTTGTATTTGCAGGTGCTGAATATGGTAATGGGTCATCCCGTGACTGGGCCGCAAAAGGTACAAAACTGTTGGGTGTCAGAGCTGTTATTGCGCAGAGCTTTGAGCGTATCCATCGCTCTAATCTGGTTGGTATGGGCGTAGTGCCGCTTACATTTGTAGAGGGCACAAGCTGGGCGTCCTTGAATTTATCGGGTAATGAGACTGTCTCCATTGAAGGGTTAACAACAGTCAAGCCTCGTCAAATGCTGGAAGCCATTATTACTTCCGCTGATGGCAGTTTTAAAAAAGTGCCAGTTTTATGCCGGATTGATACGCTGGATGAGCTGGATTATTACAAAAATGGTGGAATTCTTCACTATGTGCTCAGGCAGCTTGCCGCGTAACCCAACGGATTAGGGTTAGTCAAGTGTTGATGACAGGCAGGGAGCAATCTCTGCCTGTCTTATTTGAGGCACCATTATGTTCTAGGTAAAATAAAAAAACTGCTTATGCTTTTTTGCATAATACCTTAAAAATCATCCACGCTTTGCTCCATGATTTTTGTGGCTGTTTGCACTTCATCCACTATTTTATTCACATTCTCTGTTAGCCTTTTGCGTAATTTCGCGGCAGTCGATGGATACGTATCCAGCACCCGCTTCATTAGTACCCGCGTTATTTTTAAAACTGCACCAGCCTCCAGCATGGTTGCTGTTGCTGGGCGCCGCACCTGTGCCAGCAAGGCTGTTTGTCCAAGTAATGCTCCGCGCAAAAACATGGTCCCAGAATCAGAACTATCGTCCTTTTCATTTAAAAGAATTGTGCCAGACAGCATCAGGAAACCTGCGTCAGCCAAATCGTTTTTACGAAATAAGACATCTCCAGTGCGCAAAATACGTGTATCCGCTGAAAAAGCGATAAGTTTTAATGCGTCACGTCCAAAATCCTCAAAGAATGGAAGTGCTGCAAGCAGTGTAATTTCATCGTTAAAAACAGCTGGATCCATTTTTTCTTCCTTTTAAGGAGCTAGCCTGTAGCCACCAACATCTGTCAGCAGCAGCTTGGCAATAGAGGGGTCTATCTCTATTTTTTGGCGCAGACGATAGATATGCGTTTCTAACGTATGGGTTGTCACGTTGGCATTGTAGCCCCAGACTTCCTGTAATAAAATATCACGGCTGACAGATTTGTCTCCTGCACGATAAAGATAACGTAAAATAGCTGTTTCTTTTTCTGTAAGGCGTAGCTTGGTGCCTTTTTCATTTACCAACAGTTTTGCACTAGGCCTGAAGGAATATGGCCCAAGCTGAAAAACAGCATCTTCACTTCCCTCGTACTGGCGCAAATGTGCCCTGATGCGAGCCAGCAATACGGCAAACCGGAAAGGTTTTATAACATAATCATTGGCTCCTGATTCAAGCCCTAATACTGCATCAGCGTCAGTATCATTACCTGTCAGCATAATTATTGGCCCCTTAAACCCGTTTTTACGCATAATTTTTACAGCTTCGCGCCCATCCATATCCGGTAAGCCAACATCCATGACTATCAGGTCAACCGTATCTGTCTTAACGGCTGAGATTGCAGTTGCTGAACACTCTGCACTGGTTACAATAAACTCTTCATGCAGGCTCAATTGTTCCGCAAGAGCATCCCGCAGATCATTATCGTCGTCTACAAGTAAAATTTTTCGTATATTTGTCATTTGGAGTGCCTGCCTGAACATAAACCCGTTTTGAGTCTGGTTGCGTTCTGTTATGCGTTGAATTTATACGTATCTCAAGTGCTTCAATTTTTACTCCAGCGTAATTTCAGTTTAAATGAAAACACATTATCTAAAAATGTTTAGAGTATTTCAAAGTCCTCTTTCAAAGTCCCGTGGGTGGCTGTTGGCAGGAAACATGAAAATACCCTGTGCGCTGGGCAAAAGTGGTTTAAAATATGATAAACGGGAAGGTGATGGCAAAACGCCAAGAGGGAAGTTCAGTCTCAACAGATTATGGTGGCGGAGTGACAAGTTTGGCCATCCACTATGCGGGTTAAAAAAACGCCGCATTCAAAGCCATGATGGCTGGTGTGATGATGTAAACTCTTTTCGATATAATAAACATGTTTTGCGTCCCTTCAGGTTTTCCCATGAAGACATACATCGTCAGGATCATGTCTATGATTATGTAATTGAGATTGGCTGCAATATGCAGCCGGTCAGACGTGGGCGTGGCAGTGCAATTTTTCTGCACCTGGCTCGGGATAATTTTGAACAAACAGCTGGGTGTGTTGCTGTGCCCTCCGCAAAAATTGTACGGCTTCTGGCAGTTATTGGGCCAAAGACACGCATCAAGATTAATTAAACCAGGCAGCATAACTTAGAAAGTGACCACCAAAAATGCGGTCTCGTTTAAACCATATTTCACTTGCCATGATTGGGCCATCTTCTAAAAATGGCGTAGCAGCATGGCCTGTAAACCACAAAATCATATCAAAATTACGCGGTTCATAAAATACTTTTTTGAGATTGATACCTTTTTTAAAACGCCAATAGGGAATGAGCAGTTTGCCATCCAGCATGGCATCAAAATCTTTCAAGGCTGCAAGCCATTCATCAACCTGCTCTTTGCCAACTGGCATTCCACGCAACACACCGCCCTTTTGAACGGGGCTTGGTATCCACTCATGATCATCATCAGTTTCTGCCAGAATGGACTTCCATGTCAGGCGTCCCAAACTAATGACTTGCTTAAAATGTGTATGGGCGGCTTTCATGCGTAAAGGTTCTGCAATCGGCCATCTTATTTCATGCAAAAAAGCTATTACATCAGCAATTTCAAAATTACTGCCAATAAACGAGCGGGATTTACTGTCATCAATTGTTTGAGACGCTGTTTCAAAACTATAGGGCATCGTTTTTGGATAAAATAACCGCCCGCTTTGCTCAAATGTGACATGCCAGTCATAGGCCAGCAAGAACTGTAACGTAGCTGACATTAAATGCGTATAACCGCGCAGCCAATAGACATCGGATGTGTCAAAAGCTACTTCAAATGGTTCAAATGTTTCTTTTGCAGGTTCGTCCATCATCCGCAGCGATGAGAGAATGTTGGCTAAGCGTCCATTCTCATCTGCCTTGCCATCATTGCGCAAATCAAATTTAATGTTGTTCAAGTTAAGTTTTATCTTTACTGGAACATCACCAATTGAGCTTAATACAAGATCAACCTGTTCTAGATCAGCGAGTAATGTTTTGAACACATCACGCTGCGCTTCATAGGTAAGAATTTCTGGATCTGGGTTTTCAGGTACCGGAAAACGTAAAAATGGAATTTGTGAGTTTTTAGGCGGGCGTAATCCATATTTATACTGGCTTTGCGCATAACGTTCTATCGCTCGTGCAAAATGAATAAGTCCCAAGCCAAAACGCAGTTCAGTATTGCTTGGATTTTGGGCAAGTTTATCGGAAAATGTTTTTTCACCTTCAACCAGCCTGCCGCTCTCTAAAATCTGACGCGTCTGAACGGCGGCTTCACCTCCATAAGTGGCTGGGGTCAATATCAGAACAGATATGATTAATGGTAAAATTTTAAGAAAATACATTATGTCCAACCGCGTCAAAAAACAACTATTGAGTGTGTAACATACGCTATCACGCCAAGGCCAGACGCTTAAATTGATACGCTGTGCTTTAAATGGTAAAACCACGCATTAGTCGCACGAGCTGATGCAGCACAGTATTTCAAGCATCTCTTGTAGTGTTTGTTTTGAGCGTCACAAATGCGCTTAACATACGATATTTTTCTTTGGTCATACCTACGTAAGCTTGATAGCCATTCACTTTTCAGCAATTAGCTTTGAAAACTGCGCCTATTCCTTTATCCGCATACAAATTAATGATGCAAAAAGTATCCTCGTCATCACTCATTGATGCAAATAACAGCATTTTAAAAATTGCTTTTTTTATTGTGAGTTTAGAACTGGCTCATATACTTACGGGAAAAGACTGTAACAGGCGTAAAGGACAGTAAACAGATTGCTGCACATATTTAAGATATTTGCACTGATAAGTGCGAACTAAATCTTTTGTGCTGTTAACCTTAGTGACTAGATGCAGCATAAAAGATTAAAGCAACATGGCGTAATAAATCAGCAAAACCCATGCTCAAGACATTTTGCTGCAAATAGTGCTTTAACCCTTCTACCCTTTTGAATTAGTGACAAAAACGCTTGCACGTTGGGCTTGAGGCCTTTAGCAAAGGCTGAAATATATTATGTAATAGAGGCTCAATTTAATGACATCCTACAAGCTCCTCATGCTTCCAGGCGACGGTATTGGCCCTGAAGTTGCCCGTGAAGTTGAAAAACTGACCACATTCATGACGACCAAAGGTGTTGCCAAATTTGAAATCGATACTGATTTAGTTGGCGGGGCAGCCTATGATGCCCATGGCGTTGCTATAACCGATGCTGCAATGGCAAAAGCTCAAAGCGCGGATGCTGTATTATTTGGAGCCGTTGGCGGGCCAAAATGGGCAAATGTGCCATATGAACATCGCCCAGAAGCTGGCTTGTTGCGTTTGCGTAAAGAAATGGAACTATTTGCCAATTTGCGCCCAGCTGTCTGCTATCCAGCTCTTGCCGATGCTTCATCCTTAAAGCGGGAGATCATTGAGGGTCTCGACATCATGATCGTGCGCGAGCTTACAGGCGGCGTTTATTTTGGGGAACCCAAAGAAATAGTTACCCTTGAAAATGGTCAAAAACGTGCCGTTGATACACAGGTTTACACCACATTTGAAATTGAGCGTATAGCACGTGTCGCTTTTGATTTAGCCAAGGTTCGCGGCAATAAAGTAACATCAACCGAAAAACATAACGTGATGCGGTCTGGAGTTCTATGGAAGCAGGTTGTAAGCAACATTCACAGCAAAGAATATCCAGAGGTAGAGCTAGACCATCATTTGGCAGATGCCTGTGGAATGCAGCTTGTGCGCTGGCCAAAACAATATGATGTCATTGTCTGCGATAATCTGTTTGGAGATATGCTCTCAGATGTAGCCGCCATGCTCACTGGCTCATTAGGCATGTTGCCATCCGCCTCTCTTGGTGCGCCAAATGCAAATGGCAAGCGTAAAGCTCTTTATGAACCTGTACATGGGTCAGCCCCTGATATTGCAGGCAAAGGTTTAGCAAATCCTATTGCCATGATAGGCTCATTTGGAATGGCTTTACGCTATTCATTTGGCCTTGTTCAACAAGCTGATATGGTTGAAAAAGCTATTGCCAATGTTTTGGCGGCAGGCCTTCGGACCAAGGATATTGCCACTCATGGGCAGGCAACAATTGCTACATCCCAAATGGGCGATGCGATTGTGGCTGAGTTTGGCAAATTGATTTAGAAAAGTTGATCTAATGCTTCCTAAAGATAAACTTCAAGCCATATTGCGCCGTCATGACATGCTTAGCGCCAAACTCAATGAAGTGCAGGATGGTGAGACCATCGTGCAGCTCTCGCGTGAGATTTCCGAGCTTGACCCAGTTGTAGCACAAATAAAACAGCTTGAATCAACCCAGGAAGAGTTGATTGGCGTGGAAGCCATGCTCAAGGAGCCTGCGTTGGACAGCGAGATGAAAGAACTCGCCGAGACAGAGCGGGCAGAGGCACTAGAGCGCATTGAGTTGCTGGAAAAAACCATCCAGATTGCTTTGCTGCCAAAAGATGCCGCCGATGAAAAAGGCGCAATACTAGAGGTTCGTGCCGGCACTGGCGGCGATGAGGCGGCTATTTTTGCTGGCGACCTGTTCCGTATGTATGCGCGTTTTGCTGATTTAAATGGCTGGAAACTGGAAGTCATTTCTGAAAGCGCTGGCACAATGGGCGGCTATAAGGAAATTATAGCGCAGATTGATGGGCGCGGCGTATTTGCCAAAATGAAGTTTGAATCTGGTGTCCATCGTGTGCAGCGTGTACCAAATACGGAAACACAGGGGCGCATTCATACCTCTGCTGCAACTGTAGCAGTGCTGCCAGAAGCGGCGGAAGTTGATTTTGAAATTCTGGATTCTGATTTACGTATTGAAACCATGCGTGCACAGGGTTCAGGTGGTCAGCACGTCAATAAAACAGAATCAGCCATCCGTATTACGCATATTCCAACTGGTATGGCTATTTTGGTGCAAGAGGAACGCTCGCAGCATAAAAACAGGGCTAAAGCGATGAGTACGTTGCGCTCAAGGCTTTATGATATTCAGCGGCAAAAACTCGATAATGAACGCGCTGCTGATCGTAAATCACAGGTAGGCTCTGGTGACAGGTCAGAACGTATCCGCACATATAATTTTCCACAAGGACGCGTATCAGATCACCGGATTAATTTAACGCTGTACAAGGCAGAGGAAATCATTGCTGGCAATGCTCTGCACGAGATGATTGACGCGCTGATTACTTCGCATCAGGCGGAGTTGCTGGCGCAGGAGACTTGAGATTTAAGGAGTTGATCTGTTAAGCGCTCCAAAGACTTCCAGAATTTTTTCTGCTCCTATCAGGATATTGCCAACATCAGGAAATGAAAGAGTGGGAAAATGTTCTGTCTCAAGTTTTTTGTTTCCACTAGAGGTAAATGGCTGTGAAACAAAACTATTGCCTGTAAGTCGTTTTATGTTGCCTAATCTGTCTTCCAATTCTTTCTTTTTGCCTGGCAAACCCTTAATTCTGTCTCCCAATTTATTAAGCTCGTTAAATTCATAGCTTCCAAGACCCAAAGATCCCGAGCATATTTTTATTAAATCCTCTATTTCCTTTAATAAATCGGGCGTTTCAGCAATTTTTCTGTCTATTTCTGCAATCAAATAACCAATATATTTAATGAGAGTTGCTTTTGTTGCGGGAAAATTGAGTTTGTCAAATTTAAGATCACGGCTATAAGCTTTTTGAGCTTGGAGAACCCAATGTTCAAAGCTGTCCAGATTCATGAGTTTATCAGTCAGCCTGTTAAAATCATTAGAGCATTTTCGTTCATGGGGGGTCAAAGAATCAGAAATTAATTTTGACCATTTAAAAAAATCTGTTTTTTGATATGTCGAGTTTATTTTGCTATCAATTTTAACAGCTGACTTGACCATGAACTGATATCCTTTAAATTTTAACATTGATAAAATCTGCTGCATAGTCTGCAGAAAAAGACGTATAAAATATGACACGCCATCAACTTTTTACTCAAATCCGTCAGCAATTTATTGCAGGCAATATTCCTGACGCAGCCAATGAAGCACGTGATTTGACACTGGCGGGGCTTAATCTTCAAAGAGTTGACTTGCTCAATGCACCTGATGCACCTGTTTTGCCTGAGCAATCTCTACAAACACTCAATTTTATGCAGCGTCGCTTGAATGGTGAACCTGTTGACCGCATTTTGGGCTATCGTGAATTTTATGGGCATAAATTCTATCTAAACTTAGATACACTCAGCCCACGTGAGGATTCTGAATGTGTTGTCAATCTTGCTTTAAGTGTGGTCAAGGATAGGCAAAGGCCTGTTCATATTCTTGATCTTGGGACTGGCACTGGCTGTCTGCTATTGACGCTGTTGGCTGAATTACCCAGTGCAACCGGGCTTGGTATTGATTTAAGTCAAAACGCTGTGAACATGGCAGGTAAAAATGCACAAAATTTAAAGTTGGATGCAAGAGCTAGATTTATTACAAGCGACTGGTTTGAAAATGTAACCCAAAAATTCGATCTTATCATTTCTAATCCACCCTATATTGAAACTCACATTTTATTACAGCTTGAGCGTGAAGTGCGCGAGCATGATCCTATGCTAGCGTTAGATGGCGGCAGTGATGGGTTAAACTGCTATCGCCTTATCGCAGCAAGAGCAGGGCAAGTTCTTAATCCAAACGGATATGTGGTAGTTGAAATAGGCATGGGACAGTCTGAATCCGTGACTGATATATTTAGATATAGTGGGCTTGCATACAAGGATAACTGCATTGATGGGGGTGGTATTTGCCGCGGCCTTGCTTTTAAAAGCTCTCATTAGATATGTTTTTAAATTATGGTATAATTTACGTACATATTTACGTGAATATTATCAGGAGTTTTATATTCTTTGTGTGATGGCTTGCAATGTGATCCTAATTTGACTATAGTTTTAAAAAGACTACATAGTACACGAATCGCAATAAGCAATGAACTGTGCTTTAAGTTAATTTCCCAGAGTTTATATTTTTTAAGCAGATCTGGACGGCGTCTTTAAACTAAATTCTAACTACATTCAGTTTTAAAAATTGACTAACAAGAACCGCATAAAATGCTTTTGACCGATGGATTTGTTCGTTGAAAACTAACAGTACGCACACGGAATTGATACGTGCATAATAAAATAAATGATAATTTCTTAAATTCTAATTTAACTCCCTTAGATGACATGATGTCAACTAAGTGCTTTTTATTTTCCATCTTTAGAGAGTATGAATGAGACCTCCTCAAAACAATAAGCGCATGCGCGGTCGCAGTAATAACAATAATAGCAACAGCAATAATCGTCGTGGGCCAAATCCCTTGACACGAAGCTATGAGTCAAATGGGCCAGATACAAAAGTTCGCGGAACAGCAGCTCACATTGCGGAAAAATATGTACAGCTTGCGCGTGATGCCCATGTAGCAAGTGATCCAGTTGCAGCTGAAAATTATCTTCAGCACGCAGAACATTACTTCAGGCTGATTGCAGCTGCCCAGGCTGCTCTTAATCCGCTTCCTCGTGTTGCAGAAAATGCATCTCAAACAGACACAAATGGAGATGAAGGCGATGATGATGATTTTGATGGTGGCATAAATGATCGCTTCACATATCATTCGCCTCAATCCTATCATGCGCCTCAGGTTAATATTACGGAAAATGGCAGCGACATTCAGGCTGTAGTGTCAAGTGTAGATCAACCAAACATTGAACAGCCTTACAGTGAACGTAGTGAACAGTCGCGGGGGTTTGAGCCGCGCAACCAGCCGCGCAACGAATATAGACCTGATGGGCGCAATGGGTCTCGTTTTGAAGGTCGTCGTGACAATAACCGTGATCGTAATCACGAACGTGCACCACGCAATGAGTTTCAGCGCCCTGAGCAAAAATATAGTGAGAATAGATACCAGGATAATAGATCATCCGAACATCGTTCAGAGCGCTCCTATGAACCTTCTGCACAAGAAACGACCAGAGATGGTAACAGGCAGGAAAATGGCAGACATGAAGCGCCGCGTCGTGACAGTCAGTTTCGCTCAGATCGAAATTTTCAGCCAAGAAACAGTTTTGAGCCAAGAAACAGTTTTGAGCCACGCCCTGCTTTTGAACCAAGGTCAGATCGGAAGAGCTTTGAGCGGGACGAGCGTCCTGCACGTTCATTCACGCCTGAAATCGCAGATGTACAACCAATCCTTCCCTCGTTTATTACTGCTCCTGTGCGTGTAGCTGTGGCAGCTGATGTAATTGCTCAGGATATGACACGAGAACAAGAAACACCTAAAATCCAGGAACCTGCTAAAATACGTGAACCAAAAAAGGTTCAGAGTCGTGCCCCAGTAGAAGTTGATGAGGCTGTTGAAAAGCTCGTGCCAAAACCACGCCGTAAGCGGGTTGTTAAAGCACATGATGATACATCCCCACCCTTGGGAACATCCATTGATTAAATTATCGTACGGGCTGAAGCGAAACAGGCTGTAACGAGGGTAAAGCCCTTACCATTTTTTTGGCTAAAGCAGGCCGATAAACCTGCTTAGTTGCTTCAATAATGTGAACTCCTGCGAATGGGAGCGAAAGAATTGCGCCAATGCGCTCCATTGCAGGCGCTATTTGCATAATAATTCTATGCTGAAACGGTGGCATGTAGAGTGCCTCTCCCCAATGAATGGGTGTAAACAAGGCTTGGCGCATCAGCCCTGTGATCTGACCGCGGCTAAAGGGTTGTCCCTGTCCAAAAGGGGTTGTATCTGAACGGGTCCACACGCCTCGTCTATTTGGTACCACACAGATTAGTCGCCCTCCTGGAGCCAATACGCGCCATAGCTCGCTTAAAAGTTCAGCAGGTGCATCAGACATTTCAAGTGCGTGAACAACCAAAGCACGGTCAATTGTCGAATCGCGCAAAGGAAGATCAGTCGGCTCAATAAGGGAGGAGGCTGACAATCCATCGTGAGGCCAGGCTATGACGCCCTGCGAGCCTGGCATGAACGATAAAATGCGCTCTGGTGAATCATCACGCATGCTATCAAGATAAGGTGGCGTAAACCCCAACCCCAACACAGCGAGTCCGTTAAGATTGCTCCAGCGCGAACGGATGGCATGTAAAACATAACGATTTGCGCGCCGCCCGAGTGCACTTGTGTAGAAAGACCTTAAGTCAACAACATCGAGCGGCATAAACAGTAGCCTTAACCCATCAACCCCAATTGCGGATATCTACAAAATGGCCTTCGATAGCTGCTGCTGCCGCCATAGCTGGGGATACAAGATGTGTACGTCCCTTAAAACCCTGACGCCCTTCAAAATTACGGTTTGATGTTGATGCACAGCGCTCTTCAGGCTTTAATTTATCAGGGTTCATCGCAAGACACATGGAGCAGCCTGGTTCACGCCATTCAAAGCCGGCAGCCTTGAAAATTACATCAAGACCTTCTTCTTCTGCTTGGATTTTTACCAGGCCGGAACCAGGAACAATCATGGCTGATACTGTGCTATGCACATTTTTGCCTGCCACCATTTTAGCAACTGCACGCAGATCCTCAATCCGTCCATTTGTGCAGGAACCAATAAAAACTTTATCCAGTTTAATATCGGTAATCTTTGTGCCGGCTTTCAGGCCCATATAGGCAAGTGCACGCTGTTTTGAGATGCGCTTAGCCTCATCAGTAATCTGTTCAGGATCAGGGACATTGCTGCTAACTGAAATGACATCCTCTGGACTGGTACCCCATGATACGATTGGTGGCAGATTGGAGGCATCCAGACGGATTTCCGAATCAAAATAAGCGTCATGATCTGATACTAACGTATTCCAATAACGCAGAGCGGCTTCCCATTCAGCGCCTTGTGGCGACATGGGACGACCCTTGAGATAAGCATAGGCTTTTTCATCCGGTGCAATAAGGCCAGCACGTGCTCCGCCTTCAATCGACATATTGCAGATTGTCATACGTCCTTCCATAGACAGGTTGCGAATAGCTTCGCCTGCATACTCAATGACATGACCTGTGCCGCCTGCAGTGCCGATTTCTCCGATAATTGCCAGGATAATGTCTTTAGCTGTTACACCATGGTTTAAGGCACCATCGACAGTAATGCGCATATTTTTAGCTTTTTTCTGGATAAGAGTTTGTGTTGCCAGCACATGCTCAACTTCAGATGTCCCAATGCCATGCGCTAGTGCGCCAAACGCTCCATGTGTAGATGTGTGGGAATCACCACAAACAATCGTTGTTCCTGGCAATGTAAAGCCCTGCTCTGGGCCAACAACATGCACAATACCTTGACGTTTATCACGTTCATTTAAATACAGAACACCAAATTCGCGGGCATTTTCAGCAAGAGTTTCAACCTGAATACGACTTTCTTCATCCGCAATACCTTGAGATCTGTCAGTAGTTGGAACATTATGATCAACAACTGCCAGTGTCTTGGATGGAGCATGAACCTTACGGCCTGTCATGCGCAGACCTTCAAATGCCTGCGGACTAGTGACTTCATGCACAAGATGACGATCAATGTAAAGAAGG
Organism: Hyphomicrobiales bacterium; assembly: GCA_025351165.1. GTDB lineage: Bacteria > Pseudomonadota > Alphaproteobacteria > Rhizobiales > Beijerinckiaceae > JAIELD01. Next base: position 41,526 of record JANXWK010000034.1, on the reverse strand, counting down.
CACGTTCCGTCAGTCTGACGATCAACGATATGATCATCAAATATTTTATCATAAAGGGTTTTTGGAGAATGATCCGTGTTCATAGCAGCGCTCACACCTATTGCATATTGCAGGCTCAATACCTGCCATTAGAGTTTACTGCCTGCGATATGCCACAAAAATGGTCAATACGAAACAAATTTTAATGTAAATCTTATACTTGTAAGCATACCAAAGCTTTGTTGAAGGTAAGCTTCAAGAGGGGGCTTTCCAATTTAATTTAAAAGAGTGTATATGACCCAACTTTAGGCTTGAAGCATCTTTCACATATTCAAGCCGGATTCAAAATGGTATGGTTTAAATGACATCGCCAGTTTCAGAACAAAATTTGCAGAATATATCAGCAGCAACGGCGCCAGTTATGTCCACAAATACAAAATCTGATGATAATAACAGCCATAAATCAGCAAAAGATCCTCATACTGGTGGCTTTCTAACGCTGGCTCTTGGTTCCATTGGCGTTGTTTACGGCGATATTGGCACAAGCCCAATATATGCTCTAAAAGCAACTTTTGCTGAAATTCTCAAGGGAACCGGTAATACAACGCTTGCGCGAAGTGAAATCATAAGTGTTGTTTCGCTTATCATCTGGGCATTAGTTTTTATTGTTACACTTAAATATGTAATTTTTATCATGCGTGCTGACAATAAAGGGGAAGGCGGAATTTTATCGCTTATGGCACTTGTTCAAAAAGCAGCTGGCAAACAGACACTTACAGTCTTTATGCTTGGCGCAATAGGCGCAGCACTTTTTTACGGAGATGCCATGATTACACCAGCAATTTCTGTACTTTCAGCCATTGAAGGTCTTGAAAATGTTGAACAGCTTAAATCACTCGTGCATATAAAAGACTACATCTTGCCAATAACGGCAATTATATTAATTGTACTGTTTATGTTTCAGTTTAAAGGCACTGCCAAGGTTGCATGGATTTTTGGCCCTGTCATGTTGGTGTGGTTTGCCTGCCTTGGAATTATGGGCGTCATGCATATTGGCGATGATCTAAGTATTTTACAGGCTCTTAATCCACTCAGGGGATTTGATTATCTCACACATGCAGGTTTTAGCAGTCTGCTTGTTATGGGAGGTGTGTTTTTAGCAGTGACTGGAGCTGAAGCCCTTTACGCGGACATGGGACATTTTGGTCGTAAACCCATTCAGGTTGCCTGGATTGCAGTTGCCTTTCCTGCACTTGTTCTTAACTATCTTGGACAAGGCGCAATGGCTCTGTCCAACCCTGAAACAATCGCTGATCCATTTTATAAAATGGTACCAGCCTCAATGCTTTTCCCTCTTGTCATATTGGCAGCCTGTGCCACTGTTATTGCCTCTCAGGCCGTTATTACAGGTGCATTTTCCATCACGCAACAGGCCATACAGCTTGGACTTTTGCCGCGCCTTGAAATACGCCACACGTCAGAAACGCAGTCAGGGCAAATATATCTTCCCTTGGTCAACCGTCTTATTCTAATTGGCGTTCTGGCATTGGTTTTTACCTTCAAGACATCTGAAAACCTTGCCGCGGCTTATGGCATAGCTGTTTCAGGAACGATGGTTGTTACAACATCCCTTGCCTTCATGGTTACCCGTCATATCTGGAAATGGCCGTTACCGCTTGCACTTCTGGTGGCTGGCTCTTTTGTGGTTATTGATATTTCGTTTATTGCCGCAAACCTGCTCAAGGTCATTGATGGTGGATATGTATCTTTGCTGTTCGGCCTTGTTATTGTTGTGGTAATGTGGACCTGGGTGCGTGGATCTGAAATTGTTACCCAAAAAGCCCGTAAAGAAAGCATATCGCTTTCAGATTTGATGCGAATGCTGGAAAAATCCAAGCCTGCACGGGTTGCAGGCACAGCAGTTTTCTTGACGGCTGATCCTGAAATGGCACCAACTGCCCTTATGCATAATTTGAAACATAACAAGGTTTTGCATAAGCGTAATATCATGCTCACAATACGTTCAGCAGAAGTTCCACGCATTGCAGAAGCTGATCAGCTCAAGATTGAAGAATTGGGGGAAGACGTTAAACGTATTGTAGCGACAGTTGGCTACATGCAAACGCCGCGCGTCCCTCATATTCTTGCTATGGCACGGCGCAGAGGGTTAGACTTTGACATCATGCAGACATCCTTTTTTCTGGGCCGTCGCACTGTCAAAGCGTCAGCAAATTCCGGTATGCCAATGTGGCAGGATAACCTCTACATCAAGCTTACAAGATCTGCTGCAAATGCCACAGACTTCTTTCATATTCCCACAGGCCGAGTTGTTGAGCTTGGTAGTCAGATAACAGTTTAACAAGGAAACCTATTATGATCCCTTTTACTAAATTAACCTCAGTTGCAGCGCCTTTAAAAGTCATCAATGTCGACACAGACATGATTATTCCAAAGCAGTATTTGAAAACAATCAAGCGCACTGGCCTGGGATCAGCCCTGTTTTCTGAAATGCGCTATGATGAGCAGGGTAAGGAAAACCCTGATTTCGTGTTGAACAAGTCAGCCTATCGTAATGCTGAAATCTTGATTGCAGGGGATAATTTTGGCTGCGGATCCTCACGGGAACACGCGCCATGGGCCTTGCTGGATTTTGGCATAAAATGCGTTATATCGACATCGTTTGCTGATATTTTTTATAATAACTGCTTTAAAAATGGTATTTTACCAATTGTTGTAACGCAAGGCGAGCTGGATAAGCTGTTCGATGATGCGACACGTGGTTCAAACGCAACCATCAGTGTGGATTTAGCCTCTCAGGACATTAAAGGCCCAGATGGGGGCAGTATCAAATTTGAGGTTGACCCATGGCGCAAGCATTGCCTGATAAATGGTCTTGACGATATTGCACTGACAATGGCTAAAAAACCAGTAATTGAGGCTTATGAGGCAAAAGCTGCGGGTGAGAGGGCCTGGTTGTAGACACGATTTTTAGATGCGGATTTGTCTAAAACTTCTCACCCCAGGGATTAATGAGTTCAATTCCGCTATCTATAAAATGTTTTGTATTTCTAGTAGCTAGTTTTGCTTTATTTGCAATTGCAATCCCGGCAATCTGGGTGTCAATCATGTCTATATTTATGCCCATTAATTTACGCCGCGCCGAAAGATAAGAGGTTTGTTTAGCTGCTGATAGATCAAATGACAAAATACGGTTTTCAAAGAAAATCATGATTTGCGTTTGAAAAATATGCGTTAAATGCTCAATGCGTTTGCCAGTTGGGCCTATGCCCAAACCATATAGAATTTCGTAGATTGAGATTGATGTTAAGAATGGCAAAGATGACTCTGTTTGTTGGTTAATCCAGGAAATAATGTCAGGGTTTTCATTGGGACGCATCATGGCTGATATAACATTTGTATCAAATATTATCATTTGCTGAAATCTATTGGTTCACGTGCCACATGTCGCGGTAATGATTCAAAATCGGCTTCCGTAAGATTGTAAGGTGCAAAAACTTTGGAAAAGCGTGTGCCAAATCCTTCAATTTTTGTATCTTCACCGATAACCGCTTCTTTCAACACAAGGCGCAACTCTGCTTCAAGCGAATGACCATTGCGTTTGGCTCTCATCTGCAGCTTTATTTTTATATCATCATCAATATTTCTTACAATTACGCTCGCCATTGCGCACTCCTCTTTTATAGAATAATGATAACATTGTGTGATTTGTTTTGATAGCAGTATCTGATTTTATTTTTACAAATAACAAGCTCGTTACTTTTAGAAAGAAACCATAATGTACAAATCAGCCTATGTTGCTTTATTCAGCTTGTCACTTTTTGGCTCCCCAGCTTATGCTGATTTTGCATCTTGCGTGGCGGGATTGCGCTCATCTGCCCTTTCTCAGGGAATTTCCGCGTCTACATTTGATAATGCCATGTCTGGAATAGAGCCAGATATGAAAATCATAGAATTGATGGACAATCAGCCAGAATTTAAAACGCCCATCTGGGATTATCTTGGCACTTTGGTGGATGATGAAAAAATAGCCGACGGCAAAGCCATGCTGCGCAAATACTCTGCAACGCTTGCTAGCGCCGAAGAGCGTTACGGTGTGGATCGCCACACAATTGCTGCAGTCTGGGGCGTTGAATCAGATTTTGGCAAGGCGGGAGGTAAATTTTCTCTTATGCAGTCTTTGCCAACAGTTGCCTGTTTTGGTAAGCGCCGAAATGAATATTTTAGATCTGAGTTTATGTCTGCCCTCAAAATTATTGAGCGGGGTGATCTTGAACCGATAAAAATGCGCGGATCCTGGGCGGGCGCTTTTGGACACACGCAGTTCATGCCTTCCACTTATTTGCGTTTAGCAGTTGATGGCGATGGCGATGGGCGCAGGGACTTAGTTGATTCTATTCCAGATGCCTTGCATTCAACCGCTAATTATCTGGCAAAAGCTGGTTGGCAGACTGGATCAAGCTGGGGGTATGAGGTACGTATCCCAGACAGCTACAGCGGCACATCAGGCCGAACGAACAAGCAGGCCGTGTCCAGCTGGGCATCGCGTGGTATAACAAAAATTGATGGAAGCGGATTAACTGGGTCTGGCAATGCAGGTCTTTTATTGCCTGCAGGCAAGGATGGTCCTGCCTTTCTTGTTTTTAAAAATTACGATGCGGCTTATTCGTATAATGGCGCAGATTCCTATGCGCTTGCCATATCCTTATTGTCAGACCGTCTTAAAGGCAAACAGGGCATTCAGACTGAATGGCCCACGGATGATTTGCCACTTAATCGGAATGAGCGCCGTGAATTACAACGGGCTTTGATTGCCAAAGGCTATGATGTGGGCGAACCAGATGGTGCAGTAGGTGCAAAAACCAGAGCTGCAATCAAAGATGTAGAAGGTAAATCTGGCCTGCCACAAACGGGCCGCCCTGGGTCAAAAGTGCTTAAACTGCTGAGCGGTAGATAGTCTAATGGCGGAGCCGGAGGGATTCGAACCCTCGAAGCCCCTTTCAGGGCTTGCTCATTTAGCAAACGAGTGCCTTCAGCCTCTCGGCCACAGCTCCGCATTACAGACCGTCCAGCGTAAGCTGTAGATCAGTAGTAAACTCTATGCCAGTACATTGAAAATTTTGCAAGATAACTTGTAGATATAAAGACATATTAATTAAGCAAGTTGGCAAAAATTTATCTTGATAAATTTGTGCCAAAGTTCACACTCTGGAGTGCACACTTTAGTAAAGTGAGCCAGCATAATCTAGAAAAGGGATGCATATGGGTTTGGTCAATAGAATTCTTTGCAGCACAGCCATTTGTGTTGGTACATTTTTGTCATCCGCAATGCCTGGTTTTGCAGATGATCCAACTGGTGTCTGGCTTCGGGATACTGGAACATCCAAAGTTCGCATAGCGCCTTGCGGCGATGCATTATGTGGCATTGTTGCCTGGGAAATGGAGCCAAAAAAAGATGTCAATAATCCAGATGAATCAAAACGTTTAAGGCCTGTTTTAGGGACCCGTATTTTTTTCAACATGAAGCCAAATGGGGAAAATAAATGGAGTGGCTCTGCCTATAATCCAGAAGATGGTAAAACCTATTCTGGCGCAATGTCGCTTAATGGTTCAACCTTAACGACTAAAGGCTGCGTTCTGGGTGGACTGATCTGCAAATCAGTCAGCTGGACAAAATCATAGGTGGTTTACATGCTTGGACTGAATTTATTTTTTGGTTCTGGTTATAAATGTTTTCCAGCCCGAGCCACTAATATCATATTGAGTGCCCCTCACAATGAAGCAAAAGCTAAACATTTGGCTTCGATAGTTATATTGGCGTAATGCTGTTTTCTTATACAAAATTATTAGAATCAAATGTTTCAAAAAGAAAACATATAATCATCAATTACAGCGTAAGCTGCAATGCAACCATGAACCAGAGCCAAAGGTAGTGCGTTAGTAGGGTAGTTTGTTAAACTGATCCATGAGTAAAATAGCTATCTTGCGGGTTTTACAGCTGGTTCTGGTTGTTTTACAACAGGTGTGGCGACGGTCTGCACATCCTTCGTCTGCGGCGTGCAAACAACTTTCTCATCATTCAACACATAACAAACTGACATTTCACCCGTTTTTTTGTTGATGCGAAAAATACCGCTTTCCTGCTGATGACTTGATGAGACTAAACCATATTCACCTGGAGTTTGTGCCTGAGCGCCTTCACCTGCATTATAGCATAATGTTGCGCCTACTGAATTATCAACCAGCCCATACTGACAGGCGCCCATTTCTCCTGTCAGTTTATCAACACGGTAAACACGGTTTAGACTGATATGGGGTGATGCACGAAACTCATAGCTTTCTGCAGAGGCGCTGTTCATGCACGTATATGAACAACCAATCAATATTCCGTATGTAATGGCTTTAAGCGAGAATTTCATGTCTGGGACCTTATTCATTTTATGAAGACAAATAGTGACAGAAAATTAACCATGAATTGATTGTCAAATGGTAAAGGAAAGCGCAGAAGACGCAAATCTAGTTTATCGCAAAATGGAATTTTGATCAGTATGACCAAACCAATTGTCGTTTTTGATCTTGATGGTACATTAGCTGAAACAGCTCCTGACCTGATAGCTACACTAAATTTTATTCTCAAGCGCGAAGGCCTTGATACAGTTCCTTTAGAACAGGCCAATTCATTAATTGGGGCAGGTGCAAAAGCTCTCATTGAACGGGGCTTTCTTCAAAACAATAAAAGCCTGTCAGGTAAACGCCATGAAGAACTTTTTGATGATTTTATTGAGCATTATGGTAATAATTTAGCAAACCATAGTCATTTGTTTGATGGCGTGGAAAACGCTCTGGATAAACTGGTGCATGATGGTTGGATATTAGCTGTCTGCACCAATAAAATAGAAAAACACTCCAAAAAATTACTTGAAATGCTAGGAATTGCAAACAGATTTGCGGCTATTTGTGGGCGAGACAGTTTTCATGTCTGCAAGCCTGATCCTTTACATTTATGTCTTACAATTGAGCAGGCAGGGGGTGATCACACTCGCGCGATTATGGTGGGTGACAGCAAAGCTGACATTGATACAGCAAATGCTGCAAATATCAAATCCATCGGCGTACCTTTTGGCTATACGGACATCCCAATCCATGATTTGAGGCCAAGTCTTGTTATTGGCCATTACGATGAGCTGTTACATGCAGTCAAAAAGATCGCAGGCAGCTTTACAACTGTGGCAACAACACAACTGGTTTAATAAATAAGCAGGCCGCAAAAAAACCAAACCATTTGATGCTTGTTATTATGCTGCAAGTGCGAGAAGATTTAACATGATTAAAGTGTCTTTGACCAGCTGCACATACAGTTTGGGCGGATATTTTGTAAATGTGATCCATAAATCTCAACTAGAGGAATATCATGTCTAAGTTATTAAGGCGCTCAGTTCTTCCCGCTATAGTCAGTTTAACAACTTTTTCTGCCTCATCTATGTCGGTTTTGGCCTATGAGGTTGATCCATTAACTAAACAACAGGTTCAGAGCATTGAAGATGGTCGCACAAAAGCAATGCCCATCCTGCGTGAAACCGTAAATTATGATGGGCCTTATAACCGTGGTACAATTGTCATCAGCACGGCTGAACGCCGTATGTATTACATTCTTGGTGATGGCAAAGCACTTAAATATGGTGTGGGCGTTGGTCGTCCTGGTTTTGAATGGAGTGGCTCAAAAAACATTACAATGAAGCGTGAATGGCCGGACTGGAGACCACCAGCACAGATGCTCAAACGCCGCCCTGATCTACCAAAATACATGCCAGGTGGCGAAAATAACCCGCTAGGTGCACGCGCAATGTATATTGGTGGCACACTCTACCGTATTCATGGTTCCAACGAACCAGAAACAATTGGTCAGGCTGTATCTTCTGGCTGCATACGCATGCTGAATGAGGATGTGATTGACCTGTATGAGCGCGTAAAAGTTGGATCCCGCGTTGTTGTAACAAGATAAAAATAATACCCATTACAACCTGAGCTAAAAGGCTGTCTGAACTATGTTCTGGCAGCTTTTTTATTGTAAATGATACTTACAGATAATATGTTAGCTAAATGCTTGATACTGTAATTACAAAGCCAACCGTCAAACCTGCTGCTAGAATTATTGATCCGTTTGGCCGGACAATTAATTATTTACGTGTGTCTGTAACCGATCGTTGTGATTTTCGCTGTGTCTACTGTATGTCCGAGGACATGACATTTCTGCCAAAGCAGGATTTGCTCACATTGGAAGAACTCGACAGGCTATGCTCAGCTTTCATAGACAAGGGCGTGAAGCGTCTGCGAATTACGGGTGGTGAACCTCTTGTGCGACGAGATATTATGACTCTGTTCAAGTCTTTATCAAGACATTTAAACACTGGCAGTCTTGAAGAGCTTACTTTAACCACTAACGGCTCCCAACTAGCAAAATATGCCAAGGAATTAAGGAATTATGGTATTAAACGTATAAATGTTTCACTTGATACACTTAATGCTGAAAAATTCAGAACCTTGACACGGTGGGGTGATCTTAAAAAAGTGCTTGAGGGCATTGAGGCAGCACAAAACGCTGGCATAAAAGTAAAAATAAATGCTGTGGCTCTCAAAGATGTAAATGAAGATGAATTTATACCCATGATAAAATGGGCTCATGGACACGGTATGGATATAACGTTTATCGAAGTCATGCCTCTTGGTGAAATTGAGAGTGCAAGAATCGATCAGTATATGCCAGTTTCAGCTGTGCGCAGCCAGATTGAGCAGTCCATGACGCTTCGTGAGATTGATTATAAAACAGGTGGCCCAGCACGGTATGTAGAATCAGAGCAGACAGGTGGCCGCATTGGTTTCATTACACCGATGACGCATAATTTTTGTGAGAGTTGTAACCGTGTACGCATTACCTGCACGGGAACATTGTTCATGTGCCTTGGTCAGGAGGATGCCGCAGATCTGCGTACACCGCTTCGTATTTCACATAATAATGAGCTATTGAATCAAGCCATTGATGCAGCTATTTTACGTAAGCCCAAAGGCCATGATTTCGTCATAGACCGTACAATTAATCAGCCAGCTGTTGCGCGGCACATGAGCCAAACTGGAGGATGACCTGCCGCGATGACCTGCCGTTTTGCGTGTATTCTTTCCGTGGACGTATTGCAGATATAATCTGGTACATATCAATCCACCATCTGTGCCTTTTAAAGAGAAATATGCGCTACTCAATAAAAAATCAATAGCGTTTCATTACAGCAAAACTCTGTTATTTTTTAAAACTTCTTCACTATAGACTGGATAAATATATGGTATTTATCATCTGTGTTGTTAAAGCTAGCTGGATCATGTGCAGAGGCTAAACTTGAGGAATGTAAAGATATGCAGGTTAAAAATGTAGCATTTATAGGCCTTGGTGTCATGGGCTATCATATGGCTAAACATCTGGCTCAAAAAGGGGGCCATACTGTAACTGTCTATAATCGCACATCTGCAAAAGCAGAGAACTGGATCAAAGAATTTGGTGGTAGAAGTGCCTCTACGCCAGCTGAGGCTGCCAAGGATCAGGATATTGTTTTTGCCTGTGTTGGAAATGATGATGACTTGCGATCCATAACCCTTGGAGATAACACCCTTGGAGATAACGGCGCTTTTTCGGCCATGTCCAAAGGTGCTGTTTTTGTCGATCATACAACAGCTTCAGCTAGCGTTGCGCGCGAACTTTATGCCAAGGCCACAAAGCTTGGTATAGATTTTATTGATGCACCCGTGTCTGGAGGTGAAGCAGGAGCCATAAATGGCACTTTGACTGTTATGTGTGGTGGTGATGAAGCACCCTACGGGCATGTTGAGCCTGTTATAGCCAGTTTTGCTAAAGCCTGCCGTTTAATGGGCGCGCCAGGCGCTGGACAATTAACAAAAATGGTCAACCAGATCTGTATTGCAGGTATAGTCCAAGGCCTTTCAGAGGCCATACATTTTGCCAAAAAAGCCGAGTTGAATGTGGAAGATGTAGTCTCGGTTATTTCAAAAGGCGCAGCTCAGTCTTGGCAGATGGAAAACCGCCATAAAACGATGAATGAAGGTAAATTTGATTTTGGTTTTGCAGTAGACTGGATGCGCAAGGATCTGGACATTGTGTTGAATGAAGCCCGTAAAAATGGAGCAAATTTACCTGTGACTGCACTTGTAGACCAATTTTATGCAGAAATACAGAATATGGGTGGCAATCGCTGGGATACATCAAGCCTGTTAGCAAGACTTGAAACTGGCAAGACCTGAAACTAGCGAGACTTGAAACATAAAAAAGCCGAAGAATTTTAAATAAGCTTCGGCTATAAAAATAATTATGAAGCGTCTGCTGTTTCTTTTTGAACCTGCACGCCAAATGCCATCAGTTTTTCATCTGCCTGACGTTCTTCATTAAGGCTTTTTTGAAGCAGCTCAGCAGCGTCTTTCATACCGAGTGCACCGGCCCACATGACAAGACTTCTGTATCGGACAATTTCATAATGCTCGACTGCCTGCCCTGAAGCAATAATGCCAAGATCACACATTGGTGTTCCATCTGTATCTTCCAGCATGGCCTCACCTTCTTTAAGAATACCTTCAATTGCATCACATTTTGTAGATCCTGCTTTTTCTTCAGCAAGCTCAAATACCTGTTTTATTCGGTCAATCTGCTCTTCCGTTTCCTTTAAATGTGTTTTCAGTACATCCTTTAAGTCTTCGTTTTGAGATGCTTTAATCATCTTTGGAAGCGACTTCAGTATTTTTGTCTCCGCATAATGAATATCTTTCAGCGTGTGTAAAAACATATCCTGTAAAGTCTCGATTTTCATAACTACTCTCCAAAAACAGTGCAAAAACCTAACGGCGCAATCGTGTCTAAGTTCCTCATAATGAAGTTTATTTTGGAACAACCTTTAAACATATATGTTTGAAAAATAAGCGCATATATTTGCTTTAGCTACAGGAACCCTGATATGACTTTGAAAACTGTCTCTTCTGTTAATAAAACAGCAGTAAAGGAATTAAACACACCAACTGATATTCCAGCCGATGGCGTGAGCAAAATTGTGAAAGCCATTAATGGTCTGATAGCAGACGCTTTTACACTTTACTTAAAAACAAAGAACTTTCATTGGCACATGAGTGGGAGCCATTTTAGGGATTACCATCTCCTTTTGGACGAACAGGCGGATCAGATTATCGCTTCCATTGATCCTTTAGCAGAGCGTGTAAGAAAACTGGGTGCTATAACAATCCGGTCCGTTGCTGAAATTAGCAAGCTTACCTCCCTCAAAGAGGAAAATGCGGAATTTGTTAATCCAGACGACATGCTGCGGGAGCTTATGAACGATAATAAACTTGTTATTTCAAATATGCGTAAAGCCCATGAAATATGTGATGATAATGATGATGTTGCCACTGCAAGCCTGCTGGAAGTCTATATTGATGAATCTGAGCGTAGAGCGTGGTTTCTGTTTGAGACAATCAGGAAGTAGATGATATGTCGCTTGCTGAAGACATATCCCCACATCTTCCCTATTTGAGACGTTTTTCCAGAGCCTTAAATGGATCTCAAGAAATTGGCGACGCCCATGTAGTTTCAGCTTTAAAAGCAGTTATTGCCAACCCATGTATTCTCTTACCTGAACTTCCCACGCGCAACGCTCTATACAGAGCTTTTCTTGAGCTATGGACAAAGGCGAGTAACAGCTTTGAACCTGTTAGCAACTGCACTTCCCGTTCTGCGGCAGAGCGTAACCTTGAAAGTTTAACGCCGCTCACACGACAGGCTTTTTTACTGCGCACAGTGGAGGGCTTTGGAATTGAAGATGTAGCGTCTATTCTAGGAGTTACGCCTGTTGCCAGTGCCAGACTTGTAGATGCTGCTGGGAAGGAAATTGCCCAGCAGGTTAACACTACCATATTGATTATTGAGGATGAGCCAATTATTGCCCTTGATATTGAGTCAATGGTTGAAGAACTTGGACATACTGTAATTGGCATTGCTAGAACCCATAGAGAGGCTTTGGAACTATTCAGGAGCAAAAAACCTGGATTGATTTTAGCAGATGTAAAGCTTGCGGATGGTAGTTCTGGGCTTGAAGCTGTCAATGATATTCTGGAAGAGGTTAACGTGCCAGTCATCTTTATTACAGCCTACCCAGAAAGGCTTTTAACAGGATCGAAACCTGAGCCAACTTTTCTCATTACAAAGCCTTTTCAACCATTAAAGGTGAAAGCTGCCATAAGTCAGGCTCTTTTTTTTGATCGCCGTGCAACAAAGAAAGCTTTAAAATGATTTACATGGTGTAAAAAATTTAAGTTTTTGACGTTGTTGCCGTTTATAACGTAAGGTCATGTAATTGAATTCAGATTCAAACATTGTAGCATCCAACGCTTTTTTTCTTGAATTATGCATTGCACTTTGCAACCTCACTCAACCTGTTGAAATTTTAGAGGCATCCTGTAAAAAACTGGCTCAGTTCATAGAGGCAGATCAAATTGCCTATGTAGATATAAACCTTGAAAAAGGCACTGCGTTTATAGATCATGACTGGAATAACGGAAAAATAGGAAGTAATGCAGGATGTCACAAGCTAGAGGATTTTGGACCGTTTTTCATAGATGATCTTAAAGCTGGAAAAATTATAGTCAGTAATGACGTGTCCAAAGATTCAAGAACAGCATCCAAAGATTTTCTAAAGACATTTGAAAAAATCTCTGTGGCAGCTTTTGTAAACATACCCCTGATTAAAAACGGGGACCTTGTTGCGGTATTGGCTGTCCATAGTAAATATCCTAAAATATGGAGCCCTGAATCTGTTAGACATGCAACCTATGCAGCAGAGCAAACTTGGGTAACTTTAGAAAATGCTAAAGTAGAAAAAGCGTTAAAAAGAAGTGAAGCTAGACTGAGAGAAATTTTTGACAAGATTGATGAGGGATATTGCCTTTGTGAACTTGTACAAGATAAAGATGGAAAGGCGATTGATTACAAATTTCTTGAGGTAAATTCTTATTTCGAAAAAATGACAGGCCTTTCTCAGGCAACTGGTCACAATGCATATTCCCTTATTCCTGATTTGGAAAAAGATTGGTTGGAAATATACTCTAAAGTTGCTCTTGAGGGACAGACAATACGTTTTGAGAACAGTTCTTATGCCTTAAACCGCGTATTTGATGTTTTTGCAACACCATCTTCGCCGGCGGGCCGCTTTATACTTGTATTCAGAGATATAACTTCGCGTAAAACCGCAGAGGATTTAATTGCAAATAGCTACAACATATATTTGAATCTAATAAAAAATAATCCTTTTGGAGTATACCTTATAGATTCAGATTTTAAAATGGCGCAGTTTAGTGCAGGCGCTTCAAAATCATTTCAAAATATTTCTCACTTGATCGGTAAAGATTTTGCCGAACTTGTTCATTTAATATGGACTGATCCTTTTGCCTCTGAACTTATACGTCTTTTCAGGCATACTCTTGCAACAGGTGAGTCTTATCAGACATCTGATACGACAGAGCGGCGCGCTGATACTAAAGCAATAGAATCTTATGAATGGAAAATTGAGAGAGTTACACTGCCTGATGGTCAATTTGGTGTCATATGTTATTTTTATAATACGAGCCATCAAAAGCAGTATGAACAGCACATTCAACTTCTTTTAAGAGAAGTTAACCATCGCTCTAAAAATCTGCTTGGTGTTGTTTTATCTGTTGCACGCCAGACGGTCGCAAACAATCCAAAAGATTTTCTGTCCCGTTTTGAGGCCAGAGTTCAAGCTCTTTCGTCGGCTCAAGATATTCTAGTCAAAAATGAATGGAAAAATGTGAGTGTTGAAGAGCTTGTTTATGCTCAACTTTCTCATTTTAAAGACCTGTTGGGGACAAGAATAAAAACTGTGGGACCACTTACAAAGGTTTCTTCAGCTGCTGCACAAACCTTAGGAATGGCTTTTCATGAACTTTCTACCAATGCATCCAAGTATGGTGCTCTTTCAAACTCCCATGGTATTGTAGAAATCTCATGGGACATATATTATGATGAGCAAGGAGATAAAAAGTTTGCAATATCCTGGATGGAATCAGGTGGGCCTGATGTTTATCCACCTAATCATCATGGATTTGGTTCTACAATCATCTATAAAATGGCCAAGGTAGGTTTAAATGCAGACGTAAACATGGATTTTGAAAAGTCAGGGTTAAATTGGCAGCTCCAATGTTCATTTAAAAATATTTCACCCAAGGACATGTTAAATTAAATTTTTAAAGCCAATGGAATTAAAATATAACCTTTTTGTTTTCGCCAACTTTAGCCACTTTACCTGTTAATCTTGCCTTAACGTACCCAAATGCAATTGCCATTGATGCTGATGGTGAGTCCCAATATTCAGCGCTTGTTATTACTACTTTGATAAGGGCAATATCTGGATCGTCTGGTCCTTTAGGGAACCATGTCCGAAGCATTTCGCTCCATAATTCTTTTGATTTTTCCGAGTCTCTTACAATTTCGGCCGTTCCATTAACAGAAATATATTCATTTTTATCAGGATTTGAATATCCAAGAAGAATATTTTGATTGCCTTCAATCTGATCAATTTTTAATGAATTTACGTTTGTAAAAAACCATAGGTTGCCTTCAAACTCTTCCTGATGGGCCGACATTGGCCGGGATGATAGGTTACCCTCTTCATCATAAGTCACCATAATGGCAATCCGTATATCTTTGATCATATCCCATACTTTTTGACGCTCGCCATAATCTTTTGTAATTTCCATAATAATAATCCTTTTGCGAAGCTAAACTTAAAAATATTTATTAATCCAGAATTTCTATAATGCGCCTTGTACGTGGATCAACCAGGACTGTTTTGTCATTAATTATAGAATATCTGTAATCGCTAAGACTTTCACGGCCTTCAATAGGATAATATAAGCCACTTTCAGGCAATTCATGCCCAACTGAAACATCCCGATCATATTTGACTGACGGATTTTTGCCTCTGGAATGATACTCTTTGATAAAAGATCTATCTTCAGACGTTAATCTACTACCTGTACTTGCAGTGTGATCATCTGAATTTCTGTCCCCACCACCTTTATTTTGTGCTAGGTGAATTGATTTTTCTGACAACAAGGAAGCAGGTTGAGCAAAAGCATTTAGTGACATTAAAGCAGCTAAACCAAGGTTTATTGCCAGGCAAAATACTGGTTTAAAAAATAAATATCTCATACTAAAATCCCGATAAGTTAAAAGTTTTCCTACATGTGAACATTTTTAAATATGTATTGTTCCAGAGAATACAGGCAGAAAAAAACCTGCAATAAAGTGCAGGTTTTTAAAGTGTTCAACACTTATGCAGCCTGTCTGTTAATGGTGCTTTCAGCCAGCTGGGTTAGTTTATTGTCTGTCATGCGCTCTTCATCTAATGTCTGCTGCAAGATAGTAGCGCAATCATCGCGCCCCATCTGTTTAGCCCACGCAATAAGTGTTCCATATTTCGTTATTTCGTAATGTTCAACAGCTTGTGCCGCCGCAATAAGGGCAGCATCCAATACTCTTTTATCCTCGACTTCGCCTGCCACGTCCTCTGCCTCTTCTATAATCCCATCAATTGCAGGGCAGGTTACAGCACTTGCTTCAACACCATACATGTTAAAAACTTGTTCCAAGCGGTTTACCTGTGTCTGAGTTTGAGACAAATGTTCCTGAAATCCCATTTTAAGCTCAGGGCTCGTCGCTTTACTTATCATTTTTGGCAAAGCCTTTAGGATCTGATGTTCTGCATAATAAATATCTTTAAGCTGGTGTACAAAAAGATCATCCATAGATTTTATATCTTTTGAAAAAAGACCCATAGTTTCATTCCTTTAATTAACAGGTGAAAGATTACATTTGCAAAATAATTATATTTGCAAAACGCGTATTCGATTGAATTAGTTGCAATTTAAACTACACAATTTTACACTGTGACAATGCTTGGCGATGAATTAACCTAATTCAAAACCTACAAAAACGCATATTGACTAAAATTAATCAGATTGACCAAGCAAAGTATAAGATTTCATCTTTAAACATTTAAAATCTTTTATCTGTTACAGTATAAGCAAATACCAACTGATTTGTTCCAGTCATGATTTTTTAGGGAATTTTTCCTTCGTTTAAAATTTCCTCCATTTTAAAAAGTAGTAACAGTTAATAATTTACGTAATATAAATCTGTTTTACCTAAATTAGGTCACCTCTTAAATTGTTATTAAAAAAAATCTACTATTATAAAGTTATTTTTACATACAGAACTAATCATTACATAATGCGTTGCTTACTTTGGGTATAAACGCTACTGTCTATTTTAAATTATAGGTCATTTATAATGGAAGATACTTATAAAGTGAAAAATATGCTTGAAAAAATGGATAACCAAATAATTTTAGGTAGTCGAGCGCAAGCAGCCATAGGGTCAGCGTTGATAAAAATGTATACTGATTTAACGAACTCAGATCTTCCCCATGAAATGATTAATCTTCTTTCTAAACTAGAAAAAAGTGAAGAAGATCAGTTTAATTTTTTAAAACAATGACACTGTATTTGGGTCCATTTTTTATATTCAATCTTATACAAATTATAGAACTTGTCATCAGCTTGCCATTTCAAGATATAAGCGATCAATATTTGCTATATGATGTTTGATTTTAGACAATTCATACGTCAGTTCACTCGAACATAAACGTTTACGTGCCAGTACTTGATTATTTTTTTCTATATTTTCCCATGTGAGACCAAAGGTCTCGAATATTTTACTATCAACTCTAAAATTTGATTTTAAAAGCCAGTTTTTTAAATCACCTTTTTCCCAAGCTTTTCTGGCCTCTCTTCTTGTAAAATTGCGATGTAAGAGAGCATTGGCTGGTTCAAGAATGTCATCACAAAGATATTCGTTTGAACCTCTAAGCCTCAATGCATCAGCCATGCCACCACTTGCTCTGCCAACCATACGTGCAGAAGCTGTCACATGAGCAGTCAAACTATGGCGTATTTTACCATCCATTTTGCGTATAGCATCAAAAAGCGCTCTGTCTTCTCCAACGGGCAGGGGGGGCAATCCACCTATATCCCTATAAACCTTTGACCTTACTGCCATACTGGCACCACAGTTTTGATTATGCCTCTTCCATGGGTCATGGGATTGAGGATCGGCCTTGGCTTCAAGCTCAGCTGAAAGGCCTTGGTATTCCCATTCCAATGCTCCCAGTTTCAAGATTTCTTCTGGCATTTTGCTAAGTTCAGACCAATCTGCTGTTACAAATCCAGCAACAGCATCAATACCTTTAGCAAATTCGTCGCGTTTTCTGGCAATCCAGTCATTATCAGCAACTGAATCTGCGTCCGTTGAAAAAATAAAGCCTTTTTCATCTGTCAAACTGGCAGCACAGTCCATTGCAAGCTTGCGGGCCCACCCAGCATTTTGAAATTCAAGGGGGAGGTTTACACGTGCCATAACAACAGGAAATTTTAGCTGATCTGAAAGTGATTTTATGGCTTCAAAAGTATCATCTGTACAATTATTCAGCATAAAAACCACTTTTATGCTCCGTAAATCAATCTCTTCTTGATTCATGAGTGCTGTAAGACATGATATAATCACCTCCTCTTCATTTCTGGCAGGGATAGCAACTGTAATCATTGGATCTTGATCAAGTTCAATACCAAAAATATCAACTTTAATGTCAAACTGGGAGTTATTCAGCATTCATAGCCTCATATTTAAAATACTAAGTGATTTTAGTCAGCACATCTATACGAAAGCCGTCATATTCTTTTGTACTTACAGCCATTAGATTATAAGATGTGAGGCTGCAAAACTTGGACGCAACTTCGTTTCCACTCATGGGGGATTCAGTGTCACCTAAAAAGTTTACGAGCAGGCATATCCCGTCAATTTCAAGTTTTTGAATTACGAAACATGATATTGCTTTTAGGTCTTTTTCTGAGAAAAAATAAAGGACTTCTGAAAGAACAATAAGATCGTATGTGCCTGTTGGAAGCTCCTCTGGTACTCGCATAAGTTTAAATTCAACATTGCCAATACCCGCCAGATTTTTTTCAGCCTGCTCAATCGCGGTGGATGAACAATCTATCCCAATTAAATTTTTGCATATTACTGACAATTTTTTGGTCAATATGCCAATCGAACAGCCTATTTCGCAGCCATTTTTATAATTTTTGCAAGGAAGAGATTTTAAAGTTATATCAAATCTATTCTGCTCATAATTGTTATTTTTATAATCCCATGGATCAAGCGATTTCTCGTAGAGTTTTTCAAAATGCTCTGTTGGAACTGATGACAGGCGTGGCAATTCTGTTAAACTACTTTGACCAAACTCTATAAAATATTCGAAATCCCTACAAAATAAGTCAATATGGTCTGATGTTAATTGAAAACCATCGGGATCATCATGGATCAAGTTTTTAACCTGTGTTGCAAAACAATCAATTGCCTTACGCTTCTTGTCTTTAACCTGTCTAATTTCAAGCCGTACTGGATTGCTAAAAGGCGCAGTGATTTCAGTTTCATACGCAAGTGAGAGTGCCCATATAGGGTAAGCAAAGAACAAAACATCTTCATGCATCGCAGATAGTTTTTGAACAAGCTTATAAGAGGCTATATGGTCTGGGTGAGGATCAGCACCCCAAGTTACAAAAACGGAATGGCAGTCTGAACTTTTGACAAGGTCTGAAAGGCTTTGCAGCATGTTGTCTGCATCCTCTCCTGAACTTTCCAAATATCCATCAGGACGACGAAAATAAACCAATTTTGCATCATGCGCACCTAAAGCATTTAAAGCCAAGCGAACTTCCTGCTCCCGAATATCACGCCGCATCTGGGGATTAAACTCAACAGAATTTGGATGGGATCTTGATCCGTCTGTCATGATTGCAACTGTAACATCCGTGTCCGCTGCCGCACATAAAGCTATCAACCCGCCACAACCCAATGTTTCATCGTCAGAATGTGGAGCTATAACAAGAATAGGCTTACCGTCTGTTATATCATTCAAGTTAGCAACGGGCGCAGCCTGAAGCATTTTTATAGCGTCCCCAGCTTTTAAAACAGGCATTCTGGACGTTTGAAATGGAACATTCATGCAGCCCCCTGTACAAGCGAGAGCCTGTCAAATACCTTAAATGTTGAGGATTTTATAAGTATATCATCTGCCATATGCAGAGCATCGGGGTTTGATACAAAATCTATCTGAACCATGGAAAGATCTATAGCTTCAGTTTCCTGCTTTTTGCCTTGAAGCCAGCTCTGAGCTCGTGCCCAAACTTGTTTCCGGTCTGCAATTCTGCGCGCGCTTGCATAGCCTGTGTCAGATGAAGTTGTAAGGTTGTCACTAGAGTCAATTTTAGTCAGAAGCGGCTGATTAATCAGCCATATAATTTCACCATTCATAATAAGGCGATTTCTGAAATCACGGTCTTCTTCTATACAATTCTCAAACCCACCATTTTTTATAAAAACATCACGCCTGAATAATCCTGAATTGATCAGTATCCAATCCCCTGGTGGCCCTGCGTTCATCTGCAAGTTGGGAAAAAAATCGTCAACTATGGACAAGGCACGTGTAACTTCCACATGCTTACCAGCCCCTGTGATAAGCCAATGACCTGTTAAAGCTACCCCAACCTTTAACCTTGAACCAGGCTCATGAGAAGCCATAGCCCAGTTCAGGCATTCATCGGCATAGACTTCTGGCAAAGCGAGCACTCTTTGTTGAAGCAGAACTTTGGTTGGGTCTACAACATCATCTGAGTCATGGAAGGTAACAGCGTCAAAAGGAACAAGCGAAATGCCTACATTCTTGGCAATGGCAGTCCCTACATTGTTACGAAGTCTAACATACACAAAACGTGGATCATCAAAATATTTCTCAACAACTTTAGAGGTGTTGTCAGTAGACCCGTCATCAATAACCGCAATGGTTAGATCATCATAAGTCTGGCTCAAGGCTGAATCTATAGCTCGGCAAATTTTCTTTGCTCTATTATAAGTTGGTATAACTATAGCACAATGCATGATACTCTCCGCTAATTTGCATTATTTTTGGAATATTTAACCAGACAGCTTTCAACACGGTATGCGGCAGGCACAGTTGATGCCATAAGCAGGGATGCAAATGATGCTGTCCACTGTCCCTGAAATACGTATATCCCAGAACATACCACGGCCAACGCGCATAAAGCCCATCTTAGAATGAAAGCTGCGCTGATGTTTAAATTGGGAACCCTGTCAAAACTGACTGTCTTGGATGTTCTGACAAACTTGATCGTTTTTCCTGTAAGAGCTGGTAAAAAAGAAACTGAACTCGTCCAAACAAGTGCCAATTTGACCATAAGGGCAGTTGGAATATGATTTAAAGATTGTTTTTTAATATAAGCGCAAAGCAACAGTCTTGCAGATACAGCCAATGAAGATCCAATAATGGTTGCCGCTGCCAAAAAAATAGTATTTTTTAAGCCAGTTACATTTGCAGGCGCAAAACCAGCAACAACAAGAAACACAGCAGGCACAAGCCAAAAGGCAGGCCAGGCTGTAAGTTGCGCAATCACTGATAGAGCACCTTTACGCCAGCCACTGGAAACCAGGAGGATTAAAGTCCTTATTAATGTTTGAGCATTTCCTACAACCCATCTGTCTCTTTGTTTTTGAAGAGAACCAAAAGACAAAGGCAATAAGCCTCTTCCAACTATTTGAGGAACAAAAATTCCCCAATATCCCTTCATGAAAAGGCGCACGCCAAGCTCTGCATCCTCTGTTACAGTGTCGCCACTCCACCCACCAACAGACTTTAAGTGTTTGATATTAAGTACAGAAAGTGTGCCTGTCAGAAGAACCGCACTATCCTCATTTGCCCGCCTTGCAAAAGCTTCGAAATAGTCAGCAAGCTCTTCTTCAACAGCAGCAGTATGGACGCTTGATCCACGATAAGCTTGAGGAAACTGAACAAAAGATACGTCAGTATCCAAAAGATGTTCAGCAGCTGTAACAAGGAAGTTAGGAAAAACCTGGTAATCAGCATCTATGACAGCCACATATTCTGCACGCTTATCAGTAAGACCAAGGGCAATGTTTAAAGCGCCTGCCTTGGCTCCACTTACCTTATCAAAATGGTAGAATCTAAACTTTTGCCCCAATTTTTTACAATATGCGTTAACTGGTTCATACACAGACCTGTTTGGAGTGTTATTATCAAGAATAATAACTTCGTAATTTTGGTAATCAAGGACATGTATCGAGTTAAGGGTCTCAATTAGAACGTCTGCTGGTTCATTGTAAGTTGGAATGTGAATAGAGATAAATGGCGCTGTTACTGTGCAAGACTTTTTTAGTTTCAGCTTCAAGAAATTTTGTTTTAAAAGCGTCACGAAATGTATAAATTGAATTATAGCGCAGATACTCAAGTTTAATAAGATAATGATTGAAAAAAAACTAAGTAAAAAATTCAGTAGATAGTCTGAACTAAAGGCATAGTTGAAAAAAATAGACATTTTTAACTTTCAAATGTTTTGTAGCTAGCTTACACTTTCAGTATATTTTTAGAAAATATAAAAATATAAGGTAGATACTTACATAGCAACTAGTTCATTAATGCCTTTTAAACTGAAAAGTTCCCCCTTTAAAATATGCTAGACCACTTATCTGAAATTGGGTCTAATGTGCTGAAACATGCCTGTTAAAAATTTTGTAAAAAAGTGTCTGGTTTTGCCAGAAGTAATTGTACCGCTTCATCAAATGTAAAATCTGGAGACGGCTGCCTAAGATAAAAAGACAGATCACGGCAGACTTGTTCAACTGGATTTTTAACAAGAAATGAACGTGCACCTATGCCCTTAAGTGTAACAGATATTGCTGTTTCAGCGCATTCTGTAACGGCGCGTCTTGCAAGGTTAACAAATGTAATTGCTGTTGTTGGCTCTCCAGCCCGTTCTGCAATTTCAGCACATTTACACACCCATTGATGTGATGTTAGATATGCAACTGCTATGTCGCCCAAGCGAGCCTTTTGAACGGGATGTTCGCTGTGACCATTATCTATGATGTGACTTTTAAATAGAGAATAGAGAGTTTTTATAGCGCCTGCTTGAGCTGCAAGTGTTCTCCATGCGCCAGCAGAAAAATCCGGCTCTTTGAAATAGTCACCCTTTTTCCCAATAATTTGATCAGGCTTAATTTCTATTCCAGTTAAATCAATTTCTCCTGTACCTGTTCCGCACATAGCGTTGAACTGCCATTTTTCAGTGCTGAAAACATAGGTACCTTCCATCAATTCCAGCATAACCATAACAGTTCCACCATCTGGATACTGAGATGTTACGATTGCACGACTTACATGACCAACGCCCGATGCAAAAACCTTAGTTCCAACCAGCTTAAAATTACCGTTATTTTTTTCCAACTTCAACTTGGTGGAAGGTTCTGTATTCCAAACAGCAAAAATATGTCCCGCAGCAATGCTGTCAGCCATTTTCAGTAGCTGCTCCTTTGTTCCAAATCGACTCACAAGCTTTACAGCATTGATGTGCCCTTCATATAAACGTGCCAGGGAGAGATCACGAGACCCTATTGCTTCAAGAACATCTACTGCCAGTCCTGCCCCTTTGTAAGCAGTACCCAAAGCGTGCCCGTTTAGATTTTCAGGTAAGGGGTAAGATAATAAATTAATCTCATGGAGTTTTTTTATAAAAACTTCAGAATAAGAATTCATAGGCTTATCTAGAAAAAAATCAAAACTATTTTCTATTTTTGATACTATTGATGTACCATCATAATACTCACCAAGTGTTTTGACCGTACTTAACATTGTACATTTTCTCTTTAAGTTAAGCTAAAAACAAAATGGAAAATTTTAAATATTGCGTCTTCTTTAAAAGAAGCAGTTTAGGTTAAACTACGTTCCACTTAAACTGGTATTAGATATGGGGTAGTACAATTACAGTAGAACCTGCCGCCACACGTTTATACAAATCTATAATGTCCTGATTGAAAAGCCTTATGCATCCACTGGATACTGCCTGCCCAATACTTTCTGGTTCATTGGTACCGTGCATTCTGTAAAGTGTATCTTTATTGTCTTTATACAAATAAAGCGCTCTTGCACCTAAAGGATTTTCTGACCCGCCTGGCATACCATTTGCGTATTGTGCAAGTTCAGGCCTTCTTTTTATCATCGTTGCAGGAGGTGTCCAGGTTGGCCAAACGGCTTTACGGCCAATTTTTGCAGTGCCACTCCAGCCAAAGCCTTCACGCCCAACACCAACGCCATAACGCGTTGCCTGACCATCATTTTCAACAAGATATAAAAATCGTGCATTTGGATCAATAACAACCGTTCCTGGTAGATAGCGGCTACTGTAAGGAACACGCTGACGTAAAAATTGTGGATCAAGTTCAGAGATATCAATTGCCTCTACAGGAAATGGTTCTGAGCTTATTTCATCATAAATCAAAGGAAAACTGTTTTGAGTGGATACCATTTGAGGAATATTGACTTTTACAACATTGGCGCAGGCGGAAAGAACAAGCGGAGCACCAATAATGAAAGATCGTCTAGATAAAGAGGTGAGCATTTAATCAAACTTTTTAATTTTATACGTATTTCTACAAAAGGATTTATACGTAAAAGACAATCAAAATTGACTGCCCTTTACATTTTTTAAAATGTTAAGATTAGCGTCTACGATTTGTACTTAACAAAGTAAGCTTAGATACTCCAGCAGCTAAATTTGCACCTAACTGTCCGCTAATTGAAAGCGGTTGTAGAGAAAATGCCTTGTTTGATCCACCAAACAGGGCATTGGCACCTATACCAGCACCAGCCGTTATTTCAGCTGATGGACCAACATAGTCACCTGCAAGTGCCCCAATTGTTGGACGCCTGATTTGAGATACAACTCCCCATACTAGAACGCCTTTTGTGGTTACACCAATATCCAGGCCAAAACTACGTATGTTACCAACATAAGTTTCACGTCTTCCACGGTTTGGTTGAAATGTGCACGAAACCTGTTTATTTGATGTTATAATCAGACCAATTCCAGCAGAAACATCGCAGCGCAATGTACCTACTTTGGTCATTTCCTGGGAAAATGATGGAAGCGTTGAAAAGGCCGCAGGAACTGCAATGAGTGAGGCGGCAATAAGTTTACCAAAATACATTTATATCTCCATGATTTACTTACACATGGTTGGACAACCATTGAATGCTGGATTTTGTTCCTTTTAAGGTATTTTTTTGACTGATAGAGTTGATTTTTTTAACAAAAACAGAGTTAGAAGAGATAAAATTGTTAAAGCGGACACCATGAACCATGCCTCATTAAGAGCCATTGTTAAGGCTGCCTTCTCAATAAGGGGCTGAAGAAGCGCATTTGTCGACAAGGATGGATCCTGCTGGTTACTTATTGCAGATTGTGAGGCATTATCCACCAAAGCTCCTATGAATTGTAAAGTTTTAGCATCACCCAGTTTAATCTGATTAATAATAAAGTTTGAATGCACCTCTGAACGAATATAAATAACTGTATCAATAAGTGCCAAACCTATAGCACCGCCCAAATTCCTCATTAGGTTAAAAAGTCCACTTGCATCTGGTACATGAACTTTATCAAGTTCTCCCAATGCCATACGTATAGGGGGCAGTAGGCAGAACATAATTGCCAGCCCCCGTAAAACTTGTGGCCAAAACATTTCAGCATAGTCTGTTTGGGGTGTTTGCATTGAACTTAGATAAAGACCAATTGCAAAACCTAGAAAACCTACACCTGTTAAAGCTTTAGCACTTACACGCTGCCCCAGAAAAACTGCAATTGGAGCCATTACCAGCTGAACAATGCCTGTTACCAGCATTATTTTCCCTATTTCCAGTGCATTATGTCCTCGCACAAAAGCTAGAAAAACAGGCATCATATAGACTGATCCAAAAAGACCAATACCAAGTACAAAACTCAAAATACAGCCAATTGTAAAATTTCTGTCTTTAAAAAAATGAAGATCAACTATCGGATTGGCTGATAATCTAGTTTTTCGGATAAATATCACAGCAAGTAAAAAGGTTGCCCCTATCAGCAAACTGACCTTGGAGGATGCCCAACCATTTTGTGGGGCTTCTTTAAGGCCAAGAATAAAAAAGGATAATAAAAGTGCCATTAGGCCAAGATCGAACACATTAATTTTTCTGGCATGCTTCCATGTGATGTTTGATCTTTGTAAAAACAGCAAAGCACACACAGCAGATAAAATGCCAGGAGCAATATTAACCAAAAACAGCCATTTCCAGGAAAATGTTTCCGTTATCCACCCCCCAATGACAGGCCCTATAGTGGGAGCAAAAACAGCAAGCACACCAGCTATGGTCGTTGCAATTGACTGTTTGCCAACTGGAAACAAAATAAATACTGCGGAAAATACGCCAGGAATAAGTGTGCCACCAAAAAATCCCTGTATGACCCTCCAGAAAACCAACATTGAAAAGTCTTCGCTTAGCGCACACCCAAAAGATGCAAGACTAAAGCCTGTTATCGCCAACACAAAGAGCAGGCGCATTCCAAAAATACGGGTTAAAACGCCAGTCAAGGGAATGGCAATGACTTCTGCGATTAGATATGCTGTTTGAACCCAACTCATCTGGTCTGGCTGAATATCCAAAGTAGATTGAATTGTGGGCAGTGATGTAGCTACAATCTGGACATCCAATATTGCCATGAACATGCCGAGGCACATGGCAGCAAACCCGACCCAGGCACGAATATCCAAATGTTTTACATTATCTGGTCTCATTACAGATTTCACGTAATGCCATGTTCTCTGCCTTTATACGGATGACCAAAATCATGGCATTTAAAACAGAAAATATAATGGCAAAATAAGGCAGATTAAAACAAAGTGGTAAAACAGCGATCTCGCCTATCACGACAGCATAATTGGGATGCGATAAAAACCTGTAAGGGCCTTTTTTAACAAGTGATGCATTTGGTAAAATAACGATGCGTGTTGTCCAACGTGCTCCCAAGGTGGTTAAAGTCCATAAACGCAGAATTTGAAGAAGAGCAAACAAAAACAGCCAAAAACCATCAATTAAGTGATTAAAGGCAAACCACCATAATCCTATCAGCCATGATGCATGCAGAATAACAATGACCGGGTAATGAGCTGACGCTACTTCAAACGCACCTTTTTCAAGAAGCTTTGCGGTATTGTGTCTGGCTAGCCATAATTCGCCAAGTCGTTCCAGCGTAACAAATAACAGCAACAGCAGACTACCAGTCATGTCGCACTCTTTAATGAAACACAGGTAGCCGTAAAACCTGGGCCAAGAGCTGTTATCAAAGTCCTTTTGGGCAGTCCAGACTGGATGGCACGTTCAAGCACAAACAAAGCTGTAGGCGCAGACATGTTTCCATAATCAGACAGGACATTACGCTCGTGATTTAGTGTTCCCTCATCAAGCGACAAAGCATATTCAAGTGAATCAATCACTTTTGAGCCGCCTGGGTGGCAGACAAACCTGTCTATATCCTCAAGGCTGATGTTGTGATGAGCTAAAATAGAAGTAATGGCTGATAAAAAATGCTCTCGCGCAAAAGGGGGAATTGCACGGTCAAAAATCACACCAAATCCTTGAGGATCAATACTCCAGCCCATAATATCCAGTGTGCGGGGCCATGTATGCTGTCCGCCTATTTCATATTCTGCCAATCCTGTCTCTTGCGTTCTAAATATACAGGCTGCTGCACCATCTGCAAAAATTGCTGTTGCCACAATATTGGCTTTTGTTAGTTCATCCATACGAAAAGCTAATGTGCAAAGCTCAACCGCAACAAGCAGTACAACACTATCAGGCCGTGATTGTGCAAGCCGTGCAGCTATGGACATGCCTGTTACACCTCCTGCACATCCAAGCCCAAAAACGGGTATACGCTCAATATCAGCCCTAAACCCCATAGTATCAGCAGCTCGTGCATCCAGGCTGGGTGTTGCTATTCCAGTGGATGATACAGTAACAATTGTGTCGACATTTGCAGCTTTCAAACCAGCATTATCCAAAGCTTTTTGCGCAGCCTTGATAAAAAGTTTGGTGGCCCCTTCAATGTAGGCGTTTCCTCGCTCTTTCCAGCCTAGTGGCTGGACGTACCATTCCAAAGGACGAATCGAATGTCGTTTGCGAATGCCAGAATTTTCAAAAACCCGCGCAATGCGCTCGTAATTGTTAAATCTACCTGAAAAATATTGATGTGAGGCAATCGCGACCTCTTTCTGCTCAATAATATTGTCTGGAACAACAGTAGAGATTGAAACAAGCTTGACACTATTATGCATATAAAAAAGCCTAACCCTGTTTTAAAAATTCTGCCAAGGGCTTTGAAACAAGCGCTTTGAAAGCATAAAACAAACATTCACTTGGTGGACTTTGTTCCAGAAGCCTGCTTGACCATAAAACGCTAAATTCAGTGTGTTTTCAAAACGCAACTTGACGCTATAGTCATACGCACGTATGTGAGGGCTGATCATGCAGCATTTAGTATTTAAAAATGCTACTGGGGAATAGTTCAACGGTAGAACTGCGGACTCTGACTCCGTCAATCTTGGTTCGAATCCAGGTTCCCCAGCCAATATCAAGCTTATTTAATGACATTTACAGCATCGGCCTCTATTACAGAGGTTCCAATCTGTGTTTTAACTGAAATGCGGAATGGCAAAAGCACGCCCGTTTCACCCACTGGCATAAGCCACGCGCTCATCTCTTTATTATTTTCCATGAACACTGTTTGCTTGCGTGTTGGACGATGTCCTGCAATGGGGGTATATCTTGCCGCACACATCAAGACTGGCCCTTGATAGCCGCGTATGCTTACATTTCTTGTTCCAATATAGCTAAGCGTTACATCAAATCTCTGAAAACTATCAAAAACAGGCAATGTACGGTTGCATTGGGAAGGATCCAAGGGATTGCCAGACGCTGGCATGACCAAGGCTCCAATTGGATCCACAATACCTTTCTTTGTTGTTGAACTGAGTGGTACCCGATCTGGATGTTCCTCAAAAGGAGGATCAACCGCAACCTGTCCAACGCTCATATTAGCAATTGCCATCTGAATGGTGCGTGTCATGCTAGAATTATTGGCAGAGAGCGAGTACCCATTTGAAGAGGGTTTACCTTTTGCAATTGTACCACTTCCTTGTGCGGCACCGCTCCCACTAAGGACAAGGCCAACAAGGCCCTGGAGTTTTGCTCCAATATTCAGCTGATAGTTCAAAGGAGAAATTGCTCCATTCATACTTGCAGTGCCAAGCGATAAGCCTGCTAGCGAAATACGATATCTCATCTCAAGCGTTTCTGCCTGCGCGTTTAAATTGCCCGTCAAGGCAGACACAACAAAAACTAAAGGGGTAATGAACTTTTTCATGGTAAATACACTCATACAAGCTAAGGTCTGACTGAACCATGAATAGGGTTAATGAAATCTAGACAAAATAAAAAATCTTTCACGAAAACTTTAAAATGATCTTTATATATCTCTTTTGACAAAGTTACCCAATTCATTGCAAAAGACTACAGATGCTACTTTTTCGCTATATAATGCTTCTTTTTATGTGTTCTACGCCGATCATGGCGGAAGAAAAACCTATACCTGGAAAGCCTGCATTTGAAAAACCGACTTCAAAATCTGAAGTCCGTATTCAGGAAAAAGAAAAGCGTGAAGCAGATCTTCGCAGTATTGAAGGACAAATACATCAAAGCGATGAGCAAAGGCAACAGGTTTTAAAACAGGTTGAAAATCTAAAAGGCGATCGCGCCAAGCTCAACAAGGACCTTATAGATACGACAACGCGGATCCGTGTCATAGACGGGCGTTTAAATGCAGTGGAACTTAAACTTGATGATCTTGAAAAAAATGCTGCTGTCTTAAAAACTTCGCTAGAAGCTAGAAAAGATGTGATGATTGAAGTGCTGGTCGCTCTTCAGCGTATGGGCCGTAAACCGCCACCTGCTGTTTTTGTGCGTCCAGATGATATTCTGGCAGCTTTAAGAGCATCCATTTTGCTTGGAGATGTGCTGCCTGGTTTACGACGTGATGTAGAGATATTGGTAAGCGATCTGGACACACTAAATACAAACCAAAAAAATCAGGCTGCCGAACGTGAAAATCTGGCAAAAGAAAAACAAAATGCAAGTTCTGAGCGAGAGAGATTAACAATCCTTGTGTCTTCGCGTCAAAGCCAGATTGAAATATCAGAGCAGAAACTCCGGGATGAGCGCGCGAGAATTACAAGTCTTGCAAAGGAGGTTTTAACTTTAAAAGATCTCATTATGCGTATGGAAACAGATATTACCGGAGCTGCCAAAGCTGCAGAGGCTGCCAGACTTGTGCCCTTGCCTGGTAATGGAGTTGCGCGCGATGATGCCTTTAAAGATGCAGCCCGTCTTGCACCGAAAATTGCCTTTGCAGAATTAAGGGGAAGTCTTGCACTTCCAGCGGCAGGAGATGTAGTTAAAACCTACGGATCAAGCGATGGTTATGGCGGCACCGAGAAAGGCATCACTATTATGCCACCATCTGGTGCCATATTATCTGCGCCGTCAGATGGCTGGGTTGCGTTTTCTGGACCTTACAGATCTTATGGTCAGGTGTTAATTATTAACACAGGTGGCGGCTATCACATTGTATTTATCGGAATAGATCATACATTAGTTGAAATTGGTCAATTTGTTCTTGCAGGTGAGCCAATAGCGGTTATGTCTCGTAAACAGCAAACGTCATCCAAAAGTGATTTGTCTGAGAAAGCTTCGGCGCTTTACATAGAACTTCGCAAAGATGGACAAGCAATAGATTCGCGCCCGTGGTGGGGTCAGCTACAAAATGAAAAGGCACGTGGTTAATGCGCAAGCTCTCTCTTCTCCTTCTTGGTGCAGTTTTTGGTGCAGGCACAGTTATTATTGGTGCGCAGATGCAGGGAATTTCTGGGGGCGCGGCTATTGCCGCCTCTGGTGATATTTATCGGAAATTAACTCTTTTTGGCGATATTTTTGAAAAAGTCCGCGCAGATTACGTTGAAAAACCAGACGAAGCCAAGCTGATTGATTCTGCCATTAACGGTATGTTGTCTTCCCTTGATCCTCATTCCGCCTATCTTGATCCAAAATCCTTTAAAGACATGCAGGTTACTACCAAAGGAGAGTTTGGTGGTCTTGGCATAGAAGTTACGATGGAAGACGGGTTGCTAAAAGTTGTATACCCCATTGAAGATACACCAGCTTCAAGAGCGGGAATACTTGCAGGCGACTATATTGTTAAAATAGACACAAATCCCATTCAGGGGCTACCACTTAATTCAGCAGTTGAAAAGATGCGCGGTGTCGTTGGAGCGCCTGTAACTTTAACCGTTCAACGTGGCCCAAACAAGGACATGATTGATATCAAGCTTGTTCGGGATACAATTCGTCCGCAGATTGTGCGTGCCCGCAAGGAAGGTGATGACATAGCCTATCTTCGTGTGTCATCATTTAATGAACATACATCAGAAAATCTGCAGAAGAACCTTGAAAAGTTGACTGCTGAAATTGGCAAAGATAAAGTGAAGGGGTATATCATTGATTTACGCAATAATCCTGGCGGCTTGCTTGATCAGGCTGTTTCAGTCTCAAACACGTTTCTTGACAGAGGCGAGATTGTATCAACCCGTGGTCGCACAGCCGAGGAAACAACCCGTATATCAGCGCGGCCACAGGGCGATCTGACCAAAGGCAAGCCAATCATAGTTATGGTTAATGGTGGTTCTGCCTCGGCATCAGAGATTGTTGCAGGCGCATTGCAGGATCATAAACGTGCAACAATCATTGGGACGCGCTCTTTTGGCAAAGGATCAGTGCAGACCATTATTCCATTGCGTGAGAATGGCGCTTTAAAATTAACCACGCAGCTGTATTACACCCCATCTGGTCGTTCTATCCAGGGGCAGGGCATTACACCTGACATGATTGTTCTTCAAGATATTCCAGATGATCTCAAAGGCAAGGACGAGACCAAAGGCGAGGCATCGCTAAAAGGTCATATTGAAGTCAATAAGGGTAAGGAAGAGACAGGTTCATCTGCCTACGTTCCCTCTGATACAGCTAAAGACAAACAACTTATTGCTGCGCTAGAAATATTGCGGGGTACGCGAAAAGTTGAGCCAAAGGTTGTAGAAGCCAAACAGGAGAAAAAAGTAGAAGCACCTCTTTCTAAAGTACCAGAGGCAGTAACTGCCCCTGCTATGCAACCTGCCCCTGCTCCTATGGAAATAGAAAAGAAGCCAGAATCTGACAAAAAACCTGAAACTGATAAGAAATAGGCTGACTACATTAAAGGCTTTAAATTTTAAAATCATGAGCCTTTTTTAATTAGAGTGAGGGCTTAAAATTTGTCTTGCCCTCATTAAGTCTTCCATCGTGTCAACGCCAAGGGGCACAGTATCTACAATTACTGCATCAATCCTTATACCAGCCTCCAATGCTCTCAACTGCTCAAGTTTCTCACGCAGTTCAAGTGTTGAAGGTTTTAAATTGATAAACTTTTCTAAAATCCGCCTGCGATAGGCATAAAGCCCAATATGGTGATAAAGCGGCCCTTCACCCCACGGGGCCGTTGCTCTTGTAAAATAAAGCGCTTTCAGGCGTGTAGGGGTTATGTGCGATCCAATCAGCTTTACCACATTGGGATTTGAGCGCTCTTCATCTTGTGTAATCAAAGCGCATAATGTTGTCATGTCTACCGCTTCGTCTGCCAGTGGTAAAATTGAAGCAGCAACACTTTTGGGATCAAGTGTTGGCAGATCACCTTGAATATTGACGATTATATCGTGGTGGCCGTTAGGATCAAACTCCATGAGAGCCTCATAAATACGGTCTGATCCAGACATATGATGCGAGCTTGTCATTACAGCCTGTCCACCAGCCTTTTCAATGACCTTAACAATTTCGGGCGTATCAGCTGCAACCAGGACATTTCCTATCCCCGTTTCCATAGCCCTGCGCCAGACATGCACAATCATAGGTTCGCCATGTATATCTGCCAAGGGCTTACCAGGAAGGCGGGTAGCGCTCATTCGGGCCGGTATAATAATAAGAGGATCAGACATTATGCTAAAGAACCTTACGTTGATGCGGCATTAAGCTTGCGTTATTTTTCTCTATACGACTTGCTTTTTCCTCTGCAAAGCGGCTATTTGAAGCCAAGAGGTGCAATCGCTGTCATGCACACACAAAACACGTCTGAAATCTACTGAGGAATAAAATGGACTCGTTTGAATTTAACAAGATCGCTGGTGCAGTTCTTGGAACTCTAGTCTTTACAATGGGTCTTGGATTTGCCTCCCAATCTCTTTTCAAAGCAGAAAAGCCGCACACACCTGGCTATGTCATTAATGTACCTGAGCCAGTTGCTGCAAATGCAGGGCCTGAAAAAGCAAGTGCTGTAGAACCTATTGCGACACGGTTGGCTAAAGCTGATGTTACAAAGGGTATGGGTGCTGCAAAAGCGTGTACAGCCTGTCACAAATTTGAAAAAGGTGGTGGTAATGGGACGGGGCCTGCACTTTGGGGCGTTGTTGAACGTCAACAGGCAGTAGCTGCCGGATTTGCCTATTCTGCTTCTCTTACAGATATGGGGGGCAAAGGGGGTAAGTGGACATATGATAATCTTGATGCTTTTATTGCAAATCCAAAAGGATATGCAGCTGGTACAAAAATGGGATATAATGGCATGAAAGATCCGGTACAGCGCGCTGATCTTGTTGCTTATCTGCGCTCGCTTTCGGACAATCCTACGGCATTGCCTACAGCTTCGACGAAATAAAATTTATTTTGTCAAAAATAACTGATAGGTTAACATATTATTGACAAAACAACCCCAAGATAAATTACACAGAACTTGATTCTTTTTTTAAATTAATTCTTTCAAATTATTTTGAGAGAATTATCTTGGGGGCATGGCTGTTGAATCGGCTTTGGGAATAAATGTTGGGCGATGAACTATCGACCCCGCTTGGGGTAGATCTCAAGCAGAAAAAGCCAGCTCGTAGAGTGCCTTATGCATCTGTGATGCTTTCACTCGCTTTATTGCTGAGCGGTGTCATTACAGTCCTTCTTGTTTCAACAAAAGATCCATTAGGGGGTGAGCCTGTAGCTGTTGTGGGGATTGAGCGTCCAAAAGCTGCACAGTTTGTCAATAACCCTGTCATGCAATCTACTCAAGGCGATACCCTAAATCCATCAGGTTTAGAGAGGTCTGGATCCTCCGCTCAAACCCTGAACCGTAGCGGGGCTGCTGAACTTGAAATGGAAAGCGGTGTAAGGGTTGTTCGACAAAATGGCGGTGCCATGCCAAGTGCTGTTGTTATCAAAGTACCTGATTTTACGAATGTAAAACTGGTAAGTTCTCCTGACAAACGTCTTATCGAAAAAAATAAACATGGAATATTACCAAGACTATCAGGCGATGGGCAGCGCCCCTTGGAGATTTATGCACGTCCTTTAACGTCCACTCTCAAATCCAAACCAATTCGCATAGCAATTGTTATAGGTGGGCTTGGTATTGGTCAGAGTGTTACAGCAGATGCTATTACACGTTTGCCTGGTGAAGTCAGCTTAGCCTTTGCACCCTATGGTGCCGATCTTGAACGGCAGGCTCAACGCGCCCGCGAACAGGGTCATGAGCTGTTTTTGCAGGCGCCCATGGAGCCGTTTGATTATCCAGATAATGACCCTGGCCCACAAACACTTCTTGCAAATCAGAGTGCTGAACAAAATATTGATAAACTGCATTGGCTAATGAGTCGTTTTACTGGTTATGTTGGTATAATGAACTTCATGGGTGCCAAGTTTTCTGCCAATGACACTGCTTTGACACCTGTTTTTAAAGACATATCATCGCGTGGGCTAGCCTATCTTGACGATGGCAGTTCGCAGCGCAGCCTTAGCATGGCAACTGCTGGCGCTATGGGCCTTCCTGCAGCTCGCGCTGACATCATTATTGATGCAAGCTTAAAATCAGCTGACATAGATGAAGCCCTTTTGAAGTTAGAGCGCATTGCTAAAGACAAGGGTGTAGCTATTGGTGTTGGTTCTGCATTGCCATTGACACTTGACAAGGTTGTACGCTGGTCAAAAAACCTTGAACAAAAAGGTATTGTTCTCGTTCCAGTAAGTTCGGTTGTGATTGGGCCAAAATCATAAAATACCTATAAAAGAAATAGCGACTCTAAAGAAAACAGGGTTATAGTAACCCTATGTCACATATAAAGACTTCTCTTGATGATATTTCTGAGCTGCCATTTCGCCCATGCGTGGGCATTATGCTGCTGAACAAGCGTGGATTGGTGTTTATAGGCCGGCGCCTTCAACTCTCCCGTAAAGGGCATGTACTGGAACAGTATGCCTGGCAAATGCCACAAGGTGGAATTGATAGGGGTGAAAATCCTCTGGAAGCTGCAAAACGTGAGCTGAAGGAAGAAACCGGAGTTTTATCCACCAAGTTTTTGGCAGAGGCGCCTGACTGGTATCAGTATGACTTGCCACAAAATCCAGGAGGGCGTAGCTTTCGTGGTAAATATCGTGGACAGATACAAAAATGGTTTGCCTTTCGTTTTGAAGGTGATGACAGTGAAATCAATATTCATGAACCAGCTGATGGGTTGAAGGCAGAATTCAGTCATTGGCGATGGGAAGACATGAACCACCTACCAGAGTTGGTCATTCCCTTTAAGCGTCCTGTTTACGAACAGGTTGTTAATACGTTCAGCCATCTTTCGGCTTTAGCGACAGAGGAATAGATGTGAGTACATCACTTGACAGTTTATACGATGCAATTTGTGCTTCACGCCATCTTGAACCATCCCAATCCCGAACGGCTAAACTTTTTCGGGAAGGTATGCCAAAAATGGTCAAAAAACTTTGTGAGGAAGCCGTAGAGGTCGGTATTGATGCATTGCAGGGCAAACGCAACGAAACAATTCTGGAAAGTGCAGATTTGATCTACCAGCTTTATGTTGTTCTAGCTCAAATGGATATTAAGCCATCTGAAGTTTTTGACGAGATTGCCCGACGTGAACAACTTTATGGAATTGCGGAGAAACTGCCCAAAAATCAGTCTTCGAAAGTCACTACAGTATAAAGACAGTCTATTTACATAAAAAAGCCCGCAGATGTATTTATGTACATGCGGGCTATAAATATGTTTGTCTCAAATTTAGGCTGCCAGAGCCTGTTTTTTCTCGATTTCACGCTTTATGTTCAATGCATCGCGTGAGAGATCAGTATCATCCTGTTTAGCCAGGAACGCATCCAAACCCCCACGATGCTCAACTGTGCGAAGAGCATTTGCACATACGCGAAGGCGAATGGATTTCTGTAAAACATCAGAAATGAGCGTAACCATGTTAAGGTTAGGTAAAAAGCGGCGCTTGGTTTTGTGGTTTGAATGGCTCACCTTATGGCCATACTGTACACCTTTACCACTTAGTTCACACACACGTGCCATAGCATATTACCTTTTGCATCTTAATTTAAAAATTTCAAGCTCTGCACATAGCTCGTGATAGCTTCAAGGTCAAGCGAACCGGTGCAAGATTTTTATCCTGAGACTGAAAAGTCAGCCTAAATATACTCATTCAAGTTTCAACCCCCGCTAATCGGGTTGATAACAGAAGTAGAAGCAGTGCGGAGTGTTTCTCCATACAACTTTTATGGGCGCCCTTGAGGCATGAATCCACACTCCGCACACGATGCATCTTCCGACTATGTGCCTTACATCTGCACCGAAGCTCCTTGCGAGGGAGATCACATAGTCCGGCCAGGTCTTCTATCTGTCTGGTGGTAAAACAATCAATGAAAATCGTATCCTTTCACAAAAAGTTCAACCAGATACAAGTTTCCTGGACATCGCCCTAAAGCATTGTATGAAGCCAGAGCGCTGTGACCTGCCTGACCTGACACTCTGCCTTAAATCCTTTTGAGCTTTATGGTTTAAACTTCTGAGTGTTTAAATATAAAGTCTTTTGGATATTCACCCCAAAATTGCCAGTCTCAGATTTCTGCTTCCGTAAGGTGAAGATGGGATCATTTATGTAGGAATAAAGTTATATTGTCAAGCATTATTTAGGTATTTAATCTATTATAAACAAATAAATGTAATTAACTAACTAAAGTCATTGGGATCGCAGCGCGGTAATCCAGACCTTAAAATTAGATAAAATGTTACTTTGTCATCATTTTATTTAATAAATGTATGGTTGTGCCGCTATTTTTGAGGAAAAAATAAAATGGATCCTGCGATGCGGCATTTGGGTCGTCATGCCCGCGCTTTACGCAGGTATCCACGTCTTTTTATGACATCATTACGCTAAGACGTGGATACGCGGATCAAGTCCGCGCATGACGGCTGTGGGTGTAATTGCTTTCATTTCCAGTTCTTGAAGTACGATAGGTAGAGATACTCGTTACCCCTTAAACACTAACCTTGCTGCATAGAATCCGTCACAGCCAGATAATCTTGGGTTGGCATCCTCAAGTTTGCTTTTAAAATGAAATGGCAAGGCACGCACATCGCCTGCTTCTGTTATAAGCTCGCCCATACCGCCAACCTCATCTGCTGAAACTGGCACACGGCTAAAGCGTGGATCGCGTTTGAGGAGTGCTTCAATCTGCGCCTCGCCCTCATCGCGCTCCAGTGAACAGGTTGAATATACCAGTATACCACCTGATTTTAGCCAAAGATGAGCGCGATCAAGCATTTTACGCTGTAAAGCCACGAGTTTTAAAATATCTTCCTGCGTTTTTGTCCAGGCCACATCTGGATGGCGGCGGATTGTACCTGTGGCAGAGCAGGGTGCATCAATCAGCACAGCATCAAACATCTCACCCTCATAGCTGAGCGCATCAGCAACCAGCACGTCGACATTTAATTTAAGCCGCGTCATATTATTTCGGAGCTGTACCAGACGTTTATCTGAGCGATCCATAGCCACAACACTGGCGCCAGTGACAGCTAATTGTGCGGTTTTGCCACCAGGGGCGGCACATAGGTCAAGAATGCGTTTACCTTCGCCAGCTGATATTAATTTTGCTGGAATGGCGGCAGCCACATCCTGTACCCACCATTCTCCATCCAGATAGCCAGGCAACATTGCAATTGAATCTCGATTGGTAAGCCGAATTGAGCCAGATGGCAAAAGCACCGCGCCCAAGCGATCTGCCCATCCCTCTGGATCAGATTTGACCGTTAGATCAACTGCCAGTTCATCTTGATGAGAGTCTGCAATTAATAGAGCATTATCTGGCCCGAAGGCATTTGACCAGCGTTTTGCAAGCCATTCTGGTGTATCATCCCGCAAGGGATTGGCTGACTTGAGTATGGCATCTTTTTCACGCGCAATGCGCCGCAAAACGGCATTCACCAGTGGCACGAAATGGACTGAATTTGAGTCCTCCCTCGCAAGACGAACAGCCGTATCAACGGCTGCATGGTCTGGCACGCCTAAAAACAAAATCTGCGCCACAGCAGAAATCAGAATAGGTTCAAGCTTAGGTGCGCTCTGCGGCATTCCGCCCAGAAGCCGTTCATACAAGGCTCTCTTGATTGTGCCTAAACGCCGTATTGCCGAAGTTGCAATTGCGCGAACAAGCGAGCGATCCTGCGCTGACATTTCATTTGCTGGTTCCAAAGACAGGTATGTGTCCAGTCGTTCATCAAGGGCAAGCCTGCGCTGCACGACATCAGCCAGCACAGAGGCTGCGAGCCTGCGTGAAAGCAAACCTGGCTCAAGTAGGTGAGTTTTGGCTTTGGGGTTTGACTTTGGCGTGGATTTGTAAGGAATGTTCAAATGGTATATCCGCAAGCTTCAAATAATGTATGCATATGGTTTGGCACAGGTGCCTGAACAGTTAAAGCTGGTTTATCGCGTTTTTGGGGAATGGTAATTTCTCTTGCATGCAGATGTACCATTCTTGCAGCAGCACGTGATGTATCTCCGCCATACAGCGCATCACCTGCAATAGGAAAGCCACTGGCAGCACAATGCACACGCAATTGATGAGTTCGCCCTGTCAAGGGCTTTAGTTCGAGCCAGGCCAAGCCATCGCCTCGCCCTAGCACTTTGAATAAAGTCGAGGATGGATCACCATCTTCTGCTGTTTTCATGATCCAGGATCGTTTATCGCCTGTCCGCCTGGCCAGCGCAAAATCTATGCGCCCTTCATCTGGTGGATTGCCCACAACAATTGCAAAATAAGTTTTTGAGATATGTCCACGCTGAAACAGCTTACCCAGATGCGCAAGAGCCTTGCGATGCCGACCTAAAATCAGGCACCCTGAGGTTTCTTTGTCAAGCCTGTGAGCAAGGGCAGGGACGCGGTCCATTCCAAAACTGAGCGCTGGAAACAAAGCTTCCAGATTTCCGCCATCACCCCGCCCTTTATGGACAGCAATACCAGCTGGCTTGTTCAGGACAATAATATCTTCATCGCGGTAAAGAACACGGTTTAGAAGTGTAGCCTCGTTTATCTGTTCCATGACGTTGGCATATCAGGGTTAAGGACAATAATTGCCAGATTTAAAACAGTCGCAAAACTGACCCAGGCTGCATAAGGCCACATAAGATAATAAGAGAGTTTATCAACGGGACGAAAGCTTAAAATCATGAAAATAATTGCTGTCAAAAGGCACGTAACCTCCAGGAGAGCCAGTACTGGATCCTGTTTATAGAAAAACAGAAACGACCAAAGCATATTTAATCCAAGCTGCAACAGAAAAGCAAAAATTGCCTGTCCGCGCCCTGTAGTTTCAGCTGGAAGCCGCAAGATACGCCAGAAGCTGAACGCCATGAAGGTGTAAAGCAGTGTCCAGGCAATGGGAAAAGCCAGATTAGGCGGATTAAACCAGGGTTTTTTCAAGATTGCGCCATACCATGGCATGCCAATATCAGTAAAAAGCGCACCTGAAACTGTTGCTCCAACTGTCAATCCAATAGCAATAACAAGATAAACAATTGAAATGGAGGATAAAGGTGGTCGCAATAAAGTATTATTCAAGATGATGCCCTTTTTGTTGACAGATATACACCAACAGCTGTTACAGCCATACCAATGATCTGGATGAATACAAGTTTTTCATCAAATAGTAGCCATGCCTGAACGGCAACGGTTGGCGGCACAAGATAAATGAGTGAAGCAACGCGCGATACAGCTCCTTTGCGAATCATTATCAGCATCAGGCTAATCGCACCTATGGACAGTGGAATAACTGCCCATACAAGCGCATAAAATGTTTCAGGCACAAGATCAAAACGCAGGTCTTCAAAAGCCAGAGCCATTGGCAGCGTTATAATGAGCGCGCCAATATACTGCATGGCTGTAATGGTGCGCAGATCCCCTGCACCAAGAAAGCGCTTTTGATAAAATGAGCCAAGTGTGGAAGACAGCATTCCAAAACAATTGACAATAATGGGTATACCCAAAGATGTCTCATTTTCATTGCTCAAAGACAGGCTTTGTACAATTTTTGGTTCAAGGACCATCAGGACACCTAGAAAACCAAGTGCGACACCCATCCATTGCAGTGGCCGCACATGCTCTTTGATCAGCCAGCCGCCCAAAGCTGCCGTCATTAAAGGCTGCAAAGCTGCAATTAGGCCAGAGATTCCAGCTGGAACACCCTTTTTAATTGCCCACCAGACAGCTCCTAGATAAATGGCATGAATGAGCGCACCTGAAACAAGCGTATGTGCGACTGCTGTTCTGCCTTTAGGCCAAGGCGCATTTACCATGAATGCAAAGAAGGCAATAATGATAAAGGCTGTTACATATCGGACTGAAAGAAATGTGAGTGGATCAGCATGTGGAGCCGCATATCTTGCCACAATCCAGCCTGTCGACCAAAGCAACACAAATATTGTGGGGGTAAGAACAAGAAATATGGACGGGGAGGGTTGCAAGCAAGATGTTTTATTTTGAGACATAGAGAACTATTATCCTGATAAACTGATTTGGTAAAACAAGATCGTCTTAAGGACTCAAGATTGTCTCAAGGACTATAGTTTTAAAAGGCTAGACATTGGTAAAATCCTCACTTGAAATAAAATATCCCTTAAAAGCCTTTTTAAACAGCTGGAGGAAAGCTGCCGCGCAGACCTGGGTGCAGCTTAATGCCAATGATGGCTGGGCAATGGCAAGTCATGTTGCCTTATCAGGCCTTTTGGCACTTTTTCCGTTCATGATATTTTTAACCGCACTGGCTTCTTTCCTTGATAATAAAGCCTTGGCCGATACAGCGGTCAACTTGATATTCGATGCTTTTCCCAACAACATCGCAGAACCTTTGGCCAATGAAGTTCACACAGTCCTGTTGGGACAGCGGACTGATTTTTTAACTGTTGGCGCAATATTGGCCCTGTGGTTTGCATCATCGGGGATTGAGGCCATGCGAAACGCTCTCAACCGTGCCTATAATCAAAAAGATGATCGGTGGTTTATAACAACCCGTCTTTATGCTTTTCTTTTTGTTTCCCTTGGCGCTTTTGCTCTTTTGAGTCTTGCGTTCCTGGTTGTGCTTGGACCATCGCTTTGGGCATTAACGTTAAAATTTGTACCAGAACTGTCTGGACTGACAGCTGGCTTTAATATTTTACGATACTCGTTTACTGGACTGGTGCTGCTCACAACACTTATTTTTGCCCATTTATGGCTGCCCTCGGGTAAAAGAACGCTTCAAAACGTTTTGCCAGGTGTTGTGTTGACACTTATAGCATGGATGATTGCGGCCCTTGGCTTTGCCTGGTATCTTGGCCATTTTGCCAGCTACGCCAAAACCTATGCTGGATTTGCGGGCGCAACCATTGCGCTGATATTTTTGTACTACCTTGCTATTTTATTTATAGCAGGGGGCGAGTTCAATGCCGCCCTGCTTAAAGTTTTCAATGAACAACCGCAGGAATAGTCTCTTCCAGGTTGCCAAACAGCAATTTATCTTTTGCGCTGGTTACAGGCACAGTTTCACCATCCTTAATGTGTCCGGCGAGCAGCATTTCAGCCAGCTGATCCTGCACATTCTTTTGGATCACGCGTTTTAAAGGTCTTGCTCCATAGGCTGCATCATAGCCTTTGGCTGCAAGCCAGTTTCGAGCTGTATCGTCCAGTTTAAGTATAATTTTACGTTCGTTGAGCAAACGCTGCAAACGCTCAATTTGAATATCAACAATCGCGCCCATATGTTCACGTTTCAATCTGTGAAACAGAATAATCTCATCAATACGGTTTAGAAATTCTGGCCTGAAATGCGCACGCACCATACCCATTACTTCGTTGCGCACCTGTTCAACAGGTTCTCCTTCGGTTTGGTTCACCAGAAACTCTGAGCCAAGGTTGGATGTCATGATGATGAGCGTGTTGCGAAAATCAACCG
>JANXWK010000032.1 GCA_025351165.1 Hyphomicrobiales bacterium | reverse complement strand
CAAAGTTTAGAATAGGGCAGGTTCTACAACACAGAGTCTATCCTTTTAGAGGCGTTGTGTTTGATATTGATCCTGTTTTTAGTAACACAGATGAATGGTGGAATTCTATTCCAGAAGAAATAAGACCTTTGAAAGAACAACCGTTTTATCATCTTCTAGCAGAAAATGAAGAAACAGAGTATGTTGCTTATGTCTCTGAGCAGAACCTTGTGCCAGACACATCAGACATGCCATTGAGACATCCGCGTGTTAATGAATTATTTGAACGCCGTAAAGATGGTTCGCTTCAAAGTCGTATGTTCAACTTAAACTAAAAATATGTTTCAAAGTTAGATTTTGGAAACTTATACGGTACATACTTGAACTATCTGCTTAGGCTTAATATGTTTTACAGCCATGCATTTAGGATAAGCTTTCATGTTTAACAGGCTGGGCTGGCCATCAAAACAGAACAACGCTCCAGTGAATGGTAGCATTGGAACGTCAGTTTTAGATAAACCAGTGCTGCGTAAACCCATAGTAGGGGTTGCTTTTGGCGCTGGAGCAGCGCGCGGATGGGCACATATTGGTGTCCTTAACGCACTTATTGAAGCTGGGATTACCCCTTCAGTTATCGCAGGTACATCAATTGGGGCAGTTGTTGGAGGGTGTTGGGGTGCTGGGCGCTTAACCGAGCTAACAGATTTTGCCAAAGGCCTAACAAAACGTCGTGTACTTGGGCTTATGGACATACATTTTGGTGGTTCAGGCTTAATTACAGGTAGTCGTCTACGCCATATGCTTGATGCTGGCGTAGGGAACACGCAGATTGAAGATTTACCAATCAAGTTTGCTGCGGTTACAACCGAGTTTCAAACAGGGCATGAGATTTGGCTTACGCGTGGACACCTTGTAACAGCAATGCGTGCATCTTATGCAATTCCTGGAATTTTTGAACCTATGAATATTGGAGGTCGCTGGCTATTCGATGGTGCTCTTGTAAACCCTGTACCTGTTTCCGTTGCGCGTGCGCTGGGTGCAGAAATGGTTATTTCAGTCAGTTTAAATGCCGACCATAATGGACGTGGCACTATTATACAAGATCATCATGCGGAGGCGCCTCCTGTAAAAACGGATCAAGAAACTTTAGCCGCCCGCACAATATTCAGTCCCTTTTCTGATGCCGCAGCAATGTTCACCAGGCTGACCCGTCGAAATCAAGGTGCCCCTGGCATGGCACGGGTAATGATAGATGCAATAAACATCACGCAAGACCGGATTGCGCGCTCCAGACTTGCAGGAGATCCACCAGACATTGCACTCACGCCCAAGCTTTCAAAAATTGGGCTATTTGAATTTCAACGCGCTGAAGAAAGTATTGAAATAGGGTACGAGGCTGTAAACCGTACAATGTCAGAGATTAAAGAGTCAATTCAATCTCTTACGGTGACAGTTTAAACTGTTATGTCAAAATTTAAGCCATTGATATATAGTTTAACATTGCGCTCTGTTCTACCATCATGGCATCCATACGGTGTTTCACAACATCGCCGATAGAAATAATGCCAATAAGCTTGTTATCGCCTACTACTGGTAAATGCCTGAATTTGCCAGTCGTCATTACATCCATAAGGTCGCTCATAAGCGAGTTTTCATTGCATGTAATGACCTTTTCAGTCATGTGCTTAGATACTGCATGTTCAAGTGCTGCAGAACCACTGTTTGAAATTGCACGAACAATATCTCTTTCAGAAATGATCCCCAGGATTTTTGCATCATTTCCGCTAACAACTGCTGCACCAATTTTATGCTCGGTCAGCATTTTTGACACTTCGTTTAAAGTGCGATGTGGCTGAACTGTAATTACATTTCTGCCTTTTATGTCTAATATGCGTGCTACATTCATGATAAACCTCCCATTAGAGCAAATCCCGATTCATCGGTTTTTAGATGTT
The DNA here is from genome assembly GCA_025351165.1 of Hyphomicrobiales bacterium. Classification (GTDB taxonomy): domain Bacteria; phylum Pseudomonadota; class Alphaproteobacteria; order Rhizobiales; family Beijerinckiaceae; genus JAIELD01. Next base: position 83,658 of record JANXWK010000032.1, on the reverse strand, counting down.
ATATCACCATGCTGATCTTAGTTTGGACGTAATGCAAGAGTTTTAAACCCTTTTTTTAACTTAAATATTGGTGACAGTGTTTTTTAACTAAATGTGGATCATTGAGTTTGTTGTATCTAGGGTCAATCAACTCTTGATTCCAATCTTGACTCTTCTCGCGCTTAGTTCGAAAAGTTTCCAAAATTAAATTTTATATGGAGTATTTAAATTTATGGCAGAAATAGAACTTCCTGGGGAGCTTCTTGATCTTCGAAGGGGTATTGATAATATTGATGCGTCTTTAATTTACATGCTTGCAGAACGTTTTAGATACACACAGCAGGTTGGTGCCTTAAAAGCTGAGTATAAACTTCCCGCTGCGGATGCGGTGCGTGAAGCGCAACAAATTGAAAGGTTACGAAGATTAGCAGTGGATGCACAGCTTGATCCAGATTTTGCTGAAAAATTTTTAGCCTTTATTATTAAACAAGTTATTCGTCACCACGAAGATATCAGGAATAGTAATGCCAAATAGTTATACGAAGCCGCTCATTGCGGGTAACTGGAAAATGAATGGGCTAAATGCCTCTGTTTCAGAGTTCAGGCTTATGCTGAGTGAGGCAAATAAACTTTTTAACAAAGTGGATTTGCTAATCTGCCCACCTGTAACGCTCTTGCAGAGCTTTGCACAGCTTACAAAAGACACAGATTTTTCTGTAGGCGGGCAGGATTGCCATATTAACAATTCCGGTGCTCATACTGGTGATATTTCAGCAGAGATGCTTGCTGATATTGGTGCCAAATACTGTATTGTCGGGCATTCGGAACGGCGCGCAGATCATCATGAGACAAACTCAATTGTGCATGCAAAAGCCTCAGCCGTGTGGAAGTCTGGCACTGTTGCTATCATATGCGTGGGTGAAACGGATGAAGAATATATTAAAAGAGAAACATTGAAAGTAGTTGAAAATCAATTACTTGAATCTGTTCCTTTGGGTGCTACATCATTCAATACGGTCATAGCCTATGAACCTGTATGGGCTATTGGTACAGGCAAAACGCCAACAACTGATGATGTTAAAAATGTACATGCCGTAATTCGCAAACATATGACTGAACGTTTTGGGGAAGAGGGCACCATTATCCGTATATTATATGGCGGGTCAGTCAAACCATCCAATGCTCAAGAAATTCTAGGTGTTGCCAATGTTGATGGTGCATTGGTTGGTGGTGCGAGCTTGAAAGCTTTTGATTTTATTGCTATTGCCAAAGCAGCTTCATAGTTAAATTTCAGGTTCAACAGAAAAGACGCCATCCATGCAATCCGTTCTTATCGTAATTCATCTCATCATTGTTGTTGCCTTAGCAACTGTTGTTCTATTGCAGCGTTCGGAAGGTGGTGGATTGGGACTAGGTGGTGGTGGCCCAACTGGAATGTTTACGGGTCGCGGCCAGGCAAATCTGCTAACAAGAATGACTGCAATTTTAGGTGCATCTTTTTTTGCAACCAGTGTTATTCTGTCAGTTATTGCAGCCAAAGGTTTGTCAGGTGGCTCTGCACTTGACCGCGCTGCACCTCTTTCAACTCAGCCAGCTCCTGTTGCACCAACGCAGGGGCAAGGCGTTTTAGACCAGTTACGGGGAATTCAGAATACTATGCCAGCTGTTCCTGTTGTCCCACAACAGGATCTACCCAAGCAGTAGTTTTTTAAGTGTTTCCAAAGGATTTTAAAGTGTCAAAGCAATTAAATCCTTTAACTCAAATCCCAAAGATAACCTTCCTGGCTAGTCCTGCGCCTCTGGCTCAGGATGCTTTACATGAATGCATAACGAAATATGGGCAAACCAGTGAGTTAGATGCTGACGTTATCATAGCACTTGGGGGTGATGGCCTCATGTTGCAAAGCCTGCATAGGCTTATGGGTGCCAATGTACCAATCTATGGCATGAATCGAGGCTCAGTAGGCTTTTTGATGAATGAATACAGTGTTGAAAATATTTATGAAAGGTTAGCCAAAGCAGAACGAAGTGTTCTTCATCCACTTATCATGAGAGCTAAAAGCACGGATGGCACCTTATTTGAAGCCAGAGCTATTAACGAAGTCTCTTTGCTGCGTAAATCTTTTCAAACCGCGAAGCTCGAAATTACCATAAATGGGCGTGTGCGCATGGCAGAGCTGACAGCCGATGGTATTTTATTGGCAACGCCTGCTGGTTCAACGGCCTATAATCTGTCTGCCAATGGCCCTATTCTTCCACTCAATGCGCGCCTGCTGGCGCTTACACCGCTTTCGCCTTTCCGCCCGCGACGCTGGAGAGGTGCGCTTATATCAGAGCGCTCAAAAGTGTTGATTAAGGTTCTAGACTGGGAGCGTAGACCTGTCAGCGCAGCGGCAGACCATTTGGAAGTGCCCAGCATCTGCGAAGTGGAAATTGAAATGGACAGATCAATTGATCTGATTATGCTCCACGACCCGGGTCATAGTCTGGAAGAACGTATATTGACCGAACAGTTTGGGGCTTAGATAGTAACAAATTACAGCTGGATTTAGTATGATTTACTCTATACATGGTTTAGCTGACGTATTTTTTGCGTAAAGTAATTAATTTCATTATTTACCTCGTTAGCTGTATTTGTAACTTCAGCTGAGGCTTTAAGCACTTTTTTAGATCCCAACTCTGTCTCTTTTGCCACGTTTTTAACATCTTCGGCATTTTTCAACATAAATGCTGTTTTTGAGTTGGCAAGCTTCATAGCAGTAACTATGTCGCTCATTATATTTTCCTGTGTATTTACGGAGCTAGAAATTTGTGCTGAAACCTCACTCATAATATCAATTTTAGATATTATTGAGTTAACGTATTCAGATGTTATAGTTGTAGCGTTTTGTAGATTTGACACTAGGTTATCTATTTCAACGGTTGCATTAGCTGTTTGAAACGCTAACGACTTAACCTCGCTTGCAACAACAGCAAACCCTCTGCCCGCTTCACCCGCACGGGAAGCCTCAATAGTTGCATTAAGCGCCAAAAGGTTAGTCTGTTCAGCAACTTCTTTTATTATGTCAACTACTTTACTAATCCTATCTACAGCGGAATACAGATCTTTTACTTTTAAAGTTACTTCGTTGGCAGTTTTAGCCGTACTATTTGAAAGATTAGCGGAGTGTTTTACATCCATATCAATTGTACGTATTATTGATATAAAGTTTTCTGAAGCATTCGTTACTGTTGCAACATGACCAGCAGTCTCTCTTGCATCTCGGGCCATAAATTCTGATTTGTCTAAAACTGAAAACGCTACACTAGACATCAAGGCTGCTGCATCGTTCAGTTCCAAAGCAATCAAAGCAGCATTTTGTAGATTTGGAGCAGATTTTAATGTAAAATTTTGAACTTCGCTAAGGAGGGTCTCTGCTTTTGCACGTGAATTTTCAGCAGTTTCATTGACTTCTTCACATAAAACAGACATTTTTCTAGATATTTGTTCAGTTTGCTTTTGCCCATTGTGCACAGATATAACTGTATTTTTAATAAGGACAGCAAGAATAAATGTAATTAGTTCGGTAGCTGTTAAATTGATTGCAATTGAAGCATAGGCCCGCAACGAAAAACTTAAATCAGAACTCCCAACCCATATTTCTGGAAAGTACAAAAACAAGGGCCCTATACCCAACATAGATATTAAGTATATCATAACGCTGGATAAAGGCGATCCTTGACAAGATGAAAGTGCCAAACCTGCAAAAACATATGCCATAATGTTTGTATTTGGATTTACAATACCACCAGTACCCAGTAAGGCGGCAAACGCGCAAATTGTTATGATAAAGCCTGTTACATAGGGTAGAAGAGGATTGGTTTTATCACTTTTTCGTAACAAAAATAGACTTAATGATCCAAGAAACTGACATATTAATGTTGAAATCAGCAGCCAAACAGGTGCCATTTTATATACTTGCCAATAACCAATTGTAGCCAATAGCAGAAAAATTATTCCTATATTGTAAATATCAAGAGCATGCTGTCTCATAGTTGCAAGAGCTATGCGTGTTTCCAGCGGTTCATTAAATTTTAAATGGCTCAAAAAAGAGTAGGTAAGTCTTTTCACCTTGGCTATAAAATGCGTATTTTTTACTAAACTCAACATATAAAAAACCAATTTTTGTAAAGTTACAGCTCGCATTTATTCTTGGTAAAATGTACTGTGGGAATGTTAAAATAACACAACATAAATCAATTAAATAACTTTAGACACTTTATAGATTTTCTTCTGCTAGAGTAGTTACCAAAAACAACAGTTTAATTTAAAAAAACTTTGTAACCATCAAGCAAGGTTTTAAAAAGTCAGCAAGAGCACGAGACATAAACAGTTACAAACATCTGGAACTAGATTGATGATCAGCACAAAAAAAGACCGTGTATACATATTCGACACCACATTGCGCGATGGCGAGCAATGCCCTGGTGCAACGATGACGTTTGAAGAAAAGCTTGAGGTTGCGCATCTGCTTGACGTCATGGGAGTAGATATTATTGAGGCTGGTTTTCCCATTGCATCCGATGGGGATTTTGAAGCGGTTACAGCTGTTGCAAAAGCTGTTAAAAATGCCACGGTTGCCGGCCTGGCACGCGCAATTTTTGCTGATATTGACAGGGCAGGTGAGGCCGTAAAACACGCCAGACGCGGGCGTATTCATACTTTTGTTTCTACATCTCCCATACACCTGGCGTATCAGATGCGCAAAAGTGAAGAAGAGGTGCTGGAAATAATTGCCAAAACAGTTGCGCGCGCACGCAGTTTTGTTGAAGATGTTGAATGGTCTGCAATGGATGCAACGCGCACCCCGCTGGATTATTTATGTCGCACGGTGGAGGCCGCTATTGATGCTGGCGCCACTACAATCAACCTGCCAGATACAGTTGGTTATGCCACACCCAATGAATATCGGGATATGTTTTTAAATGTGCGTAACCGTGTGCCAAACGCTGACAAGGCAATATTTTCTGTGCATTGCCATAACGATCTTGGTCTTGCAGTTGCCAATACACTTGGTGGACTTGAGGGTGGCGCACGTCAAATAGAATGTACAATCAATGGTATTGGCGAACGTGCGGGTAATGCAGCCCTTGAAGAAATTGTTATGGCGATTAAAACGCGCTCTGATACATTACCTTACGAATGCGGTATTGAGACCACAATGCTAAATCGCGCGTCAAAACTGGTTTCTGCTGCAACATCATTTCCCGTGCAATATAACAAGGCAATAGTTGGCAGAAATGCTTTTGCGCATGAAAGTGGCATTCACCAGGATGGAATGCTTAAAAACCAGACTACATATGAGATCATGACGCCAGAAAGCGTTGGTGTACAGAAAACATCACTTGTCATGGGTAAGCATTCTGGTCGTGCAGCTTTTAAAAACAAGCTTAATGAATTGGGTTACGAGTTGGGAGATAACCAACTTGAGGATGCCTTTGCGCGGTTTAAAGCTTTAGCGGACCGTAAAAAACACGTTTATGATGAAGACATTGAAGCCCTTGTTGATGAAAACATTTCGACTGCGCAAGACCTAGTAAAAGTAATCGCGCTTACGGTTATTGCAGGCACTATGGGTCATCAGTCTGCCACTCTATCCTTGGACGTGGATGGTGTTCATAAAACGGTGCAGACAACAGGTAATGGACCAGTTGATGCCATTTTCAACGCTATATGCGCAATCATTCCACATGATGCAAAACTTGCACTTTATCAGGTTCATGCTGTAACTGAAGGTACAGATGCACAGGCAGAGGTATCTGTCAGGTTAGAAGATCCTGTTTCAGGCCGTAGCGTGACTGGAAAGGCTGCTGACCCTGATACTTTGGTTGCATCTGCTAAAGCTTATATTGCGGGCCTTAATAAGCTAGATGCTAAGCGTCGTCAGGCTCACCCGCAGCACAATGTTGCTTAGCAGAAAATCTGTTTTTTGTACAAAAAATGCTTTGCAGGCAAGTCTTTGGCCAAGTGGTCTTTCACTTAGATGTATTAAAAATATCTCGCTGATTTTTATAAGTAATTTGTGACAAGAGTTTATTTTCTATAAGCTTAAAGCATAAATTAATCATTTTATTTTAACGCGCTTGACAAAAGAACAAAGAAAGAACTAGAACAATATGCGAACATAGAAGCATGGAGTATCTAGTATGACAAGAAATTATATCGCAAAAAGATTTATTGAAGACATATGCGAGTTGAGCGCTCTTGCACTATTTTTTAGCACCGTCATGCTATGGGTCACTGTCCTTTCGTTTTGATGCTCTGTGTACAAGCCTAGAGTTTGCCTTGCGCCTAGATAGAAGGTGATGTTGATAAGACGAATGAGGGACAGTCATTTTAATGAAAGTTTGTAGATGAATATGACTTATTCAGACGCAGGATTTGTGCATCTGCACACGCATTCTTCTTATTCACTTCTGGAAAGCTCGCTTACAATTGCCAAGCTTGCCAATCTTGCAGTTTTGGACTGTATGCCTGCTTTGGCTCTTACGGATACAAATAATCTATTTGGAGCCCTTGAGTTTTCTGAAAAAATTAAATCAGTTGGCATTCAACCTGTTATAGGGTTGCAGCTTGCAATTAATTTTAAGGATAGAGAATCCTCCAGAATACGGGCTGGAACAGAAACGGATGCGCGTGGTAATCTCGTCCTTCTTGCTCAATCGGAGCAAGGCTACCTTAATCTTATGAAGCTTTCCAGTATCTGTTTTTTACATTCTGACCCCGCTTGTGGACTGGATATTCCCTTTGATGTGCTGGCAAGCTACAGTTCTGATCTAATTGCATTGAGCGGGGGGATGAGAGGCGCTTTGGACGGCATGTTGGTTGCTGGGCAATTTGATGTTGCTAATTCTCGCCTGCTGAAAATTAAAAATTTATTTCCTGACCGCTTTTATCTTGAACTTCAGCGACACAAACTTGAAGAAGAGCGTGTTGCAGAGCATGGACTGCTTGAGCTGGCCAACAAGCACAGCCTTCCTCTTGTTGCGACCAATGAAACCCTTTTTGGTGTGTCGCAGGATTACGAATCCCATGATGCCCTTATGGCTATATCTGATGGACGCCTTTTGAGTGATACGGACAGGCGTCAAAGAACTTCTGAGCATTATTTTAAAACCCGCGCCCAAATGCTGGATCTGTTCAAGGACCTACCAGAAGCGGCTGCCAATACGCTTGAAATAGCAATGCGATGTTCTTTTAGGGTCAGGACACGCCAGCCTATACTGCCCAGATTTTCTGTAGGAGATACAGACGAATCTGTAGTGTTAAAAGTTCAGGCACATGAAGGGTTGCAAAAAAGACTTGCAGCACATGGTGTTTCAAAAGGCATGATTGAAGCGGATTATTTTGAACGTCTTGATTTTGAGTTAAGCGTCATAGAGCGTATGAAATATCCTGGATACTTTCTTATCGTCGCTGATTTTATTAAACATGCCAAAGCGCAAAACATACCAGTTGGTCCAGGCCGTGGTTCCGGCGCTGGATCGTTGGTTGCCTACGCGCTAACAATTACCGATCTTGATCCGCTTCGTTTTGGACTTTTGTTTGAACGTTTTCTTAATCCAGACCGTGTTTCGATGCCAGATTTTGATATAGACTTTTGCCAAGAGCGTAGAGGTGAAGTGATTGATTACGTAAGGCAAAAATATGGCAGTGATCGAGTTGCGCAGATTATAACTTTTGGAAGTCTTCAAGCCAGAGGTGTGCTGCGTGATGTTGGTCGTGTTCTGGAAGTGCCATACGGTCAAGTCGATAAACTCACAAAGCTTGTTCCTCAAAATCCTGCCAATCCTGTAACACTTGTAAAAGCCATCACAGAAGAGCCAAAATTGCGCGAAGCTGCAAGAGAACCGGTTATTGAGCGCCTATTGACCATGGCCCAAAAACTTGAAGGGCTTCATCGTCACGCTTCCACACATGCGGCGGGTATCGTGATTGGAGACAGGCCGCTTGATGAACTTGTGCCGCTTTATCTTGATCCAAAATCAGATATGCCTGCAACCCAGTTTAATATGAAATGGGTAGAATCTGCGGGTCTTGTTAAATTCGATTTTTTAGGACTTAAAACTCTTACTGTACTTCAAACAGCTGTTGACCTCTTAAAACAGAGAGGGATTGATATAGATCTTTCAACCATACCTTTAGATGATAAAAAAAGCTTTGATATGCTTTCGCGCGCAGAAACAGTTGGTGTGTTCCAAGTAGAAAGCGCTGGCATGAGACGGGCGCTACTGGAAATGAAACCTGACAGGGTAGAGGATATTATTGCACTTGTTGCGCTTTATAGACCAGGACCCATGGCTAACATACCGGTTTACTGCGCAAGAAAACATGGTCTTGAAAAATCAGAATACCCACACCCCAAACTGGAAGCAATTTTATCTGAAACATTTGGAGTTATTGTTTATCAAGAGCAGGTCATGCAGATTGCACAGGTACTTTCTGGATACTCACTCGGTGAGGCTGATCTTTTGCGCCGTGCCATGGGTAAAAAGATAAAATCTGAGATGGACGCACAGCGAAGTCGTTTTGTGAAAGGGGCGGTTGCTGATGGGGTTGGAAAATCGCTTGCCAATGAAATTTTTGATCTTTTAGCGAAATTTGCAGATTATGGCTTTAATAAAAGTCATGCAGCTGCATATGCACTGGTTTCCTATCAGACAGCTTACATAAAGGCTAATTATCCAGTTGAGTTTATGGCTGCGTCCATGACGCTTGACACTGGAAACACAGATAAGCTGGTAGAGTTCAAGCGTGAAGCTGAACGCATGAAAATTAAAGTCGAATCTCCGTCGGTTACCCGTTCTGGCGTGAAATTTGATGTTGTGGATGATACAATCATATATGCCCTTTCAGCCCTTAAAGGAATGGGGGAGGACGCTGCAAAACAGGTTGTAGATATCAGAAATATTCAGCAATTTTCAGACATATCTGATTTTGCACGTAGAATTAATCCTAGAATACTCAATAAAAGAGGCATTGAGGCATTGGTTGCATCTGGGGCTTTTGACACTCTTGGCGTGGACAGAGCAAGTGCCTTTCAATCAGCGGATGTTATTTTAGGGGCTGCCGCTGCCGCCGAGCGAGACCGTGCAGAAGGTCAGTCACTACTTTTTGGAGGTCATACGCCAGAGCCTATCAGATTTGCCGAGACTGATGGTTGGTCACTGGGGGAACGTCTGCAAAAGGAATTTGATGCTGTAGGTTTTTTTCTTTCTGGACATCCGCTGGAAGAGTTTAAAGAGCCATTGGAAAAACTTCGAGTTCAGGACTTTACTGGATTTTCCCGTGCAGTTCGTGAGGGAGCAACTGCTGGTCGCCTGGCTGCCACTATTATCAGCAGAGTAGAGCGCCGCACAAAATCAGGCTCTAAAATGGGTATAATAATGCTTTCAGACCAGTCTGGTCAATATGAAGCCATTATATTTAGCGAGGCTCTCCAACAAATGCGGGAGGCGCTTGAACCTGGTATGGTTGTACTTCTTTCTGTTGCAGCTTCGGTGGACAATGATGAAGTACGTGTTCGCATACAAAATGTTGAACCTTTGGCAAGAGCCATGCAAAGGGTTCAAAAAGGTATTAGAGTTATATTGCAGAATGAAAAGCCAATTGATCAACTGGCAAAGTATTTGACAAACAAAGGAGAAGGTGAAGTTTTCGTAATTTTAAACGTGACTAACCCTCAAACAGAGATAGAAATCAAGCTTGCTGGGCGATATGAGCTCACTGTTGCTAATATTGGCGCTATTAAATTATTGCCAGGTGTTTCAAGTGTACAGACAATTTAGCTTTAAAATGGGATCCAATGTCAAATACCGTATATATTAATGGACGTTACCTGCCTGAGCATGAAGCCTGCATCCCCTTAATGGATAGAAGCTTTTTGTTTGGAGATGGCATTTATGAGGTATGCGCGGTTGTTAATGGCAAAATGTTGGATAATGACGCTCATTTAGCAAGGCTTGGTCGAAGCTTAAACGAGATTGACATTCAAAATCCTTACTCCAACAGCCAGTGGATTGACAAACAAGTCGAATTGATTACCCGCAATTCTCTTGCAGAAGGCATTATCTATATACAGGTTAGCAGGGGAATTTTTGAGCGCGAGTTTGTTTCTCCAGATGGTTTGAAGCCTTCAGTTGTTATGTTTACTCAAAAAAAGATAATTCTTGACGCGCCACTGGCAAAAATTGGTGCAAAGGTCATCACTGTGCCAGATCAACGCTGGGAACGCAGGGACATAAAATCTGTTTCTCTTCTTGCTCAGGTGCTTGCAAAACGAGCCAGTCATAAAGCCGGTGCTCATGAAGCATGGATGATGGAAAATGGTTTTGTAACGGAAGGTGCATCTTCCAGCGCTTTTATTATTACCTGTAATCAGCAAATTGTAACAAGACCTCTTTCAAATGACATTTTACCTGGAATTACTCGCATAGCGGTTTTAAAGTTATCAAAAGACCAGAGTTTAGAGATCAAGGAGCGACCTTTCAGTTTTGCAGAAGCTCTTAATGCAAATGAGGCATTTTATACATCTGCGTCCAGCCTAGTAATGCCTGTTATCTCAATTGATGGACATAGCATAGGCTCAGGTGTGCCTGGCAAATTTACTTTAATGCTTAGAGATATTTATATCAACACAGTCCTGCAGTCGTCCAGCTAGAAGATCTTCACATGAATTTTTAAAGGCCACTTTACAGTTTATATGTCATAGACATGTGTAATTTATATAATGTGGAACATATAAAATTTTTTTAGTTACAGGCCGTTTTTGAAGATGTTTTCTTCTCTGTTTGTTATTGATCGCTTTTACAGTCAAGTTTTCTTAAGGTACATCTATGAAATTTTTCTGTTAAACTAAAGCTCTAAGTCATTGTTTGTACATGTTATAAATATACTTTATATTCTTTTGTAGCACGTTCTAATCATATATTAACCTTAACAAATTATGTTCAATGCGTCTGCCGTGTGTTGCGGTGGTTAAAAAGACGCGAGTTTTTGTATGGTTGTGCGCTACCCATCTGCCGATTTCAATGCAAATTCAACGGCTAAGTTTACCTTGCAATGGCGAGGTAAACGCGGTTGCAAGCATTTTGAAGTTAGTACACCAGCACTCGTTTTTTTGGCTTTTCCACTTACTGCACTTTTGATGTGGTACTTGGTTGCTTCATTTTATTTTGTATTTCGTGATGACATGCTGGCCAAACTACTTAGCAATCAAGCCGAAACCCAGTATTCCTATGAAGACAGAATAGCATCTTTACGCACCCATCTTGATAGGGTTGCTACTAAACAGCTCATTAGTCAGGATAGTTTCGAAGATCGTGTAAACGAGCTTATTACACGTCAATCGCAATTAGAAACCCGCCAGGCAATTGTTTCCGCTTTAATATCTGATGCACAAAAGCAGGTTCCGCGCGGATCCACCCCAATGCAAAAAACTCAAATACCTTCAGGTCAGCTACCTGTCATCCATCATGGATTTGCACCAACAACTACCGCTCCGTTGATTCGCTCTCCTATGCCAGTCCCACCAAATTCTGGTGGGCCCTTTGTGCCTATTCTCTCATCCAGTCCTATTAAACAACGTGTATCTACTGAAATTGACCCAGATATTTTTGGCCTTAGGCTCGTGCCTGATGCTTTACCAACGTCTACAGGTTCTGCTGCTGGTGTTAGTGTTCAATGGGCTAATCAAATAGATAAGGGCCTAGCTAAAATAGAACAGAATCAGGTTGTTGCGTTAGCTACTCTTGAGCATTCTACGCAGTCTAGAATTAATCAGATGCGTTCTGCACTTTCTGAAATTGGATTAAGCCAAAAACGGTTTTGGGTTCAGAGTTCCTCTGGAGACAAAGATGTTGGAGGGCCACTTGTAAACGTCAACAAGCTTTCTCGAAACGATACATTTGATCAGGCTGTCTTACGCCTTATTGGGTCACTTAAAGAAGCGGGTCAAGCTTCTACGGTATTGCAGGCCATTCCTTTAGCCCGTCCTTTGAGTGGAGAGCATTCCGTTTCAAGCAATTTTGGCGCCCGAAGCGACCCATTTTTGCATAGCGCTGCCATGCATACTGGTATTGATTTTAAATCACCTTACGGTAATCCCGTTTATAGCGCCTCAGCTGGACGAATTATTGTTGCGGGTCAGCAGGGTGGCTATGGCAATATGGTGGAAATTGATCATGGATTTGGCATAACTACGCGCTATGCTCATTTATCCAACATTACAGTTGATGTTGGAGATACTGTCTCCAAAGGTGAGAAAGTTGGACTCGTTGGTTCAACAGGGCGTTCGACTGGTCCTCATCTACATTATGAAACACGTATAGATGGCGAGGCAACAGACCCTATGCGTTTTTTGCAGGCTGCGACACGGCTCGGTATAAAGTGAAATGATAATAAATCTGTAGTCTAATTTTTGAAATCAGATATGTTCACTATGTTAAATAGGAGAGCTAAATGCAGATTGCCCGTAGATCACTTATTGGACTTGCCGCGACAATGGTGGGAAGTTCAGCTTTACCCAACTTTTCTAAAGCTAAAGCACCTCTTTCGAATGCACAAAATGCTGGATTTTACCATTATAAAATAGGCGATATTGAAGCGACAGCAATAACGGATGGCTTTGCCGAGCGTCCTTTAGCTGGTTTTATCAAAAACGCAGAGCTTGTGGATGTGAAAGCTGTTCTTTCTCAATCTGCAATGCCACAGGAAACATTGCGTATTCCTTTTACAACAACTGTGCTGAATATCGGGGGCCAGCTAGTCCTTATTGATACTGGCAATGGAGATATGGGATCGCCCAAAAGTGGCTCATGGATGGCCAATTTCAAGGCTGCAGGTTTTAATCCAGAGCAGGTGGACCTTGTTATATTCAGCCATTTTCATGGGGACCATATTAACGGCTATCGTCTTCAAAGTGGGGTTTCACCCTTTAAAAATGCACAAATCATGGTGCCTTCAATTGAGTGGGCGTTCTGGATGGATGATGGACAGTTCAGTCGTTCACCAGAAGGTATGAAGGGCGCGTTTGCAAATGTGCGTAGAGTGTTTGATCCTGTTAAAGACAAGGTTATCCAATACGAAGCAGGTAAGGAAATTGTACCTGGCATTACATCAATTGCAGCCTTTGGGCATACACCAGGACATATGGCTTACATGGTAAGTTCTGGGTCTAATAAACACATTCTTATGTCTGACACCACCAACCATACTGCTTTATTTGTACGCAGACCAGAATGGACAGTTATATTTGACATGGATGCGGAGCAGGCAATTACCAGCCGCCGCAAAATGCTTGATATGGCCGTATCAGACGGGGCAGAGGTTTCGTTCTATCATGCCCCATTCCCAGCAACTGGTAGAATCGTAAAAGATGGGAGCACCTACGCCCTTGTGCCAACGCCTTGGAGCACAGTGCTCTAATTGATTACTTGCTTTCTATGATAATGTTTTGGAGTACGGTTCTTAGTGTAGAGTTTAAAGTTTCCCATTGAACCAATAATTCGCTTGGGAAACGCACTGATATATCCAGCTTGTACATTCTTATTTGCCAGAGGCAATGTTCTGGCCTTGCTTCTGGTGGTTTAATTAACTGGCATCGCGCTGCAAAAACGTCTCCATTTGGTGGAGCAATATGCAGAACTTCTCCAGAATAGGGTGATCCAGCTTTAAAAATACGAGTAATAAGCTGATTTTGATTATCACTTATATCTGTGGTTAAAAATCTTGAGTAAAGACTTGATGGTCTTTGCTCTGGAGCAATTGTGTCATCTGCTGGTTCAATCATAATAAAAATTTTTGGGTTTTGTGTTTCTGTCGTGTTTATAAGATTGTTGGGCGCATTTACAGGTGAGAAATCAGGCCAGTTTGCAGCTAGATTTATAGCATTCAAATTACCATTTATTTTGTGTTCTTGATCGCGAACAAGATTTTCAGGGATACGAAGTTGCGCTGAACCTATTTTGATATTTAAAATTTTAGGTTCAGTTACGGCTACATTTTTTTTTGGCTGTAAATAAATCCATGAACCAGTGCCAAGCAATACAAGTAGAATTGTAAATAGCCATTTTTTAAGTGATCCTCTTGGATTTTTTGTAAGTTTTTGTGGATTATCTGCTGGCATGTAAAATAGACCTGTCAGGTGGAGAGTTTTTTGCAAACAATGCAAAGTGGCACCTATATTGCAAAAATAGTTTTAATAATTTGTTAACCAGCGCAATTTGCTCCAAACGAGATCATTTGCAAATAAAATTTAATGTGGAGTATTTGTTATGTTTCATTTTGAAACGCATCAGCTTGAATTATTTGAGGCGATTATTTTAGGTTTTGCGCTTGCTGGTGTAGTAGCCAGCACTTTTCAAATGCTGACCCACAAACCTCTTAGTTTTAAAATGCTTTCAAACAAGGGAAGTTATTCAGTAGCATTTCTCCCGCTGCTAGCAATAAGTGCGCCCGTTATAATTTTACGTAATAGCGCAAGGGGGCGGCGTTTTGAAAAACGGTCAGTCCATATGGTTGCTATTTCAACTATTATTGCCTGTTTCTGGAGTATGGCATTTGGTAAATTGGCAATGAACATTATACTTGGATAGGATACAAGCAACAAATAAGAAACTTAAGTTTTATTTGCTATTAGCGCGTCACTCTAAGCTTAAAGCTACGGAGTGATACACATTTTTAAATATGTTCATGCGCTTTGTGCGTCCTGAAACGTATGGCAAGCATTAAAGCGCTATTTATGTGAAAGTTTGAGTCTATTTTAAACCAAGACTACGTAGATAATTCATGCCTGTCTGTTTTACATAATGCCTAGTTTTATTTGTAGCCATATCAATTATTCTTTGAGCGTTTTTGTCTGTTTTAACTATTCTAACTGCCAATGGCAAGACAATATCAGGAAATTTACTTGCTATGATTGCCCAGTTTTTGATATCATTTAAAGAATGTATTTTACCTAAAGTTACCAATGGATCTATTGCGACATTGTTTTTATTAATTTCAAATCCCATTTTATATTCCTTTTTTTAATTATGATTGTGATCAGACTATTTTACCCGTCCTTGTACTCTTATAAATCCCTAACCTTACATGAACCTGACAAGTTTATAAAAAAATACACTTTTTTATAAAAAAAAGCAGGAGATTTGCATCTGCCTGCTTTTTTTGTTTTATGTGTAACTATAAGTTTTACATTTCTGCGCGATCACCTGCTTTAGCGAGCGCTGCACCGATTTCCAAACCAAGATCATCCAAATTATCTTTTTCACGTGTGAGTACCTCTTCACCACGCGCTTGACGTTCTGCCTCTTCTGGGCTGCGAGCTATATTAATAGTTACTGTAACTTCCACTTCTGGGTGTAGAGAAACAGGCACTTTATGCAATCCGATGGTTTTGATTGGTGTGTTAATCACAACCTGGTTTCTGCTGATTGTTGTACCATTGGCTGAAACAATATCAGCAACATCCCGGGCTGCAACTGAACCGTAAAGAACGCCAGTTTCACCCGCCTGACGCACAAGTACAAAGCTTTGACCATTCAATTTATCACCAATGCTGTCTGCTTCCTTGCGACGATCAAGATTGCGTGCCTCAAGCTGAATACGCTGAGTTTCAAATTTGGCTAAGTTATCTTTTGTTGCGCGCATTGCTTTGCCACGCGGCAATAGAAAATTACGGGCATAGCCGTCTTTAACACGTACTTTTTCGCCCATCTGGCCAAGCTTGGCAACACGCTCCATTAGTATTATATCCATGATAGATTTTCCTTTAGTTTAAAGTTCTAGTTGGTTGGGTGAGGTTGTGCTCGAGCGCCGCAATTTACGGAAGTCGAAAATAAAATCGGCAAGACCAATTAGGGTAAAGCCTAGACCGATAAAACCAAAAATGATGATAGCGCTCCAGCTAACAAGTATGAGCCAGCGCCAGTATATACTTTTTGCAACTTTGAAATGGAGTACTGCAAGTCCTTGCAGCATAAAACATAAAGAAAGCAATAAAATAAATATTTCGCCTCCAAGCCCAATATAACCTGGAGCAAGGTTCAGTGGCAATGCTATCAATATTGATATAAATGCCAAGACAGGCATTTTTAAAACACGAAAATCCAACCAGTCCTGTCTAAGCAGCGATGACATGAGAGCAATTTTTGCTCCGAGATAGGAGGATGAGACCAACATTACAAAGAATGATATTGCAGACATGTGCGGAAGGACGCGTGCAAAAATAGAAATTACATTTGCATCTTTTTCATCAAAATTTGATAATGTATTTGTCTCACCTTGTATTTTAAAGCTTTCCTTGATCATTTCAGACAGATAATTTGCCAGGTTGCTGTGATCTGGGACTATGATAGCAGTTGCAGATATAATAAGAATACAGACGTAACAGGCAATGCCAAATACTACATGACCTGGTGTAATTTTAGAATCTTTATTTTGGTAATTTGCAGCACCTGCACAGATCAGCCATGATGGTAGGCCTGCAACAAGTCCATACATTAAAGGCAGTGCTGGATTTTGTACAAAGCTTAAAGCGAGACACCCAATAAGTGCTGCCAATGCAGCAACTAAAGCATTGTAACTTAAACCAGCAATGATAAGGGGCAGGGGGGATAGCAGAAATAATAAGGCACCTGGTAATGACTGTGGGCGCATGCCAACACATAACAAAACCGAAGCTGCACATGCGATGCAGCTTATTAATATAGCCTGGATCCAGGAGATGTTTGTTCTGGTTTTCATAGTGTCAAGCTGTCCCGGAAATACCGGTTAGGAATATAATCCAACAAATTGACTATAAAAAATATAGCCAACGACTGTTGCAGAAAATGGAGCGCTTTGTGGCGCTCCGTAATGGTTTAACCAATCAGGTAAGGTAGAAGACCTAAAAAACGGGCGCGTTTGATGGCCTGAGCCAATTCGCGCTGTTTTTTAGCCGACACAGCAGTGATGCGTGAAGGTACAATCTTACCACGCTCAGAAATATAGCGTGAAAGTGTACGAACATCCTTGTAATCAATCTTCTGTGCGCCTGGACCTGTAAAAGGGCAGCTTTTGCGACGACGGAAAAATGGACGGCGAGTTGCTGGTGCAGACATTATAGATCCTCCCCTTCTTCACTTTCATCACGGCGGCTGCGGCGTGGACGCTCATCTGCGCCATAACGATCTTCACGATCGCGGCGATCTTCACGATCACGTTTCTGCATCATTGCAGATGGGCCTTCTTCAAGCTCATCAACTTTAATGGTCATGAAACGTAATACATCTTCTGAAATGCTCATTTGACGTTCCATTTCAGCAACTGCTGAATGTGGAGCATCTATATTCAAAAGTGTGTAGTGAGCTTTACGATTTTTTTTGACGCGATAAGCAATCTGCTTGATGCCCCAATATTCAACCTTGGCAATTTTGCCTTCAGCTGCTTCAATAACCGCACGATAGACTTCAATCAGCGCTTCAACCTGCTGGGAAGTTATGTCCTGTCGAGCCATGAAGGTATGTTCATATAATGGCATTTTTGGCCTTTCCTTTTAACTTACGTTCTGGCGCGGAGCCCTTCGAGCACTCTTTTTAAAAAGGCCCGATGAGATTGCGTTTCGAAGGCGGAGACACTGGGGAGCGTATATAAATATACTGCTGCATTACACAGCCCCCGTTCAGCCTCCGGCCAGAACAAGAAGTCTTCTAGCTATAGATATTTTATGAATATGCAAGTTTTATGTGTGCATGAATGACTTATAGTTATACAAGTTTTGCCTCGCGCAATGCTTCTGCGACACCATTAAAATACTTGGCGTTCAAATAAGTGCCAATTTGATGCTGTTTGGATAGGCCATCCGCCAATTCATCGCGTTTGATTTTTGGTATTTTTAATTCTCCAGCCGCTTCAAGCAGCTTAAGTGCGGCCTCAAATGTTTTACCACGACTAGTGACATATGGAACATGGGTTTCACCTGCAACATAGCGCAGGCCTATAGCAACATTATCGTTATAGATAATAAGTGATGAATTTTGAACGCCAAGTTTAGTTGGCATGTCCGCAAGTTCTTTTTCCATGCGTTTGCGTTCGCGCTTCAGCTCTGGAGCGCCGTCTGATTCTTTATGCTCGCGTTTAACTTCTGACTTTGTAGATTTCTGCTCTTTTATGAACAGAAAGTACTGTAAGGGTAAATCCATAACACCAAGAATAATAAAAATTCCAATTGATATGAAGATGATTGGATTACTAACATGTGACAGCATAACTGGCAGCCCCTCAAGTCCGCCAACTGGTGTTCTGATAATGTCATTTAAATAAGCAAGTGTGGTTATGGTGAGGGCAGCGCCCAATATTATAAGCTTCAACAGGGATTTACCAAGATCTATAACAGCTTTAGACCCGAATAGTTTTTTTAGACCATCTGCTGGATTAATACGTTTAATATCGGGTACTAAAGGCTTGAATGAGAGAACTACTCCACCATTAACAACTACAGTTAGAACAATGACGGTAAGAACAGTGAGTACACTTAGTGGTATAATAGTTTCCGATCCACTGCTGATCAAGCTTGGAATAACTTTAATAATTGTATTTTCAAACGAAGTGTCTTGTTCGTTCAATACCTTCAAGAATACAACTTTAAAAGCATCGCTAATGCTGGAAAGTTTTATTATGATATAAAAAAACAGTACCCCACTTAAACCAGATGAGACAAAATCTTTATAGGTTGCAATTTTACCATCATCGCGAGCTTTTTTGAGCTTCCTGTCTGAAGGTTCTTCAGTTTTTTCTTCTCCATCACTCATATTCGTTACTCATGGCTGGATAGCCCTTAACATGTTTGGAATGCCAAGCAGAGTGCCAAGCTCATCATTGATATGATCAAGCAAAAATACCAGATAAATAATAATAAATATTATAAAAACTACACTTTTGAGGCTTGGTGATAAATCAGGTATGTTAAATGATGGTGCAGCCCTGGCGAGCAACAATAAGGCAAGGTCAACAACAAACAGCAGGATGACGGGAGGTGCAGAAATGACCAGCATATAGCGCATCATTCTATCCATCATGCTAAATATAATTTCGAGGTTTAGGAATTTATAATCGGGTATAAAGTCCATTATGGGCCATATTGTGTAGCTTTCATACAGTATCTCAATCAATGTTCTCATACCGTTAAACATAAAAAAACTGGCGATTGAGGCAACAGATAACAGTATTGCAGTTGAGGAGGCAGATTGCTGAGTTGCCGGCTCTTCAATAGGTAGGGAAGAAATTCCTCGTTGGTTATCCATCATTTCGCCTACAGCCTGAATGCTAAAAAAGGGCATCCCTAGAAACAAACCTAGCACTACACCAAAAAATAGTTCTTTTGAGAGTATTGCCACCATCTGTGCCACTGTAAACGTCGATATTTGAGGCAGTTTAACCATCATGATTTGCGCAATTGGGAGCACAAAAGCAATTGCAATAACAATTTTAACCAGGTTTGGAAGACTTGCCCGCAAGAATATAGGAATTACCAGTAATATTCCGCTTGGCCGTGCTGCAGTTATGGCGATTGTAAATAAAAAGTGTTTAATGAAACTCTGAAAAGGCACAATATCTTGAAACGGCTGTGAAACAGAGGGGTCCATTGTCAAAATATCTTATCTGGACATGTCAACAAAATCAGTAAATACGCGTTCAGTTAAGTCCTGCAGGGGGGTCATTAATACAGATGCCATTAGCACGAGTATGCCAAATACTGTAAGGATCTTAAAAATCTGCGGCAGCGTCTGATCCTGTATCTGGGTAATTGCCTGAAAAAGGCCAATTGTTATACCAACTATGAGTGCACCAAAAAGAGGCGGAAGAGTCAAAATCATGTAAGATTTCAGGGCTGCATCCAGTCCAGATTGGATAATGCTATTGCCCATAAAATTGTCCTTACGTATTTTGCTTACAGATAATTTTCAAGGCTGTACATAACTCAAAATCAGACCATGCAATAGTCGTGACCATCCATCTATGGATATAAATAGAAACACTTTAAATGGCACTGTTATAATTTGAGGCGATATTTGCGACAAACCCATTGCAATAAGAATCGTTGTTACAACCATATCAACAACCATAAAGGGAAGATAGAGCAGAAATCCTATTTCAAACGCCCGTTTCAACTCTGCAATCAGAAAACTTGGTATGAGTATCGCAATGTCAGAACTGCTCATTTTCTGTCGATACTGATCTGGCCATAGTCGGCTGGTCGTTGTTACAAAAAATTCCCTATTATCTTCTGTGGTGTATTTTTGAAGATATTCTACGATGGGTTTTTTTATCTTCTGGGATGCAGCTGCAATTTCAGGAGCGGTTTGAAATTTTATACCAGGTTCCGTAACAACATTGTAAACCTGTTCAATCAAGGGAGCTGTTATAAACATTGTGAGTGTAAGTGCTATGGCCTGTATGACAAGGTTTGAGGGAACCTGCTGCAAGCCCATAGCATTGCGAACCAGAAAAAGCACAATGGATATTTTTGTAAAAGATGTTGCGCTGACCGCTAGAAATGGCAAAAGTCCCAAACCAATACTGACGATAAGTATCTGGACAATGCTGATCTGCGATTCAGCACCCATGATTACTGCCCATTACCAAATAGTCTTGTAACGCGAACCCCTGTAAGCTCGCCGATCTGTACTATTTCACCTTTGCCAACAGCCTGACCATTGGCAAGTATAGTGATACCACCTGTATTTTGGGGTGGCATTGTAAAAGTATATCCCTGGGTAATTGAGGATAACTCTTCAAAAGAAACTTGCTGACGGCCCAATTCAAAAGATAAACTAACCTGCAATGCACCTAGATTAATGTCATGATCCGTATTAGGTTCATGCTCATCCTCATTTATGTAATCCATCTCGTCCATATTGTGATATTGCCTTGGCTGAGAAATAACCTGAATTGTCCCATCTTCCAAAATGTGTCCCTGACATTTAAGGCCAGCGTTTATTACTATCATCACATTATTATGGTCGATTCGTGCTCTACTTAACACGATTACGTCGCCATGTTCCAGTGCTTCAAGTTCAGAGATAAAAAGCCGTTTTCTAGCAATTTCAAATCGTGCCTGGGTTTTTAGTGCCAGAGGAAAATTTACAATATCAACTACGCTCAAAAGTTGTGAGATAAGTTGCAGACCCCCTAACTCGCAGAGTACCTGAATTTTAAAAAACTGGTCTTTTATCTCCACTTCGAATTCTAATCCACTGGTTAAACTATCAGCAAGGCTAGAATCTAAAACATCCAGAGATACATCAAGGTCAAGCTGTTGCTCAATTTCTTCTATTGCTGGTTCAAGACCTAAAGTCAGAAGTAATGGAGATAAGTCATTGTCTTGAATTAATATTTCTCCGTTTCCAAAATTATTCAATATCAGTGTTACGAGTTGCTCAGGTAAACCTAAAACAATTTTTTCTATACCTACACGTGTGTGGAGGTAGCGCATATTACTGTTATTTCCAGTGTATGTTGCAGGTACAGGGCTACAGTCCAGATTAAGGATCATGTTCTCCATCTGCCATTCCATCGCATGACGACGACGATGTATAATATTTGATACGGTAATCAGGTCTTTCGAATACTGCTTTGGTCTAAACGCAGTAGAACTTGGTAATTGCCTTGTCATTTAAGCATACTTTCCTGGTCTCTCCCGAATCTGTCAATAACACCATCCTCCGTTTCCATTTCCAAGGCCATCTCATCGTGTTCAAAAATAGCTTTTTCAACACGCTTTCTTATGTCGCTCATCATTTGTCGGTCGCGGTTATAGATTTTATATTGTTTACGCGCCTCCATTTTTTCTTCCAGACATTTTTCATATCTAGTCTCTTCAATTCCTACAATCTTCTGCTGTTTCAATACTGCCGTATTTAACCAGTCCACACGTTTTTGTTCTGCCTCTATTGAATTGGCATGGAAAGACTGCCCGACCATACTTGTATAAATGGCATCTGTTTCTTCTTTGCGTTGTTGTATCATCTGCTTTTCTTTTTGACGCGCCTCTTCCAAAATGCTTAGTTGATCAGCTTCTGCACGTGACTTTATCTGAAGTTCAGTCTGGGCGCGATCCTCACGTCTTTGACGTGCTTTTTCCAGACGTCTTAGATTATGCGGATTTACTCTAGAAGCTGCTGCATCCATCGGATAGCCCCTTCAATATCGGATGTTTCTTCACTCGTCTGGCGCAGGAACTCTTTTATTGTATCTATTTTTGCAACAGCTTCGTCTGTCCTAAGGTCATTGCCTGATTTATACTCTCCTACCTGAATCAAGAACTCTGCATCCTTGTAGCGAGACATAAGATCGCGGATACGCCCTGCAAGCTGTTTGTGCTCACGTGTTGCCAACACACCCATCAATCGGCTCTTACTGGCAAGAACATCAATTGCTGGATAGTGATTTGCATCAGCAAGTTTAGGGTCAAGAATAATATGACCATCCAGAATACTGCGTGATTCTTCAGCAACTGGATCGCCTGTACCATCGCCTTCCATCAAAATAGAATAAAGCCCTGTAATTGTGCCAATCTCTCCAGGTCCAGCCCGTTCCATAAGAGACGCTAAAATTGCAAAAACTGATGGCGGAAAACCACGACGTGTTGGAGGCTCTCCTGCCGCAAGCCCAATTTCACGCTGTGCCCTTGCAAATCGTGTAACGCTATCCATAATCAGCAAAACACGCTTGCCTTCATCGCGAAAATATTCAGCAATCGCAGTTGCAGAATATGCAGATTTCAAACGTTCCATTGCAGGGCGATCAGAAGTTGCAACAACTAGCACTGAGCGGCGCATGCCTTCTTCACCCAGAGTATGTTCAACAAATTCACGAACCTCACGACCGCGCTCGCCCACAAGTGCAATAACGGCAATATCTACATCGGCCTGTTTGATGATTTGTGCCAGCAAAGAAGATTTTCCAACGCCAGGTGCGCCAAACAGACCAAGTCTTTGACCATTCCCACAGGTAATAAACCCATCTATTGCACGAACCCCCAGACTGATCGGATCGCTGATGACGCGTCTAGTCATTGGGTCTGGTGACAATGTCATTAGTGGCCGACGAAGACTACAAGTTAATGGCCCTTTGCCATCAATAGGTGTGCCGCAGGCGTCCAGTACACGGCCAAGCAGCTCATATCCAACTGGTATGTCCATAAGACGTCCAGTTGCGCGCACTTCTGCCTTGTTGGATAAGCCCTGAATATCACCAATTGGAGCAAGAAGTGCTATTTCTTCTGCAAAACCAACAACTTCGGCTTGTATGCTAAGGTTAAACCTTGGGTCCTCAATAATGCATAATTCGCCGGTGCGAACTCCAGGAACAATCGCCTGAATGATTGTACCAATCGATTTTATAATCCTACCCCGCATGGGACGGGGTTCTGAGGCCTGAATCTTTGACTGAAGCTGTTCCAACGCAGCAAACGCAGCTGGCTTTTGTTTAACTGACATTTTGATGACCTTCGTCATTCAGGCCCAAAAGTTCTTTCAGGGTTCGAAGTTGATCCTCTATGCCTAGATTAATAATGCCACTACGACTTACAAGCTGGGTTTGTGTTGGTTCAAGCGTGTCATCAACTTCAAGATTTATGACAGGATTACCAGCTCTTTGATATGTATTAAGGAGAATTGAAAACGGCTCAAGCTCAATGCCTGCTGGTATTTTAAGAGTAAAACCACTTGGTCCATTCAAGCCCTGCAACGCTTCTTCAACAATTTTGCGCATGGCCACAGTTGGTTTCATTGTACCAATGATGCGTGTGACGCAATCCATTACCATTTTTGGAAACACTTCATTTAAATTTTCTGTATTTTCTTTAAACTCGTTTGATAGATCAACAAAATGTTGAGCTATTCTAGCCTCGCTGGCTGCTATGCCTTGTGCGTATCCATCATTATAGCCACGTTCACCCTCTAGTTGGATAGCCTGCTCAACATGATCCTTTATGGAATTGTAAAGCTCGACAGCTGCTTCATATGCTTCTGCTGCATTATGCCAGTTTTCAACATCAGCACGTTTAATAATATTGCCGGTAGGTGTGGGATGGGCAGAAAAAACGGGGGGTAAACCACTGTCATGTTCAGTGTCTGACTGGATATTGTTAAACATTAAAATGAGCCCCTTTATTTTTTAAAAAGGCTCTTACTATCTCTCTACACGCCAAAAGTCTTTTAAGAGTTTAAGCTTTTGTAAGCAGCGATTGCCTCATGGACTAGGCTATCAGATAATACGGACCCAATTTTTTCTTCAAGCTTTTCATTTAGCGCATTAATGGTTAAAATGTCGCCATGTAAAAGCTCCATTTTTGTACAATCCGCCTCGTTTTGGCGTTTTACCCAACCAAACAGAATTGAAATACCGTCATTGCGAATAGTTTGAGACAGACTTTGATGAGGCTGTTCAAGATTAAAGTTTATTGGCATGGTTTTAAGTTGTTTAAGCGCAAATATGTAGATTTCTCTTCCGAGCCATTGCTGCATACTTTCAACTTCAGCCTTTGTTATCAGCCGGCGCAATGAAGAAGCATGAATTTGAGCCCCAATAATTTTTGCAATATTTTCTGCACTGGATGGAGAGCTCAGTAAAATCTGGACTGCTGGATGGGAGGGAGCATTTGTACCGTTTGATTTAGCTGTCGGGACTTTGGACGTTATCTTTAGTCGGTCCAGTAGAATTTTTTTAAAAACAGGCCCAACTCTTTGGGAGGATTTTAAACGGACTATAGCTGTTTCATCAATGTCTTGTGGACCGATATGACTGTTTAAAAGGCTTGCAATACGAGAAGCTGGAACAGTGTCCAGCCAATCTGCATCCTTGGAAGTATGATCATTTACGTTCACTCAGCAGCACTCAACTTATTGGCTTGAGATGTTGGAAATGCTTCAAAATTTTTGCCAGACAGCAACTTGCCTGCACCCGTCTTGGTCAAAAGCTCAGATACGCGTCCTGCAAGTAGAACTCCCAAGCCTATGAATGCCATTATTCCAGCAATTATGTATGCATAGAACTCAGTTGAAATTGCGCTGGCAGCCATTCTGGATGCTAGTAAATCATCCTTATTGCTTTCAACCGGTGTGAAACCAACGCTTACTTTATCGTAGGTAAGGCCTTCAATACTATTTGCTACAGTCATTCTTATCATTGGCTTTAGAGCTGTCATGTCTGTGCCTGCATCGTGTTGAACAATAACTGATGCAGAACCTTCAGAACGCTCCAGTTTGAAAGGATCATTTTTTGGCATAACAGTTAAAACACGGGCAGAAATGACGCCCTGTATTTTCATGACAGATTTTGAGGCTTCATCGTTGTTGGCACAGGCTAGGCGAGCACGCTCTTCTGTCGGAGATGCAACAAAACCATTGCTTTTAAACGTGTCACACAGGCTGGAGAAAACCTGCTTGGGATAGCCCTTTGATTTCAGCAACTCAATTGCCTCTGAACGCTGAGATGTTTCAACCTTTAGAACACTTAACCCTTCTTTAGTAACTGTGCGTGTAGCGTCAACATTGTTGCGTAAGAGAACTGACAGCATCTCATTTGCTTCTGATTCTGTCATTTTTGTGTAGAGATCTTCTTTGCAGGCCGAGACCGCGAAGCCTAATGATGCGATAAAAGCAAGCTTTACAAATTTTGAACGCAAAGAAAACTTCAACATTTTAATCCCCTAGAGTTATTGCCGCCGCAATTTTATTATTTTATTTTAATCTTATTGGAGAAGCTGTTTAACGCCCGCTAACCCATCCTTAACCACTTTTGACGCAAGATTCAAGAAAGTTGTATCGTTCACTGAGTTTTTCTTCCAGGTTATTGCATCCTGGTATTCTTTTGGAAGAGATGACTTGCTGATTGAATCTGCTTTGTCATGAAAAGAACGATTGCCATTGGCATTTTGTGATTTGTAACTTGAATTGAATGGCATAGACGAAGAATCGCTTGGCATTGAGTTGCCAACTCTTTGCTCGCTTCCAGCGATGCTTGATACAGCCTTTGTCCAGACCCCTTGAGAACCTTTTCCAACACCTGAAATAGAGCTTATGCTGTAAGCCATGGTCTAATTCCTTTATTTGCTGTAATTTGTTCTTAAGTCAAAACGGAATGTAATTACAGAACAACATTTTAAATTAACGTGTCATTAACATAACCTCATGGCAGTTTTACGTCCAGTAAAATACTAATGCTTAGTTAATTGATTAACGAGCGTAAACATGTACTTAACTATAATAGCCTAGCGCGGACGCTATTTACTATAAGTGGACGATCATTAGATTTTCTGGTAACGCAGATACATTGATTATTTAAAGCGAATGGTGCCATTGCCTAATTCCAAGCCAAAAAACGGTTTTGACCTTGCTGACCTTAAAGCACAGATTGCTGCGATTTCCCCAGCCACGGCAACTCAGGCGCTCAGTGTTCCAGAAGATGGATCAGATGTTGCTGAAATTGTTCAGGAATTTAACTCTGCGCTTGAACGTTTAAATAATGGCTATGTAACACTGCGTCGGTTTATCTGGGATGCAGCGCATCAATTACGTACGCCTCTAGCTGTGCTTGCAGCAAGATTGAGTGCCCCAAGTCCACCAGAGACAGAAGAGATTCGCCATGATCTTGAATGGATGAGCCGTTTGGTTGGACAGCTTTTATCTGCTGCGCGAGCATCTGAAACACATACAAATGTATTTGCTGATACAGATTTAATTGCACTTGCGCAGGATGTGGTGGGTGCGCTTGCGCCGCTTGCCATATATCGTGGCCGCATGATTGAACTGATTGCCGATGAAGCAAGCACAGTCATGATTAAGGCAGATCGCGGTTTTGCATTTGAAGCTATTAGCAATCTAGTTGAAAATTCCATGGGACATGCACCTGAAGGCTCTGTCATTTCAGTTTCCGTTGCTGCGCCAGGTTTGGTAGAGGTTGCCGATACTGGGCACGGCGTTCCGCTTGAGCATCGTGAACGTATTTTCCGTCCATTTGAACAGGGGCCAATTCCAACAAAAGGTGGGGCAGGGCTAGGTCTTTCAATTGTTATGGAGGTTATGCACCAGCATGGGGGGGCGGTTTCCTATCGCGACAATGAAGGTGGGGGTGCTGTTTTCTGCCTGAATTTTCAGGGAGTGTAGACTTTATGCAATTTGACCCCGCTTTGAATAATCATGGACTTACGTACAATCCTTTCAAGGCTATCGTCTCGCCGCGTCCAATTGGCTGGATTTCTACTGTAAGCCCTGAGGGTATCATCAATCTTGCACCCTATAGTTTCTTTAATGCTTTTACAGATAAGCCCCCAATTGTTGGCTTTTCCAGTAATGGCTATAAAGACAGTGTCAAAAATATTGAGGCAACAGGCGAGTTTGTCTGCAATATGGTTGGCCTTAACATGGTTGAAAAAATGAGCCTCACATCAGCGCCCCTGCCATATGGGGTGAGTGAAATGGACTATGCAGGATTAGAATCAGTCAACTCACACGTAGTCAGGCCATCGCGCGTCGCAGGTGTGCCAGCAGCTCTAGAATGTAGATTGCTCAGCATTCAGGAACTGCATAATTTGGATGGTCAGGGTGTGGAGTCATGGCTTGTACTGGGGCAGGTGGTGAGCATATATATTGATGACGCGTACATAAAAGACGGAATTCTCGATACTTTGGCCATTAAACCATTGGCACGACTAGGATATCAGGATTACGCCGCTGTGGAACGTGTATTTTCCCTAGCGCGGCCAAGTTAAGAAGGTTACTATTGCAGAAATAAACCAAACTAAAAAATAATTAAAAATAATTTCGTTTTCTTACAATCTTGTAAGGTTCATGTAAGGTTGGCATGTTTTAGTAAATGCAAGTATAAAAAATTAAAGCGGCAAACAACAAAAATCAGGAGAGAATTATGGTTAGCGCACTTAGCCCTAAAATGTACCAAGCGGCAAAAGCAAATGGATCTGCTTTAGTTCAAGGTGAGGGAACTTGGGCCGGTATCGAAGGTAAAGGTCAAATGCTTATAGCAAAGACCAAAACAGGCTCCTTCATAGCTGTTGACAATGCAGGCAATGTTCAAGCGCTTGAGGGCGCTACTACTAAAGAAGAAGCTGCTGCAAAGGCTAAACAAATATATGTAGGTGGCCAGAGCAAATTATTTGATTTAGCTGATTTTAGTGAAGTAATGAAAAAAATATTAAACAATGCTGCCAATAGTGTAGGTAATACTACTCAGGGTGATGAAAACACTGCGGGAGACAGTACTGGCAAACAAGACGGTACATCTGTAGTTACTCCAACGAATCCTGCCGGTGCAACAGGTAATTCTTCGCAAACTCAGACAACGCCAAAGCCTGAAACTAAGAATCAAACTAATAAGACCCAAACTCCACAAACACCAGCATCAACCCCACAAAAATCAGAATCTACTAATCAAACTTCAACTAAAACTGAGGGGGATGATACTGGTTTTGCAGATGCACAAAAGTCCATAACAGGATCTAACGAAGCTCTGGCAGAGAGTGCCACAGGTGCTCTTAGTTTGTCCCTGCGTTAATTTTAAAATAATAATGAGTAGGCTTTTTTTACAATAAGTCTGCTCAACATTATTATACGTTTTGATTTTATGTAATAATAAGTTATCCAATTGCTTTTTCGTAGACTTTCTCTTTGTTTGAATTCTGTTTTGATTGCATATCTGATGAGATTTTATCTTCAAGAAACTTGTTAGACGCGGCACGAAGCATGCCATAAGTTTCTGTGTTAAATCTTAGCTGTTTTTCAAACATCTCTTTGAGATTGCTTTTTTTATCTTCTTCTGAAAAAGGTGAGGCTTCTATTCTATTTGAAAAGATCGTCATTGCTTATCTCCAAAACTCTATTGATGTATTTAGAAGATACCATAACATTTATATATTTTAAAACTTACATTGTATGTTTAGTTAAATTTCTAGCAAGCTTGTAACCTACAAATAAAAAATGGGCTTAAAAAAGCCCATTAATTCTATTAGCTCTAGTTTTTTACTTAGAAGCTAGCCATAATCATTACTGGAATACTTTACCAGCGGCCTGACCTAAGGCAGAGTTTGATGCATTATTAACATCTGACTCAATTTTAGCTGCTGTGTTAATATCACTTGCCTGAGTCATGGTTTGAAAATTTGCTTTAGCTTCATTCGCCTTGGAAAGAGCTGCCTGTGCGCCCTGTGTTGCTCCACTTGCTCCACCGCCTGATACGTTTGCCATTTTACTCTCCTGTTTTGTTTGAACTTGTTAAAACTTTATCGCTTTTGAGGTGGTTTTGTCAATATTTGTGTTGTGATAACCTTAATTTGACAACTCCACCTGAGGCGATTTTTGCGCCTTAAATATAGTTATAAATCATCAACCTTACATGAACCTTACAAGATTTAAAAAATACGCATTTTTTTGTATTTTTATTCAGTTAGGTTAATTATGGATCAAGTAACTGTTTTTATTTGTATATTGTTGCTTCAAGCACATTAAAAATCGATTTTTTTAACAGGTTTTATCAAAAATATTTTTTTATTTTAAAATCTGTAAGATTTAAGTAGGAAAACCTTACAGAAAACTTACAAAACTCTTGCACGATTCTGTTTCTAAAGCTGGTATGTTTAAAAAGACGTGGGTACACACGTCAAGCGGGCATGACGAGCTTAGAATCTTGTTTTAAGTTTCCATAGTTTTAATTTAACCAGTGCCAAATGGACGGGCTTGGCCCGTTCATTCGCGTCTTTGGTGTAATTTTACTAATAGTTTAATCTGTATCATTTAAAACAAGCATTCCATCAAAGCCATTTTCTTTTATGGCTTTGGCATTTTCTCTAGTCTCAATTGCCAGTATACCAGCTGATTTTGCTCCAAAAAGCACCAGGCTGCGCGCTGTATCAAGTGGCACGGACAAACTCTTCCCATCTTCATAAGCACTTTCGATATTCATATTACTGGCCAAGCTGTCTGCATCAAAAACAAGCCCGATTAATCTTTTACCAGCATTTTTATAACTATGCATTTGAACAATGGCTCGTGGCGTCTCAACAAAGGCAATAATTTTTGTGGAGCCGACTTCAATTCCATAAAACGCTTCAAGTACAGAGATTCTTGTACCTAACTGCTGCACATCCATGCCATTTTCGCATGCAGTCAATGCCACTCCATAAGGGGCGGATTTCATGATGGCCTCTAGTTCATGAATGGATTCTGGCCACGCAAGTGGACTGATTCGCGCAAACAAGGTAGGCGCTTTCCTTGTTTGTTTATTTGCCAATATAAAATCAGTTGCGCAGCTTCGTGCAAGTTTTGAGCGTTTGCTAAGATCAATAATTAATGCGTCGGTTCCGTCTATCAAACTTTTTTCGAGTTTTTTGTCATTGTCACCATTCACCATTTGCCAGAACTTGAACATTTTCCCTCAAAAAATAAAAAAACCAAAATAGATTTACTGAAGCTTAACCATAAATCTTCATAATTAGAAAAATTATTCTTAAATTTATCATGAGACAACGCTCTTACATGTTCCTTTTTACTAACATGCCAGTCAGTTCAGCTTCGCCCAAGGATGTATCTATTAAAGATGCGCCATTGAGTAAAGCCATACGCAGCGCTTCAGCTGATACAGGCGTGTCGTTTGACTATCTTATGAAAACTGCAAAGCGCGAATCTAATCTGAATAGTTCTGCCAAGGCAAAAACCTCTTCTGCATCCGGTCTTTATCAATTTTTAGATCAAACCTGGCTCTCGACAGTCAAGGCAGAGGGTGCAAGATTTGGTCTTGAAGCTGAGGCCAGCCAGATAGTGCAGGGCAAAAACGGTAGGCTGAATGTACCCGATGCTAGTGCGCGAACAAAAATTCTTGAGCTCAGGAATGATCCAGTCGTTTCATCCAGACTAGCGGCGGCCTTTACACAGCAAAATCATGCACAGCTTTCGAAGAATTTAGGCAGGGTGCCATCACAAGGGGAGCTTTATATTGCGCATTTTTTAGGTGCTGCAGGGGCAGGGGAATTGATACGTCTTGCCGTACAATCACCTGATGAGAGCGCTGCTGCCTCTTTTTCGGACGCCGCAAGCGCAAATAAAGCGCTGTTTTATGGCAAGTCTGGGGAGATAAAAACAATTGCGGAAGTTTATTCTGCTTTGGTTGCCAAACATGATGAAGGGGCAGGGTTCGCTGATGGTTCTGGTGGAGCTGATAATTTACAGGATCTGCAAAATACCATGTATCAGGCAAAAAGTAGTGCGAAACCAATATTGGGGCTATTTCAAGGCAGTGAAACAGGGCCTGTATCAAAGCCCATACAAAATGCTTGGGGAAATATGGGTCGGAATTCTTTTAGCAGCGGAGAGAGACAGCTTACTAATCTGCCGTCTTCCAGTTTTTTTCCAGCTTCTTCTGGCGATGTCGTTCAGGATGCGCAGGTTAAATTGCCATTAGATATGCCAATGCCGCCAGAAAAACCAGCTGATTTGGTTTCAAAAGATTTATTAAACCAAAAAAAACAGAAACTGCCGCTCAACCTTTTGTCTTTCATACGTCAGCGTTAGAGAGTTTTTATGATAATTCGTCGTTTTTTGGAATGGTTTACAGCATCTCAGGGTGAGGAACGCATTGAAGCAGCTCAGGCATTCTGTGAGGCGTTTGTGCAGCGTGTCCCTGCGCTTATCGATCATCCTGACTGCGAGTCAGTGCTTACCTTAATTCTTGATGATGTACCAGCCGTTAGGCGAGTGCTTGCTGAATCTCTAGCTGGATTTGAATATGCGCCTCGCCATATTATTGTTGGACTTGCCAATGAATGCAGCGATATTTCAATTCCAGTACTGGGCCGCTCTCCTTTACTAACGGATGCCGACCTCATTGATTGCTTGGCAATCGGTGATGATTCTGCTCAATCTGCCATTTGCCTACGAGATACTGTTTCGGTTTTAGTTTCTGCTGCTATTGCCGAGATAGGGTGTTTAAATGCCGTAAGCCTGCTTTTAAAAAATCCGGGAGCCGCGCTTTTAGCCTCAAGTATGGCGCGTATTGCCGAGCGTTTTGGACATGACCATATTTTACGCCAACTACTACTAGATAGAGATGACCTGCCAGTTTCAGTACGGTACACCCTAGTTGTCAATATTTCTCAAGACTTAATCAAATTTGTTAATTCCTGCGGCTGGGTGGAGGGTTCCAGAGCGCGCCGTTTGATGATGGAGGCTAGTGAGCAATCTGTAATTGGGCTTTCAAATAGCATAGCTTTTTGTCACACTTTAGAATTGGTTGAGACATTACGCAACAAAGGGCAGCTTACACCCTCATTACTTTTACGCGGTCTGCTTTGCACACATTTAAATTTATTCGAGGCCTCTCTAAGCGTTTTAGCTCAAATGCCATTTGAGCGTGTATCTAGTCTTTTGCAGCAGAAAAACGGTATTAACTTTACAGCTGTTTATCGCCGCGCAAAAATGCCAGAGAGTCTAGAACTTACTTTCAAAGCGGCATATTCTGCAGCGCTCAGTATGCAGGGAGATATATCGAAGGTGATCGAGCCAAGAATATCACGTAGCGTGGTACGTCATGTTCTTTTGGCAGTTGGTCAAACAGAGCTTGCTAATAATATTAAGATTATCGGTCTTTTAAGGCGTTTAGATGTAGAAGCTGCCAAAGACGAGGCTAGATATATTTCTGCTCAAATATTATCGCTGCCTGATATTTTTGAAACCAATACTAGTTTAGAAAACAAAGATTCAATTATAGATTTCAGCTCTCTGGAAAATGAGCTAATCGAGTTTGCCGGTGATCAAACCAGAGCACATGAAAATATTGATAATGCTCAGGCCAATGCTTTTGATGAATCAGATATTTTAAACTTATCCGATTTCAAACGTGCTGCATAAAATATAATTTAAGCCGAAATACGCATTTAGGAATTAAGCCAGCCTTAACTTGATATGGTTTAAGCTGATCAAGATTTTTTGACGTAACTGCAAACGTAAAGATAATATTATGGTAGCTGCTTTTTCATATGTTGAATCTGACAAAGAGGAAAACCGCCAATTTCAGCGTGTGCCTGCCTCAGTTGCGGGCCGTTACATGCTTCAGGACAGGCAGGATTACCCTTGTCAAACAACAGATATTTCACCAGGTGATTTATTCATGACTTGTCCTATAAGAGGGGCAGTTGGTGAACGTGTTGTAGCTTATCTTGACCATATAGGGCGCATTGAAGGCGAAATCCTGAGGCATACTCCAACTGGATTTGCCATGTCTATTTCTGCCACAATGCGTAAGCGGGACAAGCTTGCTGCACAGCTGACTTGGCTTACAAATCGTAAAGCGCTTGGTTTACCAGAAGATAGACGTCATGAGCGTCTAACGCCAAAAAATCCACGCTCAATGATGACACTAGAAGATGGAATTGAGCGTGTAGTACGACTGATTGATATTTCGCTCTCAGGTGCTGCGATTGCGACAGATGTGAAACCTGCACTCAACACAATGGTAAATATTGGGAAAGTCAAAGGCCGCGTTGTACGATATGTTGAAGGCGGATTTGCAGTTGAATTTTTGTTTCCGCTTACAGAAAGTAACATGAACGAGCAATTAAGTACTTAGTAAATATATTAGAGCCGATGCAAAGTTAGCTTTTTTCTATAAAGATGTCTATTTTGCTGCTGGGGTTTCACTGGTTGCATCAGGAGTTGTTCCTGTTTCGGGCGTAACCGCTGGAACAGAAGTACTCCCTCCACCAGGAGCTTCTGTTGCAGGCTGCATGGTTGTTGGTGAGCCTGTGTTTTTAATGCCATTTGGATTAACCTGAGTTGTGCCAGCATCAGCTTCTGGTTTTGTAGTGTCTGACTTGTTGATTGGTGTGCCTGTATTGGGTGCAGAAGACGCGGCTGGAGCCTCAGCTAAACTCCCCACACTTAATTTCCCTGCTCTAATGGCTGCCTCTATCTTGGCTTTGTCTTCAGGTGACAGATTTGTTGGGTCTTGGGATGAAAGCTCAATTGAACTCATCATTTCACCATAAGCCATGAGCTTACCTGTTTCATTGTCTTTTAAAATTGCTATCCCAGTTTGATTATCGGCTGAGGCCTTTCCATTTTGGTCAATGGGATATTTTATAACTGAATCTGCATTTGCTGCAATAAACTGAGCTAGATTTTGTTGAACCTGTGGAGCTTTATTGTCTGAAGCAGGATTAGCGGGTATTGTCTGTGACGTTGGATTTTTATTTTCTGCGTTTTGAACGGGCGCTACTTTTATTGATTTGGGAGTTCTAGATTCTGATTTAGCTGCTTTACGTGTTTTTCTTCGTAGTGCGTTTGCAGCTTCTCCGCCGTGATGACCTGAATGGGTCAACATTTCGTGCTTGTGTTTTTTGGTTTTATGAGCATGTTTTAGAGTGTCTGTTGCATTGTGATGGTTGTTGTGAGATTTTGCACTGTTTATTTTAACACCATCAATGGCCACTAGATATTGTTCAAAACCTTCATGTCTGCTGTGAGAGTGCTTGCCCGTATGCTGGTGCGTTTTGCTGTCACAATGCAGATAAGTGTAGCTATGACCTTTTTTATTAAATGTAGCCAGATGATGATGGCCATTATTATTACCAGGATGCTTTTTTATGCCAGACATAACCTGTTCCAGTTTTTTAAATTGATTTTAATAAAGGAAGCCCCCGCTGTCCATGTTTGAACAGCGGGGCCGCCTGCATCTCATACGCACAAATCTCAAGACGATCTGCGTAACGTCACTCTATAGAAAATGGCCTCATTTGCTGTAGAAGACTAAGTGTTACGTGGAGGGGATAACCAGCTTTTAAAATTAAAATTTTAACTGCCATTATCGTCTCTTAATTTGTTTATGAGGTGTTAGTTAAACTGTTGTATTCTCTGAATCCGCTGGAGTATTTGCTACATCGGAATTTTGTTTAGTTGCAGGTACAGGTGTTGATGGACTATTTTGGTTAGCTGGAACATTATTTTCACCATTTACTGGTGTATTGCTTCCTGTCTCAACCGCTCCAAATTTGTCAGTTCCAAATCCGTTATCAATTGCCTGGTTCAATGTAGCTATGTCTGTCTGAGACTTGGCTAAAGTCGTTGGACTTGTTGCTTCTTTGAGTTCAACCAGATTTCCCAACTGGTCAGCAGCATAGTTTTTGCCTTGAAAAGGCGATACAATGATTTTGGTTTTAGTACCATCTTTTAGCTTTATTTCCATTACGCTTGGCTGATTACTGTTGACTGCATTCTTTACACCAGTTGCGAGTAATGCTTTTTGCTCAGCAGTAGGTTTTGTTTGTGCAGTAGAAGACGTCTCATTGGCTGTATTTTGATTTACGGGTCCTGAGACTTCAGTAGCTTCTTGTCCAAAACCATTTTTAACTTCTGAATCAATTAAGGCTTTGTTATCTTCATAGATCTTTTTTGGATCCTTGGAAGTTACAGTTGCCATTGGTATTTCTTTTAGATTTGAGTCTACCGCAACGTAAGTTTTCCCACCATCCTTGGAGGCTATAAGAATTTTGGCATCTTTACCGTTTTTGTCTTTAATATCTACTAGATTTTGAGGAAACTTCTGTTGAACCGCTGCCCAAACCTTTTTCATCTCAGCTTGCTTGGCAACGGGATCATTTTGGGATGTAGGTGTATTTCCTGTAGCTGTTTTACCTGCATTAGGATCAACAGGTGTTTCACCTTCTGATGCTGGTTTGCCTGTAGTCCCGCTAGTTGCAGCTTCCATAGCATCTGCAATTTCTCTTTTAAAACTTATAGCCCCAGGAAACTTTCCAGCTTTGATTGTGGCACGTGCTAAGGTTTTAGCACTATCCATATCTGTTGCACCCTCAAGGGCTTCTATACTTCCGTTATCCTGTACAGCGCCAAACTTGTCACCAATTTTCACAACAAGAACCTGTTTTGCTTTTCCGTTGTTATCTAGTGTTCCAGCCCAATCCTTAGAGTCTGTTTGAACTTTTTTTGCAACTGTTAGCCAATTTGCTGGATTATTGGCTGAAGTATTATTTACCTTACCCATCTTTTCTCTCCTGTTTTTTTTGTTCAGTTTATTTAAAGCCTAGCAGCATAAAAACATGCCTACCTTACACCAACCTTACAAGATTTGATATTTTTACATTTTTTTACATAAATTGGTATTTCTATTTGTAACACAAAAAAATATATATGTATTTCAATAACATGTATTATTTACTATAATTTAGCTCCAAGTTTTTTCAAGTAGATTCATCCAGTTTTCATAGCATATTTTGTTGATAAGCGTTGTATTATAGCCGTGCTGGCGCATTGCAGTAGCCAATTTTGGTAGGCCGCTCACTGTTTCAAGCTCTGCTGGAATCGTTGCACCATCAAAATCAGATCCTAGCCCTACATGATCTTCGCCTAAATGTTCCAGCAGATAATCCATGTGTCTTAACATAATTTCAAGTGGTGTATTTACGTTTTTTTGACCATCTTCGCGCAAAAAAGCCACAGCAAAGTTGAGGCCAACCATACCGCCAGTTTCACGTATTGCAGCTAGTTGTTTATCAGTTAAATTCCGCGAATGTGTACAAAGCGTATGAGCATTTGAATGGGTTGCTACCAAAGGTACATTACTTGTTTTAGCCACATCCCAAAAGCCTTTTTCATTCAGGTGTGAAAGATCAATCATTATTTTAAGATTGTTGCATGCACGTATTAGTTCAAATCCGATATCGGTTAAACCGTCTCCAATATCTGGTAAACCTGGAAAGCGAAAGGGAACGCCATGTCCAAATATGTTTGGTCTACTCCACACAGGCCCCAATGAGCGCAATCCCGCCTGGTGCAATACGTGCAACATGTTTAAATTTCGGTCTATCGCTTCTGCCCCTTCAATATGCATAATTGCTGCAAGTGTATCTGTTGCCATGCAATATTTTAGGTCTGTAGCATCACGGCATATTTTCAGGCCACCTGCAGATTCTGCTTCAATTTGGATAAGAAGGCTGGCTTGTGCAAAAGTCACATCCTGCGCGTATGACAACGTGCTTTGTGGGGGCAGGGGCACATCATATTGAGTGTCCTGCATCAGTGCATCAAAATTTCCATGTTCAACAGAAGGAACATAAATTGCAAAAAATCCGCCTGCAAAACCAACGGCTTTTGCACGTGGGAAATCCAGCTGTCCTGCTGACGTGCCGTTGATTTTTTCTCCTTTCAGAAATGATTGAACAGCATCTACTCCACCTCGTGTGTACAGGCGCAACAGAACATCGTTGTGACCATCAAAAAATTTAGTCATTTAAAACCCCAATTCGCATCCAGCCTTTAAGTTTTTGGTTGGGTTGCAGCACAGTCATTGGTGCATGTATTTGCGCCGTAAGCTCGCTAGGCGCACCACTTGCATGCGATTGTGGTTCAAAGCATACAAATTCAGCATCTGCTGGTGTCCATAACACAGGTGCACGCATGGTACCGCTGGCCTCTATCAGAATGGTGTAACCTGAGTAATCTAGTTGCGCCCTACCATCCCAACCTAAATAGTTAATCGCGATTTCATGCCCAGTTTTAATAAGTTTACTTTGAGCAAAATCAGATTTGCAATCCAATGGTACTTTGCCTGTTGGTCTATATCTGAAGCCAAAATTCATTTTAGCTTCAGCCTTTATGCTTAGAGATGTTTTTTCATTGCAGTGGAACCATGGATGAAAACCAATGCCGTAGGGCAGGGAATTATCTCCTGTGTTTTCAACTTCAAGTGAAAACAAAGCTCCTTTTTCATCCAGCTGAACTGTTTGTTTGGCTTTGTATAAAAACGGGGGGAAGGCATCTTCGCTTTTGTGAATCATAGTTATGCTATGTGATGTTTTTGCTTCAATTTTCCATGCATTCTGCCAACCAAAGCCGTGCATAGTGCTTTTTTCATCATTAAATTGCAGCTGGATTTCACGCCCTTCAAATCTTAATTTTCCTTCAAATGCACGGTTTGCAAAAGGCACTAACGGCCAGCAACCATAAAGATGAATGCCGTTAGGGGCTTGTGGACGTGATTTAGGATTATAAAATAGCTCTCTATCATTCCAAATCAGGCTTGAAACAAGGCCGCCCTTTTCTGGCTCAATGACAGCGCTGTAGTCACCACATTTTAGAACAAGCATACTTAACCTTTGTGGCGTTTTGATTTTTGCCAATCCTTAAACCTACGCCAGATCGGACTAAGCTGAAGCCGAAAGCGCAGACGCAAAACAAGTGCATGCAGAATGTGGCTTAAATTTCCTGATTCCACAATATTACACAAGGGTACAAACTCAGCGCCCATACGACGTTTGTAGCTGTAATCTCCTATGGTGAAATCGAATGTATAAAAATTCTGTGCATGCATATATTCCATTGTCTTGTAGATAAGCAGGCGGCCAGGTGAACAGTTCCGCCATTTTTTATCTCCGGTTGACAGGCGCACCATAGAAAAAGTTGTTCCATTTGTAACACCTATCAGGGCTGCAACAATTTCGCCTTCCACGGTTAATGCTGTAAGCCGTACAGTTTGATTAGAAATCCCGTTTTCCAATAGATTGCGATAAAAAGCAGTAATGTCGGGCCTGTCCAAAATATAGTCAGCGCCAAGCTCTGTCATACGTGTGGCCTGCTGGTTTTCAAGCTCCAGCATGATTTCCATAGCTTTGCTGGTGTTGGTAATATTTTTAAAATGGGCTTCTGCATGTTTATCAAATACACGCCAGCTGCGTTCAATTTCCTTACGAAATGTACGTTCCAGCCCCCAATGATAATCGTGCCATGCTGCTGGTATGTTTAATATATTTCCATTTAAAGGACTTTTGTCTGCATTTTTTAGATCATAAAGTGGATTCATTTCGTCCTGAATTTTTTCAGGCGTTTTGGTTATAAGCATTATGTCATGTCGTGGTAGAACAGCTTTAATGGACCGCCATATTTGTATCGTTTCTTTTTTATCAAGACATAGGCCCTGCAGAATAACGGGTGCATTATAATCGCTTAGACCAAGATCTGCTGGCTCTATTTTGTAAAGTTTATCTTGAGCATTAAGTATCAGGGGCAGCAGCATTACGGGCTGGTTTGTGGCGCTCTCATATATAATGATTGGATGAGCCTTGATGCGTGAGTTGGCTCCAACAGTATCCATCCATGATTGCATCCAGCGCCCTGTTTGAAAGGGGGTGGATGCCCAACTGTAATGTGTAGAATTACGCAGTGTAATAAACTCGTCCCAGTTTTTGCAGATTTCTGCCTTAAATTTCCTGCTCACATATTTGCCTTTAAATTATAGTGTAATCAAGGAGTTGTGATTTCTAGTTGCGTATCTGACTTTTGATTTTTCTTGTTAAATAAAAGTATTACTTGTTAAAAATTATTACTATGAACCTAGATAAAGTGAACCTGACAATTTAATACTGGAATTATTTCATCTCCAAAATTTTGGGCATTTTTTTGAAATTCGTTTAGTAATTTAGTTAAGGATAATGAAGTTAAAATGTCCTGAACGATGTATGGGTTTTAGGGCAATTTTTACTGAACAAATTTGTATTATACTTTCATTTGCTTACCAATTTTTTGCAGGAATAGGGATCAGGCTATTTCCCAGCATAAATTTTAGCAGCAACAACCGTCTTTGAAAGTTCTGTCTGGTATTCCTGTTTACAAATTAACTATCTGTCCTAAATTTTGCCCATCAAGCATGAAATCAACTGGACGCCTAGCAGCACGTTCTTTTTTTAACCATTTTGAATTTTTAAACATTTTTTGAAATATGGCTTTTCCTGCAAAGTTCACACCTTTTAGAGCTCGGCTTTTGGGTGCAATGCCCAATTTGTGACGTATAAGCCCATTAGCAACATTTACCATTTGCGATCGGCGGATCTCATCCGACCAATATTCTATTGTCATGGATACATTTAAACAATCAAAATTTTCTACACGGTGAGGCGCGTTTAAAGGCCAATGCAGCATCTGCCCTGCTTCAAGATCAAAGATTCTGGCATGCTCATCATACCAATTTTCATACCGCATATCTGTTTCCAGGTTGAAAAGGGCAATATTTTCAAGCTGCTCACCTGTAACGAAAGGGGCAGTATTTGGATAAACATATACACGCTTTTTACCTAGAATTTGCCATAGCGACTGACCTGGCAAATCTGCATGATAATAAACCTGTGCATTTGGACTGGAAATAAGAATGCCAAGCCCCTGATTGAAGGTGGGAGAATCTGGCAGGCTTGTGCCCATTTCCCTAAAGATTTTATCCAATAATGACTGATAGCGGTCATCAACTGTTTTTACATTGCGTAAATTTAACCACATACGACCGTTTTCAATCCAGTCAATAACCTGCTTGCCACTCAACCCACCAATATTTCCCTCTCGCCATGTTTTGCGGGCGCTACCTTTTTCACCCATATGTACAAGACTATAGTGCTCACGAGGATAGCGCTCAATTAATTCAGCCAGAGCATCCATGGAAAATAAAGGAGAGGAGGGTAAAGAGTGCGAAAGCTGTAATGGCACTTTGCCAAAAAGCTCTTTATGTTCTGGAGTAATTGATTTCAAAATTGATGTATCAATCATTGCTAATCCCCTTCCTAGTATGAATTGCTGCGAGCTTTGCGGGAGATTACTGTCAAAATCAGAATTTTTAAATCCATCCAGATCGACCAGTTATCAATATAGTAAAGATCATGGGTCACTCGTCCCTGCATCTTAATATCAGTTTCAGTCTCACCGCGAAAACCATTCACCTGCGCCCAGCCAGTTATTCCAGGTTTTACATTATGGCGTCGTGCATAAAGAGAGATTTTCTGTTCAAATTCTTTATCGTGAGCAAGTGCATGTGGACGTGGCCCAACCAGTGACATCTGACCTAGAAAAACATTCCATAATTGAGGCAGCTCGTCAAAACTCAGTCGGCGCAACCACCAGCCAATGCGTGTCACGCGGGTATCCTCACGGCTAGCCTGTATAATGGTTTTGCCATTATCAGCTGTCGTCATGCTGCGGAATTTATAGATTGCAAACTGTTGCTGATTGAAACCAAAGCGCTTTTGTCTGAACAGTACAGGGCCTTTGCTGTCGAGCTTTATCATCAGGGCAATTATGCCAAAAAGAGGGATAAGAATTATGAGGCCAATAGTAGAAAGTGCAATGTCCAAAAGCCGTTTTTGAAGCTGTTCTATGGCAGATAATGGTCGTCTTACAAGATTTAGACTGGCAATAGGACCAATTTTAGAAATGCGGATGTCATTAAAATTGTCAAAAATACGCTCAGGGCCGAGATGAACAGCAAGCGGCAGATTTAAAAAGGCCTGGACACAATGGTTTATAAGCCCATCTTTTGACCATGGTACGAGAATAAAAACGTCGTCAATATCAAGGGTTCTGGCGGTAGAAACGGCGCGTTCAATGTCACGCTCAATCTCTATGTCAATCTGGCTGCCTGTTGTGTTCATTTTGCCACTCAGAGTTGCCATACCAGTTATTTCAAGACCAAGATTCCAGGGTTGATAGCGCTCACCAAAAGATTTAAGTTCGTTTGGTGTACCGACCAGAAAAGCGCGGCGTACCGAAATGTTACCCTTCTTGGAGCTTGATCTAACAATGTGCACAATGGTTGAGCGAACCAAGAGAACTGTCAAAAATCCAAAAATATAGAATAAAACAATTGTTAGCCTTGAAAAACCTGTGCTTGTTTTTGTTAAAAATCCAAGCGCGGCTGTGCTTAAAAAGACCAAATTCCAAAGCTGAAACAGGCGCTTTGTGTGCCCGCGTGAGGTAAGGTAATTGGTAAACTGATACTCATACCGTGCAATATTGGGGAGAACAAACAGTAGGCCAATTAAACTCCCGACCTGGTAAAGGTTTTCAAAAACTGGGCTTTCTCCAAAAACAGTCAAGTGATAGACTGTTCCCACAACTATGCACATTGTAAAAAGAGCGACAGCATCCAGGCATGCCGCACATAAAAAGAAAAAATTCTTAAACCATGCTTTGCGCTTGTTTGCGCGCGCGTTTATCCAAAGTCTACCATCAGCTGAATGTTTTTCATCTGCGTTTGCGAACCCTGCAAAGCCTGTTTTGTGTACGTTATCTATTATCATTTTGGACCTTTATTTTTATTGTCCCAAAAAAATACATAATTTCTTAGGTATGCCCTTATTTTGACACACTGCAAAACATGTACCCAAAGAAAATGGATCAAGTGAAAACAGTTGGTATGGTAAACGCTTTCTAAAGTTATTTTTGTCATGGTAATATTGAAGGCTATCAAACTCACAAACACCAATTTCTAAGACTGTAATTTTGGAATCACGCATATTAAAATGCCACAAACTAAACCCATAAAACCAAGCTTTCAAATGTTCCAGGTGGAGCAGAATGGTGCGCGGGAAAATATTATTCAAGAAGCTGATTTTACAGAGATTTTGACCATAATTGGTCGTCGGTACAAAGCCGTTTTATTAGGTATTATGATATGTCTTGTACCAGCGGCCCTATACATACTATCAGCCCCAAAACTTTACAGTGCTGCAACATCCATCTTAGTTGACCCACGTCAAAACCGGGGTATTGGGGCTGAGATGACAGCGGCAAATCTTTTTTCTGATGTAGGACAAATTGAAAGTCAGATAAAACTAATCTCCTCACAAGCTGTTTTGAAACGAGTGGTTGAGTCAGAAAAGCTTTTGAATGATCCAGAATTTGGTGTTTCTCCCCCTGGTTTCATGTCCCGAATTTTCTCAGTCATGAGTGGTACTGTTCCACAATCGTCCAAAAACAACGATATAGTTGGGTCGGTTGAAGCTTTATCCAAAGCTGTGAGTGTCAAACGTCCTGAGCGAACATATGTGATTGAAATTCAGGTTTCGTCGCTTATTGCTGAAAAATCAGCCCGTTTGGCAAATGCCATTGCCAAAGCCTACATGGATGATTCGATGGATGCCCGCAATCTTGCTGTAAATTTTGAGACAGAGTGGGTGCGGGATCGTTTAGCCGATATTCAGGATAAACTT
Source organism: Hyphomicrobiales bacterium (assembly GCA_025351165.1). Classification (GTDB taxonomy): domain Bacteria; phylum Pseudomonadota; class Alphaproteobacteria; order Rhizobiales; family Beijerinckiaceae; genus JAIELD01. Next base: position 40,615 of record JANXWK010000032.1, on the reverse strand, counting down.
AAAAGTGCGGAGGCAAGAACTGAAGATTACAAATTGAAAAACAAGTTTTTTGATGCCAGCGGAAAATCTGTTAATGATGAGCAAATTAACGCTCTTTCAGCAGAAATCATCACAGCCCGTTCAAAATCAGCCGATGCAAAAGCAAAATATCAACAAATTCAAAATCTTATGCATAATGGTAAAGGTTTAGATTCTTTGGTCGATGCGCTTAAATCAGGCAGTATTGAAAAGCTAAGAACTCAGGCAGCTGACATTGCAAGGCAAGAAGCAAGTCTGCGCACAACTTTGGGGCCACGGCATCCTCAATATCTTGAGATACAGCAACAGGCAGCAGATACTCGCAGCCTCATTAATATTGAGCTTAAACGTATAGCTACGGCCACTGCTTCAGATGCACAAGCTACAAAACAGGCAGAGGTAACCCTTGAAAAAGAGCTGGAGCGTTTACGTTCCATTTCAGATACAAATAACCAGACAAAGCCTAAACTAAGAGAGCTTGAGCGAGAAGCGGAAGCGCAGCGTGCAGCATATGAAAAGTTTACAAAAATAAGGGATACACTTCAGCAACAAGGAGCTGATGCACCTGTTGCGCGCGTAATTGCACCTGCAAGCACACCTGATTTTGCGTATAGTCCACGCAAGGCTCCTATTCTGGCTCTTGCATTGGCATCAGGTCTGGGACTTGGTTTGGCACAAGCGCTTATGAGAGAAAGTTTTGTACGAAGACGTAGAAGCAGGATTACTGAAAAAGTGTCTAGTGCGAATACCACGGGTGCTAAAACCATAAGCTGGAAGTTTTGGCAGCCAAAAACAACAGATGCTTTGGCCAAAATGCCTTTTGCCGAAGCTGTAAAAGCACAGGCTTTGGCTAAAATTCCTGCGTTTAGACAAATGTACTCTGCTCAAGCAATGCGGTTTGCTATAGACGATAAAGATTCATCATATTATCAATCTGTTGCCAAGCTTTGTTCATTCATTATGAACAATCGAAACCTAGATGAAAACATTTCGAAAGGCCCTGTTTTTATCGTTCTGACATCTCTTGAATTGAATACAGGTAAAACAGTGCTTTGTTCAAATCTTGGAATTATAGCTGCACAGGCTGGTATACGTACATTTTTAATTGATGCTGATCCTTCAAATGCAAATCTATCTTTTTACGGAGTTGATTATGGCATTCCAGGACTTATTCCCATAATGGGAAGCCTAAAATTGGTATTCAAGGCAAAAAACAATCTTCCATTATATATTTTGCCCGCGAGCGAGACTGGCGCAAATGAGAATGGCGAGGCAATTTCCAGTCAACCAAAAAAACTTTTGCCACAATTTTTAAATGGTGACATTGATCATAACTTTGATCTTGTTATTGTTGATGGCGGTTTAATTGATGCCAATGCAATTCCTAAGCAATACGCAGGTAAAATTGAGCAAGTTTTTTTAATTGAAACTAATTTCAATGTAGAAAAGGCCTCCATGAACAAGGTGGCTGAAGCACTCAATGTTACATCGAAGTCGGTATATCTTGTTCATGTCGAGAGTAGACATTCCATACAGGCTGCGTAATGATAACATGTGCACAACCTTACAACAGTGCTGATGAAGTTACGGATCTGCACAGTATAGCTGCCCTGTTTTCCGTCTGGCTTATGTGGATTTCAATCTCCGCCCTGTTTTTAATTTCACCCATGGTGCTTCATAACTGGGGTTTAAGTTATGAAGATGTAGGGGGAAGCCCGTTTGAGAAAATTCATCCTGGCAGCCTGGTCGCTGTCATTGCACTTTTTTTTCAACTTTCTGCATATGGATTCTCAACGTATGTAAAAAGCGTATTGTTTAAAAATACAGGGCTTGCTGTTTTTATTGTGACTACACTCATGTTGCTGTTTTATGCAATATTTGTACAAAAAATTCCTTTTACGCCCATATTAGATACGTTTGGCATGCCGATTATTGTGTTTGTAGTTTTAAGCAACACATCAGGTAAAAATCTTACCAGATACGCTATTTTTCTCCACATTTTCTTTGTAGCAAACGCTCTGCTCGCAATTTATGAATATACTACGGGTGAACGACTTACTCCTTATGTTGCAGGTACACTAGTTGTAGAAAACGATTGGCGCGCTACTTCCTTTATGGGGCATCCACTCAATAATGCCCTTTTGACAGGTGCCTATATTCTGCTTCTTTGTTCAAAAAACGGAACAGGATTAAAGCCATTTTTTAGAACTGCAATTATATTGCTTCAATTTGCATCAATGGTGGCTTTTGGTGCGAGGGCCTCACTTGTTGTTACAATTTTGCTTGTATTATTGATCGTTCTTAAAAACTCAGCTTCAATTTTATTGGGCAAGCTGCGAACATCAATTTCATTTTGGTCTGTGCTGGCTTTATGTCTTCCGATTTTTGCGCTTGTATTATTTGGGCTTAATGAAATCAGTTTTTTTGACAGGCTGGTCGAGCGCTTTAGTGAAGATAAAGGGAGCGCAAGTGCTAGAATAGCAATGTTTGAGCTTTTCAACTACATCCCATTACGGGATATTCTATTTGGGCCAGACCCTGATTTAATCGAAACTTTAAAGGGAATTGAAGGCGTGGAAGCAGGTATAGAAAGCATCTGGGTTGCTTTCATCCTGACATATGGCCTTGCCATGAGCGCAGTTTTTTTTGTTGGGCTTTTTGCCTTTTGCTTTAATCTTTCGAGACGCACAAAACCATTTACATCATACGTGCTTTTGTTTTTTTTCGTGGTTGCAAGTACGTCTGTAAGCCTTTCTGCCAAGACACCCACTTTTGGTATATTGGTTGTCATGTTGTTTACATTTCAAAACAAAGATACATTTTATGCTTAAGCCAAATATTGAGCCAAGTGCAGAAAATGCTGAAGTAATCATAGACGCGACGCATCTTGGCAAAAAACATATTACTGGCATTGAACGATTAACCCTTGAACTCTTTTCAAGCTATGCCATGCAACCGCTGAAAATACGAAGTGTAGTAGCAAAAAACAGGCTTCACATGATGTTGCAGCAGAATTTTACGCTTCCAGTCATGGCTCTGAAAAACAGAAATGCTTTTTTTATAACACCTGGATTTCCACCGTCAGTTTTTATGACATTTTTTGGCATAAGAATTCTGCCCTATATTCATGATCTTTTTCTTATGACGCGCTGGAAAGACCTTGGATTTATAGGCAAGTTTTACATGTCTGTTCCATTTAGGTTTGCTGTACGGCGTTTACCAAGGTTTTTGGTAAATTCTGAAACTACATGTTCAGAGCTTAGAAAATTTTGTCGTCCTGATGCTGAAATAATTCTCTATCGGCCTTTTATTAAAAACGTGTTTTCTTTATCTAATAACCTACGAATTTCAAAAATCAATGAAAGGGGCATTTTAAAACTCGTAGCGCTGGGCACTGTTGAACCTCGGAAAAACCTTATTGCAGCGGCCAATATACTTGCAGTTTTGCAGGCCGGCAGTTTCCCAAATGCGACGCTTGATATTGTAGGTAAAATTGGTTGGGGTGGGGAAGACGAGAAGCTTAAAAACAGGGCAGGCATTACTCTTCACGGGTATAAAAATAATACGGATATTAAAAAACTAATTGAGGGTTCTGATCTGCTGATTTCAACTTCCCATGATGAAGGACTGGGTCTTCCACTGCTTGAAGCTCAATATTCTGGTATTGGTATTGTTGCTCCAGATCAACCTGTTTTTAAAGAAGTGCTTGGCAAAAGTGGTATTTTTATAGATCCGTTAAATGCCGAAACGTCAGCAAAACTGATAGAAACAGCTGTAAGCAATCCTTTGTGGCGCATTCCTCAAAATGAGCTTTCAATCCATAACCTCAAACGCTGGAATACTCTTGCAGTCAGCGATCATATACAATTTATTGCACTTTTGAGCAGTTTAGTCCGTCGGCAATCTTGCTAAAAGCACTTCATCTGCGTATCTGCGTCTATGCTTATTCGCCAGACATTGCTTTATTTGCCTGCCCAGATTTTAGGGCCACTTGTACAGTTCGTTGCAGCAATTGTCTGGACACATTTTCTAAGCGCCCATGAGTATGGCGATCTGATGATAATTCTTGCATCTCAGGAGCTGGTGTTTCTGGTGTGCCTTTCCTGGTGGACGCAATACAGTATGCGCTACCTAGCTGAGATTTCGAGTGGAATGGCAGCAAAAGATCTACAGTCTCAAGAAAACAGTATTCTGTTAGCCTCAAGCTTTTTACAATCAGTGGTAACATTTACGGCTGTAAAATTGTTTGTAGACTCTGTATCGCTTCAGCTTGTGCTGCTTTCAGTCTGTTTTGCTGTTACCCGTAGTCTCCTGACGCATATCGCTGAGCGCACAAGACTGCATGAACGCGTTCTTGATTACACTATCATTCAGATGCTTGGCCCAATTCTTGGCACTATTCTAGGGTTTGTACTTCTTGTAAATTATGGCAATGGAGTATCCTCTGCACTTGCAGGTTTTGTCATAGCTCAGTTTATTTCCCTTTGTATAATCTGGTTTAGGCTTGAATTAGGGGCTGAATTTGCTTGGCCATCCACATCAATTTTAAAAGCTGCCTTTGCATTTGGCCTTCCACTTCTTGTTGCAGGTGGACTTGCATGGTTTTCAGTTAATGGCATACGTTTAATCGTTGAATATTTTCGAGGAAGCACTGAAGTTGGGCTATTGTCTGTTGGCTGGGGACTTGGCCAAAGGGCAGTCTCTGTTATTGCCATGCTTGTTACCGCCGCCTCTTACCCACTTGCACTCAAGTTCATGAATAATGGTGAACGGGATAAGGCCTTTGAACAGGTATCTCTTAATGGTGCATTACTGACAGGACTTGTTCTGCCTACAGTTATTGGAATTTTACTGGTTGGGCCTATAATTGTAAATCTCATGATTGGTACAGAATTTCAAAAAACAACATATGTTATTTTGCCAATTGCTGTTGTTGCAGCTGGTCTGCGCAACATACGTGTACATTTTCTGGATCAGATATTTGTTTTAGCAGAAAAACCATCAATGCTGCTTCTGATTAGTTTTGTTGAAGTTATCGCCACCGTATTGCTGTGCTCTTTGGGGCTGATATTTTATGGGCTTGCAGGTGCTGCGCTGGGGTGTTTGCTAGGAACAGTAATTGGCGCAGTGACATGTTGGTTGATTGCGCGAGATTTAATTTTAAAAATGCCCTGGATTCATTTTTTGAACATAAGTATTGCCAGTTCAATCATGGCATGTGTTCTTTACTTTACAAGTTTTGGAGAGGGATATGTCGCGCTTATATTAAAAATTGCAGGGGGCGTGAGCATTTATATAGGTACTAACGCACTACTTTATTGGCAAAAATACTTTAAATATCCAGTATTTTTTAAAAAAGATATCTAGAACCCATATTTCTGCTTCAAGCCAAACAACATATCAGTCAGTTTTTCAGCAATGCAGATTTCTCGATTTAAGTAATCTTCAGCTTTAGTGTAGTTCTTTTGGCTGAGCGCTATTGCGACAGTTTCTCTATAAACTTTCTGCTGGTTTAAAAGGCCAACTAAAGTATTGCGATCTTCCAAGGATATTTTATTCTTTGGTGTGTATCTTTTAGCTTCATTACGCGTAAAATTATAATCAGCATCGTTTTGAATATGCTCTTTTATTGCCTGCGGCGTCCATTTATATCTTTCTCTTGGACATGCCGGCTCGCTATTTTGAATTGGGGCTTTCTTTTTGTTGCCACCAGTAAATATGTCCGTCCACCCATCGCTTATTCTGGTGTCTTTGAGTTTTGCAGTCGATGGTGAATTTGAATTAAATGTTATTGCATCCATGTTTTAACCCTCGTTTTGGCGAGATGTTGTATTAAAATTAATCACCTCGTTACGACAATTAATCCCTTAAACTTACATGAACCTGACAAGATTTGAAAAAAGACATATTATTTTAAATTTTTTTTCGTCCATTCAAAGCTTTTTCAATAGCAAACCACATTGGTTTTTTTGTCATATCAGAATCAAATGGCAAGGGGCGTGGAGCGCGGGTTGCACCAGATTTGCGCAAAACCTCTGTATCATTGTACCAGCTGTAGCGATCTGATAGTTGCCAGGTGCTGATCATTTTTACATTTGGAACAGTCAGTACATGGCTTAGATATGCATAAACGCGCTCAGCGACCTGTTTATCTCTGACACTTACGCTGCCTGTGTAGATTGTATCATCAATGTCCAGTTCTGTAATATGTATTTCAAGTTTGCGAGCTGCAATCTGCTCCAAAAATTTTACATAACCAGCATCATTCGAGGGAAACTGGGGCTGTAAATGACCTTGCAAACCAATTGCGTGTAAAGGAATGCCTGCGTTCTGCATTTCATCAATGAGGCGAAGTAACCCATTGCGAATAGCAAGACCTAATTCATCTGAGCGTTCTGTATGGGCTTCATTGATTGCAAGTTTGGCACCTGGATCCGCCTTTGCAGCTCTTTTGAAGGCCTGTGCAATGTAGTCTTTGCCCAGTACATCATACCATATGCCTTGACGGTATCCTCCAGATGCATTGTGACCTGGCCAAAAAGGCTCATTTACGACATCCCAAATATCTATTTTGCCTTTGTAGCGCAAGACAACTTTGTCTATGTGTTCATCCATGATTTTTGTAATCTGGGCCTTGGATTTATTTTTTAGCCAAGGGGGTGAATTTTCATTCCAGACCAATGTATGACCGCGTATTATAAGCCCTTTTGCTACTGCAAATTCGACCAAGGCGTCAGCACCTTCAAATTGAAATACTTTTTCCTCTGGGCGCAAGGCATCAAATTTAAGGGCGTAGTCAGTTGTTATGGATTTTGTTTCGCCTAGATACAGTTTGCGATAGCTTTCATCCACGAAAATTTCACGTGCCGCCGCTGCGCCAAATATTATGCCGTTTTGTGAAGCTATTGATGCAAGGCTTTTTTTCTCTGTTGAAGGCTGAGCCATCACTGATTGTGCAGCTGTGCATGCTAAACCTACTGTGCCGCCAACCAGCAGGTTTCTTCGGTTCAACAAGCTTTTTTGGTCAAAACGCCTCATTTTAAATTCCCTGATGCAAATCTACTTGAGTAGGGAGATGCACATTAAGATTAACATATAAATAATAGTGCAAAAAATTTTAAATGCGGTAGCATATCCTTAACCAAGGTACATTAGTTTTGGATAATAAAAATGATAAACCGTTTTCTAGCACCAGAGTTGCGTGTAGAAGTTGATGGCCAGGTTATAAATATACCTACCATGTCAAGTGCTGTGTCGAGTGCTGTTTTATGCCTCAAGTCAGGATTTGGGTTCAGCTTTCTTACATTGAATCTTGATCACATGGTCAATCGCCGTTTAAACGCAAGATTTCGCGACATATATTCCAGGGCAACATTTGTATCAGCTGATGGTCAGCCAGTTGTTTCACTTGCCAAACGAATAGGTGCAAAAATAGAGCGTACAACGGGTGCTGACATGATCAATCCGCTTTGTGAGGCTGCGGCTCAGATGGATATTTCAGTTTATCTGTTTGGAAGCGACATCAATACATTAAAAAAAGCTACAAAAAAACTTAGAGAAAATCATCCATATCTTAAAATTGCAGGTATTGAAGCTCCACAATTTGGCTTTGATCCCGATGGCGAGTTGGCAGATGAGTGTGCAGAACGCATAGATATTTCTGGTGCAAGTCTTTGTTTTGTAGCCCTGCCATCAGTTAAAGCTGCCTTTTTTATTGATAGGTTTACAAAATCTCATCCTCATATCGGCTTTTTGGGTATTGGTGCAGCACTTGATTTTATTGCGTGTACCCAATCCAGGGCCCCTGAATGGATGCAAAAAACTGGACTTGAATGGTTTTGGCGCTTGTCTACCAATCCGCATGGATTATTTAGAAGATATATGGCATGTGGTATTTTATATATTAAACTTAGACTTAAGCCTTTACAGATTAGTGCATAATGCATCGCCTTGTAGTTTTTTATCCTCTTGATCCTCGTGGTTCCAAAATTGGTGGAATAGAAACGCACATACGTTTGATTTTAGCAAATTTCCCCGTCGACTTTACTATATTGTTTGTAGGGGTGGACGAAATAGGTGACAAAAAAATTGGTGTTATTACACCACTTGAATATGGTGGCAGGGTTTTTGATTTTCTACCAGTTGTACACATTCCCCAAAGTGAAATTAATCTTGCTGCAAAGTCTTTACTAAAATCAACCACGCTACGCTTTGTAATGGGGGTTTTGCGTTACATTCAGGTTCTTAAAAGGGAGATTAAATCAAGCAGGGCAACGGCTGAACTTCAGCGGTTTGAAACAGCTATAATTCCACGTCTTTTGGGTATTGCTGCTGTACAAACAGTACATGGAGAGGGTTCAAAGAATGACAAAATGGACAGTCTTATAAAAAAACTGTGGTTTTTGCATAGTTTGAATGAACGTATTGCGCTTGGTTATGCAAAACGAATTATATGCGTAAACGCAAATATTGTTAAACGTATTGAGCAGCTCTTTCCTAAGGCAGCTTCAAAAGCTGAAGTCATGAGTGTTTCTGTAGATACAGAGATTTTTAAACCACAGGCTTTCGATGTTTCAGATGGCATATTTAAAATTGTGTTTGCAGGTCGCCTTGATGAATTTAAAGACCCGCCGCTGATGTTTAAATGTTTTGCTACTCTTGATGAACAACTGGCTCAAAAGTTTGAGTTTCATTATATAGGGACCAGTGATCCATCAAGGTATAGCGAGTTTGCCCAAATTGAACATTGTACCGTTTTACACGGTTTCAGGCCAGCAACACACATTGCCAGGATTGTAGCTAATTGTCATGCAGGTATTTTAACCTCTTTTTTTGAGGGAATGCCATGTTACCTTCTGGAGACGCTAAGCGTTGGTCGACCATTTGCCGCCATTCGCCTACCTCAATATGATTCTGTTATCATTGAAGGGACAAGCGGTGAAATGGTTGAGCGGGCTGATACTCCTGAACAGTCTGTTGTAAATTTGACCAAAGCTTTCATGCAGCTTTGGGACAACATTAAAGCTGGTAAAATTGATCCATATAAAGTTCATTCCTGCATAGAGCCATTTTCTGTTAAAAACCAGATGTCTAGACTATTTGAAATTCATAGACAGCTATGCAATTAATCAATGCGTATTAAAAACGCTATGCGATAAAATAGTGCCGCTAGAGTGATCCTGTAAGGCTGGTGTAAGATTAACCATTTATGCAACCTCAAACACCAAGTTTTAAGGACATAAAATGAGCCGTATAATTTCCAGTCAATCGCAGGTCAAAATGGTATCCGAGTTACCCTGCAAAGCTTTATCAAAGTTTTCTCCAAGTTTTGTAGTTAGTGAATATGAACAGGAAGAACGAGTTGTTCTAGGCCAGTTGAAGCCTCAGGATGCTGTCAAAAATCTTTTAAAAATAACCAATGCCACAACTTTAAAAAATTATCTTAAACTTTCAATTCAAAATAATGAGCATGAAAATAAATTTGCATATACCAAGAAAGCTTCCGGTTGTTTCATTGAGGAAAACAAAAGTGAAGGTCCCGCTCTAAAGCCAGAAGAGCTTAGGCGCGAAAATAATTTGTATATAAAAGCAGAAAAATCCATGCTTGAGGCTTTGGAAGAAATGCGTAAAAAGCGTAGAGCGCCTGTTCCTAAAACTTATCCAAGGCGTATACCTCCTGCAGTATAAATTCAGCGTGCTTATAATTCAGCAAGCTCTGTTTCAGAAGTTCCCAAATAGTCAATTGCTGCTCTGGCAGCCTCCAATGTCGCTTCGAATGTAAGCAGTACCGAGGCATGCCTGGCTTTAAAATCTTTCACGGGGGTTAAAACTTTTACCTCACTAAACCTGCCTGATGGCGGCGTACCATTGTCTTCGAGCATTGACTGAACTTGAGTTAAAGCTGTTTCAAGCTCAAGAACACTAGCACCAATAACATTTCTTGCCATTATGGATGAAGATGCCTGTCCCAAAGCGCAGGCTTTAATCACATGAGCAAATTCACATATGCATCCATCAAGCATTTTAAGTTCAACCGATACACTTGATCCACATAATCTTGAGCGTTTAACCGAACGCCCATGTGGTTCATTTAAACGTCCCACCATAGGAATATCAGCTGCCAGCTCAAGAATGCGATTATTGTAAAGATCATCAAACATGTTTAAAACCGTTGGTTAATAAAGTTCATATTGATTGAATAAGCAAATTTGAGTGTAAAGCTTTCATATGCTACATGTAGTGACTATATGCTCACAATATATATGCGCCAATAAGCAGCACGCCAGTTTTATTTGCTGCATTTTAAACGTATTTGCCATAGAAGAAAAATGCAGTATTCAGACTGTTTTGTTTTCAGCTGTGCCGTACTTAGATTTTAATACCTTCTTGAAAGGAGGCTCCACGTGGACGATGTGGTTAAAACCTCGAATATAAAAAAAAGTTCTCATGAGCAGATAACTGCTACGCCAAAGCCTGTTATACAACGCCCCTCACGCGCTGAAGCTGAGGCTGCGGCAAGAGTTTTAATTAGCTGGGCGGGGGATGATCCCGATCGCGAAGGTTTACTTGATACTCCAAAACGTTTTGTCAAAGCGTATGAAAGCCTGTTTTCAGGCTATGAAAAAGATCCAATTGAAGAGCTTGAGCGCATTTTTGAAGAAGTTCAGGGCTACAAGGATATGGTTCTGGTAAGGGATATTCCTTTTTATTCCCATTGTGAGCACCATCTTGTGCCAATTATTGGAAAGGCACATATTGGATATTATCCAAGTGAGGGGGTTGTAGGTTTATCAAAACTTGCACGAGTGGTTGATATTTTTGCGCGACGCATGCAGACGCAAGAAGCAATGACAGCACAGATTGCGGGTGCAATACTTGAAGCTTTAAAGCCGCGCGGTTTAGCTGTTTTAATAGAGGCGGAGCATATGTGTATGGCGATGCGTGGTGTGCAAAAGCAGGGCGTTTCCACTGTTACAAGTCAATTCACAGGTGTTTTTAAAGATGAGCCTGCGGAGCAGGTGCGCTTTTTTACTCAACTGCGTGGCATTCAATGAGTTTTGAAGAAAGCCTGAGTTTTACCCCAAAATTTGATGCAAATGGGCTTGTCACTGTTGTTACTATAGATAGTGCAAGCGGGCAGGTGCTTATGGTTGCACATATGAATCATCAAGCATTGGCTAAAACAATCGAAACTGGGCAAGCCTGGTATTGGTCTCGCTCAAGATCAAAACTCTGGCGCAAAGGGGAAAGCAGTGGTCATACTCAAAGTGTAGTTGAAATGCTTGTAGACTGTGACCAGGATGCTGTGTTGATGACTGTAAAACAGGAAGGGCCTGCCTGTCATACAAATCGCAAAAGCTGCTTTTACAGAAGGATAAATCTGCAGGCTGATGATAAGACCAGCCTGCAATTTGTTTAGGTTACGCCAATGCTTTTAAAGCACCACGCCCTGCATAGATTGCCTGATCGCCCAACTCCTGTTCAATGCGCAATAGCTGGTTGTATTTAGCCAACCGGTCTGAACGGGCCAGTGATCCAGTTTTGATCTGTCCACAATTTGTAGCTACTGCCAAATCGGCAATTGTTGCGTCTTCAGTTTCACCTGAACGGTGAGACATGACGGAGCGGTAGCCAGCGCGATGTGCCATGTCTACTGCTGCAAGTGTTTCTGTCAAAGTTCCAATCTGGTTAACCTTGATCAAGATTGCGTTGCCAACCCCCTGCTTTATGCCATCGCTCAGGCGCGTTACGTTTGTTACGAAAAGATCGTCTCCAACAAGCTGGCATTTTGAACCAACAGCATCAGTCAACAGTTTCCAGCCTGTCCAGTCATCTTCTGACATGCCATCTTCGATTGATACAATTGGATATTCATTCACAAGTTTTGCAAGGTAGGCGACCTGCTCCTCAATGGTTCTAATTTTACCTTCACCATGATAGTTATACTTGCCATCCTTGAAGAACTCTGTTGCTGCGCAATCAAGTGCTATGTACACATCTTTACCTGGTTCAAAACCAGCAGCCTTGATGGAGGCCATTATAAAATCCAACGCTGCTTCAGCAGATGGAAGATTTGGTGCGAAGCCACCCTCATCACCCACATTTGTATTATGGCCCGCGTCTTTAAGGGCCTTTTTCAATGTATGAAATATTTCAGTACCAATCCGCAGCGCTTCAGAAAATGTTGGCGCGCCAACTGGCATGATCATGAATTCCTGAAAATCAATTGGATTATCAGCATGCATACCACCATTGATTATGTTCATCATGGGAACTGGCAGAACGCGTGCTGATGTACCTCCAACATAACGGTAGAGCGGCATTCCACGCGCTTCGGCAGCAGCTTTTGCCACAGCCAGAGACACACCCAGAATTGCATTTGCACCCAATCTAGCTTTGTTTGGCGTTCCATCCAATTCAATCATGACAGAATCAATGCCGGTCTGATCTTCGGCATCCATCCCTATAATGGCCTCTGCAATTTCAGTTTCAATATTTTCAACAGCTTTCAAGACACCTTTACCCATGTATTCTTTACCACCATCACGCAGTTCAACGGCTTCATGGGCACCAGTTGACGCGCCGGATGGAACAGCCGCTCTACCAATTGAATCATCTTCAAGGACAATATCAACTTCAACAGTTGGGTTGCCACGGCTATCAAGAATTTGACGTGAAATAATATCGACAATACAAGTCATAAAAAGGTTCCATCAGGTTAGACATATTTAAAAGCGTACAAGCGCTGATACACTATTATCAAGCATTTGGACAAGTGATTTAGCCAATGCAAAATCATTTTCAGTCCCTGAACGCAAGGGGGTCAAAGCGCAGTGTTGCTAAGGCCCGCATATCCTGTCTATAGACTTAAAATGAAAGTTTAAGGAAGGGTATTAACGTGAGTGATACAACAAAAACTGGGACTAATGCACAAGTTTCCAATACTCGCCTGCATCTTGGGCAATCAAGCGAGTTGCCTACTTCGCCCGAAACAGCAATGTTAGACCGCGTTCCAAATCCACATGTTGGGACTGATTACGCTGCAAGGTTTACAGCGCCAGAGTTTACGTCCATCTGTCCGGTGACAGGACAGCCAGATTTTGGCATTCTGGTGATTGATTATGTGCCTGATGAGTGGCTGGTAGAATCAAAGTCGCTAAAGCTTTATCTCACAAGCTTCCGAAATCACGGTGCTTTCCATGAAGATTGTACAATTGGAATTGCCAAGAAGATTGTTAATCTGTTAGGCCCAAAATGGCTGCGTATTGGTGGATACTGGTATCCTCGTGGAGGTATTCCAATTGATGTGTTTTGGCAAACATGCGCTCCTCCTGCTAATCTTTTTCTGCCTGATCAGGGTGTTCCTCCTTACAGGGCAAGATAGATTTTTCTGGATTTTCGTAAGCAAGTTTAGGGACGGCGAGGCCGCGTAAAAAGCTGTTTAGTGTTTTATGCAGCTCTGCCCAGTAATCCAGCTCTCGAGCGCGTTCAGGTAAAACATTAACAGCTTGACGTACCTGTCCTAAAACAAAACCATTTATTCCATTTTCTTTGCTTTCGTCCAAGGCAGAATGTAAAGCCAGTTTTGCGACAACTTTTTCAAGTTTATGATTTTGCAGTTGACCTATAAGCCAGATCGCAAATTTAATAGTCTTTAGCCCCTCTGTTTCAGAGCTTGGTTCATTAGAACAAACATCTTCAAGGTATTCCAGTCTAACAGTTTCAAGTTGTTCCAATAGTATTGAGTCATTGGCTTTTATGGCTCGCTTTTCCAAAAGCCGGAGTGCCTCATATTCATCAATAGAAAATTTGGCATTTGAATTTTTAGTACCTGCATCTCTGGCACTTGCATTTATCGACATTTTTCAGCCTTCCAACAAATTGATTGTTTCAACTTTGAACCATATACACTTATAAGTTGTAAACAATTTCAATCTAATTTTTTTAGTTCAGCAAATCAGTTTAGATGGTTTTCTACTGTTTAATATGCTGTCTGTAAGTTTCAAAGGAGGCATCATACAGCAGCTACTTTAAACCTGTTTAGGTGATACAGCCTGTTTGAAATAAATTGTCACGCATGCAATCTTTTAAAACACTGTTGCTAGTTTTCTAAGCCTCACAGCTATTCATTTACAAGGTTTACCTTAGGGCAGGCCTTGGCACTTTACGTTAAAATATTGTGATTATCTGATTTTTTAATAGTCAAACAAATTCTGCTATGCAGAAAATGATAATCAAAACAAAAAAAGTGCCATTTAAGGCACTTTTTAACTATAATGATTTTTGTAAAATTTAGCGTTTTATCATTGGTACATAATCACGCTGCGGTGCGCCTGTGTAAAGCTGACGTGGACGACCAATTTTCTGTGCAGGATCTTCAATCATTTCTTTCCATTGAGCAATCCAGCCGACGGTACGTGCTACAGCAAACAGCACTGTAAACATGGATGTTGGAAACCCCATAGCCTTTAACGTTATGCCTGAATAAAAATCTATGTTTGGATAAAGTTTTTTCTCAATAAAATAGGGATCGGAAAGCGCGATACGTTCCAGTTCCATGGCAACATCGAGCAATGGATCATCCTTGATACCAAGTTCTTGAAGGACTTCATGCGTTGTTTTTTGCATAATCCTGGCGCGAGGATCATAGTTTTTGTAGACACGATGACCAAAGCCCATCAGGCGGAATGGATCATTCTTATCTTTTGCACGAGCAATATATTCTGGAATGCGCTCAACAGAACCAATTTCCTCCAGCATTTTTAAAGCAGCTTCATTGGCGCCGCCATGTGCTGGTCCCCACAAGCAGGCAACGCCTGCCGCGATGCAGGCAAAAGGATTAGCACCAGAAGACCCTGCCAAGCGTACTGTGGAAGTGGAGGCATTCTGTTCATGATCTGCATGAAGAATAAAGATTTTATCCAATGCACGCGCCAGAACTGGATTTGCTTTGTAGTCTTCACAGGGTACTGAAAAACACATATTCAAGAAATTTGCTGCATAATCCAGATCATTTTTTGGATAGACAAAAGGTTGACCTATTGAATATTTGTAGGCCATGGCTGCAAGTGTAGGCATTTTGGCGATCATACGCATGGAAGCAACCATGCGCTGATGTGGATCGGAAATGTCAGTTGAGTCGTGATAGAAAGCAGCCATTGCTCCAACAGAAGCAACCATGATTGCCATGGGATGCGCATCACGGCGGAAACCCTGGAAAAATCGCATCATTTGTTCATGAACCATAGTATGACGCGTAACGCGATGGTCAAAATCTACTTTTTCAGCTGGGGTAGGTAATTCACCATGGAGCAGTAAATGGCATGTTTCCAAAAAGTCGCCATTTTCCGCCAACTGTTCAATTGGGTAACCCCTGTGGAGAAGCACGCCTTTATCGCCATCAATATATGTAATCTTAGATTCGCATGAAGCGGTGGACGTAAATCCTGGATCGTAAGTAAACATGCCGGTATTTTTATAAAGAGCTGCAATATCAACAACAGCAGGGCCAATTGACCCCTCCTTTACTGGCATATCAACTGTTTTACTATCAATTGTGAACGTTCCGTTTTGGACAGTCATGATGTGCCTTTCAAACTATGGTTGCATATCGTTAAATGGTTCCTACCGCATTGCACAAATACCTTCAAGCTCTTCTCCAGCGCAATGTTCTAAATTGGTTTAATTTGACTGATCTCTCAACCGCGCCAAACTTTCCTCACGCCCCAGTACTTCCAACACATCAAAAATTCCAGGAGATGTTGAATGGCCTGTAAGAGCTGCGCGAAGGGGTTGTGCCAACTGACCAAGTTTTACCTTGTTCAGCTCTGAAACATTACGAACAATTTCCTCCAGAGCTGAGGCTGTCCATTCGGAAGCTGTTTCAAGGGCATTTATCATAAGGACGAGTCGCTCGCGTCCGCCATCAGCTAAAATGCCATCCGCTTTTTCATCCATTCGCAAGGGGCGACTATTCATTAAATAATCAGCACCTTCAACAAGTTCCAGTAGAGTCTTCGCTCGTTCTTTCAAGCCAGGCATCGCAGCCAGCAAGCGTGTGCGGGTTACATCGACCAGCTTTGTCATAATATCAGCGCCCTGGGGAATATGGGGTAGAATTGTATCAATGGCCTCCATAAGACGTTCATCAGATGCAGCTCTTATGTAGTGTCCACTGATATTTTCAAGCTTAGCAAAATCAAAGCGGGCTGGGGAGCGACCAACTCCCTTCAGATCAAACAGGGCTGTCATTTCATCGGTTGTAAAAAATTCTGTATCTCCGTGGCTCCAGCCAAGGCGTACAAGATAGTTGCGCAAAGCTTCTGGCAGATAGCCCATTGCCCGATATGACTCAACTCCAAGGGCTCCATGGCGCTTTGAAAGCTTTGCGCCATCTGCACCATGTATGAGGGGAATATGTGACATGGATGGAACATCCCAGCCCATTGCCTGATAAATCTGGGTTTGACGAGCTGCATTTGTCAAATGGTCGTCGCCGCGTATGATATGGGTAACGTTCATATCATGATCATCAACTACAACTGCGAGCATGTAGGTTGGCGTGCCATCAGAACGCAGCAGAATGAGATCGTCTAAGTCTTTGTTAGACCAGCTTATGCGTCCTAAAACCGCATCATCTACGATGGTTTCGCCTTCAAGAGGAGCTTTGAGTCGAATAACAGGCTTTGCATTGACAGGTGCCTCATTTGAGGCGCGATCTCGCCAGCGACCGTCATAGCGAGGCGGACGGCCCTCTGCTCTGGCAAGATCACGCATTTGGGTCAATTCTTCCTGGCTCGCATAGCAGTTATAGGCTTTGCCCTCGGTCAAAAGCTGGTTTGCAACCTCTGCATGACGTTTTAACCTTGAAAACTGGTATGTGATTTCACCATCATGGTGAATACCAAGCCAGTTTAAGCCGTCTATAATTGCATCAATTGCTTCTGGTGTTGAGCGTTCGCGGTCAGTATCCTCAATGCGCAGCAACATTTTACCGCCCATGCGCTTTGCATAGAGCCAATTGAAAAGGGCAGTTCTGGCACCGCCAATATGGAGAAAGCCTGTTGGTGAAGGCGCAAAACGGGTAATGACGGGCTTTTGGGTATCTAGCATGAATTCAACTTTTCCGAAGTGAAGTTTTTTGTAGTGGATATGCGGCGGAGCACTGTCGTTTTCTGTAGCCCCTCGTAGCATGTGTGCGGGCAAGGTCAATGAGGGTAGGGGGCTTGCTAATCAGGTTTTGAAATAACAGGGTTGGTAAATGTGTTTCTAATGAGCCAATAACCGAAGTAAAATACAGGCTTAAAAATAAGGCAGTGAACAAAAAAGGACTCGAATTTATATTTTCGATGGATGATAGTGCTAACAAAGTCTTTACTGGATACCTTATGTGAATCAACCCCACCACCAACATAGCCAAACAGACGTACAGGGTAAACCCCGTGCGACTGCCTTGCCGTGGTTAGGGGCAAACGAGAATAAGAGTGATGTTGGCTCATCGCTTTTTGCGGTTTTTTTAGCCTGGTTTAAAAAAGCTGCACTTTTGGAAGTTGACTCAAGGCGGATGTTTTTATGGATACCCGTTGCAGCAGGGGCAGGGGTTGTCATCTATCTGACAGCTGACCACGAACCATCGCTCATGCTAATTGGATTTTTGGCACTATCTGCCAGTTTATGTGCGTATTTTTCGCGCAATCATCTGGTTTTATATGGCATTATGGTTGCGTTTGCAGCTGTTTTTGCTGGCATGTTCAGTGCAGGGTTTCGTAATTATCGTGTTGCTGCACCCGTGCTGGATCGCGCCAGAATTGTGGCACTTACAGGATTTGTTGAGCAGATTGATCTGCGTAACGAGGGCGCGCGCCTTGTGTTGCGTGTGGAGAGCGCAGAAGGATTAACACTTCAAACAACGCCATATCGGATACGGGTTTCAACACGCAAAACACCAAACTATCAGGCAGGTGATTATGTAGCTTTAAAAGCAAGGCTTTTGCCACCTTCTCATGCCTCAATCCCAGGTGGTTATGATTTTGCCAGAGATGCTTTTTTTGCACGTATTGGAGCAGTTGGCTCTACTTTGGGGCAGGTAAAGCAACTGGAGGCTAAAAATACGCCAGGGTTATTATTCTCCTTTCATGCTTATATTGACCAGGTTCGCAATGCTTTGGCTTTGCGGGTGCAGTCAAGCCTTAAAGGCGATACTGCTGCTATTGGCGTGGCGATGGTAACGGGAAAACGTGATTTTTTGACCGATGCAGCCAAAGACATTGTGCGGGAAGCTGGCATTTTTCACATCATTACTATTTCTGGTGTACAGATGACATTGGTATCAGGTATTCTATTCGGGCTTGCCAGACTGATCTTGACACTCATTCCAGGTTTTGCCTTGCGCTATCCAACTAAAAAATGGGCTGCTGGAATCGCGATTATTGGCGCAATACTGTATGATATTGCGTCTGGATCGCGGGTTGGCACAGAACGTGCCCTGTTCATGACGCTTATCATGCTTACCGCTGTTATTTTGGGGCGGCCTGCACTCACTATGCGCAATCTTGCTTTGGCTGCTCTGGTTGTTATTGCTTTTGAGCCAGAAGCTATTTTAGGGGCAAGTTTCCAGTTATCGTTTGCTGCGGTTTCTGCTCTGGTGGCTGTATATGAAGCCCGAACCGCCAAACGTATGAGGGGCTATCAAACAGGTTCGACTTCACAAATGTGGCAACCGCAACACTCCTCCATGCGGTTTGATCCAGTGACGATGCTGCATAAACTGGGACATTGGTTTAAAGAGGCGGGGCTTGCAACTATTTGTGCAACAGGTGCAACAGCTTCATTCATGGCCTATGATTTTCATGAATTCAGCCCATATGTGATTATCGGCAATCCACTTACCATGCTTTTAATCGAGTTTTTTGCAGTTCCAGGTGCATTGCTAGGTACGCTGCTTTACCCATTTGGGCTTGATGGCTTTGTTTGGCTGTATCTTGGCGTTGGTATAGATGCAGTGCTCATGATGGCACACTGGCTAGCAGCACTTCCTGGTGCAACTGTGCATCTTAAAGCGTTCGCATCGTGGTCGATTGTATATCTTAGTCTGGGCGTTTTGTGTATGGTAATCTGGCGGAGCTGGGCCATGCGGCTCATGGCGATACCGTTTTTTGTCATTGGTATTATAGGTGCAACAGCAGGTAAAACTTATGATGTGCTTATTCCACCAACGCCTGATGCAATTGCAATACGAGGCGCAGACGGAAAGTTGGGCATTTTAGGTAAAAAAGCTAATCGCTTTGCCGCAGAGCAATGGCTGCGTGCTGATGGTGATGGGCGTTCAACTGCAAAAACCGCGCCTCCATTATCTGTAGGGGAGTGCGATAAATTAGGCTGTATTGGCACATTGCATGATGGTCGTAAAGTTGCTCTTATTTATGATCGTGCAGCTTTGGCAGTGGATTGTCAAAGAGCAAATATTGTTATCACAACAGAATATGCACCTAAATATTGTGGTGCAGAGCTTATAGTTGACCGTAAAAATCTGGAGGTCGCTGGGGCAGTAGGTGTGCGTGTAATGCCTGGTAAGATGGTTATTGATACGGCTCGTTCGCCAACAGAAGATCGACCATGGTCGCCTTTCAACAGGCATGCCAAAGCTAACTGGCCTGAGATGAGACCTTTACAAGTGGATGTGAAAGAAGAGTATAATCCTTTTGATAATCAGGCTGAAGCGCCTGTATTGCTGGACTAATCTGGCTTTGTCTCAATGCTGAGGGATTTAACCTTTTTAGGTGTGGCAGAAAATATATTTTCAGAGGATGCCATGTTTTCAGGTTCACTGATAACTGGAATTTGATCACGAGTTACATTCAAAACTGGAGCTAAAATTATCTCAGCAGATTTTGTTTCGTTGACTAAAACTGTCGTTTTTGTGTTTGAATGCGTTGAGACCCAGAACAACGCTATTCCAACCATGGCAAAGGCAACTGCTGTACCACCCAGAAATGCGCGTATTATAGGCATTTTACTCTGTTGATCTCTTTCAGTCATTATCTTTATGCTACCTTAAAATATTTAACCTGCGCTCTTTAAAATGATAAGAATTCAGGCGCGGTCAAGGTCTAATATTGAATATACGATGTTTATCTAGCCTTGCCAGACAGTGTGTGTTAGCGGTGACAGTCATAATACACAAATCATACACTATGAAGATATACAATGCCTGACATATTCCGTGAAGTTGATGATGAAGTCCGCCAGCAAAAGCTGGAAGCCATGTGGAAAAAATATGGTAATCTATTGATTGTGGGTGCTGCCGTATTTGTGATTGCGGTTGGTGCCTGGCGGTTTTACCAGCATAAAGAACAGCAGGCGGCTGAAGCAAGTGCTGAAAAATTTGAGGATGCCATAAGCCTGGCAAAGGCTGGAAAGTCCGCTGAGGCGGAAGCAGCCTTTGCTTCTTTGGCCAAAGAGGGCACAAAAGCATATACAGTTTTAGCAAAGTTCAGAAATGCTGCGGAGGTAGCCAAGCAAGATTCCATGGGCGCTGTTAAGCTATATGATTCTTTAACAGTAGATGCATCTGTTGAGCCCATTATGCAAAACCTTGCAAAACTGCGATCTGCACTGCTGTTGGCTGATACAATTCCCATAGATGAATTGAGTATGCGGATTGGTTTGCTCTCAGCGCCAGGCAATCCGTGGCGAAATTCCGCTAGAGAGCTGCTTGGGCTCGCAAAATTCAAAGCTGGCGATTTAAGTGCAGCAAGTTCGTACTTTGAACAGATTGCGCTGGATTCTGAAACGCCATCTACAATGCGCGAACGAGCACAGCTTTTACTTGCACAAATTCGTGGTGGACAGGTGCAGATCAAATGACGCTCACAGTTGCAATTATAGGACGACCAAATGTTGGCAAGTCAACATTATTCAACAGGCTTGTTGGTAAAAAACTTGCGTTGGTTGATGACAGACCAGGTGTAACACGCGACCGTCGCATGGGTGATGCACAGCTGGGTGATTTTCATTTCCAGATTATTGACACCGCAGGCCTTGAAGACGCTGCTGCTGATACGCTTATGGGGCGCATGAGATCGCAAACCGAAGCCGCAATTGATGAATCAGATGTTGTACTGTTTGTTATGGATGCGCGTCAGGGTGTTGTACCTGATGATCGGGCTTTTGCACAGCTGGCCCGTAAGTCCAATAAACCAGTTTTGCTGCTTGCCAATAAAGCAGAGGGCAAGGCTGGGCTGGATGGGGCCTATGATGCATTCTCATTGGGACTTGGAGATCCTGTCCCCATTTCTGCTGAGCATGGCGATGGGCTGGTCGATTTGTATCAGGCCTTGATGGCACTGGAAGTTCAGATTTTTGGTGAGGCTGAAGACGAAGTTGAAAATGACGAGGATGATGCTTCAAAACCAATTCAGATTGCAGTTGTTGGGCGCCCAAATGCTGGTAAATCCACCCTTATAAACCGATTTTTGGGGGAAGAACGCCTGCTTGTTGGGCCAGAGTCTGGAATTACACGTGATGCGATTGGGCTAGAGCTTTACTGGAAGGGCAGGGCATTCAAGATTTTTGATACGGCAGGTTTGCGCAAACGCTCCCGCATTGAGGATAAACTTGAAAAGCTTGCAGCAACTGATGGTATCAGGGCTGTAAAATTTGCAGAGGTGGCTATTGTGCTTCTGGATGCAACAATTCCATTTGAAAAACAGGATTTATCCATTGTTGATCTTGTGGAAAAAGAAGGGCGCGCACTGGTTATTGGCCTTAACAAGTGGGATCTTGTGCGTTCTGAAAAAGGCAAACTAGCTGAATTGCAAGAGAAAATGGATCGTCTCCTGCCGCAAGTCAAAGGCGCTCCTCTCGTGCCAGTCTCAGGACTTGGCGGGCAGGGTCTTGATCAGCTGATGGAAGCTGTGCTCAAGGTGCATGAAATCTGGAACCGACGCGTGTCCACATCGCAGATCAACAAGTTTCTGGATGGGGTGCTCTCCAGTCATCCACCGCCTGCTGTGTCTGGACGCCGTATTAAAATTCGTTACATGACCCAGCCAAAATCAAGGCCACCTTATTTTGCACTGTTTGGCAACCAGCTGGATGCTTTGCCAGAATCATGGCGGCGTTATCTGGTGAACCAATTGCGGATTGCATTTGACTTGCCTGGCGTGCCAGTGCGTTTGTCAATGCGCACAAGTGAAAATCCATTTGGGAAGAAATAGTAATCGTTGATGAAAGCCCTTATTCTTGGTGGTGCACGTTCTGGTAAAACGACTTATGCCCTTAACATGGCTGAGGCATTGAGGCTTGAGTGTTTATATATTGCAACCGCCACCGCAGAAGATGAGGAAATGAAACTACGTATTGCTCATCATAAAGCCGAGCGTGGTGCCCATTGGCGGTTGATTGAAGAGTCTATTGCCCTGCCACGCCTGCTGATGAAAGAAAACAGCGCGGATAGTATTATTCTGGTTGATTGTCTTACATTGTGGCTTTCAAACCTGATTTGTTCTGGGCGCGATTATAATGCAATGTCTGATGCCTTGATACAGAGCGTCAAGCAGGCAGCACGCCCTGTTATTTTTGTGAGTAATGAGGTCGGTTTAGGCATAGTACCTGATAATGCGCTGGCGCGTGAATTTCGAGATGCACAGGGCAGGCTTAACCAAAAAATGGCTGAAATTTGTGATCAGGTCATATTTATGGTAGCTGGTATACCCATGAAACTTAAAGGCTGAAATCTTCGGGGTTCAGCGAGATAAATCTTGCTTTCACATAAAATAACAGCTAACTGCAGTCCATAGTCGGGGTGTAGCGCAGTCTGGTAGCGCATCTGGTTTGGGACCAGAGGGTCGTAGGTTCGAATCCTATCGCCCCGACCACTTTAGTTGTATTCTTTAAATATTTTACAAAACCATTAATCCAAAACTTTTTGAGGATACATGAGCGCCCGCATTCATCGCCCCCCAAATTCAGCCATGCAGTCTGGTCCGGCAAAATCAAAAGGATGGCTTTTTGAATATGAGCCAGAAAAACGCAAAAACGCCGATCCACTTATGGGTTATACGTCTTCTAGTGACATGAATTCTCAAATTAAGCTGTGGTTTGATACTGTTGAGGAAGCTATTGCATATGCTGTTAAAAATGGTATTCCATACAGAGTTGAACAGCCCAAAGTAGCAACACGCAAAGCAGCTATTTACTCAGATAATTTTAAGTCTACGCGTGTAGGGCAGTGGACACATTAGCTTTATAGTGTTTACATGAATAGCGTCTCAAATTCTGCTTTAAACAGATTTTGGCCTCGTAGCTCAGTCGGATAGAGCAACAGCCTTCTAAGCTGTGGGTCACTGGTTCGAATCCAGTCGAGGTCACCATTAACTTACTTTTTGTAACGTGTTTATTTTAAAGTTAGAAATATCGTATCTTGAGAAGCGCGTTATGCTCAACTTACTTCCCGGTCGCATACATGGAAACATGCACGCGACGTAAAAGTCATTATAAATTCGTATCAACATGTTTTTTAACCCAGATCACATATCTATTTACCCAACTTTGTAGAAGAACTTTGCTATCAATACCAATATTGCCATTCAAATCAAATAACCCTTCCTTGGCATGAATAAATGCTTCTGGTTGACTAAGGGTTTGCATATTAAAATAGGCAAGGATATTGCGAGAATGCTGCTGCGCGGTTGTAGTTCCCAGAGCAGTAATGGAGGTTCCAATGACACCAGCAGGTTTACCAATCCATTCAGTTCGTTTACAAGAGTGTAAGACATGGTCGATGGCGTTCTTGAGTGCGTTGGGAATGGAGCGGTTGCATTCCCGTGCTACAAATAATATGCCATGAGCTGACGCAATATCAGTTTTGATGCGTTGCACAGCCATAAATGGATTTTCACTCTCATCAGGGTTATATAGCGGCAGGTCCTCTGTATCAATATGCTTAAACTCAAAGTCTTCAGGAGCAAGCGCTGCAAGTGCGGTAGCAAGTTTGGTGTTAGAGGAATCATTGCACATGCTGCCATTGAAAACTGCGATTTTATGCTGAGACATGAAGTCCTCCTGTAAAATTCATTTGAAAATAACGGTTTAAATTTTTTAAATGTGAAAGTTATAGGGTATCTGTAATCGTGCCGACTGAAGCGAGTCTCATTGCAGCGGCGGCAATTGTAGACTGTAAAAAAAGTGCCAAATTGTAATAGAGAACTCCTGCAGCCATAAGACTAAGAGCTGCATTATAAACAAAGTCTAAGACCATAATTTGACAAATATTGGACATAGTTGCTCTAAATAGTTTTGATCTACGGTTAATTCCTATTACTTCGCCTTCAGTAATGTAATTTAAGCACTTTCAATTGCAATATTGGTGTCTGTTTGAGTATAGTTGCATTGAGCGTACTTAAGTTGTTGTGTGTGTGGTCATGACAAGTCTTTAGGTTTTAAATAACAAATCGCATAAATTATTCTTCAATAAATCACTAGGGTCGGAAACTACTCATTGTCATCGATTAAGAGTTGATTTTGCTTCAAGCCAGATGATTTAAATCGTGACTTTGGATATATTATGTGTCTCTGTGGATTTCAAAGACAGGTTACTTATGCCAAACAACTCTGAAACCCAACCTCAGCACACACCATTTCAACAAGAGCCTGAGGCTCGTTCTTTAATTGATCATTCAATTAGTGATGATTTTACAATTGTGGTTATTGGAGCATCTGCTGGTGGCTTGGAGGCTTGCCGTAAGCTTATGGGTGCAATGCCCGATAAACCAGACATGGCATTTATCTTGGTTCAACATCTTGATCCCAACCATGACACTTTGCTTGTTGAACTTCTTGCCAGCCATACAAAAATGACTGTGTCTCAAGCACAAGACGGAAAAAGGCTCGCGCCCAATCATCTTTATGTCATTCCACCTGGCGCTTATTTGTCAGTTAAGAATGCTGCTCTGTATTTGTCCAAACCTGATGCGCCCCACGGTGCACGACTGCCAATTGATTTTCTCTTGCGTTCGCTCGCTGATGAGTGCGCTACACGAAGTGCCTGTATAATCCTGTCTGGCACAGGTTCAGATGGTAGCGAAGGCGCAAAAGTTCTTAAAGCCAAAGGTGGTTTTATTATTGCCCAAAATTTTGATGAAGCAGAATATGACGGTATGCCGCGCAGTGTATTTGATGCTGGTGCTGTAGATTCCATACTTGAACTAAAAGAGATACCCGCAGCATTGACCAGATATAATTCCCGTAAAAATGGTTCTGTTAAGCCTGAGACGACTAAAAATCGCAATGATGACAACGGATCAACAAATAATGATACCCTTCATGAAATTATTGAATTGCTGCGCACACGAACGTCCCATGATTTCACCCTTTACAAGCAGGGCACACTTAGACGTCGCATTGAGCGGCGTATGGTACTGGGTGCAATCGGCGCACATGATATGGCGACCTACCTTAAATTCTTAAAATCTGATGCAGTTGAACTGGAACTGCTGTCCAAAGATATTTTAATCAATGTTACAAGTTTTTTTCCGGATCAAAAGGTTTTTGATTATCTTAAAAACCATATTATCCCAGATCTTGTACGTAAACATAGTGTAGAACAACCATTACGCATCTGGGTTGCAGGGTGTAGTAGTGGTTAAGAAACCTATTCGCTTGCCATGTTGCTGCGTGAGGAGATCGCGATTTCCAAACGCGCATTGAAACTTCAGATTTTTGCCTCTGATGTTGATACAGATGCCATTGCTTCGGCACGGGAAGGATTCTATCCTGAAACAATAATGTTGAATGTTTCTCAAGAACGTCTTGAGCGTTTCTTCATAAAAGAAGAAAATGGCTATAAAATTTCACCAGAATTGCGTGCCAACGTTGTTTTTACAGTGCAGGATGTACTCCTGGACCAGCCATTTTCTAAAATTGATTTTATCTCATGCCGAAATTTACTGATTTATCTAGGTACAGAGGCGCAGGCAAAGGTTATATCACTGTTTCACTTTGCCCTTCAGCAGCATGGTATATTGCTGCTGGGAAATTCGGAAACAGCTGGTAATATTGAGGGACGTTTTGAAATCATTTCAAAGCCAAAACGACTCTTTAAGCGGATTGGACCATCAAGACCAAGCGAATTGAGCTTTACAGCTGGTGGAAGCGATAACCCTAAACCTCATACAAAAATTATCCCTGGATTTATAATACCATCAAAGCAGACTGTTTTGGCAGAACTTGCAAAACGCATGGCAATTTTGTGCAAGATTTAGATTAATGCCAATGAATGCATAGCTAAACCATTAGATTGCGCATGGTATGCATGCAATACTTTAATTCAAGGCAATAATTTCTCAAGTGAAATGACTGAACCCAGGCTTTAAAATTGTTGAAATTTAGACACTCAACATTATGGGGCTGTTAGATATTGATGCAAAAAACACAATTCAAGCATGGGGAACTAGCGTGTAACTTCAATTAATTCTGCTTTTAACATGCGATCGTGAAATAAATATGAAGCTCTCAATCTTTGAGGCAATGATTGATTGTAAACGAGTTAAGGCGCTTGTTTAGTGCACGGAAAAGCAGATTACAGGGTTTAGTAAAGCAGGTTATAGTTTTAAATAAATTTTGATCACAACCGGTAAAAATAATCAAAAGTATTAAAAAAGCACTTTGTGCGTTAGTGTACTGTTTAAAAGAAATCCAAAGGCAGATTTGGAGCGGGTGAAGGGAATCGAACCCTCGTATTCAGCTTGGAAGGCTGCTGCTCTACCATTGAGCTACACCCGCGACTGCCAGACCTTTAAAGGCATTTTGTATTTAATACAACTTAGGACTTTATGTTTTTTTTAAAAGGGCAAAAATTATTTAATTATTTATATATTACTTAAAAACGGATGATAATATAAGCTTAAGTATTATAAATTTGGGTTCCTTCCAAGTTTTTAAGTCATAAGCCTTGAAAAATGATGGTGTCGTGCAGAAGTTTGTTAGGGCATAACTCAAGCTTAGGGCTTTAAGAGTTTTGAAGGGATGCTATCTTGAATGCAAGAGATTCGCTTTTTGGCGATTCGAGGTATGGGTTGCGGCAATGGCTACTAACGATTTAAACACGAAAATAAATGGTAAACCTTTTGATAGTTCAGCAGTAGAGGGTTCGTCTCTCAAAACTGCTGAAGAGCATCATGTTGATGTTATTGAAGTGTCGGGTACCATAAAGTGGTTTGATGTTACTAAGGGGTATGGTTTTATTGTTGCCGACAACGGCATAGCTGATGTTCTTTTGCATATTACCTGCCTTCGTAAAGATGGGTATCAAACAGCTCACGAAGGGGCAAGGATTGTAGTTGAGGCTTCTCAAGGCGCAAGAGGTTATCAAGCGTTCCATATTATTTCCATGGATGAAAGCACTGCTCTTCATCCTGCTCAGCTTCCTGCACCACGCACTCACGTTTCTGTGACACCAACCAGCGGGCTCGAGCTTGCAGTTGTCAAATGGTTCAACCGACTGCGCGGGTTTGGATTTGTCAGTACGGGAGAGGGCAAGCCTGATATTTTTGTTCATATGGAAGTATTGCGTAAATTTGGTATTCTAGAGCTTAAGCCAGGTCAATCTATTCTGGTGCGCTATGGCGATAGCGATAACGGACTTATGGCTGCAGAAGTCAGACTTACAGAGGGAAGCCGCTTGCCTTCATCCCATTAAGGATTAACACTTGAGACGGTTAACAGCTTTTTTTTAAAGTTTTTTGTGTTTAAAAGGTGTGGGGGCTTGCCGGAACTTTGCAATATTTTAATAGTCTGAAGCGGATTACAGCTTGAAACAGAATCGCTCACGTATCTTTGTAGCCAGTTTTGTTGTTGTTTTGCTCCTGGCCATTGGCTGGTCCATAACCAAAAACATTCTTCGTCGGCCTGAAACTGAAGCCGCGGCTACCTTAGCTCAGGCAGGGCAGAAGCTTTTGGCGGGAGGGAAAAAGCCTATGCCATCCTCGCAAAACTTGAGTTTTGAAAACCTGGAAATCATTACTCAAAATGGTAGTGTTGAACTTAAAATAGAAGTTATGAAAACGGCCGAAGAACAAGCTCAAGGGCTTATGTTCCGACAATCAATGCAGGATGATCAAGGAATGTTGTTCGATTTTGGTATTGAACGGCCCATAAGTATGTGGATGAAAAATACTTACATACCTTTAGATATGGTTTTTATAACTTCTGATGGTAAAATACACAGAATTGAAGAAAATACAGAGCCATTCTCAGAACGCATGATTAGCAGTGGTGTTAATGTTCTTGCTGTTCTGGAGTTAAAAGCTGGTACTGCCCGTCGCCTTAAAATTAAGGCAGGCGACAGGCTTGCTCATAAAGTTTTTTCAGTTAAATGAATTACACACCCTGAGCATATGCCATCACCTTACGTCCGTATGCTGTGCATAAGGGACGCGCATAAACGCCTTTTTGATAGAGCGAAACGCCAGAGCAGCCATATCCGCCCCTGTTTAAAGCTAATTTCAGATATTTCATTCCTGCTTGAAGGCCGTTAGAGCAGCTGCGAAGAGAGCCATGAACTCCAACTGAGCGGGCTGTGCTAGGCAGCACCTGCATAATTCCAGATGCACCTGAGCGGTTATAGGCAGTGCAGTTGTAACGACTTTCTGCCATTACCACGCCATGAGCTATATTTGCTGGAACACCATTCTGATGTGCTATTTGTGCAACCATGGCTTTTAGTCCACCTGTTGCCTGATAAGGAATAAGGTTTTTTTCTCCGTTTTTAGAGCGTGTTTTTTTCAGTGGCGATTGATCATTTTTTTGAGGTGCAGCCAATATTGTTTCATACAAATCATCGCGGTCGCTTGCGTGTAAATTTGCTTGTATTTGAAACATGCATGCGCATAATGAGGCGGCAGCAATTAAGTTTTTCATAGTTATATCCTTATTTTACGGCTTAAAAAAAGTTTAAAGCCGATAAAGTTTCACCTAGCACTAGCTTGAGGTGAATGAGATTATTTGGTAATTTATTGTTTTCTGAGGGCATAAAAACAGATTGAACTGATTTACAAGAATGCCCCTGCAACAAAAAACGGCTACCAATATTAAATTCAAGCCTACATATTTAATAAGTAAAATATGATTCTAAAATGAGGCCTTTTAAAACACTTTTTTATAAAAATAAAGTCTTTTTAACAAAGTAATAAATTCTGTTGTGTTTTCAGAGCATTATATTCTAAATATACTACGAGGGAGCACTTATGACTTATACATGCGAAGACTAACTTCAACTGGTTCATCCTTTTACAAAGGAGTTATTACAAATGGTAAAAGCAATACTTGTACATAAACATGGTGGACCAAATGTCTTAAGTTTTGAAAATATTATACTGCCCGAGCTAGGGCAGGGTGATGTTCTTATTAAAAACCATGCAATTGGATTAAATTTTCTTGACACATATTTCCGGTCAGGACTTTATCCTGTGCCCAAAATGCCTTTTACGGTGGGCAGCGAAAGTGCTGGCGAAGTTGTAGCTGTTGGAGTGGGAGTTACACGTTTTAAAGTAGGTGAACGAGTTGCCACTGTATCTAATTTTGGTGCTTATGCTGAGCAGAGAATTGTATCGGAAACTGCTTTGGTTAAGCTTCCTGAGAGCATATCCTACATGCAGGCAGCAGGTATTCTTCTAAAAGGACTAACAGCAGAATACCTGTTGCACAGAACATACAGAGTTAAACAAGGCGATATAATACTTGTGCACGCAGCAGCTGGTGGAACTGGGCAAATTTTAGTTCAATGGGCAAAAAGCCTGGGAGCTATTGTAATTGGCACAGTGGGTTCAAATGAAAAAGCTGATATTGCTCTGAGTTTAGGCATAGACCATGTCATTAATTACTCTGAAGGAAATTTTGCATCAAAGGTAAGAGAAATTACACAAAACAAGATGTGTGATGTTGTATATGATGGCGTTGGTAACGCTACTTTTGCAGGTTCGCTAGACAGCCTTAAACCATTTGGTTTGCTTGCAAGTTTTGGCAGTGCATCAGGAGCGGTAGATCCTTTTAGCCTTAGTATGCTTGCGGCCAAAGGGTCTCTTTATGTAACACGACCAACCCTTGCTACTCATATCTCAAAACCAGAAACCCTAGCTGGTATGGCAAAGAGATTGTTTGATGCAGTAGCCACAGGTATAGTAAGTTCTGATGTAGGGCTTACAGTCAAACTTGAAGATGCAGCTGAAGCTCATAAAGCGCTTGAGGCGCGTAAAACATCTGGAGCTACTATCCTGATACCTTAATTAAATCTGCATTGCTATTCTAACGCCACCCCAGTGCCGTCCATTGACAATAATGGGAGAGTTTGCCTCTTTCATAATAATATAATCTCCCCCACCCATATCGCGGCGATAATTCTGCAGGTTAAACACCCTTATGTTGCGCGCCGCTATAATGCCATTACGGTCATTGAATATTCTGCGTGTGCGGGCAAACTTTGCATTCCAAATAGCATCGTTGGGACGTTGTGCATGTGAATATTGGATGTTATGAACTGGAATGTAACCATTTCGGTCAACTGCAATACAAAATACAAATTTTTTGTTTTGCGCCAAGCATTCTTCCTGAATAGGTGTAAGGGCATGCCCTAGGAAATCAAGCCCTTTAACAGTAAATTGTTGAGGATCACTGCCAATGACAGGCACATATTTGACATCAAATAAAACATCAGATCTGATTTTGCCCTGGCTTATACCAAGTTCAAATTCCTGACTTATTTTAGCTGCCGTTAAGATCGCCTGATCGCATAATGGACGATTCTGAGTTTCCATTTCATTCAAAAGATGACCAAGATTTTCTTCAAATGAGCTATTTTTCGAAACGAATGCACAATGTATGCCTATTTCACTAATGGCTTTTACCTCCACATCAACTGAGCCAATTTCAGCTATCTCCATGTGAGCTTGGATAGGTATTTCCAAAGTATTTTTTGGACGGGCAATTAAAATGCCGTGTTTTGAAATATCAACTGACAGGGCATTATAAGGGACATTATCAATTGTAATGACCGTTGGTAATTCAATTGGCCATCTATCACTGTTTCGTCTATCGCCCAATTCACTTTGACGTAATGTTGCAGTAAAGATACGCGCTAGTTGAGTTACCTCATTGCCTGCATATTTAGTTGTAAGCTGCATAGCCATGCCTAATTCTTTGGCTTTATTCGCACTTGCATCTATTTTTGTTGCAATTTCAGTAACTTCATTCAAATGGGTGGATGCACGACCAGCGCTTTGTGCCAAAACTGCTACAGACTGCACCTGTTGTTCAACAGAGGCGGAAACACTGGCAAAAACAGGGTCTATAGCCTCGACTGTGTTTGAAACCTCCTCAATCGAAGAAATAACACGAGCTGCGCTACCCATCATAATATCAAGGCGCTTTTGAATATCTTCTGTTACTAGTGAGCTGGCATTTGCAAGTTCTTTAACTTCTTGTGCTACAACTGCAAAGCCACGACCTGCAGATCCAGCTCTTGCTGCCTCGATAGTTGCATTTAGAGCCAAGAGATTGATTTTATTGGAAATCTTAGATATTTGACCTATTATAGAAGAAATTTCGCGCGAGGAATTAGTCCAGTCTTGAATTGTTGCCCGTACTTCACGTGTCAGCATTACAGCTTCCAACGAGCGTTTGCTGACCCCTGAAACGTTTCTTGAAATTTCTTTAGCCGATAGTGATAGTTGCTCAGCATTATCAGCAAGCATAGCTAAATCACTGTTAATCTGTACGGAAGAAGCAGCAAGCTCGTGGGTTTGGTTATGAATTATTGCAATTGCGTCGCTGGCTTTATTCGTTTCTTGCTGAGCTTGTTTTACGCTGTTGTTTACGTTCAAACTCGCGATACTGAGATCGCATTCGACAAGATCAAGAAGTTGATGTGACGTTAGATTCGTTAACTGTGTCTGAGGTGTCAATGAGTGCAAAATTTGAGGCTCGTAATTTAAGACGCTACCTTTTTGTCTTTGACTATCATCATGGCTCTGTAATGATTTACTATGAACTTTTCTTTTAATGAAGGCAAACATTTGATTCCTCGGATTTGCAGCCTCCGAAGCATCTCTGAAAAAGATAAAGTTATCATTAAATGGTTGAAAAAATCATTAAATACTTGAATTAACAGCTTGTAAATATTTACCTTTTTATGCCAATAGCCGATCTTTCCTCAGCACCATTGCTGTCAGACTGATTTGCAATTTGGTAAGATTTGACGTCTTTATCAAATTTTTGAGACTGATCTTTAAGATCGCGCTCTGCCATAACTTCTGCTGCCTTTTCAGCAGCAAGTCTGTAGCGCTCATTAAGTGACGATGCAGATTCATTTTTAGCTAAAACAGGGAACACAGCGTCTTTCATTAAAGTCTCCTTAAAATGCAAGTATGTATTTATGTACAGCTAAAAATACATCCAAAACAACTCCTGTGCAATCTGTTTTTGTCTCTGGTCAAACTAGTCAAAAAAAGCTACCCAGATTTTAAAATATTTTAATATGGGAAAATACAATTATGGCAGATCATGGAACACCTCATTTTCATAATGACAGTGGCTTTGTGCGTGTAGAAACTGGATCTAAAGAATTTATGTGTATAGGGGCCTTGCCACCATTTGACCATCCACATATTTATCTGGACATGGGTGGAGATAATGAAATTGTATGTCCTTACTGTTCAACTCTTTTCAGTTATCAACCAAGTTTGAAAAGTGGTACCTCAAATCCTGAAAACTGTGTTTGGATTAAAGAACATCACATAGCCTGAGTTTTATGAACATGACCCAGTCAGAAAAGTGTGATGTCATTATTACTGGGGCAGGAATAGCAGGGTTAACTACGGCTCTGTGTCTAGCTAGAGCTGGTTTAAATGTTACAATTTTTGAACGCAGTAAAGAGCTTGAAGAAGCTGGTGCCGGGATACAACTTACTCCCAATGCAGCCCGTATTTTAATTGGGCTAGGTTTGGAAAATGAGTTAAAAACTGTATCATCAACACCTGAATATCTGGAAATTGGATATATTTCAAAAAACACACCTTTAGCGGAAATGGACTTAGAAGATACTTCACAGATATACGGGGCGCCATGGTTTAGCCTGCGCCGTGCTAATTTGCAGAGCATATTGCTAAAAGCTGTTGCTTTAGAGCCTGACATTTCACTTAAGCTTGGTCAAACTATTGAACTTTTTACACAAAGTGAAACTGGCGTAGTTATTAAATGCCGAAGCCCCAGTGATGTGCTGTCTGAATATCAAGGGTCAATCCTTGTTGGAGCTGACGGTTTATGGTCTGGTGTGCGATCAATTATTTCAGGTTCTTTTCAACCTAGCTTTACAGGCTACGAAGCCTGGCGTGCACTTTTGCCTATAGAAGACGTGCCGAGTGATTATCTGGAAAACAAAATTAAGTTGAGGCTTGGCACGAACTGCCATTTGGTTACATACCAAGTTTCCAAGGGAAAAGCACTAAACATAGTTTTTATTCAGAAAGCAAACAATTCACGGGATTTAGCTGGGGGAAAGAGCTGGAGCCATGTTGGTTGTACTTTTGACCTTGAGCAATGTTTGAAGCAGGCTGATCCGGCAGTTTGTACTTTATTTGAAAAAGTCAAAAAATGGCAGGTCTGGTCCTTATATGATATGCCAGTTTCCAAAATGGCTCTTGGAAATGTTGTTATAATAGGAGATGCAGCGCATCCAATTTTGCCTTTTTTGGCGCAGGGCGCTGCAATGGCAATTGAAGACGCTGCTGTCTTGGCAGAATGTTTAAAAAATCAAGCGGAAGATTACCCCTCTGCTTTACAAAAGTTTTCACGATTAAGGCAAAAACGAAATAAAACAGTTTCCAGAAATGCTAGAAGAAATGGGCACATCTATCATTTGGGCTGGCCATTAAATTTGTTTAGAAATTTGTTTATAACTATGTTGGGATCGCAAGGCATGGCAAATAAGTACAAATGGTTGTATGGCTGGAAACAGTAAAGCAGAGATTTCACAACCAAAATAATAAAATATCATTTCAGCACTTGCGAAACCCAACGTGCACAGCTAACGCTTAGCGCCATACCTGTAAGAAAAACATAATGCGGACGTGGCGAAACAGGTAGACGCAAGAGACTTAAAATCTCTCGGTTGGAAACGACCGTACCGGTTCGATTCCGGTCGTCCGCACCATTTTATTTTTAGAGCTATGCAGTTAAAACATGCAAGCCGTCGAATGTTCAAAATTGGTTGAAAATGTGACTGTTAACATCCTGAATAGAATACATACAGACAGGTTTACCAAACTTGTAAAACGATTAGCGATCTTTGTGTCGTCATCTCATTTGAAAGCCGGTTTTTGCTTGATTGTGCTTTCCATGGCTTTTTTTGTTCCTGGCATTTCAAGTCTTCAGCCTATGGATCGGGATGAACCGCGTTTTGCACAAGCGTCCAAACAAATGCTGGAGAGTAACGATTTTGTTGACATTCGATTTCAGGGCGATAGCCGTTACAAAAAGCCTGTTGGTATCTACTGGCTTCAAAGTGCTGCAGTTAAGACGGCTGAGTATCTTGGCGCGAAAGATGCACAGAAAACAATATTCTTTTACCGTATACCATCCCTCCTAGGGGCAATCGCCGCCGTTTTAATTACGTACTGGACTGCCCTTGCTTTCTTGCCACGTCAAAGTGCTTTTTATTCAGCAGCACTTATGTCTGGCTGTATATTGCTTGGTGCAGAGGCACGCCTTGCAAAGACTGATGCAGTTTTACTGGCCACTGTGCTTGTAACCATGGGTACATTGGCTCGGGCCTGGTTTAATTCAATTAAGCCAGAGGTTTTTGAAGCTCCAACTCAAACAAACATACTCATATTTTGGTTTGTAATTGGAGTAAGCCTGTTAATAAAGGGGCCAATAACCCTGATGATTGCTCTATTTCCAGTAGTAATATTAAGTTATAGCGAGCGCTCAGCGCGTTGGATGCTTGTACTTCAGCCTAAATATGGCTTCATTATTGTCGCTCTGGTTGTTTTGCCGTGGTTTTTAATGATCATCTCTAAAACAGGTACAGCTTTTTTTAGTGAAGCGGTCGGCAAGGATATGCTTGGCAAAGTTGTGAGTGGACAAGAGCGTCATGGGGCACCTTTTGGTACATATTTTGGTATTTTTTGGTTCAGCTTTTGGCCTGTTGCACCGCTTGCAGCGCTCGCAGCTCCGTATATCTTTCGTAATAGGGCCAACGACAGTGTGCTTTTTCTACTGGCATGGATAATTCCTAGCTGGATAGTCTTTGAGATTGTTCCAACAAAGCTACCACACTACGTATTGCCACTATTTCCTGCTGTTTCAATTGCAATTATGCTGGCAGTTGAAAACCACTCACTCTCATTGAACAAGCTTTGGTCACGGCTTATCGTGTTGCTTGTACCCTTAGTGCCAGTTATATTTTTAGTCGCAGTACCTGTGGGTTTTTGGATTTTAGACCGTGTACTACCAGTTTTTGCCATAATGTTTTTGAGTTTATCGTCTTTAGCTGGAATTTTTGCCTGGAAATACATTAAAAATGCCGAGATAAAGCCTGGAATTGTTCTAGCTCTTGCATCATCCCTGGCATTGACTTTTGCAGCATATCCTTTTGGAGTTTCACAAGTAAATTCGATAAATCTTTCAAAACGCCTGGCAAATGCTGTGCAGGCTTCCACCTGTGAAAATCCAAAAATTGCAACTACCACCTATAGAGAACCAAGTTTGGTGTTTCTCACAAATACTGATCTTTTTATGACAGATACTCAAGGAGCTGCTCAATTCATGAGCGAATCAGGGTGTAAAATTGTATTCGTAGGGTCGCTACTCGAAAAAGAATATGTTGATTTAAGTGCAAAGTCAGGTGTTAAACAGCAACTTTTACAACTGGTAAGCGGACTTAACATAAATAGTGGTCGCAAAGTTGATATTGCTGTTTATGTGAAGCTGCCCTAATTTGCGCAAGACAAGTTTTATTCAATCAGCTAATGCTTAGCTTGTTTTGTAAAACAGGATGCTGCTCTATCTCTTGTTACGTGTTTTTCAAAATGCAGTATCTGTAATTTTTTTCAAATGAAGTGGCTTGAGCTTTGAGTGCAGGACAAATTAATATTTCAGTCGTTATTCCTGTTAAAAACGAAGCTGAAAATATCCCTACACTTGTCAGTCAGCTTGAAACTGCTCTTCAATCTTTAGTACCGTTTGAAGTCATTTACGTAAATGATGGCTCTGTAGATAAAACGGAACAAAAGTTGTGGGAACTTGCTAAAACACGGCCTTGGCTGCGTCAAATCAAGCATGGAGTTTCGGCGGGGCAGTCTGCAGCTATTCGTACTGGGACACGAGCTGCAAGAGCTCATATTATAGCAACTCTTGATGGAGATGGGCAGAATAACCCTGTTTATATTCCAGAGCTTTACAGGTATCTTATTGAAGCTGGAACCAGTATGGGATTGGCAGCCGGGCAGCGAACAGGACGTAAAGACACTGCTTTCAAGCGATTTCAGTCTCGTATTGCCAATAAAGTTCGGGGCCGTATTCTCAAAGACAATACGCGTGATTCTGGATGTGGTTTAAAAGCTTTCAGAAGAGATGCTTTTTTAAGCCTGCCATATTTTGATGCAATTCATAGATTTTTACCTGCCCTTATGATTCGTGAAGGCTATCAAATCTGTCATGTTGATGTTATCGATCGCCCGCGTCAGCATGGGGTCTCCAATTATGGGTTTTGGCGCAGGGCATCGCAGGGCCTCATTGATCTATGCGGAGTGTGGTGGCTTTTAAAGCGCAGGAAACCCAGCCCGACAGTTACGGAGATTATTTTGGATGCTGATTAGTCTTTCGCAAAGTGTTGGCGGCTATCTATACGAAGTCTTCATAGACAGATTTGATATTGTGCTTGCCGTTGGCATGTTTGGACAATTATTATTTGCGATGCGCTTTCTTGTTCAGTGGCTGGCAAGTGAACGTGCAGGACGTTCAGTTATTCCAGTGGCATTCTGGTTTTTTTCAATAGGGGGGGGACTAATTACTCTCGTGTATGGCCTTTATAAAAAAGAACCAGTGATCATCATGGGGCAAGCTTTAAGCCTGTTTATATATGCAAGAAATCTTGCACTTATATCAAAACAGAAGAAAACTACACTTAAAACTGGATAAAAACGTATGATTTCAGATTGCTACAGTAACTTAAGCCAGGTTCTTGACGAAAGTTGGAGGCTAATGAAACTGGGTGTTACTGACCGTCGGCATGGATTTCATAATCCGGTAGTTGCAACAATTGGGCTTGATGGAAGACCACGTGCAAGGACTGTTATTCTGCGTGGTGCAGATTCTGAAAATGGCAATATCATATTTCACACTGACTTAAGGTCGGATAAAGTCACTGAACTGAAAAATAATCCACATATTTCTATGCATTTTTACGACACAGCCTCCAAAACCCAGATCAGAATAGAAGGTATTGCGAATCTGCATGTACAAAACGATTATGCAAAAAAACGGTGGAATGAATCTCAACGAATGAGTCGCATGTGTTATTCAGTGCAGCCATCTCCAGGCACTGAGATCGTGATGAGTGATAGCTATTCTATGATGGACGCAACAACTGTGCTGCCCCAAGAACAAGAAGATCATTTTAACAATTTTACAGTTGTGGACATAAAAATTAATACTCTGGAATGGCTATTTCTAGCCTTTAAAGGACACAAGCGAGCACGTTTTGGATGGTTGGATAATAATTTAAACAAACAGAGCTGGCTTGTTCCTTAATGCAGCTGAAAATCAAAATTTAGGCATAGAAGGCAATTCTACACCATCTATAATCCAAGTTTCTTCGTGCATTGTATCCAGAGCCTTGTGTGGTTTTCCTAGAATCACACATTCTCCATCTGCAATTGTAGTTGAGGGAATGCTTTGAGGTGATTGGAGAAAAGCTGATTTTTGTAAAAGTGAGGCTATTGTTTTTGAATAACTTCCTGTTTTAATTGTGCTGTTTGAACTCTGCATAGCAGGGGAAAATCCTGAAATTTTCACGCTTGCAGTTGTTTGTGTTGCTCCTGCTCCCAATACAGTCACTTCTGAAAAGGTTTCTTTAGTCCTTCGATCAGTTTGAATGCTGTGTATAATTTTTGTTTTTGCTATACATGGAGAGATCGTTGCCTGGCGTTTTTTTGCACCTGTTAAATAACGCCATGACTCTTTGAAGAAATCCATTGAGTGCATACCAACAACGCCACCAATGGAAGGTGAAGAATATCCACCTGATACACTTCCTGACATGGCTTGAGACAGTAAAATATTTTTGGAATTGTCATTATCTATAGGATTGCTTCTTGTATTTTTTGTCGCCTGCCACTCATTGGTTAAATTTTTCCTGGATAATTTTGCGTAGTTTAACGCACTCAAGCTGTTATTATTTGAGCTAATTTTTTCTGACGACATATTTTTTCCTTTTTTCGATATTTTTGTCGTAATTAATGATTCTTACAGTAACCTTACAACCCATAAAAAAAACATCTTTTATGTTATTTTTTTAGTGCAAGATGTAAATCTCATGCTATAGCGCTAAAGACTGTGATGTTAAAAACAAATGTTGTTTGCGGGCGTGGCGGAATTGGTAGACGCACCAGATTTAGGTTCTGGCGACGAGAGTTGTGGGGGTTCGAGTCCCTCCGCCCGCACCATTGTTTTTTAAGTTTATTTAGATAAAAAGAGTCTAACAAACATTGCCGATATAATCGGATTATCAAAAAGGTTTTTATGATGCAGGTTACACAAACCCTTAATGAAGGGCTAAAACGCGAATTTAATGTTAAACTTACAATAGCTGATCTTGAAGCCCGCGTTGTATCAGAACTAGAAACCATGAAAGCAAAGGCCAACATTCCTGGTTTTCGCCCTGGCAAGGTACCCGTCGTTCACCTGCGAAAAATGTATGGCAAGCAGGTTATGGCAGATGTTGTTAATAATGCCGTGACAGAAGCAAATAAAAAAATTGTTGAAGATAACGGTTTAAAGCTAGCCCTTGAACCACAGGTCAAGCTTCCTGAAGATCAAAATACAGTTGAGCAGGTTTTAACTGGCAAGGCAGACCTTGATCTTTCAATATCATTGGAAGTGCTGCCAAAGTTTGATATTGCAGATCATAGTGACATCCAGCTTGAGCGTGAAGTTGCTAGTGCAACGAATGACGAAATAGATGAGGCTATAAGCCGTATGGCTGAAGGTTTTCGTCCTTTTGAGGAAAAAACAAGCGAAGCCGTATTAGGTGACAAGCTTACAATTGATTTCCATGGTAAAATCGACGGCGTGCCATTTGATGGTGGCAAAGCAGAAGGTCATGAACTTGAACTTGGCTCAAATCAATTCATTCCTGGCTTTGAAGATCAGCTTGTGGGTTCAAAGTCTGGGGATGAGAAAGTTATTACTGTTACTTTCCCTGATGATTACAATGCCGCAAACCTTGCTGGCAAGGAAACCACCTTCGATGTTAAAGTTCACAAAGTAGAAGCTGCGGGCGAGTTAAAAATTGACGAAGATCTAGCGAAGAAATTCGGAATGGATGATTTGCCTAAACTGCGTGAAGCAATTTCAAATGTAATCGAAAGTGATTATAAGGCAGCCGCACGCAATAAACTGAAGCGTAAACTTCTTGATGCGCTTGACACAAAATATAGTTTTGATCTTCCACCAACTTTGCTTGAACAGGAATTCAATAATGTCTGGGCACAGCTACAGGCGGAAATGAAAGAATCAGGCAAAACGTTTGAAGACGAAGGCACTGATGAAACAGCCGCGCGTGAAGAGTACATGCGCATTGCACAGCGACGCGTACGTCTTGGGCTTGTGCTTGCAGAAATTGGCGAGCGGGCAAAAGTGCAGATTACGGATGAAGAAGTTTCACAGGCCCTTGTTGTTAGAGCACGACAGTTTCCTGGTCAGGAAAAAGAAGTCTGGCAGTATTATCGTAATAATCCACAGGCTCTTGCGGAAGTTCGTGCTCCATTATTTGAAGAAAAAGTTGTTGATCAACTTTTGTCTGAAATCACTTTAACCGACAAGGTTGTTTCAAAAGAAGAACTTTTAAAAGACGATTCATCTGAAGATTCTGTTGATGCCAATGTAAAGCCAAAGTCAAAAACGAAATCAAAAGCTAAAGAAAAGGCCGAGATTTAGTAGCTTAGGCAAATCTACTTAAGTCAAGCAAACATTTTTAACGCAAGTCAGATGCCTCTGACTTGCGTTTTGCTTATTAGACTTGTTTTAGTGAAGTGGTGCTATTGTCTTAAGTATTATTTACAAGCAATAAAGAATAACTATTCATACATGCTATGCCTTGAGTTTTTAAAAGAACTTTAGAGCACGCTACGCCTTGTCTAGTGAATAAAACACTTTAAATCCGTGTTATGGTCAATAAAAATATTGATACATCAGAAACATATAGGAAAAGCCAAGCTTGTATGTGCAAATTATGTTTTTAAAATTTGTAATGTTTATGTTTCAAATCATGCAGATAAAAACATAAGTCTGTGTTTTAAATAATTTAGCCATTATAAAATTTCGG
>JANXWK010000031.1 GCA_025351165.1 Hyphomicrobiales bacterium | reverse complement strand
TGTTGCGAAAATCAACCGTGCGTCCTTGACCGTCAGTTAAGCGACCATCGTCCAGCACCTGCAGGAGCACGTTAAACACATCTGGATGGGCCTTTTCTATCTCGTCAAACAGCACAACCTGATAGGGTCTGCGCCGTACAGCTTCTGTGAGTGTGCCACCTTCTTCATAACCAACATAGCCTGGGGGGGCACCAATAAGGCGTGCAACTGAATGTTTTTCCATAAATTCGGACATATCAATCCGCACCAAGGCACTGTCATCATTAAATAAAAAATGTGCCAAGGCTTTGGTAAGCTCGGTTTTACCAACACCAGTTGGTCCAAGAAATATAAAGGATCCAATAGGGCGGTTTGGATCCTGCAATCCAGCCCTTGCACGGCGCACGGCAGTGGACACAGCTTTTACAGCCTCACCTTGTCCTATAACGCGTTTTGCAAGTGCGTCTTCCATTGCCAGTAATTTGTCTTTTTCACCCTGCAGCATTGTGGTGGCAGGAATGCCTGTCCAGCGCGAGACAATCTGGGCTACATGGTCTGGCGTGACGGCTTCTTCCATCATGGTTGCGCCATTCTGGCTCGTCTCTGTTGCGCTCAGCTTCTTTTCCAGATCTGGAATAACGCCATAGGTGAGTTCCCCAGCCCTTTGATATTCGCCTTTGCGCTGTGCCTGATCCAACTCTATACGCGCTTTTTCAAGGTGCTCTTTGAGTTTTTGAGCTGCACCTAATTTATCTTTTTCAGCTCTCCAGCGTGTTGTCACACTGTAAGAGCTTTCCTCCAACTCTGATAATTCTTTTGAGAGGCGTATCAGCCGCTCTTTGGATGCATCATCTGTTTCACGTTTTAAAGCTTCCTGCTCAATTTTAAGCTGAACAATCCTGCGATCAAGTTCATCAAGCTCTTCTGGTTTGGAATCAACCTGCATCCGCAACCGTGCAGAGGCTTCATCGATAAGGTCAATCGCTTTATCTGGCAAAAAACGGTCTGTAATATAACGGTGTGACAGCGTTGCAGCTGCCACAATTGCGCTATCTGTTATGCGCACACCATGATGGAGTTCGTATTTTTCCTTCAATCCCCGTAAAATCGACACTGTGTCCTCAACTGTTGGCTCAGACACAAAAACAGGCTGAAAACGTCTCGCCAAGGCTGCATCTTTTTCCACATGTTTACGATACTCGTCTAATGTTGTTGCTCCAACGCAGTGTAGTTCCCCCCGTGCAAGGGCAGGTTTAAGAAGATTGGACGCGTCCATTGCGCCATCGGATTTGCCAGCACCCACTAGCGTATGCATTTCATCAATGAATAAAATAATCTGTCCAGCAGCAGAGGTCACTTCCTGCAAAATAAATTTGAGCCGCTCTTCAAACTCGCCGCGATATTTTGCCCCTGCAATCAGCGATCCCAAATCCAGCGATAAAAGCTTTTTATCTTTCAAGCTTTCAGGCACATCACCATTTACAATGCGAAGGGCAAGGCCTTCAACAATGGCAGTTTTACCAACACCTGGTTCGCCTATCAGGACAGGATTATTTTTTGTGCGGCGCGAAAGTACCTGAATGGTACGGCGAATTTCCTCATCGCGCCCAATAACAGGGTCCAGTTTGCCATCTCGTGCAGCCTGGGTAAGGTCTCGCGCATATTTTTTTAACGCGTCATAAGCATTTTCAGCTGTGGCTGAATCGGCGGCACGGCCTTTGCGAAGCTCTTCAATGGCTTTGTTCAATCCGTGAGGCGTTACGCCAGCGCCCGCCAGCGCCTTGCCAGCTTCTGTTGTTTTTTCAATTGCCAGAGCAAGCAACAACCTTTCAACGGTTACAAAGCTGTCCTTTGCCTGTTCAGCTGCTTTTGACGCCGCCGTAAAAACACGGGACAACTGGGGCGTGGCATACGTGCTGCCTGCTGCGTCCCCACTTATTTTTGGTATTTTTTTCAAGGCGGTCTCAACGCCAGCAAGCGCCAATCTGGCATTGCCACCAGCACGCTCAATGAGGCCGCTTGCCAGACCCTGCTCGTCATCCAGCAACGCTTTCAATACATGTTCTGGCGTAAATTGCTGATGCTCTTCGCGTTGGGCAATCGTTTGCGCCGCCTGCACAAACCCGCGTGCGCGTTCGGTGTATTTTTCATAATTCATAATTCAAATCCCTTGAGAGGCGATTGGTTTACATGATCCCCATTTGGGCAATCATTCAATGAAATAGGCAGTAACCTTCGCCAGTTAAAGGGGTAATCCAATTATTTGACAGGTGCAAAGCTAAGCATCCAGTCTTTCTCATTCATATCTGGCAGGTCCTCGCCAAATGGATAGGACGCCTCTATGATATAAGGTCCACCACCAGTGGAGGGTTTTGCTGAGTAGAGCGCAAAACCGCTGGCTGTAAAACTTTGTACGTGAAAGGCCTGCCGTGTTGAGAGGTATCCGGCGACCTCCATGACCCCCGTTCCACGAAGTCTTGCCAAAGTTACATGAGGCGTAAATTTACGCGCTTCTTTTGGAAGCCCTGCCTCACGCAAAATGCGTTCGTTTTCATACTGGAGTTCGAGCAAAGCCCTGGTTGGCTTAACACTGGCAATAATTGCATGGGGTTTTTCACCACCAAAAATTGCCAGATCAGTCAATACAATCTCAAGTGGGTCGCGCATGATTTCGCTCAGCGCATTTTCTATGTCCCGCGCCTGGCGATTATCAATATCGCCTATAAAACGCAAAGTTATGTGATAGCTTTCAGGATCAATCCAGCGTGCGCCATGCAGACTGCCTCGCAAGCTTGATAGATAGGTCCTTTGAGCGTCTGGAATTTCAAGGCCGGTGAAAAGACGGGGCATGATGCTCTCCCTTCAATTTTGTGCCTGGCAATTTATGCTTAAAGAATTTCAGTTGCAGAGTTTACACCCTAGCACTCTCCATGTGACAGCCATTTGATTATTTATAGTTTTCCACACTAACCTAACACAATCTGCGTTTTCTTCTCCAGCACGTTTAAAACCCTGTGCAGATCGTTTCCACGTCGAAGTATCAAACCTGTTGCGGCCCTGATGCTGAAGGCTCCTTGTTTTACTGTTAATTTTGGCGTTTTCTCAATTTTGTAAAGTGGCACTTCAGATGCACGGCGAAACACGCTAAATACAGCTTTATCGTTTAAGAAATCCATGGCGTAGTCTTTCCATTCGCCACTTGCGACCATACGTCCATAAAGATTAAGAATGGTCTGTAATTCGTCTTTTGTAAAAGCTATGCGCTCTAGAGATGCCTGGCTGCATCTTGGCTGAAACTGGGTAACAGTTTTGCACTCGTTGCCCTTATCCACATCATGATCGCTCATGGTGCCTCCTTAAATGAAGTTACTTAAGCTGACTGATAGTGTGCATTTAGCCACTTACTATCAAGTTAAAAAAATTATCTAAGGGCAATATTTGCAATCAATGCCATAAACAATCCAGCACTTAGAAATTTCCAGAACAGAAGCGGATTGCGCTCATACAAGGATTTTTGTTTCACCACAGGCGTTTTGTTCCAGACGACTCCATTTTCAAGCTCAATTGCAAACTCCATGACATCTCCAAAACGATCCTGCGGATTAATTGCCATGGCCCTTGTCAAGGTTAGATCCAGCCAGGCTGGCAAATCTGGACGATGTTTATTCAAGGGGACAGGCTTGCCAAAACGTGGATGGCTGAAAGGCTCAATTTCACCATATGGATAAGTACCTGTCAGGCTTTTATAGACCGTAACTCCTAGTGCAAACTGGTCAGAGGCTTCATTGCCCTGTGCCCCTGCAAACAACTCTGGTGCCATATAACTTGGCGTGCCAGGAACATACTCCGCCTTAAAATCCTCCATTTTGGGGATACGTGCAATACCAAGATCAATAAGGCGAAGACCACTGTTTTTATCAGATTTGCCCTGCTCAAGAATAATGTTTTCAGGTTTTATATCCCGGTGTATGATCCCTACACGGTGCAGGGTTATGATCGCACGTGCCAGCTTACTGACAATAAAACCGCTTTCTTCCAAAGTCATGTTTGGTTTGCAGTTCAGCCGTTCTTCAAGAGTCTTGCCTTCATAGTAAGGCATTATCGAATACAGCCGTGTTTTCTGCCCTGAAGCCGATTCAATGATTTCCCCAATCCAGGGACTTCTGACCCGTGCTGCAACATAGGCTTCCTTGATAAATGCAAGCCTGTAGGTTTCATCAGTTGCCAAGTCAGGATGAGGAAATTTAAAAACGAGTTCCTGTTTTTTGTTTGTGTCACTTACCCTGAAAAGCCTGCTGTACTGACCGTCTGAAATCATGTCACCAAGACGGTATCCATCAACAGTATCTCCTGA
Source organism: Hyphomicrobiales bacterium (assembly GCA_025351165.1). Classification (GTDB taxonomy): domain Bacteria; phylum Pseudomonadota; class Alphaproteobacteria; order Rhizobiales; family Beijerinckiaceae; genus JAIELD01. Next base: position 66,535 of record JANXWK010000031.1, on the reverse strand, counting down.
TGCTGGTAAAGCCAAAATAGGCAGGCTTTCAATCTGGGTAAAAATATCTGCAGGCTCAAGTGATGGCAAATCAATAATATCTGCGACAAGGGCTGTAACATTATCATTGCTGCCAGCTTCCAAGGCAGCATCCACCAGCTGCTGGGCTGTTATGTCAGAATTCTGGTGATCCTGCAGAATATGTGCAATTTGTTTATCGTTGATTACGCTGTGAATACCGTCGCTGCAAACCAGATAGCGGTCACTCTGGCAAAGGGGATAAGTAGAATGATCAACCCTTGCATAATCTTCCAAACCAATTGCGCGGGTCAAGACATGAGAGTTTTCCCCTTTGCCAAAGGTATGATCCTTAGTTAGCAGTTCCAGCCTTCCCCTGGAAAACCGATAGACGCGGCTATCTCCAACATGGAGTAGATGGGCAGAGCGACGATGAAAAATTACAGAAGAAAATGTACTGCCCATGTTCTGCAAATTAGGGTCAGATCGTCCCTGCGCAAAAATCCAGGCATTAATGGCTTCCAACGACCTGGATGCAGCTTTTTGTACACAAAGTGTGGGGGGGAGCGCATAATACCCATCTATAAATGAACGAACGGTAAGCTCGGCAGCTTCACGACCGCCCTTGTGGCCACCCATGCCATCTGAGAGTGCGGCAGTGATGCCTTGTATTTCAATCTGTTTTGATGAGCCAATAAAACTGGCAACGTAATCTTGATTACTTTCCCGCTGTCCTGTTTTGGTGGCAAAGCCTATCCTGACATCAAGGCTTTGCCGATTTTTCATTGAGCACCCTAGTTAGATTTAAACTTGAATTCCAGCCAGAACCAGAATTCCAGCCAGAACCTGCAACCTGAATCCATAGTGCATCTTTATATTTTTACATATGTCTATATTCTTTGTCTATATTCTTGCACCAGACACAGCACCCCATGTTGTGCGCCATCTGGACTTTACAACCAGCAGTCCGAAAAAGCCAAGAAGGGCAATTACACTAAAAATTATAAAGCCAAGTTGAAAACTGCCTGTCTGATCTTTGGACATTCCCATTGTCTGAGCCAACATAAATCCGCCTATGCCCCCGGTGCAACCAACAATACCGGTCATAACACCAATTTCGTTACGAAACCTCTGTGGAATAAGCTGGAATACAGCGCCATTACCCATGCCAAGAGCAGTTGCAGCAACAGAAAATATAATAACAGAGTACCAGGCCACGCCTGTAAGCTGTGTAATTCCCCAGCCGGTTGTGCCGGCAGGTGCTTTAATGCCCGTTGGCATGAAAGCTGTCAGCACATAACAAGATGCAATCACAATAAACAGGGTCGTCAGTAGTTTAATGCCCCCAATTCGATCTGCTATATACCCACCTACAGGACGAAAAGTTGAACCAAACGTAATGATAAGAGCAACAAGCAAGCTGGCGCTCACACCAGAAACGCTATGCTGAATTTTAAAATATAACGGAAGAGACGTTGCCAGCCCAATAAAGCCGCCAAATGTTACAAAATAAAAGAACATAAACCATAGGCTGTCACGGTCTTTAAAAACCTTGAAGTAAGCAGATAATGAAAGAGGTCTTTTGCTGTCAGGCGCATCCTTTGAACAAAAAACATACACGCCCAGGATAAGAACCATTGGTATGAGCAGAAAGCCAAATACACCCTGCCATCCATAATGCTCAGCAATAATGGGGGCTAATAAAGCATCAATCACCACGCCTATGTTACCAGCGCCTGCTATGCCCATGACAATGCCCTGATACTGCGGTGGATACCAGCGACTGGCTTGTGGCAGGGCAACAGCGAAAGATGCGCCTCCTAGGCCTAAAAATACGCCAAATATCCCGATTTCGGTTGCTGATTTAAGTCCAAATCTCCAGACATAGGCGCAGGCTATCATGACAACTATTTGTGCTACAGTGCCTGTAAATTTTGCCCCTAGACGATCCGCCATAGCCCCAAGTGGAATGCGCAGCAAAGCACCAGATAAAGTCGGAATGGCAATAAGTGTAAATTTTTGACCATCTGTCAGGCCTAAATCTTTCGTAATGTAAATTATGAGAGGTGACAAAGCTACCCAGGCCATAAAGCCTATATCAAAATATAAAAAAGAAGACAGAAGTGTTGGCCAGTGACCGGATTTTTTAAATTCTGCAAGCTTCATGACTGCACCCATTTGTTCAAATTAAATTTACACTGAATTTATGATGTTACAGCTCGCATCTGTTGAGTAACACTACTGTTCAGGGCTTGTAAAAATTAGCAAAGCTCGTGCCATGTAGATGTTTATAGTATAAGCATTTGTTATGTAACAATTTATTTGTCCAGAAATACTCTTTAACAGATTGTATCCGTATTGTTAAAATAAAAATGCCTAAATAATAGGCTTAAATAAAGTGGTGTATAAATTTTAATCGGAGAAATTCACTTAGGTTTAAGTAGAAAATACCTCACAAAAGATGATTTATAAACAAGACATTCATTACCAACCAAACCAAAACTTAATTTGACCAGTTTTGCTTTTTACAAAACGGGTAATTTATTTTTTGTACGTTCAGAATATGTTCTGTCCAAAAAAACCCTGTGTAATGCACAAATTTGTCACATGCGCCCTCACGCCGCTGCTCAAGGGGAACTTTGTCGTGATAGCAAGCTTTGATAATATGAACACAGAGTCACACTACGCACTGGTGGGTTTAAAGTCAGCTTGATCTGCTGGTTTGATAATCAAGTGCCGGATCAAAGGAAAATACATGTTAACTGAAAAACTGGGTGTTGCCTTTATTGGTATGGGTGGCGCTGTAGCGACAACTGCAATTGCAGGTATTGAGATGCTTAAGTCAGGCTCAAATGGGCTTGATGGTCTTCCGCTTGCAGAATGCAAAGCAGATGGAATTGTCGATTACCGTGATATGGTATTTTCAGGCTGGGATCTTTGCGGGGATGATCTGGGTTCTGCAGCATTGCGCCACGGGGTTATTGGCGAGGCTGAACTTTCAAACGGTGCGTCAGCGCTTCGCACCATGCGTCCAAGGCCTGCTGTGGGCAGCGTTGATTTTTGTGCCAATATTGATGGCGCGCACAAGGTAGCGGCTTTATCGCATCGTAATGCCATTGAGACAATTTGTTCAGACCTTGCAGGTATTCGTAAAACTCAAAGTGTCAACCGCCTTGTAATGATCAACCTTGCATCAACTGAGCGTTTGCCTGATCTTGCCAGCTCCAGTTTTGCGTCATTACCCCAGTTCGAACGTGGACTGGATGCAGATGATCCTGAAATCAGCCCTGCAATGCTTTATGCCTATGCTGCTATTTTGAGCGGCGTGCCTTATGCCAATTTTACACCAAGTGTTGCTGCTGATATCCTGCCACTTGCGACAATGGCACAGGAGCGCAATGTTCCCATAGCAGGCAAGGATGGCAAGACCGGACAGACATTGTTAAAAACAGTTATTGCGCCCGCACTTAAAGCGCGCGCGCTTCATGTGGACGGGTGGTTTTCAACAAATATTCTTGGAAACAGCGATGGCAAAGCCTTGCATGATCCAAAATCGCTAGCTTCAAAAATTGGCACAAAAACAAAAGTGCTTGATGAAATGCTTGGCTACCCTGTTGAAGACCATATTGTACATATTCATTACTACCGTCCACGTGGAGACGACAAGGAAGCGTGGGACAATATTGATATATCAGGCTTTCTTGGGCAGCGTATGCAACTTAAACTTAATTTTCTGTGCAAGGATTCCATTCTTGCTGCCCCACTTGTGATTGAGATAGCCCGTGTTCTGGATCTTGCCCTTCAGCGCGGCGAAGGCGGCATTCAGGATCAACTTGGTGTTTATTTCAAGGCACCTCAAACAGGGTCTAATCGCAAACCTGTGCATGCTTTTGGTGAACAGCAGATGATTTTGGACACATGGCTGCGTAATGCAAACTAGCCTTGAAAACATGCATGCGATTGCAGACATTGCGATGCCGACATTAGCAAAAAATGACGAAGCCATGTCTTTTGCTCCGTTGGCTTCTTTCGTTCCATTGATAGGAGAATTATCCGATCTCAAGCGAATTGTATCTGCAGATCGCACTGGATCGATTGCGACCAGGTTGTTTTTTGATGGCTGGAAGCACCTTGTTGCAGGCGTGTCCATAGAAATGGTAATGCAAATAATCTGTGCCCGCGCGCTCGCAGCTTGCCGACTTGGCGATCTTGATCGTGCAGTGCTCACCAGTCTAGGTTTGGATGAGGCAAAAGCTTGTGAAATCTTAAAAAGGTCATTTGACGCTGTATCAGCACCGGTAGATTCTGCGTTGGCTGTAAAGCTTCGCTGCACGCTTGATGCTGATACTCAGATTGATAGTGTTGCACCAAATTTTTGTAAACAGCTTGCACGTCAACCCCGTGCAGGTATTACCTGTCCTGATCGTGCGCGTATCATGCTTCAGCCAGAAGAAAACCATGCCGAGCATTGCCTTGTGGTTGCTGTTGCAAGTGCGTTGATTGCCCCGCTTTACGGTGCAGAACCAGCAAACGTCTTTCTTGCGGGCATGTGTCATCATTTTCACAGCGCGACTATGCCAGATAGTGGATTTACAGGCGAAATGCTGCTGGGTGATGTGCTTGACACTGTCATCAATGCTGCAAGGGAAGCTGCAATGTCCACATTGCCTCATGCCCTTACCAATCAGATCAGGCCATTACTGGCTGAAATAACATCTGATCATACCCCCTTAGCACGTGCGTTTCATGCAGCCGATGTGCTCGACCGTGTCATTGAAATAAAGCATCATCTGAAGGGTGCAGGTTTGACCATGAATGCAGTTCTCAATGAATACGAGCTTGTTCATGCTGGCCCTGTAAAAGCTTTCCATGATACAGTGTTGTTTCAGGCAGGTTTAGCATGAGCCAGATCCGTCCAAGCCCGCAGGTTAAGGAATATCCTTTAATTGCTGGCTGGCGGTCTCCGTGCAGTGGACGAGCTTTGACATTTGAAAGCGCATCCTGCTTGACAGACGGAGCTGGCGAACGGTGGCCTGTCATAGAGAACATCCCTTATCTTCGTGCCAAATCACGTGAGCGGGCCACTGAGGCACTCAAGGCAATTGATTTAGGCGATGAACCCGCAGCTTTGCGCCTTTTATTATCCGAAAACGATGATTGGTGGGATGAGCCTGCACCCCCTGACTCTGACCTTCATTCCTTGCTGAACAACAGACATCAGCTTAATCTGCGTGAGGCGATGAACCTGCTCGGCTATGGACGAGTGGGCACATATTTTGCACATCGCTGGAGCGATCCTACCTTTGTTGCAGGCCTTGCACTAATGGATGCACATTGGCATGAACCAGATACCGCATTTGAACTTGCCTGTGGTATTGGGCACTATCTACGCGAACTTGACCGTGTTGGAGTTAAGACTATCGGCGCGGATTTAGTATTTTCTAAATTATGGATTGCACGAAATTGGGTTGTTGGGTCCCGTCCAATGCTAGTTTGCTTTGATGCGGAGCAGCCTTGGCCAATAGAATTATGTGTTGATCTTGCGGTGTGTCATGATTCTTTTTATTTCTTTCATGATAAAGCAGCAGTCGCAGCGGCTCTTCGTATAGCTGCTGCTAAAGGTATTGTTGCAGTTGCGCATGTGCACAACGCCGCTGCCGACAATCTTTCAGGTGCAGCCTCAATTGGGCTGAAAGATTTACTGCCTCTGTTTCCAGGCGCAGCTGTCTATGATGATGCCGAATTAACTCTTGCCGGATCGCAAAGACGCGTACCTGTAGCTGGCAGAGAACTGGAGACTGTTGCGGCACTGTCGCTTTTATACAGTAATTTGCCAGATCAAACGGCATTAATGCCTGGTTGTGCCTATGGTCCATTGTCTCGGCCAACATATGGAACAATGCTTCATCGTAATCCTCTATGCAATAATGACAGTATTTCCTGGCCTAGCCCACGGTATGCACAAGAGTATGGGCCTTGCGTGTCATGGCAATGCGCAAAAGGCGTGCCTGACAAGGTTTTGATGGCGTCCCAATATGAAGCTGCTACCGCCTGCCGTGAACTGGTTGACCTTCCGGAGCGTTGGTAATGGGTCTTGGTTGGGGAATTATCGGTTATGGCTGGGTGGCGCGAGATTTTATGATACCTGCAATCATAGCTGCTGGTGGACGCGTGGTTGCTGTAGCTGACCCTTCTCCAGAGGTTTGTAAAATAGCACACACCAATGGTTTTACCTGTTATGATACTGCCAAAGAGCTGCTTTGCAATGCTCATCTTGATGCCGTTTATGTGGCCACACCAAATAACTGTCATGCAGAGGCAGTCATCCTGGCTGCAGGGAAGGGCATTCCAATATTATGTGAGAAGCCTATGGCAGCGACCCTTAAAGACGCCGAAGCAATGTACGCAGCTGTTCTCGCCAAATCAGTAATTTATGGCACTGCATTTGACCAGCGTCATCATCCAGCCCATAAAAAAATGCGGGAACTGATTCAGCAGGGCAGTATCGGTACCCCTACAGCCATACGTATTGTTTATGCGTGCTGGGTTGATCCTGCATGGTCAGCAGACGAATCTCAAACAACTAACTGGCGTGCAGATCCTGCAAAGGCTGGCGGAGGAGCGGTTATTGATTTAGCCTTGCATGGCCTGGATCTAGCACAAATGCTCCTTGATGAGCCACTTGCACAGCTTTCAATCAAACTTCAGCGACGTATACATAACTATCCAGTGGATGATGGTGGTATGCTGATTGGGCGTAGTGTCAATGGTATACTGGTTTCACAGCATGTAGCGTATAATTATGCTGAATCCCTGCCCCGCCGTCGACTTGAGGTTGTAGGCGAAACAGGGATGCTCACAGCATTAGACACAATGGGTCAAACGCCAGGCGGTATTTTGAATCAGCAATGCGGGAAGACAGGAAAAATATCAGTCATTCCGTTTAATACAACAATTTCACCATTCACAGCGCAGGCGCAGGCGTTTAGCGAGGCAGTCAGAGGTGCGCCCCATGAGTTTTGCGCGAGCCGTGACATTATTTTAGCGCGCATGTTTGATGCCGCATATCAGGAGGCACGGTTATGTCTTTAAGCCCTTGGGCGTGTACCAATTGCGGTTTCTGGCAGGTTTATTTTGCAGCTCCTCCGCTCTGTCCCGTGTGTGCTGATGCACGCAACGACCTGCCTGAAAATGGCTGGGATTTTCAACCAGAAACAGAGATTGCGGCAACGCATACGGGAAGCTGGAAACAATATGCACCTGATTTATGGGGATTTAAAACCCATCCAAATCTAGGACTTGCGGGGATAGGCTGGCTCATTATACGTGAGGGTGGCAACATCGCCTTTGAGGCTGCACCTTATTATACTCCGCAAATGCTTGAGCAAATTCATGTCCTGGGTGGTATTCGTTTTCTTGCCGCGAGTCATGCGCATGGTTATGGTGCGCTGTTCCAGCTCCAGCGTGATTGCAAGCCTGAGCTTCTGGCCATTCACAAGGATGATCTGGTCATGACAAAGGCCATGAATGTCACCACTCCGTTTGATGATGTACTGGAACTTGCACCTGGCTATACCCTGCACCATGTTGGGGGACATTACGCTGGCCAGGCGGCATTGCATGATGCACATGCACATAGACTGTTCTGCGGTGACATGTTCAAGGTTGACCAAGATGAGCGAGAGGTCTCGCATGCAATTTCAACGCATAAGGCGTTTCATAAAAATATTCCACTCACACATGGCGAGCTACGCAAGTATCGTGCTGTTATCGCCGAGCTTCCGTTTAACAGTTTATGTACCCCATTTGAATATGCGCCCGAAGTCAACCGCGATGTAGCGCTTAGTGTTCTTGACGAAGCCCTTGCACGCCCCCCTGCCGTAAAGCGGATCCCATTATGAACAATCCAACCGCCCTTGATGCTAAAGCCCTTCGTGAAATAGGCCCTGCCGTATGTCAGTATATTGACGCAATGCCGCCTGGCGATATTGTTGCATTTCCTTTAACAGAGCTTGATACCATTGGCATTCCTGTTTGGACTGTTGCCTTTTTCCCCCATGATCCATCCTTGCATGGACTTATGCCTTATGGTGTAGGCTATGGATTAACCGATGAAGCGGCTATTCTGGGCAGTATTGGCGAAGCAGCTGAAATGCTGTGGCCGACACTGTCGTTACGTAATATTCGCAAAATCAATGCCAGTTATTCTGATCTTGTTCAAGCGCATGGGGTTGGTTCTGCGGTCAACCCATTGACACTCTGTTTGCCAGCAGGGGCACCTGTCAATGACACCACCCTAATGGATTGGGTAGAAGCCAAACGTCAGCGCGACGGTGCAACTGTATTGGTGCCAATTGAGGTTGCCACCGATAATTCAATGGCTTTTTCTCCTTATTACAAGCCTTTTACACCAGTTATCACCAACGGAATGGGGGCTGGTCCTGATATTGAATGGGCCGTTGGCCATGGACTATGTGAACTTCTTCAGCGGGATGGCAATGGTCTAACATTCAGAGCCCTTGATAAAGGGACTTTGATAGATATGGATACTGATGCACCCGTGCTTTTTGGGCTAAAAAAACGGTTTGAACAGGCTGGCATTGAAATACTGCCAAAATTTGCCAGTGACCAGTTTGGTATTCCCAATGTCTACTGCGTCGGGCGCATGATTGACGGTTTTTCCCCTGCAACACCCATCATGGTTACTGCCTGTGGGGAGGGCTGCCACCCAGATCGCAACAGCGCACTTGAAAAAGCAATGTGTGAATTTGCTGCATCACGTGTTCGTAAAGCATTCGCCCATGGGCCAAATGAGCTTGTAGAACGTGTTGCGCCCAAAGGCTATATTCAAAGGTTCATGGCACAGGCTGGCAATGCTTCAAAGTCAGCAGACATACGTGCTTTCAATGCCATGAGCGACTGGACGACGCGTGATGCCGCAACACTCGAGAATTGGCTGTCAGAAACTGTACTCAGTGCAAAAGGATCAAGACAGATGTCGTCCATGCCAAATACTAAAGTGGAAGATGCCCGCCAGCGTGGTCAGATCACACGGGACCAGGTAGAAGAGCAAGGATTTGATTTACTGTATGTTGATCTTTCACCAACAGATCGGTCAATTGCTGTGGCAAAGACAATTGTTCCAAAGCTTGAGGTTGAAACAATGAGCTATTATTGCATTGGGGAGCGTAACACCCGTAAGTTGATGGAATCAGGCTCAGATCTTATTCGCTTTCAAGTTGAATCTGGTTCTACCATGCAACCTGTCCGATTAACCAACGATGCCATAGAAAGACTTGGCGGACAGCCTTTTTTTGATGTTGCCATGGCTGACAAAATCGTTGGCCCTCTCTACCCACTTTATCGGGAGCCTGAAGCCCATCATGTTGCGCAGGCGCAGTCGGGAGCATCCATGTCAGATGACAGATTGGCCAGTCATGGGAATGCCAGTCATGGGAACTAAGCTACGTTTTGCCTATAACACCAATGGCGCATCAAACCATCGTCTTGAAGATGCAGTTAATCTGATTGCTGAGGCAGGGTATGATGGTATTGCCCTAACGCTTGATCATCATCACCTTGATCCATTTGCGCCTAATTGGGAGACACAGGCTAACCAGTTAGCAGTCAGGTTAAAAAATCTGGGCCTTGGCAACGTTATTGAGACTGGAGCCCGCTACCTGCTTGATTTTCGGCATAAGCATGAACCAACTTTGCTTAACCCAGACCCTGATGGGCGCGCGCGCCGAATCGAATTTTTAGAACGTGCCATTGATATAGCAGCAATTCTTCACTCGGAAACAGTATCATTCTGGGCAGGAATTCCCCAAGCCAATGTTGACCAGCATGAGGCATGGCGCTGGCTGGAAGAGGGCATAGCAAAGGTTTGTGTTTATGGTAAAACACGTGGTGTTTCCATCAGCCTTGAGCCTGAACCAGGAATGCTTGTCGAAAAATTGAGCGAGTATGCACGATTGAAGAGCCTTAATCCATCGCTTCAATTAGCACTTGACCTCGGTCATTGTCTTGTAACGCAGGATATGGAACCTGCAGAGGCCATTATTCATTATGCCGATCAAATTGGAACCATTTCAATTGAAGACATGAAGCGCGGCATTCATGTGCATCTTCCGTTTGGCGAAGGCGATATGGACGTGCCAGGTGTGCTTGCTGCTTTAAACACCATAGAATTTCAAAAGTTGATCTGTGTAGAGCTTTCCCGTGAAAGCCCACGTGCACATCAAGCAATTCCCGAGGCCATTTGTTTTCTCCAAGCGACTGAAAAAAATATGGCGACTGAAAAAAACATGGCGACTGAAAAAAATATGGCGACCTCAACATGAGGATATGTTTTATCAGTCGGCGATATTTCCCTGCAATTTCTGGCATGTCGATCTATGCAGTTAACTTACTTAAGCAACTTGTGGCTGCTGGTCATGATGTGACCATGATAAGCCAGTATCGCGGCGATGAATTTGGTCGATCAGTTTATGGAGGTGGCCCGCCACCACTCGTGGATGGAGTGCGTGTCATTGGGCTGGAACAAATTGGTGAGCAAGAAAATGGCGATTTTGAATCCGATATTAATACAATAGTTGAAACAATTATCGCTGAACACAGCTATAAGCCTTTTGATATTCTCCATGCACAGTATGGCTATCCAACTGGTTGGGCAACAATATTGGCATCACAGATTACAGGCGTGCCCAATATAGTTTCCATACAAGGAGGTGATGGTCACTGGGTTGGCTCATGTTGCAAATGTCATCGCCTTGCGATGGAGCGTGTGCTTGATCATGCTGGTGCAGTCTTAATTGGAGGCAACAGCTTTGCAAAAGAAGTACATGAACGGCTCGGCACACCAATGAGCCGTTTCACACTTATTCCAGGTGCGGTCGATACACGGCATTTCAAACCCGCGGGGCCATGTCCACAAAAAAATACAAAACCTGTTGGTATCCTCTATCATGGACGAGTGGATCGCCGTAAGGGTGTGCTGGATTTCATCGAAGCTCTTGCACTTTTGCTAGATATATCCTGGATGGCAACCATATCTGGAATTGGCCCTGATCTGGATGCAGCCATCGCACTTGCTGCTGAAAAAGGACTTGAGAACCGTATTACATTTTCTGGCTATGCAGATTATAACAATGTGCCATCAATCTATCAAGCACACCAAATTTTTGCATCGCCAACCTATGCGGAGGGCTTTTCAAACACAATTCTTGAAGCCATGGCAAACGGTCATGCAATCGTCTCATGTCGTTCGGTTGGGGTTATAGATTGCCTACGACATGAGGTGAACAGTCTTCTGGTTGATGCTGGCGATATTCCTGCTCAAGCTTCTGCTCTGCGTAGTCTGATTGTGGACGATAAATTACGTACAAATCTTGGTCATGCCGCTCTTGAAGAATGTCGAGCGACCTATAGCTGGGAGATCGTGGGTCATAAGATCATGAATGTCTATACAGCTCTTGCTGGAACATCCCCTGATTTGAGCTTTGATACTGTATTGCCTCAAGATCCCTGTCGTTTTCGCGCTGAACCTCATTTGCTCTGATGCCTACACTGCTTGCCCTTTCACCCCATCTTGATGATGCAGTTTTTTCTGCGGGCGGCACGTTGCATCAATATGCAAAAGAAGGCTGGAAAGTGGTCATTGCAACCTGTTTTACAGGCAATGTCGCTCAGCCCCTGGGCTTTGCCCTTTCGTGCCAGCTTGATAAAGGGATTGCGGCAAATGTGGACTATATGGCGCTTCGCCGCAAGGAGGACCTGGAAGCATGCCGTATTCTGGGCGTAAATGCACTCCATCTGCCGCTGCTGGAAGCTCCTCATCGTGGGTATGACACTGCTGCTGCCCTTTTTTGTCCTCGTCTTACACAGGATACTGTAAGCATAAGCCTGCGTCCTGAGCTTATTGATCTTGTTAGAAGCCTTTGTCCTGCCGCTGTGTTTGCGCCAGCGGCAATCGGGAATCATGTAGATCACTGGGTTGTTCGTGATGTAATTGCTGCAATGATCACAGATGGATTTCTGGACAGGGCATGTGTCAAACTGTGGAGCGATTGGCCTTATGCAGATAAAACCTCCACCCAATCCAATAACCCATCTGAAACAAGGTTACTCAGTGCGGTTGATATTGACGCCAAGATAGCTGCAGCCAGTGCATATGCCAGTCAGCTTTCATACCAGTTTGGTTCACGTGGCGCTATGGCAAATCGAATAGCAGAAAAGACCTCAGAAATATTCTGGCAATTTTAGTTTAATTATTTTAAAATATGCCATTATTCACGCTAAACGGCAATACACCTTGATTTTAAACACCGAAAATAGATTTAAGCAAATTCATCAGTTTCATCAGTTGCTAAATTACCTGGGTCAAGCTTCTGAAGTTGGCGTGTCAGTAAATTTTTATATCGGCGATCTCGTCTGCGAGCTTTTGAATTTGAGGCACGCCAATCCTCTCTTTTGTCATGCACCAAATCTTCAAGATCCGCCGCATCAATAACGGCATTTGCATCTGAAGGTGAGGTTCTTTTGGGCATACCTGCATCTTTGCTGTAAATTGCTTGGCTTGTTACATGTGCAAGCGACGATGCTTGACTTGAATTACAGTATAGATTTATTACATTCAACGAAATGATCGGCAATGTCACAGTGTGTTCAACAAGCATAAGATGTATGAAACAAACTAATAATAATTATGAAAATAAGCCTTGATTTCAACTGGATCAGTCAATGTTGGGCCAATATGAACCTGCACTGTCTGTCCGCGCTGCGCCAGCAACTCATGTGGCAGTAAAGCGGTTCTGGCGCTACGGCTGATTGCAGACAATACCTGCCATCGCCAAGTGGTTTTAGCCTTAAACTGCAAAGGCTGCACACGGGTATGTGTTAATAGTGCAAGGCGTTCTGCCGAAGAATGCCATGGCGCTTCAGAAAAACCACGTTTCCTTTGCCAATGGGCTACTGTTCCTGCAGGAAACATCAAAATAGCACCCCCAGCCTGCAAATGCCTTATGGCAGTTACCATGGCGCGGCGTGCATCTCCTGCACTGCCGACGCTGATCAGGCGTTGGGATAGTTCTGGAATATGGTTTGTCATGTGATTGCCAAAGACAAGTAAGTCACTTCTTCGTTCATTCAACATGGTCTCAGCAATTAAACCTTCAACACCACCTGTTGGATGATTGGCTACGACAAGTAATGATCCACTCTCTGGAATAGATGCGATGTTTCCGTAGGTTATTGTCCAGTTAATACCCAGCCCAGACAGCATATAACGTGCAAAATCTTGTGAGGCAGTGGGAATGTCGCGATAAATTTGCCATAGGTCTTTCAAACCGCTCCATTTTGCTAGCCTTTCGACACCAAATAATGCAGCCATTGGATGGTGTGCCATAACCGCTTTAATGCATTGCCATACCTGGGCTCGGTTTACTGAGTTAGTCAAGATCGCGCATGAGTGCCAGGCTTTCGCCGCACTGTTCCGCTTGTAGCGTGTAAGCCAAACGCATTGTGTCATTATGGCGCTGCGGGTTTGCAGAAAAATATGCTGTCTCAACACCTGCGGCGGCAGCGCGGTCAAGACACTCCAGCATCAGGGCAAGATTTACAAGAGACGCCCGTCGATGGTGCGGCGCAACCCATCTGACTATCAACTCGCGTTCAGCTGGATCAGTAAACCGACTGGTTAAAATAAAGCCTACCAAATCACTGCCATCAACCAACACAGGGCATTCATCTTTATGAATAGATCCATAGCCTTGATGCGTAAGCCGAGCCTGCAGTTCAAAACTGTCAAGTATCAATTCGTCATGAACAATATGAGATATTAGCGCTACATGATCAGCATTGACGCTCATAATTGTCATCTGGCGGTCACCAAGACGTTGTTTAAGATGTTTCAAGCGGCTTCTGGCCTTTGCAACTTCAACTTTAAAATGAATTGATGATGGCCCGTTACTGTAAAAGCCACGTTCTTTTAAAAGTTGCGCTGGCACACCTTTTGATGCAAATTTCCCCTGCGTTTCAATCCGATGTGCAGTATGTTGACGGGCAAGCACTTCCAGCTCATCAATTACTGCGTGTGAGTTTACCACAGTTTCAGAGACTCGAAGTGTGGCGACGCCATCCTGCCAATGTAAAAGTGCTGCAAATCCTGAATCGCTGCGCAACGGTATAACTGACCCTTTTTGTGCAGCCACGTTATACATCCAGCAGTTATACATCCAGCAGGTTTCCAAATTTTCTCACGCAGTTTTCAAAAACAAAGACATAGCAGACAAAAAAATTATGATAAATGCAATACAGAACCATGTTAATTTCAGTTCAAACTAGATAAAGCAGATTATATAAATAATCGCCGTACTTTTAAATTTAACTTGTTTTCACAAATCTTAAAAGCAGTAGAACTACATAGACCTTATATAGAATTTTTACTTAGGCGTTATTGACAAATTGGCGCATCAATAATTTTGTTGCATGGAGCTGGGCTGAAAAACGATATGAGTAAATTTTATCCTTTGGCACATTCAGGTGTATACATTTTAGGCATGTATATTTTAGGGCGTGTAAAACGTCTAAGATTTAACTGATGCAATCTTATAGGCTGCGAAGCATATCATATGCTTTGAAATCTGGCGGAGAGGGAGGGATTTGAACCCCCGATGAACTTGCGCCCATGCCGCATTTCGAGTGCGGTGCATTCAGCCACTCTGCCACCTCTCCGTTAGACTGTGTTTAAAGCATAATGGCTCAAAGTCGAGATGCAGGGCCACAAGATATATCAAAAAATTTTATACAGAGCTTGACAAAGGGCGCCCAATATCTTTTATGGGCATATTGCGTGGCATATCAGCCGCGCATTTGTGTTTGGGCATATAACAGCTGGCCTTGATGCATTTCATGCTGACAAGAAGACAATCCAGAGTACATACACTCAGAGATTGACCAATAACCTCGCTATAAGAGAGATTTATAAATGTTTGCAGTCATTAAGACTGGCGGTAAGCAGTACAAAGTTGCTGCGAATGACGTCATTAAAATAGAGATGTTGGACGGTGTTGCCGGCCAGGTCATAACGCTCGATACTGTGCTAATGCTTGGTGGAGATCAGATTGTTGTGGGCGCGCCGCTTGTTGCTGGTGCTTCTGTTTCAGCAGAAATTGTTGAACAGACTAGAGGGCCAAAAACAATTTCATTCAAAAAGCGCCGTCGTCAGAATTCGAAGCGCAAAAAGGGTCACCGTCAGCATCTGACCATTGTACGCATTACTGGGATAAACGCTGCCTAAGCTTAACAGCAGGTATGTACCAATTAACCCTGTAGCCAAAATAGTTTGGCTGCTAGACATCAGGTAATAGAGCGCATCTCTATTATAGAAAAATTTTAAGGAGCATAGGCTCATGGCAACCAAAAAAGCAGGCGGATCCTCCAGAAACGGCCGCGACTCCGCTGGCCGACGTCTTGGCGTAAAAAAATTCGGCTCTGAATCCGTCATTCCAGGAAATATTATTATTCGTCAACGTGGAACTACTTGGCATCCTGGCGTTAATGTCGGGATGGGTAAAGACCATACTCTTTTCGCGCTGGTGGAAGGTAAAGTCGAATTTCAGAAAAAAGCAAATGGCCGAACATTTGTGGCAGTTCTACCAACTCAAACAGCTCCAATGCAAATAGCAGCGGAATAAAATAGCGGAGAGACGATAAGGCTCCGCTGGTTGAAAAACCTTCTGGCGGATTATTTAAGTCTCTTTTTGAAAATGCCATTAAATTTTAAATGGCACTCATTTTAAATTGGAACAGAAAAATCTTTACGGGAGGTTGGTCACCAACTTCCCTTTCGTCATTTTTGGGTCACGAGGAGCTGCTAATTGACTGGCAGCTTCCAGTATAAGACTAAGTTGAACGGAGAAAGATTATGTTTCCTGAACTCACTCGCGATGATGTTTTTCGCATTGAAACCAATCGTCTTTGGTTGCGCTGGGCATGCATTAACGATGCAGAGGCGATTCAGCGCATGATGAGTGTGAAACATGTAGCAGAAATGACCGCCACTTGGCCTTACCCACTCTTAGATGGGGAAGTCGAGCGCCGTATTTTTGAAATGCGCAAGTTTAATTCACTTGGCAATGGACTTCAGCTTGTTATGACGCTCAAGGGGGAGCCCGATGAAGTCATAGGCTTGGTAGGTGGCAGTTTCAATTTAGCGCAAACCTTCAATATAGGTTATGCACTTGATGCAGATTACCATGGTCAAGGCTATGCTACTGAGTCTGTTCAAGCGTTAATGGATGCGGTATTTACGTTAAGTGATGCAAGCCAAACTACTGCACATGTAAGAATTTTCAACGAATCTTCATGTCGTGTATTAGTTAAATCTGGTTTTACTCAAGAAGGTTCTGGTATTCAGGACATGCCTGCACGCGGGGGAAAAACGTTGAGTGACAAATATGTGTTGACACGTAGTCGATGGAATACACTTAAGGGATGGAAAGAACCTGTGGTTGAAGCCCTTGTAATAGACATTGGAATTAATGCACTTGACGCTGGGGTTTTGGCGGAGCAACGGCTTACAACCAATAATATGCACTTATAGATACACTTAAACAATTAAATACACTTAAACCATTTTAAAGCTGGCTCGTAATAGGCCGGCTTTTTTGTTTAACTAACTTTCTTTTTAACTAACTTTCTTGCAGTATTTTCAATTGCACCATAAGACAAAATTATAAAAAGTAATTGTCATACGCACTGATTATGACGCGTTAGCAAAGCATTAGTTATGAAATTTCTAGATCAAGCCAAAGTTTATATTCGCTCAGGTGATGGTGGTGCAGGCTGTGTATCATTCCGCCGTGAAAAATTCATCGAATTTGGTGGGCCAGACGGCGGCGATGGCGGGCGCGGCGGTGATGTATGGGCCGAATGCGTTGAGGGCCTAAATACCCTTATTGATTATCGCTTTCAGCAGCATTTTAAAGCCAGCATTGGCGGGCATGGCATGGGCAAGGCGCGCACAGGTGCAAATGGTGTTAGCACTGTGCTTAAAGTGCCGGTCGGTACGCAAATTCTGGATGAAGATGAAGAGACCTTGATTGCTGATTTTACGGAGATTGGCCAGCGCATTCGCCTGTGCAAGGGCGGTAATGGTGGGTTTGGTAACCTCTATTTCAAAACATCTACCAACCAGGCTCCGCGCCGTGCAAATCCTGGGCTTGAGGGCGAAGAACGCTGGGTCATCTTGCGTCTTAAACTGATTGCAGATGCTGGCTTGGTGGGCTTGCCCAATGCTGGAAAATCCACATTTTTAGCTGCAACAACAGCGGCTAAACCAAAAATTGCTGATTATCCTTTCACAACGCTCTACCCAGGTTTAGGCGTTGTGCGTGCGGATGATCGTGAATTTGTGCTTGCAGATATTCCTGGCCTCATTGAAGGCGCGCATGAGGGTTTGGGGCTTGGAGACAGATTTCTAGGCCATGTTGAGCGTTGCCGTGTACTGTTACATTTGGTGGATGCCACCTGTGAACATTCTGGCAAAGCCTATAAAACCGTGCGCGGTGAGTTGGAAGCCTATGGCAATGGCATTGAAGATAAACATGAAATTGTAGCTTTATCCAAAATAGATGCGCTTGACAAAGAAACCTTGAAAAAACAGATGGAGCGTTTGAAACGGGCCTCTGGGCAAAAACCAATATTATTATCAGCAGTATCAGGCGAGGGCGTGCCAGATGCCTTGCGTATTTTACTTAAAATTATTGACGAGGCCAAGCTTGAAGCTGCGCCAGCAAAGCCAGCTGCTGCGTGGACACCTTGAGCATAAAGTACCCCTCCCTTACTCAATTTCGTCGTATTGTTGTCAAAGTTGGCTCTAGCCTTCTTGTAGATGCCGCAACTGGTTTACGCCGTGAATGGCTGAACGCACTTGCGCATGATTTGGCAAGCTTGCATAAATCCGGGGCGGATATTCTGGTTGTGTCTTCTGGTGCAATTGCATTGGGACGTTCTGTTCTCAAATACCCAGCTGGCAGTTTGAAACTGGAGGAAGCGCAGGCAGCAGCAGCTGTGGGACAAATTGAACTGGCCCGTATCTGGGCAGAGGTTTTAGGCGCAAAAGGCATAATTGCAGGGCAGATCCTTCTTACCTATGGTGATACTGAAGAACGAAGACGATATTTAAATGCGCGTGAAACACTTGGCAAACTGCTTGAGCTTCGTGCCATTCCCATCATCAATGAAAATGATACAGTTGCCACATCAGAAATCCGCTATGGTGATAATGATCGTCTAGCAGCACGTGTTGCCTCTATGGCATCTGCCGATTGCCTGGTTCTGCTGTCTGACATTGATGGGCTTTACAGCGCCCCGCCAGCCAGTGATCCAGATGCAAAGCTTATTCCGCTTGTTCCCCGCATTACAGCGGAGATTGAAGCTGTTGCTGGTGGTGCGGCCTCAGAACTCTCGCGGGGCGGCATGCGTACCAAGGTTGAAGCTGCTAAAATAGCAGTGAGCGCAGGTGTGCATATGGTGATTGCCAATGGCAAACGGTCTAACCCTGTCAAACATGTGATTGAGGGCGGGCCATGCACATGGTTTCTAACGCCCTCCAACCCAGTCACCGCGCGTAAACGCTGGATTGGTGGCACACTTGAACCCAAGGGTATTCTTACAATAGACAGGGGTGCAGCAACAGCCTTACAAAAAGGCAACAGTCTTTTGCCGGCAGGCGTTACCCATAGCGAGGGCGATTTTTTACGTGGGGATGTTGTAATTTTACGGGATTACAAGGGCGCAGAACTGGGGCGCGGCCTCATTGCCTATGATGCGCAAGATACTGTGCAAATTCTGGGGCGCAAAACGCAAGACATTGCTACGATTTTAGGCTATCAAGGACGCAATAATCTTATTCACAGGGATGACCTTGTATTAATAGGGGATTGAACATGAGTGTCGTTTTGCAATCCTTCAACAGTCTAGAACAGCAAATGCTGGAAATGGGAAAGTGCGCGCGCTCCGCCGCCCGTTACCTGGCGCTTGCTTCAGCAAATGTAAAAAATAGCGCCCTTAATGCTGCGGCATCTGCTTTGCGCCAAAACAATGCTGAATTGATTACTGCTAATCTTCAAGATATCAACCAGGCTAAAGCTAATGGTGCAAATGCAGCCTATATTGATCGTTTGATGCTGGATGAGAAACGCATTGAAGCAATAGCTTCAAGCCTTGAAGATATTGCCAGATTGCCTGATCCTGTTGGGCGTGAACTTGCCAAGTGGCAACAGCCAAATGGCCTAAAGTTTGAGCGCGTTGCTACTCCCATTGGCGTGATTGGAATTATTTTTGAAAGCCGTCCTAATGTAACAGCCGATGCTGGTGGGCTATGCCTGAAATCTGGCAATGCTGTTATTCTGCGGGCAGGTTCAGATTCGCTTAAAAGTGCCATGGTCATTCATGCCGCGTTAGTACAGGGTTTAAAGAGTGCTGGCCTGCCAGAACATGCTGTGCAGATTGTGCCCACAATTGATCGCGCAGCCGTTGGCCACATGCTGGCAGGGCTTGATGGAGCAATAGATGTTATTGTGCCACGTGGCGGCAAAGGTTTGGTTGCCCGTGTGCAATCTGAGGCGCGTGTGCCAGTTTTTGCTCATCTTGATGGCATAAACCATATTTATGTTGATAAAAGTGCCGATTTAGAAAAATCGCTTAAAGTAATTATAAATGCAAAACTGCGACGTACAGGTGTATGCGGTGCTGTGGAAACCCTGCTGGTTGATCACAGTGTTGCATCCTCTCATGGCTTGCCCATTATAAATGCCTTGTTTAAGGCTGGCTGTGAAATACGGGGGTGTAGCGAAATACAAAAGCTTGACGCACGTGTAAAACCAGCAACCCATATAGATTGGTCAACTGAATATGGGGATGCGATTATTTCCATAAAACTTGTTTTGGGTCTGGATGAAGCTCTGGAGCATATTGAAACTTTTGGCTCTCATCACACAGATGCAATCATGTCTGAAAATGAAGTCATAACCACACGCTTTCTCAACGAAGTAGACTCAGCGATTGTTTTACATAATGCCTCTACACAATTTGCAGATGGTGGGGAATTTGGCTTTGGCGCTGAAATTGGCATAGCAACTGGACGTATGCACGCAAGAGGGCCTGTTGGATTGGAGCAGCTTACCTCATTTAAATATAAAGTGCGAGGGGAAGGGACAATTCGTCCTTGATTGCAAAGCTGCCCCCAAAACTGCCCCCCCATGCAAAAAACATAACCATTGGTTTGCTTGGTGGCTCATTCAATCCGGCTCACGCAGGCCACAGACTTATTTCCACCATTGCACTTAAGCGTCTAAAACTTGATTACGTATGGTGGCTTGTAACACCTGGCAATCCATTAAAAGATAACAAAGCTTTGCCATCACAAAGCATCCGCATGAGTACAGCGCAAAAAATTGCCAATCATCCGCGTATAAAAATAACGGGATTTGAAAGCCAGATAAACACGCGTTACACATACGATACAATCTTGTATCTTAAAAAATGCTGCTCACATGTAAAATTCATATGGCTCATGGGTGCTGATAATCTAAAATCATTTCATAATTGGCAAAACTGGCAAAATATTGCAAAGATTATACCATTTGCAGTGATTGATAGACCAGGCTCCACTTTAAAAGCATGCTCTTCAAAAGCGGCGCTGAGTTTAAAAAAACATAAAATCAAGGAACGCGATGTCTCTGTGTTGGCTTACTCTAGAGCACCAGCCTGGGTATTGATACATGCTCAACGGTCAAACCTGTCATCCACAAAATTGCGAAGCTTTTTGAGTCCCTGAAATGGGAAGCATATTTACATACTCTTTAGTAGCTATTTGCTATTGTTTTTGATATTGTAACAGCAGCATAATTTTTTAAATCAAGGCATAAGACACTGAAAAAGGTACAAGACACTGACAAATTCCTCCCTCGCATCAAATGAGCTAAAAAAACGTAGTGTTAAAGCCAAGGCTAAAAACGAGGTTCGCGTTGAAAAAATTGAAATTAATCAAGCACTTGTTGATTTAATTACGAAAACGCTTGATGATTCAAAAGCAGAAAACATTTTAGAAATCAACCTGCTTGGTAAAACCTCCATAGCGGATGTAATGTTTATTGCTTCTGGTCGGTCTGACCGTCATGTAGGTGCGATTGCAGATCATCTTGTGCAAACACTTAAAGAAAAAGGGCAGGATGTCCCCCGCGTTGAGGGCGTTCCACAATGTGACTGGGTTCTCATTGATGCAGGGGATGTGATTATCCATGTATTTCGTCCAGAAGTGCGTGAATTCTATAACCTGGAAAAAATGTGGGGAACTGATCGCCCACATGAAATTACTGAAGACTAATTTGAGTGAGGTTCAGCATTGCAAGTGTTGGAAAACTTAAATCCGGCCCTGAACGAGAGCTGGTTGAGAGATATCTGAACCGTTTTTCACAGCTGGCGCGCGGGCTAAACTTTGAAACACCGCGGATGCTAGAAAATACTGAAAGTCAATTACGGCGGTGCGAAGAGCGGCAAGCTGAAGAACTTAAATTTTTCACTTCAAGTTTTGACGACAAAACATTTGTAATTGCTTTTGATGAGCGTGGTAAACACCTTGTAAGCCCAAAATTTGCACATATTCTAGCCAAACAACGTGATGCAGGTCGTGCAGATATTTCATTTTTAATTGGTGGCCCAGATGGTTTTGACCCCAGTATCAGGTCGCGTGCTGATCTGGTGTTATCCTTTGGGGCCATGACCATTCCGCACCAGCTTGTGCGTGTATTGCTGATGGAGCAGCTTTATCGGGCAGCAACCATTTTAAGCAACCACCCGTATCATAGAATATAGAAATTATTTTTTGGCCTGCTGAGCGCGCTCAATAGCTTCTAGGATCATCTTTCTTGCTTCAGCTTCATCGCCCCAACCAGATAATTTGACCCATTTATTTGGCTCAAGATCCTTATAATGAACAAAGAAATGCTCAATCTGTTTCCATGTGATTTCTGGAAAATCTGTATAGTTTTTAATATGGTCATAGCGTTTTGTAAGTTTTGACACTGGCACAGCAATGATTTTTTCATCCCCGCCGCCCTCATCTTCCATTTTCAGCACACCAACAGGGCGTACAGCAATCATGGAACCAGGAATGAGCGGGCGTGTATTGGCAACCAGCACATCGCAAGGATCGCCGTCCAACGAGAGCGTATTGGGGATAAAGCCATAATTGCCAGGGTAGCGCATTGGTGTGTAAAGAAAGCGATCCACAACCAGAAGACCCGAATCCTTGTCCATTTCATATTTGATTGGCTCACCACCAATCTGCACCTCAATAATCACGTTGACTTCATGAGGCGGGTTTTTACCAATTTTGATTTTGTCGTAGTTCATTAAAATATCTCTTTTATGAATAAATTAAGATGCCGATTTCACTGCCACGCCGCTTGTTTCCAACTGTGTCTGGAGTTCACCTGCCTGAAACATTTCGCGCACAATATCACAACCGCCAATAAACTCACCTTTAATATAAAGCTGCGGAGTTGTCGGCCAGTTGGAATAATCCTTAATGCCCTGACGCATTTCTGCGCTTTCAAGAACGTTTATACCTTTATAGGTAACGCCCAGATGATCCAGTATCTGCACAACCTGGCCTGAAAACCCGCATTGCGGGAATTGAGGTGTGCCTTTCATAAAAAGAATAACGTCGTTGGATTTAATTTCACTGTCTATTAAAGCATGTATATCAGTCATTTTTTGCTCCTATTCACTGCGCGTTGTTAATGCCAAAGCGTGTAGTGCACCGCCCATATTGCCTTTTAAAGCTGCATAGACCATTTGATGCTGCTGCACTTTTGATTTTCCTGCAAAAGCTGAACTCACAATGGTGGCTGAATAATGATCGCCATCGCCCGCCAGATCCTTAATCTCAATCTGGGCATCTGGCAGTGCATCTTTAATCATTGTTTCTATGTCGTTTGCTGCCATTGGCATGTTTGCAATTCCTTATTTACGGCTCATGTACTCTGGCAACCAGTGTTCATGGGCATTGCGTAATGTGATGAGAGATATGGGCGCTTCACCCTCAAGCGTCAATGCTTCACCACCTGTTTCCCCTAAGCTCATGATGGGTATGCCAGCAAATTTGGCATCCGTATTTATTTTTGCAGCTTCGGCCTGCGTGGCCGTTATCACATACCGCGCCTGATCCTCGCCAAAATAAAAAGCGTGGTGTGGAATATATGCACCAGCTTTAATGCTTGCGCCCATATTGCCTGCCAGAGCCATTTCTGCGATCGCCACTGCCAAACCACCATCTGAGCAATCATGCACGGCGGTTACGTGTTTGGATCGAATAAGCGCACGCACAAAATCACCATGACGTTTTTCAGCCAATAAATCCACAGGCGGCGGCGCTCCAGCCTCTTGCCCGCATATATCGGCCAAATACATTGAGCAGCCAAGCCAGCCTGTTGTTTCACCAATCACTAAAATGACTTCACCTGCAGCTTTAAAGGCAATAGTAGCATTGAGTGTAACATCATCTAAAAGGGCAATGCCGCCAATAGTCGGGGTTGGCAAAATAGCCTGTCCGTTGGTTTCATTATAGAGCGACACATTGCCTGATACCACGGGGAACTCCAGCACACGTGCTGCTTCTCCAATGCCTTTAATGCAGCCCACAAACTGCCCCATAATCTCTGGGCGTTCGGGGTTGCCAAAATTCAGGTTATCTGTGAGTGCAATCGGCTCACCGCCAACGGCTGTCAGATTACGCCAGCACTCTGCCACCGCCTGCTTACCACCTTCAAACGGATCAGCCTCACAATAGCGGGGTGTCACGTCGCAGGTGATCGCTAAACCTTTAGGGCCATCTTCAAGGCGCACAATAGCCGCGTCGCCACCTGGTATCTGCACGCTATTGCCCAGGATTATATGGTCATACTGCTCCCAAACCCAGCGACGTGAACAGCCATTGGGCGAACCAACCAATTGCATCAACGCATCTGCATTAGACACAGGCGGCTCAATGTCGGTTGCCTTTATAACAGCACGTTTTGCTGTTTCAACGTGCGGGCGATCATATTCAGGAGCTTCATCGCCCATTTCTTTAATGGGCATATCGGCTTTGATTTCGCCGTTCAGTTTAACAACATATCGTTTAGTATCGGTTGTATGGCCAATAACGGCAAAATCCAGACCCCATTTGATGAATATGGCTTTGGCCACATCTTCCAGCTCAGGCTTTAAAACCATGAGCATCCGCTCCTGGCTTTCTGAGAGCATCATTTCATAGGCGCTCATGCCAGTTTCACGGCATGGCACGTTTTCAAGGTTAAGTTCAACGCCTAAATTGCCTTTTGCGCCCATTTCTACTGACGATGATGTAAGCCCAGCGGCGCCCATGTCCTGAATGGCGATAACCGCGCCAGAGGCCATGAGCTCCAGCGTTGCCTCCAGCAGCAGCTTTTCAGCAAATGGATCACCAACCTGCACAGTTGGGCGTTTTTCTTCCGCTCCCTCACCAAATTCCTGACTTGCCATTGTTGCGCCGTGGATCCCATCGCGCCCCGTTTTTGAACCAAGATAAACAATCGGCTTGCCAACGCTTGTTGCAGCAGATGTAAATATCCCGTCGCTTTTTGCAAGACCGACAGCCATCGCATTGACAAGGCAATTGCCATTATAACGTGGGTGGAAATAAACCGAGCCACCAAGAGTTGGCACACCAAAGGAATTGCCATAGCCGCCAACACCAGCAACAACGCCAGACACAAGATGCTTGGTGCGCGGATGTGATGGTGAGCCAAAGCTCAAAGCGTTGAGGCAGGCAATAGGCCTTGCGCCCATTGTAAACACATCGCGCAAAATACCGCCCACACCTGTTGCTGCCCCTTGATATGGCTCAATGTAGGAGGGATGATTATGGCTTTCCATTTTGAAAGCAATGACCTGCCCATCACCAATATCCACAACACCGGCATTTTCACCTGGGCCGTGAATAACGCGGGCACCCGACGTTGGCAGGGTTTTAAGATGAATTTTTGATGATTTATAAGAACAATGCTCGTTCCACATGGCAGAGCAAATCCCAAGCTCTGTAAAGCTTGGCTCACGACCCAGCAATTTTTTAAAGCGCTCATATTCATCTGGCTTAAGGCCATGGTCTCTAACAAGTGCGGGCGTAATGGCAGGCTCTGTTTTTAAGGTCATAATATTTGGTTTCTATATTGATATCAGGTACATGGCTTTATGCCAGCTTCCAGTTTTCTTAAGTCCCTCACAAGGCGGGAGCGGATAAATTGATGATTACTTCCATTGGGATACTCCATTTCAATTGTATATCCTGATGCAGGAAGTTCAGTGAAGCTAATTAAAAAAAGCTGTGGTGGGTTGCCAATTATTGGCCCGCTCAATGTAATTCTATTACCCTGTTCATAAACTTTAAAACCCTCAAACAATTCATCACGTTCAATCCAGCAGACTTGTATTGTATTGGACACCTGAGCAGAAACCATTGCCATCTGCCCTTTTCCCCGCTTTTCTATTGTCGTTTTTGATGTTTTGATACCTTCGAAAACTGCAAATGGAGGAGATTGCATACAGGCTGAAAAAGGCAAACACAAAAGAGTCAGGAAAACCATCTTATGGAAAGGAGAGGGTCGCACGTGGCAGGTATCCTTGGTGAGAGCGGTGCTGTATATGTTTACGCACCGCCTATATCACGATCTCTGGTTCTGTCAGCGATTTTATTCAAAAAATATTCATCAATTCACTGCCAAATCCCCCAATAATCCAGCCGCTATCGTCAGTTTGGAAACACTTATGCCAGAACTGATAATCTGTGAAACAGTCAACTTCACAGGCTCAAGCCTATCGGTAAAATGGGCTGCCCAATCATGATAGGAATGACCTGCTTTAAGTATGTTGATTGATAAAGTGCGATGCGCGCGGGTTATGCGCTCCAAAGCCATATCACGTGCCTGTCCGTCAAATATGTCAGCTGACTTTATGCCGCTACCCAATGTTTTGAGAGTCGAGAACTGAAGAGCTTCATCACTTGCCAAAAACAGGGCGCTTACTTTATCTTCGCTTGTATCAGTCAAGTCCGAGATGCTGATAATATCAGGCATTTTCTCCAGATAGGAAAGTTCAGCAATATTTGATGCCAGAGGGCTTGGTACTCCCTTGCCATACAAAGCCTCCATCTCAATCTGAATGTAAGCTTTAGCATCTTCTGGCAGGGACATGCGTATAACATCAAGACCTTTGGCAAAACGCGCGATAACCGCCTCAATACCTTTGGAGAAATCACCATTGTGCAAGAACCATCCCACCAGTGCAATTGTTGTATTCTGCACCCTGGTGTAGAGTTCCATCTGCAAACTACCCAATATTTTTGTATCAAGCGCATCAATCTCGGCATTTATATCATTTAGACCGAATGCGTTGCGTGCCACAACATAGCTTCGCGCAAGGGTTGAGGCATCAAGGGTTGAGGCACTCAATTTTGTTCCATTTGACACACGGGTCATTATACTCAACGAACCGCGATTTACGATACTGTTGGCAAGCTGGGTTGCAATAATTTCACGGCGTAAACGATGCGTGGTAATGGTTTCTGGGTAGGCCTTGCGCAGGGCCACCGGGAAATAATTTAACAAGTCATGTTCAAAATAGGTATCATCTGGCGCATCTGATGCTAAAATCATGTCGTGGAGATACAGTTTAGCATAAGCCAGCAGAATACTCAGCTCTGGACGTGTTAGCCCCAACCCTAGCTTTTCACGTGCATTTAATGTATTTTCGTCAGGCAAAAATTCAATTTTACGGTCAAGTCGGCCATCTTTTTCCAGATGCAGCATAAGTTTACGCTGATAGGGTAAATCATTCTGAGCACGGTTTTCTGTAAGAGAAATGCTAAGGCTCTGAAGATAGTTATTGCGTAAAACCAGGGCGCCAACTTCATCTGTCATGCTTGCAAGAAGCTGAACACGGGCATCGGGCCCCAGTTCACCCTCCAGTTTTGCAAGCGCAATTTTGATATTCACCTCAACGTCAGACGTGTTTACGCCAGCAGAATTATCAATTGCATCCGTGTTTAACCGAACGCTAGCCTGAGCTGCCTCTATGCGCCCAAGCTGCGTTGCCCCCAGATTTGCGCCTTCCCCTATGACTTTAACCCTGACCTGCGGCCCAGTAATGCGAATGGCCTCATTAGCGCGGTCACCAACCTGTTCATTTGTTTCAGTGGAGGCGCAGATATATGTGCCGATACCGCCAAACCACAGAAGATCAGCCTGTGCTTTGAGAATGGCGCTCATAACGTCCTGGGGAGTAGCCTTATCCTGAAACAGGTTGAGCATGGCCTGCACTTCAATTGACAAAGGCATTTCCTTGAGCGAGCGGGCAAAAATCCCTCCACCCTTTGAAAGAAGGGATTTATCAAAATCCTGCCAGCTGGAGCGTGGCAAATCAAACATGCGCTGGCGTTCAGCAAAAGTTCTTTCCACATCAGGGTTTGGATCAAGAAAAATATCACGATGATCGAATGCTGCAATCAGTTTAATGACTGGAGAGAGCAGCATTCCATTGCCAAATACATCTCCTGACATGTCCCCAACGCCAACAACTGTGAAAGGAGTTGTCTGGATGTCCATGTCCATTTCACGAAAATGGCGCTTAACAGCCTCCCACGCACCTCGTGCGGTAATTCCCATTTTCTTGTGATCATAGCCAATTGAGCCGCCAGAGGCAAAAGCGTCTCCCAGCCAATGATGTTTTTCAAGGGAAATTGCATTGGCCGTGTCAGAAAACGTAGCTGTGCCCTTATCAGCAGCAACAACCAGATAGGGATCGTCTCCATCGTGACGAACAGTGTTTAAAGGAGGCGTTAACCTGTTATCGACAAGATTATCGGTGAGTTCCAGAAGAGAGCTGATAAATATTTTATAAGCCTCTGTTCCCTCTTTTAGCCAAAGGTCCCGATTGCCTGAAGAGGGCAATTTTTTTGGTACAAACCCACCCTTGGCACCCACTGGCACAATGACAGCATTTTTTACCTGCTGCGCTTTTACCAGCCCCAGTATTTCCGTTCTAAAATCCTGCGGCCTGTCTGACCAACGCAGCCCCCCTCGTGCAACTTTGCCAAAGCGCAAATGCAGCCCTTCAACACGGGGGCTATCCATGTAAATCTCATACTCTGGACGAGGCAGTGGAAGGCCTTCAACCAAATGCGACTGAAACTTGAAAGTAATTATATCATGATGATGACCATTGCTGTCTGTCTGATAAAAATTTGTACGGAGTGTTGATTGTATCAGATTGCGAAAGCGCCGTAAGATACGGTCATCATCCAGGCTGCCAACAGATGCAAGATCATTATCAATTTCAGCACTTATTTCAGCTTCAGCAGCATGGCGCCTGTCAAGGTCATAATCAAGATCAGGGTTAAAACGCGTTGTAAACAGACTGGCAAGACGTTTGGCAGTCAAAGGATAGCGGTTGAGAGCAGACCAAAGGTACTCTTGCCCAAGCCCAAATTTAATCTGACGCAGATAGCGTGAGTAGCACCTTAAAACTGCAATCTCTCGCCAGTTCAGGCCTGCATCCTTTACCAGAGCATTGTACCCGTCGCTTTCAGTTCGCGAACTGAACAACGCGGTCATCAAAGATTCCAGGCGGGGTTTCAGACCGCCAACATCAATAATTTTTCCTGATTTGTTTTCCAGCGTCATGTCATGCAGCCAGACACGCGAGGTTTCATCCGCATCTTTTGGGGCAACGCGGTAAGTGCGCTCATTAATGACAGTAAAGCCCATATCCTCCAGCAGGGGAACACGCTGGGATAGTGCCATTGGTTCACCCAGTGCAAAAACCTTGAGACTTGCTCTGGTCTCAGCTTCACCTTCGCGTCTGTGAAACATGATTGTTCTAGGTTTTGCAGATGTCAGGTTTTCTATAGTGAGGATATCAGCCAGGCTTTCGGCTGGGGCAAAAGCCTCTCGGTAAGCGGCGCTAAATGCATCGCTATAGCGGGAGAAAAGACTTAAATCCGTGTAAGGTTTATCCAGGCTCTGCATAGCCTCGCGCAGACCATCCGCCCAAGTACGTATAATCTGCGCAATTGCCTGCTCCAGTGTCTCGCGTGCTATGACCGGAGTTTTGCCCTCATCGCGCCCTATAATATAATGCGTGCGTGACAAGGGCCCTTCCGGATAGGCTGGATAGGCTGCTGATAACCGCCCCTGATACAAGCTGGCCAAGACCATCCCCACTTTGCGGCGGATTGCCGTGTCGTACCGATCCTTGGGAATGTAAACCATAACGGATACAAAGCGGTCAAACTGATCAAGGCGTGGCAATACACGAATGCGTGGACGTTCAGACAGGTTGAGAATATCAAGAGAAAAATTCAGAAGTGTATCTTCATCTATCTGAAACAGCTCATCGCGTGGATAGCTTTCAATCACATTGTCAAGGCCGCGCCCTGAATAACTGTCTGGCAGATAGCCTGCCCGCTTGAATACATTATCAACCTTACGTCTCAGGTAAGGTATTGTTCTGGCTGATGTATTATAGGCTGTAGATGTAAATAACCCAGAAATGCGCAGCTCACCAGAAAGGCCACCTTTGGCATCAAAAAGTTTGACGCCAATATAGTCCATGTGTGCACGGCGATGAACGCGGGATTTTACGTTTGATTTTGTAATTATAAGTGCAGCAGGTTCACTTAAAAACGCGCGAACCTCTGGTGTAAGGATTACAAGCTCATCGCCACGACGCAAGATTCTTACTGAAGGATCACGCAAAATCCCAAGGCCTGACCCGTCCTGTGGATCAGCGGCCCCAATACCATCAGGAAAACTATATTCACGCGTTCCAAGCAAAATAAAATGATCTGCCTTGAGCCATTCCAGAAACTGGATTGCCTCTGCCACTTCTGTTGGATCCAGTGGCGGAGGGTTATTCTTGTAAGCATTTATGGCCTCTCCCAGACGATCTTTCATTGGCGTCCAATCAACGACTGAACGTCTGATGTCTTTATAGGTTAAAGTCAAAGCCTCAAGTAATGCCTGTTTGTGAAGTTCAGATTCGATAACAGGTAAATGAATATGTATCAGGCTTTGACGTACCGCAGAGCCTACAGATGATTTTTCACTCAAGTTTGCACTGATTGAAATTATTTTCCCAGTTAAACTTTGTTCAATGCTCAATACAGGGTGAGCAACCAGCCTTGGTTCAATTCCCTGCTCACTCAACTCTGCCAAAGTTGAATCCAGCAAAAAGGGCATGTCATCATTGATGATTTCCAAAATGGATGTATTGTCCAAAATGCCGTCAATGAGCCTTATGCTCGCCTCTTTTGCGGTCTCATAATTTGAATTATAGGATTCAAGATGCTCTACAGCATTGCGCGCAAGCTGTTCTCGCTCCAAAAAAGATACGCGCTGGATATCCTCAGCTGCAACTTTTCCGAAAATCATAAGTGATATGTCTTGAAGTGAAACAGGAAGATCAAAAGACTTGTTTTTATTAAAATTTACGATCTGCTCAATTTTCTCAGCCACTTAAAATCTCCTGGAATCAGATATTAAATCTAAACAAAGCTGGAAGCGTAACGCGCTCCTGTAAAAAAGTCATGCCATGCTCAGGGTTTTATGTCCAATCATGTAATTTAGTTGAAATCTGTTGATTTTTTGTCTTTTATGCAACTATTCTGCAAGAATAAAGCTATTTTTGGCTATTTTTTCTATAAAACTATAATTGAACAACATCATGCAATATTTGCATGAATATTTTGCAGGGTATTGAGTTTGAAATCTGGTTGTTTGTCCTTTATACTTGTATGGGTATTATCGTACCTTCAAAACTGTCAGCTTTGAAATATTCAATCCGTTTTGTGCAGACCCAGCCTGTTGAATTATTGAGGCAGCTGTTTGCACATGAGATAAAGCCTTGAGCCTGTGGCCCATGTTGAGTGTCTTGATATTTGCCGTGAGTCGATCAGTTTAAATCCTGATTTTTCGTATAGAGCCAAAGCTGCGCCACTTGTCTCATGCACTGTAAGGCTAAGCACAGGAATGGATTTTGACCGCGCGTATCCTTCAGCAAGCTGAAGAAAAGCTTTTGCTACTCCCTGCTTCCTGTATTTTTCAAAAACACCCAGTTCTCGTATCAAAAGACTGCCTGGCGCCTGTACAATTAATTCATTGGCAGGGCGCTCTTCCTCAGTGATCTGAGCCAAATTCAAAACGGGCATGTCAGATGAAAGCCAGTTCAGCATAACCATACCTGCAATATCACCATTGATTTCATAAACAATGCAATTGGAATAGGATATCTCGCTATCTGGTTGGCTTATGGTTTTACGGGCAACATCAAGCCAGGTTTCATTGATGTCAGCGTCAATGCCAAGTCTAGTTGCAAATGCGCCTTCACTGATCATGTTTATTAGGTGAGCCAGAACTGACGCGTCCATCAGATCTGCCCGCCTCAGTTTTGAAACCTGTGGCTTTTTCATAGGTAAACTTCAACTTACTAAGTATAAAAATAATTCAGCTTTTTTTATCCATCTGATCCAGCCTTAGCTGTAGATGGGCAAGCTGCTGCTTAACGATTTCCAGATCATTAACCTCTGGATCACTTTTTGATTGTTCTGGTTCAATATTTACAGGCTTTTTTGCCTTAAATGGTGAAAACAGGGTGAGAGCCTCACTAAAAATTGCCATATTTGCTCGCGCCTGCTCCTCTATCATTTTAAATGTTGCAGGTGCTGCAAACACAGTTTTGGGAAAGGATGGAAGGGGAGACGCGGGATTTAAACCTGTTGAAGCTGAATTAACAGAGTCGGGATCTGCAGAATTGGAATTCGTGAGAACTGGAAGTCCAAAAGCACTTTTGAGATGATCCCTAAATTTCTGCTGATCGCTGGTAAGACGGTCAATTGAGAATTCGAGATATTTAGGTACCAAGGCTTGCATACTATCCCCATAAAAGCGAATGAGCTGACGCAAAAATGTAGTTGGCAGTAAGTTGCCGCCCTGCCCAACCTTGTTTTCCTGATCAAAAATGATCTGTGTCAGAACTGAACGTGTTATGTCTTCGCTTGTTTTGGCATCGCTTACAACAAAATCCTCACCTTTGTGAACCATCTCTGACAAGTCATCAAGCGTTACATAAGAGCTGGTTCCAGTGTGATACAGGCGTCTATTTGCGTATTTTTTGATCAAAATGGTTTTTGTATCTGTTGCCATGGTGTGGCCTTCCCTGATTTCTACGCCTTACACAATATCACATTTTGAGTCTACGCTGTTCAAATGCTGGTGGAAAGATACCTGCAGTAAAAAATTAATCATTTGAAGAGAGTTCTTTTTCAATCAAGCATAATTTATTTCATCAAACCCTTGACGTATCCACATAATCAACCGAGTGGTTAATTTATAAAAACGGTTAATTTATTGATTTGGTAGGAGCCTTCCTCATGAGCACAAGTGATGTAGTTATTGTATCTGCAGCGCGTACAGCAGTTACCAGTTTTATGGGAGGGTTCAGCGATGTCCCAGCCCATAAACTTGGAAGTGAAGTCATTAAAGCTGTGCTGGCACGGGCCAAAACAGAAGCCAGTGAAATCAACGAAGTTATTTTAGGACAGGTGCTGCAAGCCGCCCAGGGTCAAAACCCTGCACGTCAGGCTGCCATTATGGCTGGCCTGAGCCAGGCTAGCACAGCATGGAGCCTTAATCAGGTTTGCGGATCAGGGTTGAGGGCCGTTGCCCTTGGAATGCAGCAGATCGTAAACGGCGATGCAGACCTTATCATAGCGGGTGGTCAAGAATCCATGTCCCTTGCACCCCATTGCGCCCATTTACGCTCAGGGGTGAAATTTGGAGATATGAATTTCATTGATACAATGATTAAGGATGGTTTATGGGATGCTTTTAATGGCTACCATATGGGGACGACGGCAGAAAATGTTGCTGATAAATGGCAGATTACCCGTGAAGAGCAGGATCGTTTTGCCTATCAATCACAGAATAAAGCAGAAGCTGCTCAAAAGGCAGGATATTTCAAAGATGAAATTGTGCCTGTAACGCTTGCCACGCGTAAAGGTGATGTTGTGGTCGATCAGGATGAATACATCCGGCATGGTTCGACCTATGAAGCTATGGCCAAGCTCAAGTCGGCTTTTAAAAAAGAAGGAACAGTAACAGCTGGTAATGCATCTGGCCTTAATGATGGCGCGGCAGCGGTTCTGTTGATGAGCGCAAAAGAAGCGTCTCGCCGAGGCCTAACTCCCCTTGCCCGTATTGCATCATGGGCAACTGCTGGCGTTGCACCTGAAATTATGGGGTCTGGTCCCATACCTGCTTCACGCAAAGCACTAGAAAAAGCAGGTTGGAAAGCCGCTGATCTTGATTTGATTGAAGCCAATGAAGCTTTTGCCGCCCAGGCCTGTGCTGTGAACAAGGATATGGGCTGGGATTTAAACAAGGTGAATGTAAACGGTGGTGCGATTGCAATAGGACATCCAATTGGCGCATCTGGCTGTCGTGTACTGGTTACACTGCTGCATGAAATGCAGCGCCGTGATGTTCGTAAAGGCCTGGCAACACTTTGTATTGGTGGTGGCATGGGTATTGCCATGACAGTCGAGCGATAATTACTCACGTCATTCATGGAAAGCAGGCATCAGTATATTTTTGCTGCTGACCCTTTGTACAAAAAAACATATCTGGGAGGATTAAATGGGACGTATTGCACTAGTTACAGGAGGCACGCGCGGCATAGGACATGCAATCTGTATTGGGCTTAAGGCTGCTGGTTACACGGTTGTGGCAAATTATGCAGGCAATGATACAGCCGCGCAGGCTTTTAAAAACGAGACAGGTATACCTGTTTACAAATGGGATGTGTCTGATCTATCAGCCTGTGAAGCTGGTATTAAACAGGTTGTTGCAGAGATTGGCCCGATAGAAATATTGGTGAACAATGCTGGTATTACCCGTGATGGCATGATGCACAAAATGAGCTTTGAGAACTGGTCTGCCGTGATGCGCACCAATCTTGATTCTATGTTCACCATGACAAAACCAGTGCTTGAGCCAATGCGGGCAGCAAATTTTGGGCGTATTATCAATATTTCATCCATTAATGCTCAAAAAGGCCAAATGGGGCAAACCAACTACTCGGCGGCAAAAGCTGGCGTTATTGGATTTACAAAAGCATTGGCGCAGGAAAATGCCTTTAAAGGTGTAACGGTCAATTGTATCTGCCCAGGGTACATCAACACAGACATGGTTGCTGCAATGCCTGAAGACGTGTTGAAAAAAATTGTAGCGCAGATTCCAGTTGGACGCCTTGGCCACCCAGACGAGATTGCAGAATTAGTATGTTATCTAGCGTCTGATAAATCTGGCTTCATGACGGGCAGTGTTTTGACCATTAATGGCGGACAATATTTTGCAAATGGGTGAGTGATTCACGCTCCAAATATTTGACAATCTTTGCCAAAATGCTATGTTTTTATATTCACAAGGACATAGCTGATGGTAACGATGAATGTATCCCTTCCTGAACCAATGAAGAATTGGGTTGAACAGCAGGCGGAGACTGGCAAGTTTAGTAATGTAAGCGATTATGTTCGAAATTTAATACGTAAAGATCAGGAGTATTCTGTTAAACACAAAGAGTTGCAGAAACTGATTACTGAGGGGATGGAGAGTGGAATTTGTCATCTTTCAATAGACGAGATAATGTCTGAAGCACGTCAAGCAAAACTGGATGCAACCAATTTTAGTGCATCAAAATAGGCTATGATTTACCGACTTTCCTTGAAAGCAAAAAAAGATTTGGTAAATGTCTATCTCTATGGAAAGCAGATGTTTGGGGAGTTCCAGGCAGAAAAATATAATGATGGCTTTATCAAAAGTTTTGATTTTGTAGCAGATAACTTTTATGCGGTTCGTGAGAGAACAGAATTCACTCCTCCTGTTCTTATTCATACTTTTGGTTCTCACATTATTATTTACAATATTCAAAATGATTACGTTTTTATCGTGCGTATTTTGAATGGACGACAATATTGGCAACAATTCATCTGACCTCAAAAGCTACATTCTGCGGCATTCTGGCCATTCTGCTCTGGAGTTCGCTTGCGCTTTTAACGACAGCGGCAAGTAGCATTCCACCCTTTCAAATGGCGGCGATGTCCTTCACTATTGGTGGCTGTTTGGGACTTATCATCACAACTTGGCGCGGCAGGCTTAGCACTTTGCACCAGCCAGCACCTGTATGGTTGCTTGGAATTTTTGGTTTATTTGGCTATCATGCGCTTTACTTTGCGGCTCTTCAGCTTGCGCCCCCTGCAGAGGCTAATCTCATAAATTATTTTTGGCCTTTGTTGATTGTTTTGTTTGCAGCTTGGCTCTTGCCAGATGAAATTATAAGACCACGCCATATTTTAGGAGCTGTATTGGGTTTTGCAGGTATTGGATG
The DNA here is from genome assembly GCA_025351165.1 of Hyphomicrobiales bacterium. Classification (GTDB taxonomy): domain Bacteria; phylum Pseudomonadota; class Alphaproteobacteria; order Rhizobiales; family Beijerinckiaceae; genus JAIELD01. The sequence goes on along the minus strand of JANXWK010000031.1, from coordinate 31,015 downwards.
CCTTGTATTTGGCAAAGGCTTCACAAATTTTACCTATCAAGCGTGGCTAGGTTTTTTTCTTGCTGGAGCAAGTAGTATTGTGTGGGCACTTTACTCTGTACTTACACGCAGGCTTAAATCTACTCCGACAGATGCGGTTACAGGTTTTTGCCTTGTCACTGCGTTTTTGTCAGCTATTTGCCATTTTATGTTTGAAACAAGCGTCTGGCCTTTGAATGAAGCTGCATTAATTTCAGTTATATCAGCTGGTCTTGGGCCTGTTGGTGCAGCCTTTTATCTTTGGGATATTGGTATGAAGCAGGGCAATATTGCGCTTTTAAGTATCGCATCCTATGCAACGCCAATTTTATCCACATTTTGGTTGATATGTGCGGGTAAAGTCTATCCTACAGTTTATCTGCTAGGTGCGTGCGTGTTGATTGCAAGCGGAGCCTTCACAGCATCACGCAAATGATGTTTTTATTCCTGTTTTTGAGGTCTTGCTGTTAGCTGTAAAATAGCCTGCTGCACTGTTATTTTACCTGCAACAATAGCAGCCACTGCTGCACAGATTGGCATTTCTACACCGCGTTTATGCGCGAGCTCAATAAGAATTTGAGCAGTATATGCACCCTCAACAAGGCTTGTGGGCAGAGCATTGCAGCTCCCTACAGCTTTACCAAAGCTAAAATTGCGTGAGCGATCGGAGCCGCAGGTCAGCACCAAATCACCCAGACCTGACAAGCCCATTAGTGTTTCCATTTTTGCACCAGAGCTTTGGGCAAAACGTCCCATTTCTGCAAAGCCTCTTGCAATAAGTGTAGCCTTGGCACTTTCGCCCAGACCATGTCCTTCAACAATGCCCGCAGCTATTGCCAGCACATTTTTAGCCGCCCCACCAATTTCAACGCCGCGTCTGTCTGACGTATGATAGATGCGAAATGTGTTACTGTTCAAAGTTTTTGCAAGACTTTCTGCAAGTTTTATGTCCGTGCAGGCAAGGGCTACGGCTGTTGGTAACCCACGCGCAACATCTGCTGCAAAACTTGGGCCTGAAAGCAAAGCAATTGGTTGGTGTGGTAAAATCTGGGCAACAATCTTGCTTGGATACAAACCTGTTTCGCGCTCAATACCTTTAGCTGTTATGATAAGAGGCACATCAGATTCTATGATCGTTGCAAGCGCTTCAACAGCAACCCGTGTGGTTTGAGCTGGTGTTGCCAGAATTATTAACCTTGCAGCATGAAAACTGTTTAAATCATTGGTTGGCGTGATGCTGGATGGCAACTCAATATCAGGTAAATACGCAGAGTTTATACGTGTAGCAGTTATAGTTGTTATTTGGCTCGCATCACGCCCATAAAGCAACACTTTATGTCCAGCCCTGCTGACTGAAACGGCTAACGCTGTACCAAATGCTCCTGCTCCCATTATGCCGATTGGGTCAAACAAACTCATTCAAATTTTTACCTTTAAACTTGTCTTTAAACTTGTCTTTAAACTCTTGCACCGTATCGACCGCTTCCCAGAGCAGGGGGAGCCGTTTCATCCAAAGGCCAGCGCGGGCGACCTGTAATGTAGATATCATCTACCATACCAAGAGCAAAACGTTCAATTCCCGCCCAAGCAATCATTGCGCCATTATCGGTACATAAATCAGCGGGTGGCACAATAAATCTTATGCCTGCGCTGGCAGAAAAACGCTGCAATGAACAGCGGATGGATTGGTTTGAGCCAACACCGCCTGCAACCACAAGTGCGTTTGGTGTTCCAAACTGCTCTCTAAATGAGCGTAAGGCTGCACGTACCCTATCAACAATCACATCCACGACCGCAGCCTGAAAAGACGCACATAGATCTGCAATGTCAGTAGCACTTAAAGGGGCTTGCATTTCCGCCGCTATGCGAACTGCCGTTTTTAAACCTGAGAGTGAAAAATCTGGCTCTCTGCGTCCAAGAAGTGGGCGTGGCAGATCGAACCGCTCAGGATTGCCATTCATGGCCTGTTTTTCAACTTCTGGGCCGCCCGGGTAGGGAAGTCCAAGCATTTTTGCAACCTTGTCGAAGGCTTCGCCAATTGCATCGTCTATTGTGGTACCAAGGCGTTTATACTGCCCTACACCCTGCACAGCCAAAAGCTGGGTATGCCCACCAGAGACAAGCAATAGTAAATAGGGAAACGGAACCTGATCTGTGAGACGCGGTGTAAGCGCATGAGCCTCCAGATGGTTGACTGCAACAAGCGGTTTATTGGCAACAAGTGCAAGCGTTTTAGCTGTTGTCAGCCCTACCAGAACGCAGCCCATAAGGCCAGGGCCAGCCGCTGCGGCAATACAGGAGAGTTCATTAAATGACACGCCAGCCTTGGTCATGGCATGTTTAATCAACGCGTCAAGTACCTCAACATGTGCCCGCGCCGCAATCTCGGGCACAACACCGCCATAGGCTGCATGATCTGCTATCTGACTAGCAATTTCATTGGCTAGAATCTCGCCCTTGCCATCTGCTCCGCAGCGTATGATAGCAGCTGCAGTCTCATCACAGGTTGTTTCTATCCCCAAGGCTAGCATGATTGATCCTAGGTTATAAACAGAATATCATAGAAATTCAAAATTATGGAAATCCAATATATGAACCTGTTTACTAGCATTATAATTTATCAAAATTGAATTTATATTTTTAGGAAATTAATGCATATACCTAACCTTATGACAGTTTCCCCTATAGGCACACGCGGCTCTCCTTTAGCATTAGCACAGGCAAAGCTCACATCACAGGCCTTGATGACCCTTACAGCTTTGTCAGACTCATATTTTCCTCAAAGGATTATTCAAACCAGCGGGGATATGATTCAGGACAGGGCTCTATCAGAGGCTGGTGGCAAAGGGCTCTTTACAAAAGAGATTGATGAAGCACAACTTCGCGGCGAGATTGCCATTGCGGTTCATTCGGGAAAGGATTTACCAACCTGTCTGCCGGACGGCCTGATGGTGGCTGGATATCTGCCACGAGCCGATGTTCGCGATGCATTTATTTCAACCCATGGAGCATTGCTGCGTGAAATGCCAATTGGTGCCCGTGTTGGGACAGCCTCATTACGGCGCAAGGCTCAGCTTCTGCAATTGCGGCCTGATTTAAAGGTGGAGCTTATAAGGGGCAATGTGCAGACACGCATCAACAAGGTGCGAGCAGGCGAATATGCAGGAACATTGCTGGCTTTGGCTGGCCTACAGCGCCTGAACCTTGCCCAGGAAGCATCAGAAATTTTAAGTATTGCCCATTTTTTGCCAGCGGTTGCACAAGGTGCCATAGCCCTTGTAACCCGTATAGATGACATTAAAACCCGTAAGCTTGTGCTGCACATCAATCATGAAACGACACAGAAGGCTGTTAATGCCGAAAGAGCATTTCTGCATGAACTTGATGGGTCGTGCCGTACACCAATTGCAGGCCATGCAACGCTTGAAGGGAATACGCTGACCTTAAAAATCTGTGTTATGAGCAATAATGGAATGCGTGCCATTCATGATGAATGGTCTGGCCCGGTAGATGGAAGTATTTTGGCCTGCAGTCAGCTTGGCAAGTCTGTTCGCAAGCATTTGCCGTCAGGTTTTTTTGATGCAGTACTTTAATGCGTGTGTTAATCTTACGCCCAAAACTTGATTCAGAGCAAACTGCAAAACTACTTGAAATGCGTGGGCATGGTGCAATTATTGCCCCTTTAATTAATATTGAACCTTTAAATTTTTGTATGAACTACCGTTCAGAAACGGCTGCAACTTTTGCAACAAGCGCAAATGCCTTTAGATATCTGCCGAACAATTTCCCAGATGTTCTTAAAACCTTACCCTGTATAACGGTTGGGACAAACACATCTGAGGCGGCAAAAAAAGCAGGTTTTTCAAATGTAACAGCTGCACTGGGAGACGCTAAATCCTTGGTGAAAATGATTGCCAGCGACATAGTTTCTCCATCAAACCTGCTGTATCTTACAGGGCAGCCCAGAAAGCCTGATCTTGAAAAAAATCTTAAACTGCTGAATTATAATGTTATTTCTTGCGAGAACTATGAAGCTGTAACTGTGAAGCATTTACCTGAAACAGCGATAAAAGCGGTTGAACAGGGCGTGGATGTTATTCTTCATTTTTCCAGGCGGTCTGCCCAAATAGCAATGGTGCTTTTTGAAGAGGCTAACCTAATGCACAAAATACAGACCGTAAAACATATTTGTTTGTCAGAAAATATTGCTGGGGCACTCCGTAACTGCCAACATGTATACGTGGCTCCAAAGCCAAAGCAGACGGCAATGCTGAATTTAATCGACAGCTAAAAAATACAATGTCATGCTTTCTGCCTGAAACCATTCATAATATATTGTTGTTATCCATAGTTCTGGACATGGAGCTCAATCATACGCTAAATAGGACGTTGATTTAAATTGTCCAGCAAAGGTGGCTTTAATGTCTGAAAGTTTGAATCGGAAGCGCAAAGCAAATTCTGTTCCTGGTTTAGGTGCGTCAGAACAGCAGCAGTTAGAGCAAACCATTCAGCCTCCTGTGTCTGAGGAAAACACGACTCATCCTGGTTCTTCTGCTTTGCCACCTGTCACTTCATCTTTATCCAAGTCTTTACCCAAGTTTTCATCCTCACCCAAACTTTCTAAACTACCCGTTATGGTCGGACTTGCTTCTGGAGTTTTGGGTGGGGTCCTTGCAGCTCTTGCTGTGCTCACCACTCCCTATCTCAACTCCTATCTGCTTGGTTTAAATGCACCAAGCAGACAGAGCAGTATATTATCTGAAAAAACAACAGCTGAACGCATGGCATCGCTGGAGGCAAAACTTGCAGCTATAAATGCGTCTGGAGCTGATGTTTCAAAAACCGACATGACGGTTTCATCGCTTTTATCCCGCACAGAGGCGTTGGAAAAAACCTTAAGTGAAAGCCCAACCTTCAACTCCGACTCAGCTACTCGTCTAAGCAGGTTGGAAACATCCTTTAACACCTATCTAAAACAGCAATCTGGCTATAGTGGTACAGCTTTAATAGCTGCAACAGACGCTCTTAAACGTAAATTTGCACGGGGTAGCGGGTTTTTGCCAGAGCTTAGGGCAATTGAGTCATGGGTGGATCCCAATTTTAATCTGAATGCACTCAAACAGCATGCAGATGCTGGACTTCCAACAGTGCAACGTATTTCGCAGCGCTTTGCTGAGATTGGACCTGACATCATCAAAGATTCTTCACCTCCTGCCGATGGATTGCTGGGCCGTGTCGGGCAGGCAGCCTCTGGTCTGGTAAAAGTGCGTCCATCAACTGAACCATATGCAATTGATGCCTCATCTGTCGTGTCTCGTGTGCAGGCTTCACTGGCGCGCAATGAAATTGGCCCTGCACTTGATGATCTTGCTAAACTTGGTGAACCTGCCCTTTCAAAAGCTGGGCCTGTTATCAAAGATTTAAAAGCCCGACTGGATGTTGAAGCAGCTATCAGAGCACTTGAGCAAAGCGCTTTACAAAGCCTTGATTTAAAGAAAAACTAAACTTCATAAATATTTTTCATCCATTAGTATTCAAGGCCTCTGAATGGTGCGCATTTTTTCATTTTTTTTAATTCTGCTTGTTGCAGCTTTTGGTCTTTCGTGGCTTGCGGATCAGCAAGGTTCTTTCTCAATCATTTTTAATTCCAAGGTTTACGAAGTATCACTGCTGGTAGGAGGATTGGCACTTATAGTTTTTAGTCTAATTCTTATGCTTACGTTGAGCATCCTACGATTTATTTTTCGTCTACCAGGCCTTGTATCCTTGTCCAACCGCATGCGCCGTCGTTCAAAAGGGATGAGTGCAGTTTCAAAAGGGATGATCGCAGTTGGCTCAGGTGATGCCAGAACTGCACAGCAGCATGCCGCACAGGCGATGCGGTTGCTTGGTTCTGAACCCCTGGCACTGCTTCTCAAAGCGCAATCTGCACAACTTTCTGACAAACGTGAGGAGGCAGAAACCGCATTCAGAAAACTGCTGGATACACAAGAAACAAGGGTTCTTGGCTTGAGAGGTCTGTTTTTTGAAGCACGACGCAAAGGTGATCTAGTGCTCGCCCGGCGCTACGCAGAAGAAGCCCATGGCATCTCGCCCCATATTGCATGGGCCAGCAAGTCTACACTTGAATATGCAACCCATGATGGGGACTGGGATAAGGCACTTAAGATTATTGATCAGAATGCAAGTCGCCATATTGTTGGCAAAGCTGAAACGCACCGCAATCGTGCTGTGCTGCTATGCGCCAAGGCACTTGAATTTTCTGAAAAAGCTCCTGAAAAAGCTCTTAAATCTGCGCTTGACGCCCTTAAACTTGAGCCTGGTCTTGTGCCAGCTGCGGTTCTTGCGGCCCAACATCTAACCTTCAAAGGTAAATATAGCCGAGCAAGCAAAATTCTCGAAAATGCATGGAAACAAGGGCCACATCCTGCTCTTGCAGAGAGTTACATTGATGTACGGCGCGGTGACTCAGCTCTTGATAGACTAAAACGTGCCCGTGTGCTTGCCAGAATTTTACCAGATAATCGTGAGAGCAAGTTTACAGTTGCAGAAGCTGCGCTTCAGGCTAAGGAGTTTGACGTTGCACGTGAGAACCTTGACCTTCTTGTTTTGGAAAACCCTACAGCACGTGCCTGCTTGATGATGTCTGAACTGGAAGAAAACGAATCCAATAATACAGGCTCCTCCCGTGAATGGCTTGCACGCGCAGCGCGGGCACCGCGAGACCCTGCATGGGTTGCGGATGGGTATGTGTCAGAAAACTGGGCGCCTGTTTCACCAATTACTGGTCGTCTTGATGTTTTTAAATGGCAAGAGCCACCCCAGTCGGTTGAAGTCTATGCACGAGCCTACATAAATGCTGATCAGATGAATATTCGTCAACAGCCTCCACTGCTTAGTAAGGATGAAGCGGTCAGCCCTGTTGCAGCTTTAGTTACAAATGAAGAAACAGTTTTACCTGAAACGAAAACAGATGAGAGAGTTTTGGAGCCAAATCGTATAGTTCATAAACCTCAACCTATTATTTTCCCAATTACCAAGGCTCCAGATGACCCAGGCATAAATAAGAAAGGGTGAAAACATTCTTTTTTGGTGTTTAGTCAACAAAACAGTATTCATTTCTTAAATGGTATCGTTTTGCAAAATATATAAATCAAAATAGTAATATGCTTTTATTTACGAGCCAGGCTGTAAATAATAAACAACAAAAAATGCCACTACGACTAAAAAGATGCTCCACATTAATACGTAACGTACTCTATGAGGTGTTTCACCCTGTCTTGCGTCGTCCACAGACTGCTTGATTTTGGGTGATTTATCGTGCAGGGGCTGATAAGCACTCATCTAAAATACTCCAGGGTTCGCGTAATTGGTTAATATTCAACCTGCAACACCTGATACTGTTCCTTTACATGTGGTTTAATAAACCGTGTGCGTCAAATTACCCTTTATCTGTTGAATGTTGTGTCAATATACATGTTTTGAGATCTTACAGAGTATTTTTGTAATTATGTTCAATTTAAATCATGCGTTTACTGTCTGTTTTTGCTAAACTCCGGCATATTGCTTTGATCTTTTGGAGTGTCAATCTCTTACATCTTACTCTTACATCTTAAAAGTAGCTATCAAGCTTATATCAGAGTTAGTAAATGCAAACCCAACTAGGTAAATCAAGTTAAAAAGATAGACTGTAGCCAGCATGATGAAGTATTGCGAACCCCTGTACCCTGCATCCACTTATGCAATGTGCCACAGCGTTATTTCCATTGGGCTTCACATGACAGTATATGACTTTAAAGGCAAGTTTTGAAATTAAACGTATTTAAAGCCAAGCTAGCATAAATTTCCGTTGATTTAAGAATGATTAAACTTTCTACAACTCTGTGTTTCGTAAACTGTTTGCGTTCAAATCCCTTTCTGCTAGAGCCAATACCATGATAAAAGCTTTTTTTAAAAATATCTGTTTTGCAGGTGTTGGATTTTTTTTGAGCGCGGGAGTGTCTTTTGCCCAGAGCGCTCCTCTCTCGCTTGATCCTGCCCAACAAGATAAAGCGACAGCGCCTCGTGCAAAAGCTCCTGCTGGTGCTGCTTGTAGTTTCACCCAGCTTTCAACAGGTGAAGTTGTAAGTAAAGCTAACGCATATTTAAATAGTATAACCACATTAATTGCTGATTTTTCGCAGATTGGTATGGATGGGCGCAGGTTTAAAGGCAAGCTCTATGTTGTGCGTCCTGGGCGTCTACGCTTTGACTATGACCCCCCAAGTCCACAGGAAGTTGTGTCAGATGGTACAACAGTGGTTGTACGGAATAAGCGATTAAACACACAATCTGTTTATTCCATTGGACAGACACCACTGAAATTTCTGCTGAAAGACAAGCTTGATCTAAACACAGACAGCAAAGTCATCCGTGGTAACCGTGATTGTGATCAGATATCTTTGACAATTGAGGATAAAAGTACGGTTGCTGGTACATCCACCATTCGGCTGCAGTTTGCAGCGGACATTATTGCCCTGCGCCAATGGGTGATTACAGACCCAAATGGCAATGAAACTGTTGTACAGATCAACAATATAGATACATCAAAACGGCCCGAATCCAAACTGTTCAAAATTGATACTGCACGCGAAATAGATGTAAAAGGTGGAAATTGACCCTGTCTGTCACAACCTGGAACATCAACTCTGTTCGTCTTCGTATTGGTTTGGTTACACAGTTTTTAAAAGATTATGCGCCTGATGTGCTTTGTCTACAGGAAACAAAATGTCCAGATGCGCAGTTTCCTCTTGGTGAGTTTCGCAAGATTGGGTATCCCCATATTGCCATAAAAGGGCAAAAAGGCTACAATGGCGTAGCCATTATTTCGCGCAAACCTTTTGAAAACAGCCATGCAATTGATTATTGTGCCAAGCCAGACTGCCGACATATCTCGGTTCGGTTGAGCGCCTATGGCATTACAATCCATAATTATTATGTGCCAGCTGGAGGTGAAATTGCTGATCCTGAGCTTAATGTAAAATTTGCCCATAAACTGGCATTTTTAGCCCAGATGCAACAAAATTCGGTTGAAGGCCAAGCCATGCGCCGCGCAGAAATCATGGTGGGAGATCTAAATATCGCGCCTTTTGAGCATGATGTCTGGAGCCACAAACAGCTACTTGATGTGGTTAGCCATACGCCAATTGAAACTGGCATACTCAATGCAATCCGCGAGAGTGGCAACTGGCATGATGGCGTGCGAATGCTGGAACCAGAACCTACAAAGGTCTATACATGGTGGAGTTACCGCGCTGCTGACTGGGCAGCGTCCAACAAGGGACGACGGCTGGATCATATTTGGCATTCAGCAGATTTATCGCCTGCGCTCAAAAGCTATCACATTCTAAAAGAGGCGCGAAGCTGGGAGCGTCCGTCTGACCATGTGCCTTTAACTGTTACATATGATGTGTAATTCACAGCATTGTGAGTAGTGCCAGGTTTCATTCAAGTCTAGTTTGCATAGGAAAACCAGACTTTGAACATAGCTACAGTGATATAATTTCATGAAATTCATCTGTTCTTTAATTTTATCTTTAAATGTGTACAGCGCATTTGCCCATGCAGCTGACCCTCCAAAAGCTGTTATTGAGCTGTTTACGAGCCAAGGCTGTTCCTCCTGCCCACCAGCTGACAAACTTGCGGCAGAATTTGCAACTGATCCAAAGCTTGTCGTTCTGTCTTATGCAGTTGATTACTGGGATTATCTTGGCTGGAAAGATACATTGGCGCGGCATGAATTTACCGAACGCCAGCGTGCATATGGCGCAAAAAGAGGTGATAATCAGGTTTACACGCCGCAGGTCGTTATAAATGGTATGTCCCATGCTGTCGGATCTGAGCGCAAAGCCATTGAAAGTAAAATTGTAAAAGGCAGCTCTCTGGTTGCTCTTGAGATTGTTCAGGCCCGAAATGGTCACAAGGTAAAGGTTCCAGCCCTTGCTGGAGAGGCTGGAGAACTGATTCTGGTACCGGTCATCAGTTCAAAAACGGTTGCCATCAGCAAAGGCGAAAACCACGGGCGCAGTATAACTTACACGAATATTGCCCTCAGCATGATAAAATTTGGCGACTGGGCCGGAGATGAGACATATATTGACCTGCCAACAGTTCAGGATGATGGTTCTGGTGCAGACAGGTTCATAATTATGCTGCAATCAGGTTCGTTAGGTAAGCCAGGTAAGGTTTTGGGCGCGACACAGTTTTTGAAGGTCCAGCCAAAATAAACTCCTATACCTTTAGCTTATTGAAAATAAATAACTATCTGTTATTTTATGGTCAATTTTGTAAACTGGCCCAAAAAATATTAACACTTTAGTTACCATGATTTGTCTATTGTTTTTGATTATGAGGCATCAAAACAGGCGTATTCGAGGTATTTGGGTTGAAAAATCGTTTAACAGCCATATCTGCTGATTGTCAGCACGATGATTCAACCTGTTTTAGGGAGACGAATCGTCGCACACAAAACTTGCGCTCTCTAGAAAGTTGGCATCCTGTAAAAAGCTGGAATGCACAGCGGCGTGCCATGGCGATTTTGCGACTTGCCTGCCTTGTAATATTTATGGGACGCCCCAGCAGGCTTGGTCGGTTAGATGGTGCAGCGATTGGCGCATTGCTGGCGGCCATGGGTATTTTGGTGCCAAGCGAAGTTTTGGCGCAGGCTGTATCTGCTGGCCCCAATGGAGAATTTGCAACAACTCATCAAAACCTTAATGACGCTGCAACGGCTGGCGGATATAATGCCGTTGCAAATGGATTTTCTGCGACAGCACTTGGCGCTTATGCTTATGCAAATGGTGATTATGCTTCAGCCATCGGTAGATATTCATCTGCAACAGGCTTAACAGCGCAGGCGTTTGGTCATGCTTCAATAGCTATAGGCGCACAAGCATTAGGCGTAGGAGAATATGCAACTGCAAATGGTGCTGCAGCCACTGCCATGGGTTATAATTCCAGTGCCGATGGAGGCAATGCTACTGCAATGGGTAGTTCATCATTTGCTAACGGTACAAATGCAACAGCAACAGGTGTGGCCAGTAAATCTGAAGGGTTATATGCGACTTCGTTAGGTGTTAGTGCAAATGCTATTGGTGACTATTCAACAGCAACAGGCGGTGGAGCAAATGCCACTGGCACAAATTCCACAGCTGTAGGGTTTAGTACACAAGCTAGTGGTGTAAATACAACTGCAATAGGCGCATTTGCAAAATCTAATGGGCTTTATGCAACCTCATTAGGCGTTAGTGCAAATGCTATTGGCGACTATGCTACAGCTATAGGTGGCGGGGCTAATGCTATGGGCATTAGTGCAACGGCTGAGGGCTTTGGGGCGCAGGCAAACGGTGATGGTGCAATAGCAGTAGGAGCCAACTCTATTGCAACTGGAGTACACTCAACTTCCTTAGGTTATGATACGCATTCTAATGGATTTCATGCAACAGCAACTGGGGCTCATGCAAATGCCAATGGTGATGTAGCAACTGCGACGGGTGCTTTTTCTAACGCTACAGGTTTTTACGCGACAGCCTCTGGTTCGCGTGCCAATGCGAATGGAGATTATGCAACAGCTTTAGGCGGACGTTCGAATGCTAATGGCATTTTCGCAACTACATTAGGAAGTGATTCTACTGCAAATGGTCTAAATTCTACAGCAATTGGTTATGGGGCAAATGGAAATGGTGCCAATGCTACAGCAACGGGAAGCTACTCTGTTGCTAACGGCGATTATGCAACTGCAATCGGGACGATAGCTGTTGCCAATGGGTTTGCTGCCATTGCAATGGGATATAACGTGGTTGCTAATGGCAACAATGCGATAGCAGTAGGTGTCAATTCCACCGTAAATGGTAGTTTAGCTGTAGGTATGGGATATCGTGCCAATGCCATAGGTACCACTGCCTCTTCATATGGCTCGTATAGCAATGCCTACGCTGATCAAACGACAGCTCTAGGCTACGGCGCCACTGCAACCAATATTGGTGATGTAGCGCTTGGCTATAACTCAACAACAGCTGCGACTACTGCAACGTCCAGCACTGTCATTAATGGCACAACGTATAATTTCGCTGGTGCTGCTCCCACAAGCACCGTGAGCATAGGCTCTACTGGCAATGAGCGCACCCTTACCAATCTTGCAGCAGGGCAACTCAGCGGTACGAGCACAGATGCAGTCAATGGCTCACAGCTTTTTGCCACAAACACATCTATTGGCACAGTTGACACTAAAACTATCACTTCTGGCACTGCTGCAGCAGCGCTGTTTGGAGCAGGCTCCACCTATAATTCTACAACAGGGGCCATCTCTGCACCAAGTTACGTGCTCAAGGGAAGCACTTACAACAGTGTAGATACAGCTTTATCCGCTCTTGCCACTGGTGCAGCCTCCTCCAAATATTTAAATGTTAATTCTGTTGTGGCTGATTCAAGCGCCAGTGGTTTAAACAGCGTGGCAATTGGACCCCAATCCACTGCTTCTGGTAACCAATCCATTGCTGTTGGTTACCAAAACAATGTTTCTGGCAATAATTCCGGGGCATTTGGTGATCCAAATATTGTAACCGGTGCCAACAGCTATGCTTTTGGTAACAACAATACAGTTAATGCCAATAATGCATTTGCTTTGGGAAACAACATTACCATTGGGGCAGGGCTTGATGGCTCGGTTGGCATTGGCGATAATACAAGCGTTGCAGCAAGTGTTGCCACAGCCAGCACAGTCATCAATGGCACAACGTATAATTTTGCTGGTGCTGCTCCCACAAGCACCGTGAGCATTGGCACAATCGGCAGTGAGCGCACGCTGACCAATGTGGCCGCAGGACGGTTGAGTGGCACCAGTACAGATGCCATCAATGGCTCACAACTGTTTGCAACGAATACGGCTGTGGGAATATTGGGAACGCAGGCTGGTAATCTGGGCACATCCACCGCCAGTGCTTTGGGTGGAGGTGCCAGCTACAATGCAGGTACAGGGGCTGTATCGGCTCCAAGTTATACAGTTGGCAGCACGTCTTACACAGATGTAGGCTCAGCTATTACAGCTCTTTCAACAGGTGCGGCTTCATCCAAATATTTTCATGTGAATTCCGTCCTGGCTGATTCCAGCGCGAGCGGAGCGGACAGCGTGGCCATTGGACCACAGGCTGTTGCAGCAACAACTGATAGTGTTGCTATTGGGCATAATGCGTCTGCCTTTTCAGGAAGGACAGTCGCAATCGGTGCGAACACTATCGCCAATGGTAGTGTTGCAACGGCATTTGGCCTCAATGCCAATGCTACAGGCACAAATACAACAGCGCTTGGCTCAAATTCTATTGCCAATGGCGCGAATGCAACAGCTATTGGTGTGGGAGCAAATGTTAATGGGTCTGCCGCAACAGCTCTAGGTACTAGTTCTATTGCCAATGGAACATTTGCAACTGCCACAGGGGTTTTAGCAGTAGCCAATGGAAACGCAACAACAGCTTATGGTTATAATGCTGTGACGAATGGTCCACTTGCTACAGCCCTTGGCGTAAATGCATTTGCCAATGGTGCTTCTGCAACGGCCATTAGTTATAATGCAAAAGCTGTTGGTATAAATACAACTGCTGTAGGTAACGCAGCCAATGCAACCGGGATTAATGCCACTACCCTTGGTGTGGCCTCTGTTGCCAACGGAGATTATGCAACTGCCATTGGTGAGGCGGCTCAGGCAAATGGCATCTCAGCAACGGCAACAGGGAATTTTGCGCAGGCTCTTGGGGCTAGTGCCACAGCTACTGGTACAAATTCTTTGGCGAACGGTGCCAATGCAACTGTTTTAGGATACGGTGCCAAGGCAGATGGTGACTATGCAACTGCAACTGGTGCAAACTCCATAGCTAATGGCATTTCAGCAACGGCAACAGGATATTTTGCTATTGGGAATGGCACGTTTGCCACTGCAGAAGGCTATGGATCAAATGCCAATGGAGTTGGCGCCTCTGCTTTTGGTGCCACTTCCATGGCCAGCGGCGCCAATGCTACTGCCATAGGTACCAGTGCAACGGCAAATGGCGGTGCTGCCACAGCTTTGGGAGTCAACTCAAGTGCTGTTGGCACAACAGCAACATCCTTGGGTTCTGGATCGGTTGCAATTGGTGTGCTTGCCACATCAACTGGCGCTAACGCCAATGCCAATGGTACTTTTGCAACTGCAACTGGTAGCAACGCTCTTGCAAATGGGCTTTATGCAACAGCCACAGGCGTTTATTCAAATGCTGTTGGCACAACAGCAACAGCCTATGGCTCTTACAGCAATGCCCTTGCCGATCAAACGACAGCCTTAGGCTACAGCGCCACTGCAACCAATATTGGTGATGTAGCGCTTGGCTATAATTCAACAACAGCTGCGACTGCTGCAACGCCCAGCACTGTCATTAATGGCACAACGTATAATTTTGCTGGTGCTGCTCCCACAAGCACCGTGAGCATTGGCGCAGTCGGCAGTGAGCGCACGCTGACCAATGTGGCCGCAGGACGGTTGAGTGGCACCAGTACCGATGCCATCAATGGCTCACAGCTGTTTGCAACCAATACTGCTTTGGGAACGCTAGGGGCAACAGTCACGGGACTTGGCACAAATGTGACAACGCTCAATACACAGGTTTCAAACCTTGGCACATCAGCAGCCTCAAATCTTGGCGGTGGAGCGGCCTATAATGCAGGCACGGGAGTGATCTCTGCGCCAAGCTATACAATTCAGGGCTCAAGCTACAGTAATGCAGGAACGGCTTTCAGCGCGGTTGATAGCAACATAACGAGCCTGAATACCAGTATTTCAGGCTTAACTGCTGGTACATCGGGGATTGTGCAACAGGCTACTCCTGTATCTACAATAACTGTAGGCGCAAGTTCTGGTGGCACATCGGTAAATGTGGCAGGTTCAAGTGGAGATCGTGGGGTAACAGGGGTTGCTCCTGCTGCGCTCAATGCTGGTTCAAGCGATGCCGTCAATGGCTCACAGCTTTTTGCAACAAATAATTCAGTAGCTGCATTAAATATCAAGGGCAATAGTACGGGAAGTTCAACAGCCGCCGCACTTGGCGGAGGTGCAAGCTACAATGCAGCGGCTGGCACAATCGCCATGCCAGCCTATGTCCTGCGTGGCACAATTTATAATGATGTAGGGTCTGCATTGGCCGCCATTGATGCAGGAGGTGCAGGAACTGTGCAATATGCAAATGCTGGATCGCCGACAACGCCAAATGGTGGTACGCCAACACAGAATCTAACACTTGTGGGTGCAGCCCCTGGCACAGCAGTCACACTTTCAAATCTGGCTCCTGCTGCGCTCAGCAGTGTGTCAAATGATGCCGTAAATGGCGCCCAGCTTTTTGCAACCAACACTCTTGTTGGCACTCAAACTACCCAGATAGCATCCTTGAATACAGCAACAGCAACATTAAGTTCACAGAGTTTTAATCTTGGCACCTCCACTGCCAATGCGTTGGCAGGTGGGGTGATTTACAATGTAGGTACAGGTAATCTGTCCATACCTACCTATGTGGTTGGGGGAGGAAACTATACGAGTGTTGGATCGGCCATAAGCGCGCTTTCAGCTCTTGCCTCAGGTGGAAGTCCAGGGAGTATCTATTTCAATACAAATTCCTCTCTTGCCGGCTCAACGGCTGCGGGACTGAATTCTGTCGCTTTGGGGCCTGTTGCATTATCACAAGGAACGAACTCTGTTTCGCTGGGCAATGGTGCTGTTGCCAATAATGCAGGGGATATCGCGCTTGGAGCCGGGTCGGCTACATCTACCGCAGTTGCAACACTCACCAACACTGTAAACGGAGTTGGCTATGCTGTTGCGGGCAACGCACCTGTCAGCACTTTAAGCATCGGTACAGTTGGTGCAGAGCGTACAATCACCAATCTTGCAGCTGGTCGGATAAATGCCCTGTCAACAGATGCAGTTAATGGATCCCAGCTTTATGCCACAAATACAGCAGTTGATACACTTGGTACGCAGGTTGCAGGTCTTTCAACTACATCAACTGTTTTGAACTCACAAGTCTCCAACCTTGGAACTTCAACTGCCACCAATCTTGGTGGAGGAGCAAACTACAATCCAACAACTGGGTCTATTTCAGCACCAGTCTATACTGTTCATGGAACACCACAAAATTCAGTAAGTGCAGCAGTAACTGCCTTGCAAACCGGCGCACCTGTTCAATACGCAAATGCATCCGGCACACCTACACCCATGACACCAAGCAATAATATTGCGTTGGTTGGGGCAACATCTGGCCCTGTTATCCTGCATAATGTGGCGGCTGGTACAGCTCAGACAGATGCAGTCAATGTTGCTCAGTTATCTGGTTATTTTGCAGCGCCAGTTGCCAATACATATGTATTTAACAATACAGCAGGGGGTGGTGTACCTGTAACCTTGACCAATGTTGCGCCTGGCCTTGTAAGCGCTACATCTAATGAAGTTATTAATGGGTCGCAACTTTACCAAACCAATCAGTCAATTAATAATCTCAACGCCTACACATCACAGGCTGTTAATGTCCTGCAAAGGCAGGTAGCGGTGAATGATAGATATGCCAATGCTGGGATTGCAGGCGCTGCTGCTGTTGGAATGCTGCGTTATGACGACAGGGCTGGTAAAATTTCCACTGCAGGCTCAGTCAGCTATCATAAGGGGCAAGCAGCAATGGCATTTGGTGTGGGTGCAACCTCTGAAAACCAGAAATGGAAATTCTCCGCAGGTGCAGCTTTTTCACCAACTGAAAAGAAATCTGGCGTCACAATCGGCGCGTCTTCTACATATACTTGGAACTAGTAACACCTGAACTCAAAATGGCAGATCATCATGATAAAAATTTTTAGCCGCTTTAATAAATATGCGCTTGTTGTTTTGTGCACAGGGGGGCTTGGTTTTGCAGCGAGCCACCTTCTTGCCCAGCAAAAAAATCCTCCCAAGCAGCCTCCAGCAGGTAATGCTGCGCCAAAAACAGAAGCTGCAGCACCTGTTAACCAAACAGTTGACTTGAAACTTGTAGGTGTAGATCAGGCACAAAAAGCAGGTGTCAAAACTTGCATTCCCCTGTTGAAGGATTTAACCGGACTGACTGTTGACGGTGATAGCGCAGCTATTTCCACGTGGAATAAGGATACACCTGATAAACGGGCATTTTCAGCTCTAAGCTTCATGAAATACAACAATAAAACAGCTCCTCACGCGCTGGGTCTGGTTTCAGCAGTCCCAAATTCAGAGGGGCGCTGTGATGGCTCCAATATACGCATCCAGTCTTCTGCACTAAGCTGCGAAGCCATAGCTGCAAATCTTGCCAAGCAGAATGCACCTGCGCCTCAAATGATGGGTGATGTGCGTACCTACCTGCCCAATCAACAGGGACAGCGCACAATTCTAACACCAGCCGCAACAAGTGGTTGTATTGTTGTTTTTACTGGAACATATTATGGGCAGTGAATCTAAATTGAAAGTCTGTAATGCTTCCTGTTTCCGCCTTGAAAAATATGAATGTTTTATGGGCAACACCCTGCTACATTTCAGCTGTTTCCATGAATTATGTTACAAGTTTTTTTCAGCTCACGCACAGGTCAATTGAGCTTAATCTCAAAAGCACTGTTCATATGCGGAGCGAAAGCCTGATTACACGGGCACGTAATGAAATTGTAAAATTTTTTCTTATGAATGAGCAATTCACTCACTTATTCTGGATTGATTCAGATATTTCCTTTTCGCCAGAGGCAGCCATAAGGCTTTTACTCTCAGACCACGACATCGCCGCTGGAATTTATCCTCTCAAAAATTTGAACTGGCCTGCCGAAGGCCTGCCAGCTGGCATGACAAAAGAGGCTTTTGAAATCCAATATACAAATTATCCATTCAACCCTATTGGATTTGGATCAAGGCCCATTGCAGAGTTTGCAGAAGTCGATAATTTTATTGAAGTTGCAGAGGCGCCCACTGGGTTCATGTGCATCAAACGCAGCGTCTTTTATCGTATGATGCAAAAATATCCTTACCTTAATTATGTGCCAGACGGCCCACCCAATAATCCTGAAGCCAGATATTACTGGCTGTTTTTTGATTGTATGGTTGATCCTGATTCAGGGCGTTATCTGTCTGAAGACTATGCATTTTGCCGTCGTTGGCGTGATATGGGGGGCAAAGTCTATGCTGATCTTGACTCTCGCCTTGGACATTTAGGGCAGCATATGTATGGGGGAAACCTTGCAGAAAGCCTGCATGTACGTGGGAGATGAAAAATCATAGATTTAAACTTGCAATATTTGCAGCATTTTTAAGCTGTCAAAGTATTTTGGACTGTGCGCAAGTGGTTGCGCAGCCCTTTGCTACAGAAGCATTAGATAAAAATTTATACAGAGATGGTGAAATAAAACGGTTTAATCAAAGTTTTCAAAACTGGGATATGGTCTGTGACGAAATTATAAGACAAAAAAGGCGTTTTTGTAGCCTTTCCACATTTGGTACTGATGCTTCCGGGCGCCGCGTAGCGCATTTGACAGTCTCTACAAGTGATGAAGGAAAGCCAGCAGCTATGCTGAGACTTCCCTTTGGAACGGTATTTGAAAAAAATGTTGAGATTCATATCATCAGGCATCCTGAAAAAAATACCCAAAAGCCTGAGATTATAAAGCTTGTTGTTCCTTATTGCGATGCTCAAGGATGCCTTACAGTTTTTGGGCTAAAACCTTCACATATAGACGCGCTCAATAAAAAATCGCTTTTCAATATTCATTTCTGGATCATGGATTCTTCAAAACACACCAAAATAATGCCAGATTCCAAATCCCATATTCCTGTTACAACGAATTTTAGTGGAAATGGTTTTGCAGAAGCCATTAAAGGATCAATGGCAATATCAGAAATTTCAAATTAGATTTTTGTATTTTCAGCTTTAACAATTCGCTCACGATTCTTCATAACTGAATCTTGTATATGTTTTAGATCTTCAGATGAGGACATGGCATCTGCTTCCCTATCAACTGTTCCGTCTCCCTCCATCTGGTTTTTCCTCAACTCATCGACCAACTGAATAAGTTTAGACATTTTCTGTTCATTCAGAATTGCAAGCTGAAGCAAAAATTCCTCCCTTTGCCATGAAAGTTCTTCATCTTTATGCTGCGTAGTCAAAATAATAAGCGACGTGTACAAGGCAAATAATGTCGCACAAAATGACAAAATGACAAAATGTGAAAAGGTGGAGGGTCAGGTGCTCTGTAATTATAAAATGGTAAAATGTAATTAAAAGTCATCCATAAAACAATCAAGGCAGTAAGAATGGGTGTAAAAACAGGTCTGCCAAAAAGAGCTGTCATTCTAGCAATTTTGTTCTGCAGGGGGCTTAATTTATGGAGATGGTCAAACTGCATCCCTGCAGTTGTTTCCGCGGCATTTATAATGTGTCGTGAGACATCATGGTTGTTTTTCATCTGCAGGTGCTCCAACATAAAAGTCTGACAATCACTCAAGATTGCCAGACTTTTTTAGTATAATATGCAAAAACGACACTAGCCAATGGTTGTATTGTTATGGCTGGTTGAGCTGTCAAACTTGCTCCATCCATCACGCCTGTACTCGGCGCCAGAAGCTGAACTGTTAATTGGATTAAAGCCATCCATAATTTCTTCAGCCCTATCAACTAAAGTATTATCTGCTGATACGGATACTATCGAACCACCTCGTTTGACATTTTCCGCATAAACATGAGACTCATCCTCTGATATGCCTTTTTCCATAAGTGCTCCAACCAGGCCACCCGTTAAGCCACCAGCTGCCGCCCCCGCTACCGCGCCTGTAGCGGTGGATGCCAGCCAGCCAGCTGCGACGACTGGACCAACACCTGGAATTGCCATCATGCCCAAACCAGTTAACAAACCAAGGCCTGCCCCCAAAATTCCGCCCGATGTTGCACCTGTTGCAGCATCGTCTGAGATATCATTTTGGCTACCATCAGTATGTGCAGTGCCTCCATCACTTGAACGGGATACGATGCTGATATTTTCATCCTTAAACCCTGCATCTTTTAAAGAGCGAACAACATCCAGTGCAGTTTGATATGAAGTATAGCTTCGTGTAACATTTTCCATAAATATCTCCTGTTGTTAAACTTTTAAAATTTACTGTTGTGAAATATTACCCTTGAAATCAAGAGTAACAACCACTTCCTTACCGTTACGTGTTGCCTTACCAGTCCACATGCCATCAGCATTTTTTGTAAGACTATCAACGGATGTAAAACCAGCTTTAGCTATTCTATCTTTGGCCTGAGCTTCTGTGAAACTATTTGCCCCTGATTTAAGACCTTCAGCAGATGTCATGTCTGAAGACGAGGGAGCTGATGAGGGAACTGTAGTCTTCATTTGTGCATGTGAAGCACCCATTGAAGCAGTTGCAATCAGTGCAGCTAAAAATAATTTACGCATGTATTCCTCCATCGTGCAAAAACATTATAGTTAGTCCATCAAAAAACCTGCTGGTTCATTTTAGAACACATTGGTAAAATCAATTCTGGGGCAAATTGTTCCTGTAAATTTGTCTAAAATGTTCAAACTCTGGAATTTTCCAAGATATTTTTTGCGCGGAGCCATATGCTGCGTGTTAATATGACAGCTGCTTGGGATGAATGGTAGAGAGGGCTTATGGTGTATCTACATGTGCCAAAAATGGACTAAAACCTAATATATTTTTACACAGTCATTTTTTCCAGAAGGTAAACAGCTTCAAGGCTTTTGATTAATACTTGAGTTTATCCTTGAAAAGAGCGCAACGAATCAGTGTTATCTTGATTCGCGCATGATATGTTCGTGTTTATGTTCAAGTGTTAATGTTACTAATCAGGCAGGTCGCTTCAGGCTTTAAGCTTTTTTAAGATACACCTTTTAATTTTAACTCTATTTAATAATCTTGAACTTAAAAACTCAAGATAAATTCCAAATTCAATACCAAGGCTGGCTCTTTAATTTTATATTTAGCAGGCGGCTGGACACGTCTTATTTTTTCAAGGTTGGAATCAATAAGTTTGATTCGTTCTATGCCTGTTCAGGCCGTGTTCGAAGTCTTAAATAGTGTTGATTTTATGCAAATATCTTGTTTCATAACGGGGCATGTGCAAAAGAATGCTTCATGCTCAGTGGTTCACGCCTTCCTATACTTCGCTCCCGTGGTGTAACAGCCATCCTTGGGCCAACCAATACGGGTAAAACCTATTTTGCAATAGAGCGAATGCTCGGTCATAAAAGTGGAATGATTGGGCTTCCGTTGAGACTTCTTGCGCGGGAAGTTTACACGAAAGTTGTTGACAAGGTTGGCAGGCATAACGTGGCATTGCTTACAGGTGAAGAAAAAATAAAGCCAAAAAATGCCAAGTATTTTATCTGTACCGTTGAATCAATGCCACGCGATATGGATGTGGCTTTCATGGCAGTAGATGAAATCCAACTTGCAGGTGATACTGAACGTGGTCATGTGTTTACCAACGCATTGCTGAACCTGCGTGGCACTGAGGAAACATTGCTGATTGGTTCTGGTACAATGAGAACCATGATTTCACGCCTTGTGCCTGGGGCAACCATGATTTCGCGCCCCAGACTGTCAAAATTAACATTTGCAGGAGAGCGTAAAATTACGCGCCTGCCGCCACGCTCTGCAATTGTGGCATTTTCGGCTGAGGAAGTTTACGCAATTGCTGAACTTATACGCCGTCAACGCGGCGGGGCAGCTGTCGTTATGGGCGCACTTAGTCCTCGGACACGCAATGCCCAGGTGGAATTGTTTCAAAGTGGAGATGTTGATCATATTGTGGCAACAGATGCCATTGGTATGGGGCTAAATCTTGAAATTGATCATGCAGCTTTTGCGGCAGATCGAAAATATGATGGCTACAATCACCGCATGTTGCGCCCACCTGAACTTGCACAGATTGCTGGCAGGGCAGGGCGGCATCTTAAGGACGGGACATTTGGAACAACTGCGCGCTGCCCACCTTTTGAGCTGGCTTTAGTTGAACAGCTCGAATCCCATGATTTTGATGATGTTAAAACTGTGTATTGGCGCAATCCGGAACTTGATTTCTCATCTTTAAAAGCTTTACAGGACAGTTTGCTCATATTGCCAAATGAGATGGGGGTAGCCCGCGCGCCAAGGGCAGATGATGAACTTTGTCTTGAGATAGCAGCCTCAAGGCCTGAAATAAGTGGGCTTGCAACCAACCCTGCAGCGCTGCGCAAATTGTGGGATGTATGTGCATTACCTGACTTTAGAAAAGTTGCCGTCCATCATCACGCAGAGCTTGTCTTTAATATTTTTGAATTTTTGATGAAAGTTGAGTATATTCCTGTCGACTGGTTTGCAGCGCAGGTAGAATTGTGCAACAGAGCTGAAGGAGAAATTGATACGCTCTCTGCACGACTGGCTCAGATACGCACCTGGACATTCTGTGCAAACAGAATCGACTGGCTTCGCGATCCATGGCATTGGCAGCAGGTGACGCGTAGAGTAGAAGACGGTTTATCAGACGCGCTACATGAAAAACTAGCGCAACGCTTTGTTGATCGGCGCACGTCAGTGCTGATGCGACGTTTACGGGAAAACAAGATGCTGGATTCTGAAGTAACTGTGACTGGTGATGTAGTAGTTGAGGGACAAACGGTGGGCAAGCTTTCTGGCTTCCGCTTTACCGCAGATACCCAGGGTATGGGTGTTGATACGCCCGAAGCAAAAACCTTACGTGAAGCTGCGGCCAAGTCTTTAGTAAATGAAATCGAGACCCGTGCTACAAAATTTTCTGTTGCGGAGGACAGCTCTTTTGCGCTTGCGCTTGATGGGACAATCCGCTGGCAGGGTGAACCTGTTGCAAAGCTTCAGCAAGGAGAGAAAACTCTTGAGCCTAAAGCTTTGCTGCTTGCAGATGAGCATTTGGCTGGTGCGTTGCGTGACCTTGTTACAGCGCGGCTTGACCTATGGCTAAAAGTACATATTAAAAAGCTTTTAGGGTCATTGTTTGAGCTTGAGTCTGGTGAAAGCTTAACGGGACTTGGCCGAGGATTAGCTTATCAATTGGCTGAAAACCTTGGTGTCATGGAGCGTGCAAGCGTTGCCAATGATGTTAAATTACTTGATCAAACCACCAGAGCCGATCTGCGCAAGCTTGGCATGCGGTTTGGGAGCTATCATATCTACATTCCCTTGCTGCTTAAACCTGCCGCGCGTGCGCTGTGTGCGCAGCTCTGGATGCTGAGGCAAGACACTATTGAAGCCAAGGGGCTGGATGATATTGTACATATGTCGTCTTCTGGACGCACTTCTTTTACAGCAGATGAGACTTTGCCTAACGATTTGTACA
Source organism: Hyphomicrobiales bacterium (assembly GCA_025351165.1). GTDB lineage: Bacteria > Pseudomonadota > Alphaproteobacteria > Rhizobiales > Beijerinckiaceae > JAIELD01. Next base: position 7,589 of record JANXWK010000031.1, on the reverse strand, counting down.
GGGCAGCGGGTTTTCGTGTGTGTGGCCCCCGCGCTGTACGTGTAGACATTCTGGAGCGTTTGGCTGACCTTATTCGCCCTGCGGTTTCTTTCAAACTTGGTTTAACTGCTGGTGAGCCTCCAGCAGGGGCAGCCGAAGGGGAGGGGTTTACAGTTACAGTCAATATGACATCCCTGGTTGGATGCTCTGGATCTGATTTTGCCGAGCTGCTTAAATCTTTAGGATATCGCAGTGAGATAAAGATTGTTACAAAATGTTTACCAGAGGCAAGGCCTGATGCTAAAACTACAGTCTTGGCTAAAGTGAGCGCGGCTGATGACATTAACCTGGACACAGAAAATGTTATAGTAGAACCAGCTTTGACTGAGCCAGCTTTGGCTGAAACAGAAACCAGTGAATAGTCTAATGCTGAGACACCTCCATCTATCCCAGAAACCCCGAACGTTGAAGAGCCATCTCCAGAGGCCGAATCAGCTGATTCAGAAAAATCAATCGAGACAGTTGAAGTTGTAGTCTGGAAAATGTCACGGGCAGCGTCTGGCGAACCACGGATATATAAGGGCAAGGCTCGGGCAAAAGCAGATGCTTTGCACCAAAGCAAGATACTTTGGACGAGAGGGCAGGCTGGTTTCAGCCCCAACCATTCTGTAAATAAACCAGTCCATAAAACTGAACTGGTGGCTTCAGTTCCTTCTTCACGCCCAATATGGGTGCGCGGGGCTGAAACGGGTGATAAATTAAAGTCGGATGGGCCAAAATCATATAAATCAGCAGATCCTGCAAAACATAAATTACAAAACAGGGATCAACAGCCTCGTTCTGGTGTACGACCAGACCGTACAGGTAACAAGGAAAGGCCAAATAACAAGGGGCAATCCAATACGCTTTATGCCAGCGCACAATCTGTAAATTACTCAAACAAGAAAGAGGATCCAAATTCCCCTTTTGCCAAATTAGCTGCGCTCAAGGCACAACTGGAAATAAAATAAAATATCCGATGAGTATTTTATCTTTTTGGGCTGCAAACAAAACTCATGCACATTAACGCTGACGTGCATTACGCAGGTTATTAATCTTAGATGTTCATGTCTGCTTTATCAGCAGCCAATCTGGGCCGCAGCAAGATGTGATAATATACCACATGACTTTTGTGACCTGCTTCTAGACGATTATATTACACTGGCATTACACTACCCTCAATGAATGCAGATACACTCTCTATAGACCGACAGCGCCTTGACAAATGGTTGTTTTATGCACGCATATTAAAGAGTCGTGAGAAAGCAGCCAGTCTTATTAAAGAAGGATATGTAAGGGTGAATGGTATGAGGACTGATTTGCCTGCCAAGCAGGTCAAACCTGGAGATGTACTCACCATATCGCTTGAACGCAAAGTTATGGTGTTAAAGATTAAAGCTGCTGGGGTTAGACGAGGGCCTGCAAGCGAAGCGGCTGAACTTTATAAAGATGAAACCATTTAGATTCAATCGCATTTAATTATTGAAATTAGTGACCGTAATTTTACAACTACACTTGCACCTGCTGCCCCAAGCCGCTAATTGAAAACAAAGTCTATATTCTTTTGTACAAGGAAAACGCTTATGACCTATGTGGTCACTGATAACTGCATCAAATGTAAATACATGGATTGTGTTGAAGTATGCCCGGTAGATTGTTTTTATGAGGGCGAAAACATGCTCGTTATTCATCCAGATGAGTGTATTGACTGTGGTGTTTGCGAACCTGAGTGCCCAGCTGACGCTATAAAGGCAGATACTGAATCAGGTTTGGATACGTGGCTAAAACTCAATGTCGAGTATGCCAAAGTCTGGCCAAATATCACGATTGCCAGGGAGGCTCCTTTGGATGCGAAAGAATTTGATGGTGTAAATGGGAAGTTTGAAGCTCATTTTTCACCTAATCCTGGACAGGGCGATTAAAAAAACAAGTATTTTTTGCTGCTATTTATTCAATATCTAAATATTTTGCCCTGAATATGTTTATATTTTCGTGTTTTACTAATCTAGCAACTCAATATTTGCAGTTTTTCTGAATTAACAGGTGCGTTAACGATGTTGGTTAATTTTTATAAATAATTATGCGGCTTTGTTTTGATTTTACCGCGTTTTTGTGTTATTAACTAGAAATGATCACAAGATCAGGTTCTTTCTAACGCCACAGGCAATGTGTACGCAAAGGTTTTGGCTCAACGCATCAGACGGTCTCCTAGAATATTTCTAGAAGTGTATTCAGCTCTTGTTTAATTACGAGAGCTCGGAATTCTGAGTTTAAAGTGTATATAGCGGCATTTTGTTTTAAAAGAGTAGGAAAATCGGTTTTTTTTGGATTGTAATTGAGCGTATGGTTTATTCTTACGATGACTTCTACTATGTCATCCGTAGGCCATATAATTTGATCAATGACTATGGCGGAGAGTATAGTCGGAGATTTTTTAGCACTTGCGTCGTGTTTGGGTTTTGTAACCAATATATGGCGCGCTTTGTGAGGACTATAATGAGCACGAAGAAGACGGGGACGAAGCATGGCTTCAAAACTGGTGAATCTGTGGTTTATCCAGCACATGGCGTAGGCAAAATTACAGCGATAGAGGAACAGGAAATCGCTGGCTTTAAACTGGAATTATTTGTAATTAACTTTCCAAAAGAGAAAATGACACTTCGTGTACCCGTTGCTAAAGTGACATCTGTTGGTATGCGCAAGCTGTCTGAACCTGATATGGTTTCACGTGCCATGAATATTCTTACAGGTCGTGCACGCATAAAACGTACAATGTGGAGCCGTAGAGCTCAAGAGTATGAAGCCAAAATTAATTCTGGTGACATTCTTGCTGTCTCTGAAGTTGTTCGCGACCTTTACAGGTCCGATATTCAACCCGAGCAGTCCTACTCTGAGCGTCAGCTCTACGAGCAGGCTCTCGCACGGTTGATTGACGAGCTGGCAGTTGTGGATGATATTACAGAAACGGAAGCTCTCAAGAAAATAGAAAGCTTCCTTTCCAAAACGCCACGTGCGCTCAAGGGTTCAGTCGAGCAAGTTGAAATAGATACTGATGACGACGACATAGAAGTAAACGTACAGGCGGCTTAGTCTTTTATTTAGCCCTACAAAAACACCTAGCGGAAGCTGGGTGTTTTTACGTTAATGAGTTACCAATTCTGCTTAAAATTGCTTCCACCTTATAATTTGTTTTAATACATTAAAGCATTTTATGGTCAGGTATTAAAATGCTTTTCTAAAAATTGAACGCCAAGCTCTAGACCCACATTGTCGATTCCGTGACCAATACCTTTAGAAACATGAGTTTGGCAATCTATATCCAGCAATTTTAAAGCTTCTTCTGAATCTTGAAGTGCACTTATGGGTATAACTTCATCCTGATCACCATGAATAAGCAAAACAGCTGGGTTTACCAAAGTAAAGTCATCGAAACTTCTATTTTTTGGCATAACAAGTGCCCCAGAGTATCCAACAATACAGGCAGGCGCTTTTTTGCGTCTTAAACCAACATGAAGTGCCATCATTGTCCCTTGACTAAAGCCAACAAGAGCAAGATCAGCATCTGTTAGATCTAGATTTGCCAGTTCAGTGTCCAGTACAGTATGTAATTTCGCCTCTGCATGGTTTACACCTCTCCAGCGCTCATCTGGATTACGCATGCTAAGTTCAAACCATTGACGGCCTACAGGAGACATTCCGCATTGCTCTGGCGCATCAGGCGATATGAAGGCGGCATATGGCAATCTTGTCTGCCAATTGTGTCCTATATCAATAAGATCACGTCCATCGGCACCATACCCATGCAGAAATACAATAAGCTGTTTTGCGGTTCCAGATTTTGGTAAAATTCTTTGCATTGAACTCATTCATTCTTTCCTTGTCATAATTTTAGGGTTGTTATAATCCTATCAAAATGCCTAACAGATAAATTACCCTAGTATATACGAAACTTATTAGCTTAGCCTGATGTTAAAGTCTGAAATTATAATTGTGCGTATACAATGTCTGGGTGTGCATTAAACCTGCATGATTCTTTTCTTGATTTTCATATTTGAATTTACGATGTACCATTACAAGGACTTTCGTTAGTGCCAGAAATCTCTCAACCTACAGACTCAACCAGTCTTACTCAGGAAAATGTTGTACAAGAGCTGAATGCTTTGGTTGTAGATGATAGCCCAACTGGGCGTAGAATTATTCAAGCGCTTCTTACGGTTTTAGGGTTCAAGGTTTTTGAGGCCAGCGGCCCTCTAGAAGCTCTGACACTTGTTTCAAGCCAGACCTTTTCTATTATTACAGTTGACAGAATATTGGGAGATTTTGATGGCGTAGATCTTGTAAAAGACCTACGTAACCATCCTTCTTGTGGAAATGAACCGCGCATACTTGCTGTAACGGGGAATGTGGGCAAAGAGCATCGTGAAGCTTTTTTTAAAGCTGGGGCTGATGCATTTCTCAACAAGCCGTTTACAGTTAAAGAACTTTCAGAAATGCTGAAGGCTCTTGGGTTTACCATTCACAACTAGTTTTTAGTTCTGTGCAAGATTAGTCTTGCTTTGAGCCTTTACAATCAATTGCTCAGTGCGTTCCCGCTCCCGTTTGAAATCTAGCAATTGGCGCCCATCAAGCTCACGACCTCGAGGAAGCTTAATTGCCATAGGGTCTACGAAATTATCGTTGACTATAACCTCGTAATGCAAATGCGGTCCAGTTGAAAGACCAGTTGATCCTAGATACCCAATGATTTGACCTTGGCGAACACGTGCACCTGTTTCGCTTCCGCGACCGTAAGCTGACATATGGGAATATGTTGTAATATAGCCGTTGAGGTGCTCAATTTCTATATGGTTTCCATAACCCGAAGCCCAGCCTGATTTTATAATGGTTCCGTTGCCTGCAGCAAAAATTGGAGTCCCGACCTTATTTGCCCAGTCTGTTCCAGTGTGCATCTTAGAGTAACCAAGTATAGGATGACGGCGATAACCAAAGCCAGAGCGGAGCTGGCCGTCTGGCAATGGCATGCGAAGTAAAAATTTGCGTGCAGAGCGCCCCTGTGGATCATAAAAATCAACAGAATTATCATCTTGTGTCAAAAAGCGGAAAAATGACTTTTTTTCGTTACCCAATGTAATGGAGGCATATAGAAGTTCTCCTCTACCTTTATCTCCATCTTCAGGTTCTGCATAAAAAAATTCAATTGCATCACCACCTTGAACACGGCGCTGGAAATCAACATCATAGGAATAGACCCGCACCAGCTCATCAATCAAAAAGCGTGGGGTTCCCTGTTTGAGAGCAGTTTCATAAATGCTTTTGAATACAGATAACCCAGCTTCATCTTCTTGAAGGTTTTGATCCGCATTCGTTGAGCCTGCCTGTTTAATAATTGGAACAAGGATGTATTCTCCATTATCCTTTCGACCAAATACTGCTTCAGGTTCAGACTCGCCATAAATAGTAACCCTTACCAGATCTTTTCTTGACTGACTGTCATATCCTGCAAAAGTCAGTTTTAAACGATCTCCTTCAGTCAAATTTCGCTGCTTTGAAAATTGATTAAGTTGCACAGCTAGCATTTGAATTTGGTTGGGAATAACGCCTGCATTTTTAAGCGCCGCTTCAGGCGTCTCGCCCTTACGTATTAGAAGAATTTTATCTTCACTTGTAAATTTTGACTGGCCTGAAATGGCCTTCTCAATAGAAGAAACATTTTCCTGTATCATTTTTACTTCTATTCGAGAAAATGGGTTTTCTACTTTGGGAATGAGAATAAGAGGGGTCGATACCCCAAATGGGCTGCGCATTGCTTTTGTAAGCATGGTTTGAGGGGATGTCTGCAACGGTATTTTCGAAGGCTGTACGGCAACATCTCGTATCTGTGCCAGAACAGTTTCATCCGTCAGGCTTAGTTTGCTTATACGGGGGGGGTCAACAGTGCTCATATCTGTTGTCTGAAGGGTAATTTGGGCATTAACATCACTGCCTGTAATAAGCTTATCAAAGCCGCGACTGGTATTTGCTTCTGAAATGAGCTGAATAGGGTTGAAGTTTGGAATTTCGTCATCGGATGCCGCTGCCAAAACCAAGGGCGAAGCTATACGTGTGTAACTTCGTGTTTTAATTATTTCCTTTTCACCCATTTTAATGGTTATGGGTGCCCTGAAACTGCGTTTTGCAGATGCTATATCAACATTTTGAACAAGTTTATCTGTGCGCCGCATGGCTTGTGCCAAAACAGGCCGGTCTTTGGTGCTTTTTAATTCCGATCCTGAGAGTGCATATTCAGCAATACGAACTGTGCGCCGCTCAGATGTGCTCATGATGGCTACGCTCATTAAAAAAGCGCCGCATATAGCAGTCAATACAGTTCCTGTTAGCCAACGTAGATTAATATTTTCAGGCTTGGTCGGATTTAAATCTTGACCATTAAGATCCAAAGGCGGTTCAAACCCAATTTCATACGGTGAAGACTGACCAAGCATATTCAGAACGTCTCTTTATAAGGCAAGTGAAAGGCACATAATGCTGTTAGGATACTTAAGTACATATAATGCCTAAACCCTAGGCTCCAACTAAGCAAATCTTCATCCTTTAAAAAGGGGGTACCTATCCAAACTGTTCTAGCATGCAACAGTACAGGTACAAATATGTGTTCAGCAAAGTAGCTATCCGTTTCAACAGGTCTAGCTACGTAATAAGCTTAAGGGGTAAATCTGGTTTTTGCGTGTCAAAAACTAATCTATATTAAGCCATAAATTTAATTTTTTAAATAAGTACATGTTTTTACACATAAAAATACTCCCTAGAACAAAGTTCCTGTTTTTTTACACTTTTTTATGTGACAGGGTGTTGACAGTTTAGGGATGCTGGATTAAAACCCAGACATCGACGCGGCGCTGAGATGCACCGCAGTCACCGAGACATTCTCTGACATAACTTAAACGTTAAGTCACTGGTAAAAAGCCAGAACGAGTTTTTATCGACGCTGTTTGAAAATTTAAGACGAGAAAGAGAAACGTAGACGGCGGAGTCCTTGCGGACTGCATCTACCTTCGAAAGAGGGTATTTCAGTCATATATAGACTTCGACGGTCAACGTTTTTAGTGAGTGTACACACGCATTTCAGTCGCAAGATTGAGATAGTGCACTCCGTCAAAAAAACTAGTGACTAAGTCGGTTCAAACTTCTTATATATACAACTTGAGAGTTTGATCCTGGCTCAGAACGAACGCTGGCGGCAGGCTTAACACATGCAAGTCGAACGGTTATAGCAATATAGCAGTGGCAGACGGGTGAGGAACACGTGGGAATATTCCTTTCAGTACGGAACAACTCAGGGAAACTTGAGCTAATACCGTATACGCCCTACGGGGGAAAGATTTATCGCTGAAAGATTAGCCCGCGTCTGATTAGCTAGTTGGTGAGGTAATGGCTCACCAAGGCGACGATCAGTAGCTGGTCTGAGAGGATGATCAGCCACATTGGGACTGAGACACGGCCCAAACTCCTACGGGAGGCAGCAGTGGGGAATATTGGACAATGGGCGCAAGCCTGATCCAGCCATGCCGCGT
>JANXWK010000035.1 GCA_025351165.1 Hyphomicrobiales bacterium | reverse complement strand
TTAACGCTGAAGTCTCAACCCAAGCAGAACGAGGTGCGAAGTATAACTTCCGCCTGAATAGTTTGCGCTTATTTTTTGAAATGTATAACTGGTTCTAAAAATAATCTCTTTAGTCAATTTATAATCTGCGCGCAGACCTGCTGTGACTGAATCCTGAATTTCTGAAGCACCTTGTGAAGTGCTACGTCCAAATTCTGTGGATGCGCCAAGGGTGAGATTGCGCAATAATGCATGCTCCACATCAATGCCGGCACGACGATATATTACGCCAGAGGCACCAGCAGTTGTTGTATCCTGCAACTCACTTGCTGCACGTAATCGTATCGCAGTCAAAGGAGATACAGACCAGATCAGATTTGCATCCGCGACCAAGCCATTCAAACTTTTAAGGTTTCTGTCTGTAAATTCACGGTTGCCGTACCCAGCAGCAACCTCGCCCGTCAGGGTACGCGTAAGTTCAAAACTTGTTCCCGCCCTTGCCGTTAGCCCGCTGGATTCACGTTTAAATCCATTTCGGTCAATTGTTTTGTCAAACTGGCGCTTGTCAACTATTGCATCCACAAAGGGCGTAATTCCAGGACTGACTTCATAACCTGCCCTAAGACGCAAAGCATATGTGTTTTGATTACGATCAGATTGGTCTATTATGGTTGATCCAACGTTAGCAGGATCATATGTAAAACGATCCATGGAACCCTGAGTACTTAAAACAACATTACCCATACGCTGGCTGGCTCCCAATGCAGAGCCATAACTATATGTGTTTGGACGCTGAGTAACTCCTGAAGGCAGATTTATGCTTGATACAGATTCTGTACTAAGCCTTGCCCGTGTTTCAATGTCAATTTTTGTGTCCCTGGTTACATCAATCCGTCCACCAGCCTTGCCAGACACTTCTGGTTGATTTGCGCCTTTTACGCCAGTGTAATCTGTGTAAATACCGCGTAAATCAGCATTAAAAGCATGATTTGACCAGTCACTATTTAAACTTGCACCGCCTTCCACTTGGTATAAAGGCGATCCTTTTGGTTTTGTGGCGCCTAAAGGGTTGGTGTTGTAACCACCTGAGGCTCCAACAAATGGAAGGACATTTATGTTACCCAGTCTTATTCCATCAGGTGCGTAAGGATCTGCTTCTATCTGCTTTTTGCGAACAGGCAGAATAACAGGGGGTAAACCAGGCGCTGCTGTATTAAGGTCAGCCTTAGGCTGGTTAGGCACAACCAGTTTCAGCTTTTTAGATGGTATGGTTGTGTTGTCTTTTTTAGAAGGTTTTTTCAAACCTTTTACATATTGAGGCCGTGTGGAAGTTTTACTTCCATAATCTTTTGAAATATTTTCAGGACGCGTTACAATTTCATCAACTTTAGTTGTTGTATTGCGGCGAGTTGGGGGATTACTTTGATTAGCAGCCTGCTCCCGCTGTTGTGCTATTGATAAAATACTTTCCTGAGCATGGGCAGATATAGGCAATCCGTTTAAAACAGCTGCAAGCAACAGGAGTTTAGCTGTCTTTTTGATCATGAGCTTCAAAGAGGTTTGATTGGTTTTAGTTAACAGGTTTACAATTGATAAACCTTTATGGTTAATGCTTAGTTGATTTTAAGGCAGGTTTTGTTTTGGCGGTTGCATCCAGCTATGTTATGAAAACAGACATGACCAACGTAAAATCTCAAAAACCTTATCCCTCTGATTCTTCAATTGCTCCTGCAGTTCAATCAGCCTTGCGAACACTTCAAAGAGAGCAAAATGGCCTCGCCGCTCTTGCCTGCGCGCTTAAAACTGATCAGGCAGACGCTTTTGTACAGGCAATTTTTTTAATGGGCAAAGCCAAAGGGCGCATTATTGTCACTGGTATGGGCAAATCTGGCCATGTAGGGCGCAAAATTGCTGCTACTTTAGCTTCAACCGGTACACCTGCCTATTATGTGCATCCAGCAGAGGCCAGCCATGGTGATCTTGGAATGATCCACGCTGATGATGCGATACTGGCTTTGTCCTGGTCTGGTGAAACTGTGGAGTTGGCCGATATCATCAGTTATTCCCGCCGATTTGGGGTTAGCCTGGTTGCAGTCACCGCAAACGCTGATTCAACATTGTCTTTGGAGGCAGATGTAACTTTGGTGTTGCCAAAAGCAGAGGAAGCCTGCCCCAATGGTTTGGCACCAACAACATCTACAACCATGCAGATTGCTTTGGGAGATGCACTGGCAGTCGCCCTTCTGGAGGAACGTGGTTTTACAGCGCTAGATTTCAGAATGTTTCATCCTGGAGGTAAGTTAGGTGCCAGGCTTAAACTGGTGCGCGATTGTATGCATGCAGGCGATGAACTGCCTATTGCACAGCCGCAAACACTTATGTCTGAAGCTATTGTTACTATGAGTGCCAAAGGTTTTGGATGTGTTGTTGTGATTGATGCAAATGGGGTGCTGAATGGAATTATCACGGATGGGGATTTGCGACGCAACATGCAGGCAGATTTAATGACTAAAACTGTGCATGCTGTAATGACACACAACCCAATCACTATTTCACAGGATATGCTTGCCGTTGAAGCATTGGAAATGATGGAAAAGTCCAAGCGATCTGCACTTGTTGTAGTAGAAAAAGGCAAGCCAGTTGGGCTGATAAGAGTATTGGATTTGCTGCAAATTGGAGTTGCTTGAGGGCTAAATAGTTTCTACTTGGTTTTGAACGTGCTTGAAAATGTAAACTAATAATTGGGACGTTTTATTATCAATAGTTAAATTTTTGTTACGTCTAATGTCTCACATTAATTCTATTATCTACTCGCCTTCTAAAACCTTTGAATGAATTGATACTTGATTTTATAGAATTAAAGATGTTATCTACGTCGTTAACTAAAATAAAAATATTTGTATAAAAAGTCATTTTCATAGTTTTTTGTAAGGTTCGTGTAAGGTTGAAGGTTTAACGTAAGTACTAATAAAGTTTTAAATTGTAAAAGTGGAGATTTTAAATGCTGTATCCAGTGTTATTAGAACAGGTTTCCAACCCTGTTCGTAGAACCCTTAAAATCATGGCTGCCATTGAAAGAGCCGAAGCTAAAAAAGCCGAAGCGCAAAGACTAGAAGAAGAAGAACAGATGGCAGAAGCAGCTCAAAAAGCTGCTGATGATGCAGCAAGACTTGCATCTGAGAAAAGACTAGCAGATCAAAAAGCGGCGGCTACCAAAGCTGCAGATATTGCAGCTTTAAACAAGCGTAGTGCTTTGAAAAAGGTTGCGCCCGTGTCAATACCTGCAACTACGATTTTAAATGCGTTTGTTGGCAAAACAAGCCTTAAAGCTTAGTATTACATTACTCTGTTAATTACTTCACCGAATGTTGACGGGGATCATTTTTACATGATCTCCATAAAGTTGCTTGCAACCTACTCAAGTCCACCCCATTAGCTCTCTTCTTACAAGGTGCTCGATCACGAGGACACCTTCTTCACTATCATTCAGGCATTTAATATAGCTGAACTTTTCGCCACCATTGTGTTCAAAAATCTCGCGGTTTTCAACCTCCAGCTCTTCAAGAGTTTCCAGACAATCTGCTGAAAATCCAGGCGCAATCATTACTATATTCTTGACTCCTTTTTTACCCAAAGCCTCCATTGTCTTGTCTGTATAGGGTTGCAACCAGGGATCTGTACCAAATCTTGACTGAAAAGTTGTTAAGACTTTTTCTTTTGGCCACCCAAGTTCATCAATCAGAAGGCGTGATGTTTTTTGACAGTGACAATGATAGGGATCGCCTTTTTTAAGATATTTTTGTGGCATACCATGATAGGTTGCAACAAGTAATTCTGGTTCAAAGTCAATTGTTTGCAGATGCTTACGAATTGAATCGGCCAAGGCTTTGATATAAACTGGGTCATCATGATAACTGGGCGCAATTCTGGCATAGGGCTGCCAGCGCATTTTCATCAGCACGCGAAACGCTTCATCTGCCGCGGTGGCCGTCGTAGCTGCTGCATAATGCGGATAAAGAGGTACGAACAAAATGCGATCACAACCCATTTTGTACAGCAGATGAATTTTACTTTCCGTTGATGGATTGGCATAGCGCATGGCCCAATCCACAATAACATTTGGTTTATCTGATAGATGTGCAGCAACCTGCTCAGCCTGCGATCTGGTTATTGTTTTTAAAGGACCTTCATTGAGCTCATTATTCCATATACTTGCATAATCTTTCCCTTTTTTACTTGGCCGAATGCTTAGAATGATCAGATTTAAAATAATCCACCAGATTGCACGCGGAACTTCTATGACGCGTCTGTCTGATAAGAATTGTTTGAGATACCTGCGCATTGGCCAATAGCTTGTGCCATCCGGCGTACCCAGATTTAAAAGAAGCACGCCTGTTTTGCGTGGCAGAACGACTGGATGTTCTAAAGGCAGAATTGCCTCACTCTTTAAATGTTTTACGGGGCATATATCCATAACTTCAAATTCCAATTGTAATGCCGTTAATATGCCATATTTATCACTCTTGTAAAAGAAGCTGTTTATGGATGCATAAAGGCAATTGCAGTTTTTATAAAATCACGTTGTAACGGTTTCAAGTTAAATCAACGCGTACTTTTTCATTATGAGCAAGGTGTTTTGTTAGCTATGCGGTATGTTGGCACTCTGTTAAAAAATATTGCACTCTACCTAAGTTTAGGTACTATTTATTGTGTTGGCTTTTCACCTGCGCACGCGCAGCTGTTTTCTAGCCGCATTCAACCTGCTGATATTGTTAATATTGTCCGTAATCGTGGTTTTAGTGAAATTCAAAGTCCCTATTTCAGGGGTGATGTCTACATAGTTGATGCAACTGAGCGCAGAGGTTTACGAGTTAGACTTGTTGTTGATCCAAGAACAGGCGATATAGTTGAGCGCCTCGTTATTGGTCGTAATAACAAAGTATATCCAGCTGGGCCAAGCAGTGTAGAAGCTCCTCTTGGTGTCGAACGGCAGGTTATTGATCGTACTTATTTGGATAATGACAGACAATCCAGAAGCTCTGTGGAGATTGATGAGCCTCGTTCCAGAATACAGCAAGTCAGGCCTGCAAGAAAACGGATCAATCAAAATTCTATCATAGATACTGATGCTCCAAATTCGGTTCAACCCAGTGTACCCAACATAGAAAATACAGTGCCACAACAACAGCAGCCCTCCCAGACGCCATCAAACACTGTTATTGATACTCCCAAAAATGAACCTGCGAAGCTTCCAGATATAAAACTGCCCCAAATCCAGTCATCACCTACCTCTATTGAGCAGCCCAATACTTCAAGCTCCGCGAGTACATCTCCTTCAACTACAAAATCTGTAGAGCCTTCGCTGACACCGACAGATTTACCAAGCAGTGGGCAAACCCAACGCGGAACAAGAGAAAATCCACGAAAAGTCGGGCCAATTATTTCGTCTCCAACGGGTATGCAATAATTGATTTGTTAGTTGATTGCTTAACATATGATTAGTAAGCATTTAAACATCTTACAGACAGATTTTATCTGTTGATTCGACTTTTGAAAAAATGCTGCTGAGGCAAAATGAATAAAACAGCTAGACTCACTCACAGTGTACTTTTTTTAACAATTTTAATACTTTGCTCTCGATCAGCTTTGGCTGCTGAAACTTTTTCACTTAATAATGCTTCAGCCAGCGGTAGTTATTTAAGTTTTCTGCAAGGGGACTATACACTCACATTTGGAGCTAGAGGCTTTTTTGAACCTGTTTTTGTAGGCTCAAAGAAAAATCAACCTGCTTTTTTGCCTATTGTATCTTTTAACAAGATAGGCACTCTGGAAAGCTTTTCCTCACCCCATGACAGCTTTGGGGCTGCCGTAATTGAAACGGCCTTCTTCCGTACAGGACCCGTTTTAGGTTTTCAACTTCCGCGAAGTCCACGTGATGATAAAGCTTTAACAGGTCTTAAAAAAGTTGGCTTTGCTATCGAACCTGGTTTTTTCGCAGAAATTTTGCCAACAAATCATACACGCATGAGAGTAGAACTACGCCAGGGAGTAACAGGGCATTATGGTCAAATAATAGATTTTTCTGCAGACCTTTATACTCGTTTTGCAGATAGATGGTTGATTGCTGTAGGCCCTCGTTTCGCTATAACAAGTGCACGTAGTCTAAAACCCTATTTTGACATAGACACGGCTCAATCTCTCAATTCAGGCCTCTCTCTTTACACCAATAAATCAGGCATTAAGAACGTAGGATTTGGAAGCGTTATCAAATATTCCTGGACACCAAAACTTGAAACTGAAGTTTTTGCAGAGTATGAACGTTTTGTTGGAAGTGTGGCCAAAAGCCCGCTGGTGCAGATTAAGGGAAATAGAAATCAGGTTATAGCTGGTGTAGGAATAAGTTATAAGTTTGACTTTACATCTCCAGTTGGAAAATAGTCTGCAGCGGTGAAATTATATGTTCAAAACACTTTTAGAACACAAGATATGGATTTCACAACAATCCTTTAACTATATACATACAGATGACAATGTTAAACTAAGAATGGCATATTGGCCTAATGATTTCCAAAAAACTATTGGTATAGTCTGCCTATTTCAGGGACGCTCTGAATTTATTGAAAAATATGCTGAAGTCATTCTGGAACTTAACATTCGTGGATTTGCAGTTACTGCCTTTGATTGGCGGGGGCAAGGGGGATCAGAAAGATTACTTGAAAATTCATCCAAGGGACATGTAGACAATTTTGCTCTCTATCAGAAAGATGTAAAGGTTTTTTTGCAGCATGTTTCATTGCTTCAACCAAATGTTCCTTTATATGCTTTAGCGCATTCCATGGGCGCCACTATTTTAATCAAGTCCATTATAGCGGGGGAAAATCGGTTTAAACGAGCAGTCTTTTCAGCGCCTATGATAGAACTTTTGGGGCTTAAATGGCCTAAATTTGTAAAAAATCTATCGCATATGCTAAATTATGCCTGTTTGGGAAAGTTTTTTATACCTGGCGGCGGTTACGAACCTATTTCCACGAAGCCATTTGAAGGAAACCTACTTAGCTCAGACCAAGACAGATATGAGCGCATACATCAAATTCTTGATGCAATGCCCCAACTCTGTGTTGGTGATCCAACCATATCATGGGCCTCTGCTGCATTTCAAGCAATGAGTGATTTATCAAAGCCAGACACAGGTAAGGACTTTACGGTTCCATCCCTTATTATATCTGGTGGTGCCGACCGCCTGTGTTCAACGCCCGCTGCAATGGAATTTTCACGTCGTTTACACCAATGCCAAGGAATTGAAATAAGCAATGCCAGACATGAAATAATGATGGAAACCGATATTATTCGAAGCCAGTTTTGGCTCGCTTTTGATGCATTCATTCCTAATGCACTCTCAAAATTCTAGAGCGTATTCAGAGCATGCAGTGCAGCTGCATGGACACGTCTGTCGCCAGCTGCGATAATATCTCCGGTGTCATCCACAGCTCCACCGTTCCAGTTACTTATAATACCCCCTGCACCTTCTATTATTGGAATGAGCGGCATTATATCATACGGTTTAAGACCTGTTTCAATAACTAAATCAATTTGTCCGCTTGCCAACATCATATAGGCGTAGCAGTCTGCTCCATAGCGTACAAGTTTGGTTTGACTTTCGACGCTGAGATATTTTGCTAATTTTTCTGCTCCAAACAGGTTTGGTGCAGTTGTCATTAGATATGCATCTGAAAGACTATCGCAAGGCCTTACAGATAACGAGCGTTTACCTTTACAGTTTTTTAAAGTTGCCTTTTTTCCATCCCCAAAAAAAGTTTCCCCTATGTAAGGTTGATGCATTACCCCATAAACAGGGCTTTGATCTTTAAGGAGTCCTATCAATGTGCCCCATAAAGGAATTCCACAAATAAAAGAACGCGTGCCATCAATAGGATCTATTACCCATACATATTCAGCATTTGAATTTTCTTCACCAAATTCTTCTCCTAAAAACCCATGTGTTGGAAAAACCTCTTTTACTCTTGCCCTTATAACTGATTCCGCAGCTCTATCTGCTTGTGTTACTGGATCAAAAACCGTTCCTTTAGATTTATCGGATACGTTAATCTGCGTTCTAAAAAAAGGCAGTATAACTTCCCCTGAGCACTTTGCTAAATCTTCAAAAAAAGATTCCATTGCAACAATTTTCATTTTAAGTCCTGTTATTCGGCGTTTTAACGATTAGTAGAGTGCTTAAAAAATATTAATCTTGAAGCTTGCTGATACCTAAATAAACAATATCATTAAATAATTTTAATATAGTTGTTGAGCCACTTAAATTCCTGAAAAAAATAGGCATAAAATATATGCATGCAGCATATTTAACCCATAGCAGGCTTGTTTAAGGAATAGTAGTTTGTCTAGCTGGGCGGCTTTATCTGATCATTTTATTTTTAAACTTTAAATCTGAATTTGTAAGCATTTTTTATTACAATGCCTTTATTTTTCTGCCTTTATTATTCAGCGGCGGAGCTAAAGGGCGCCAGATCAGATGCATTAAGAATGGATAACTTGTAAATAATTTTTTGTAAATCTAACTGTAAGACTGAAAAGTTCTTTTTAAGCTCCAATGTTTTTTCATCCATATACAAAGCACGGTTTATTTCAATTTGTATTGCATGACCTTGAATTTTTGGAGTCCCATAATACTCGGTAATGTACCCCCCCGCATAGGGTATATTTCTTGTTACATGATATCCAAGCTTTTTTGATTCTATCTCAAATATTTCAGTTAGAACCTGACTACATGACTGACCAAATCTGTCGCCAATGATAATATCTTTTTGAGATTGTTTGTTCAATTTAGCAAATGTCGATGGCATGGAATGACAATCTATTAAAACATAAAAACCAAATCTGCTTTTTATTTTTGCAAGTAGGAATTGCAATACGCTATGGTAAGGCTTGTAATAATTCTCTATACGTTCAAGACCATGGTCAACGTGTAAAAGTTTGTTATAAATACTCGTGTTTTTGCCTATTATTCTAGGGATTACTCCTAATCCCCCAGCTGCACGAACGGAATGGGTATTGATGTGATTTGGTAGCTTACCGTCAAACATATTTGGATCAAGCTCATACGGTTCACGATTTAGATCAATGAAGCTGCGAGGAAATAAGGCTTTCATAAAGTAAGCCCCCGCTGGAACAGCTTTTTTAAAAAGCACGTCTACAGCCGTATCCTCTCCTTTACGGAGTTGTTCATGCGATAAAACTGCCTCTTCCAAAAACTTCTCTGGATACTCCAGGCCAGAATGAGGGGAATTCAGTATAAAAGGGCTTAAAAGCTCTACAGGCTCATCAATCTCAAATATGCGTAAAGATTTCACTGGTGCACCTAATTCAACAAATCTTAACGCTTAAAAATTTACAAAATTTCTTTACGAAACTAAGTGTAATTCTGCCATCTGTTCATTCGATTTTTAACACTTGTGCTATACGTTTGCGTTGTGTATTTGATTTTCATTCAACCAGCAGGTCAAGCTCTACAATTTGATCTTACAAATTACAAGATAAAAGCCTGATGAACAAAATTCTCCTTGCTGAAGATGATAACGACATGCGCCGCTTTCTTGTGCGGGCATTGCAGAATGCTGGCTATGACGTTGTATCTTACGATAACGGAATGTCAGCTTATAACCGCCTTCGGGAAGAACCGTTTGAACTTTTACTAACGGATATAGTTATGCCTGAAATGGATGGCATTGAACTTGCGCGCCGTGCTACTGAACTTGACCCTGATATAAAGGTCATGTTTATAACAGGATTTGCGGCTGTGGCTTTAAATCCAGATTCTCAAGCTCCAAAAGATGCAAAGGTTTTATCAAAGCCTTTCCATCTAAAAGATCTGGTAAGTGAAGTACAAAAGCTGATGGTTGCAGCCTGATAGAACCTAGTGAGTGCTGTTTAAACAGCGCTCCGCCCGTTTAACCTGAATTTAATATCGCCTTATCAAGCTAACAAGCTTACCCTGAATGCGTACGCGGTCAGGGCCAAAAATACGCGTCTCATAGGCTGGATTTGCAGCTTCAAGTGCAATGGATGCACCCTTACGGCGTAAACGTTTCAAGGTTGCTTCTTCGTCATCTATCAATGCAACAATAATATCCCCGTTATCAGCATTATCCTGTTTTTTGATAATTACCGTATCGCGGTCAAATATGCCTGCTTCTATCATGGAATCTCCACGAATTTCAAGGGCATAGTGCTCACCGTGGGACAGGAAATCCTGTGATACGGATATTGCATGTGAATTCGTTTGAATAGCCGAGATAGGCGTTCCAGCTGCAATTCTGCCCATAACAGGAATTAAAACTGACTTATATTGGTCATCTTCATTTGTTTTTGGCCTGACACGACCTAAATCTCCCTCAATCACGCTTGGGTTGAATTTATTACGTCCAGGACGAGAAGAAGGCGAAGACATTTCTGGTAATTTTAGAACTTCCAATGCCCTTGCACGATTTGGGAGCCGACGGATAAAGCCTCGCTCTTCCAAAGCCAGAATAAGCCTGTGAATGCCAGATTTTGAGCGAAGATCTATAGCATCCTTCATTTCATCAAATGAAGGCGGCACTCCAGTTTCCTGTAACCGCTCATTAATAAAACGAAGAAGTTCAGCCTGTTTACGGGTTAGCATGTCTAGGTTTCCAGCAATAAGATTCACAAATACAAATCAAGAACAAACTAACTGTTCTTTTCTTGTTCTGCAAGTGATTTATTCCTTCTAAACACTGCCAACTGTTTTAAGTCTTGCCTTTGGATAGATCTCAGCCTGCCCCATAACAGCTGTCTGTGTGCGAAAACGTTCTACAATTGAACGTACATAAGGTCTGATGGGAGATGAAGTAACCAAGGCTGGCATTTCACCCTGACGTGCAGCATCTTCAAAGCGCTCACGAAGGACTGATACAAATTCGTGCAATTTTGATGGTGCCATTGCCAGACGGCGATTATCTCCTTCACCCACTAACGCTGTTGCAAATGCATCTTCCCAATGAGCCGAAAGCGTAATAATTGGTAAATGACCCTGCATGTTGGAATTTTGTGAACAAATCTGACGGCCCAAGCGTATGCGAACATGTTCTGCAATCATGCGCGGATCTCTTGTCGAGGGCGCAATCTCTGCAATTGCTTCAATTATTGCAGATAAATCACGGATGGAGACACGCTCTGATAACAGATATTGCAATACGCGCTGTATACCCGTGGTTGAAATACTGGCTGGGGATATTTCCTTGATCAGATCCTGATGCTCTTTAGACAGCTCTCGGATCAGCTTCTGCGTTTCAACAAATGAAAGCAGATCAGGCATATTGGATTTAATAACCTCTGTCAGGTGCGTTGAAAGCACTGTTGCAGCGTCCACGACTGTATAACCTTTTAGCTGCGCTTCGTCCTGCATTGCGCTGTCAATCCAGGTGGCTGGCAATCCAAAAGTTGGTTCTATTGTGTGCTGTCCTGGAATTTGTACCTGTCCGCCCATAGGATCCATAGCCATAACTGCATTTGGGTAAATGCTGCCTGTGCCTGCTTCAACCTCCTTGATACGAATCACATATTGATGCGCTTCCAGCTGCACATTATCGTGGATGCGAACAGAGGGCATAACAAAGCCCATTTCTCCTGCAAGAGTTTTGCGCAGTCCTTTTATCTGCTCTGTCAGTCTATCGGATCCGTTTTCTGGATTAACCAAAGATAAAAGACCATAGCCGATTTCGACCTTAAGATCATCCATTTTAAGAATGGATGCCATCGTTTCTTCTGATGCTTCGGCTGCTTTTGTGACCGCACCTGCAACTTCTGCCGCCTTTTGCTCAACAGCTGTATTATTCTGAATACGATCCAGTTTACGCGCCAGATACCCTGCTCCTAAAGCAAGACCAAGGAAGGGAATAGTTGGAATACCTGGGAGCAGAGCCAGCGCTCCCATAACAATTGCAGACATACCAAGTGCTTTTGGGTAGCCAGACAGTTGCTTGGCTATGGCTTTATCTGCAGTGCCAGTAACGCCTGCTTTTGAGACAAGCAGACCCGCAGCTGTGGATACAATCAACGCAGGAATTTGGCTGACCAAGCCATCACCAGCGGTCAATAAAGTATACGTTTTTGCTGCTTCTGCAAAGCTGATACCCTGTTGCGCAACTCCAATGATGATACCGCCTACAATGTTGATGAAGGTAATCATCAGGCCCGCAATTGCATCGCCCCTAACAAATTTGGACGCACCATCCATGGAACCGAAAAAAGCGCTTTCGTCTTCCAGCATTTTACGACGGCGTTTGGCTTCTTCTTGATCTATAAGGCCCACGTTCAAATCAGCATCAATTGCCATTTGTTTACCTGGCATTGCATCCAGGCTGAAACGCGCTGCAACTTCTGCAATACGGCCAGAGCCCTTGGTAATAACTACAAAATTTACGATTATGAGAATAGCAAAGACAATAAGTCCAATAACATAGTTCCCCCCCATGACAAAAGCGCCAAAGGCCTCAATAACACCTCCAGCTGCGCGGGTGCCCTCATGGCCATGCGCCAGAATAAGACGTGTGGAGGCCAAATTGAGTGCAAGGCGAAGCATTGTTGCAATCAGCAAAACAGTGGGGAAAGCAGAAAATTCAAGCGGGGCTGCAATAAACAGCGATGTCATCAAAATAAGCACAGACAGAATAATTGAAATTGCGAATAAAAAATCCAGTAAAAATGGCGGCATCGGCATGATAAGCACGACCATGATTGCCAGAACACCAAATGCCAGCGCAATGTCACCGCGCAGCATAAGGGCGGTGATTTCTTTCCAGCTTAACCAGGTCGCTGCATTGCCGTTACGAGCAGGCCGCGGCACTGTTTGAGAGGAGGTAAGTGTGACATCAGACATGAACATGCAACCATAACAGAATCAGACGTCTCAAAATGAAACGCGCTAGGCAATTTTTGCCTATATTATGGTTAAGTTTCTGTTAGTTTTTTGGTAGAAAAATGAAAGGTTTTCTTGTGGCTTCATTATACAGCCATGCTGATAATACATTGAGATAATATCTCTTTACATTACACACATAACGTACGATATTATCTCTCATGAAAACTATAATATTTACATGTTACTCCGCTAAAGATTTTGACAAACTACCTATCGAAACACGTCTTGGAATAGACCAAGCTTTATCGCGTTACATTGTAGACGGTTTTGGAGATGTAAAAAAGCTCTCTGGGAGAGATGGTTACAGGCTAAGAATTGGAGATTATCGTGTAATTTTTAGAATTGAAGAAAAAGAAATTGTTATTCTCTATTGTGGACGCAGACAAACAAACACTTATAAAAACTGAGAAAGCACCCAAACATGACACATGTCCAATTTATTAAAACACCATCTGGAGAAGAACTTGCCGTATTACCGCGAGCTGAATATGATGCGATGATTTCTGCTCAATCTTTACATCAAAGATATGATGAGGATGCTGACGATGTTGCAATCTATGATGCCCGTCAAGCTGATTTAGATAATTCAACGGGTTATTTACCAGCAGAGGTTTCAAAACTCATGCTTCAAGGCAATAGCCGCCTCAAAGCCATTCGCCGCTGGAGAGATATCACTCAACTACATATTGAGTTTAAAACAGGAATTAGCCAAGGCTACCTTTCTGAGCTTGAGAATGGAATTAAAACTGGGACACCTGAAACTCTTGCTATGCTTGCCAAAGCCCTTGATGTGCCGCTTGAATGGATAGCATGAAATAATGCATTCTCCCCTCGCTATCACCATGGGTGATCCTGCTGGAATTGGGCCTGAAATTATTGCCAAGCTTTATCGTGGATTACAATCTAATGGTGTGGTTGTGATTGGAGATGTTGGCGTGATGCAACGCGCTTGCTCTCTGGTTGGAGGAGTTCACGTGCATGAAATCCATGCCGTGGGGGATGCTTATCCAGCAGAAGCGATGCCCGTATTGCAGGCTGGATCAGTGCCACAAGATCTAGCTTTGGGCAAAGTGAGTGCTGAGGCTGGCAAAGCTGCCTATGCAGCCATTATATGTGCAATTGAGCTAGCGCAAAGCGGTCAAATATCCGGTATTGTAACTGCACCCATTCATAAGGAATCCTTGAAACTGGCTGGCATCACGGAGCCTGGTCACACAGAAATTTTAGCTAAAAAAACTGGCACAGAGCATTTTGGCATGATGCTGGCCAATGATGAACTGCGCGTCATGCTTGTTTCCATCCATGTGCCATTAAGCCAAGCTATTGCGCTGGTGACTTTTAAAAATGTGTTGAACACGATTAAACTCGCACATCAGGGTTGCCTTGCTTTTGGTGTGGCGCAGCCTCGTATTGCGGTTGCGGGATTAAACCCTCATGCAGGCGAAAATGGGCAATTTGGGCGCGAGGAGATTGAAAGTATTGCGCCTGCAATTGTGGCAGCAAAAGCACAAGGTTTTAATACAACGGGACCATTTGCGCCTGACACAATTTTTATGCGCGCGCGAAAAGGCGAGTTTGACTGTGTAATCGCGCAGTACCATGATCAAGGATTGATCCCTGTAAAATATCTTGGTGTTGAAAGGGGTGTGAATGTAACGATTGGCTTGCCGTTTGTGCGCACCAGTGTTGATCACGGCACAGCGTTTGATTTAGCAGGCACTGGCAAGGCAGATGAAAGCAGTTTGGTTTACGCGCTCAGGGTGGCGGAAAAAATGATTATGCTTAAATCTTAAAATTTACTTGTATTTATAGCAGCTATATCTTCCTGGACGCAAGATACGAAATCCAGAGATCCTTAATATTTGAAATTGTAGCAATACACTCAATATCTCTGGATTCTGGATTACCGTTTTTTTACGCGGTGAAGACACAAAATATAAAATATGCGCTTTTTGTTTGTTACAATGTGTAACTTTCTAAATTTTAAAAACCTTTTCCTTTTAGATAATGGCTTAATCCAAGATATTTTTTACTATCTTCAAGATCGATGATTATGTCGGCTAATTTGTCGAGATTTGTTTCTTTTATACTAAGAATATATTTCACTGTTCTTAGTTTTAATTTTTCTGCTTCAACCCCAGAATTTGGCATCAATCGCACTTCCTCTGTAACGTTG
>JANXWK010000022.1 GCA_025351165.1 Hyphomicrobiales bacterium | reverse complement strand
ATCAAGAGCCATATACTGCAAAGCAGATAAATCGTGCCAGAGGTAAATTGGCTAGTCTGGCCCTGGAGCAAATATTAGCATCTGGTTCTGGTCAAAATAAATCAGGAACAACAATATCTCTTACAATTAAAAGATAAAGTTATAATTTTTCATCTTGAAGGCAGCATCAAAACACTGTTTTGGTGCTGTTTTTATTTGGTTCCGAACATTCTATCGCCTGCATCCCCAAGCCCAGGTACAATATACCCGTGATCATCTAATTTTTCATCCAATGCCGCACTCCAAATGCGAACATCTTGGTGAAATTTTTGCATATGCGCAACGCCCTCTGGCGCTCCAAGCAGGCATACAAAGCGTATATCACTAACGCCGCGCTGCTTGAGACGATCAATTGCAGCCACAGCAGAATGTCCTGTTGCCAACATTGGATCAGTAACAATAACCAGGCGCTCTGCAACATCGCTGGGAGCTTTGAAATAGTATTCAATAGCCTGCAAAGTATCTGGATCACGATACAATCCAATATGCGCCACTCTTGCAGAGGGCACAAGCTCCAGCATACCGTCCAGCAATCCCATGCCAGCCCGCAATATGGGCGCAAAAACCAGTTTTTTACCCGTTAGAATAGGGGCAATCATAGGCGCAACAGGTGTTTCAATTTGCGTAAGCGAAAGCTCCAGATCGCGAGTCACCTCATAGCAGAGCAAAAGGCCAATCTCGCGCAGCAACTCACGAAACCCTTTTGTTGAAAGATTTTTATCCCGCATGAGTGTAAGCTTATGCTGCACCAGCGGATGGCTAACAATTGTGAGGTTAGGCTGCTTCATGACTAACTAACCTCGCGTCTGCGCGTAAAAGCTTCAATCTTAGGATTTGTCTGAGGCGCGACCTGTATAATTTTAGACCATACATTGCTAGCAGATTTTAATAGACTGCGACGTTCTGCAAGTTCAAGAAACGCATGGGTAGTCAGCACGTCAATATCAATATCCATATTGCGATTTGCAATGAGGCTGGGCACTTTACCATTTTCATATATGACTATCGTCTGATTATCTGTCGCATCAATACTTTCAGCAAGCCATTGCACAATGGCTGTTTCACCCCCGTCTTTCATGCAAACTTCTGGATCTGTCTGTCGCGCAAGCTCGAATATACGCCCTGTTTCAGTCTTTTCTAATCGTATAGGTGTATTGGAGCCTTTCTTTAGGCCATTTAGGACCCATGCTTGTAATGTGCGAGCCTCAGGCTTTTCCAAATCGCGAGTGAGCTCAAAATAAACCATATCCACGATAATAACTGTACCACCAATCTCGTGCAACAGACCTAAAGCACCTGCTTGAGAAAGATGGGTGAGCGGAGATGTATAAGGCACAAGAATATCTGGACGGGTAATTTTAGGAAAAACATTTTCTTGTGTCATACTATTTCATGCCTCATCCCTTATCGCGCATAATCCGGCTTTTTTCTCTGTCCCAGTCCCGTTTTTTGCTGGTTTCCCGCTTATCGGCTTCATTTTTGCCCTTGGCTAACGCGATCTCAACTTTCGCTCGGCCATCCTCGTTAAAGTAGATTTTAAGCGGCACAATTGTCATGCCTTCTCGTTGGGTAGCAACAATCAGCCGTCCAATCTGACGTTTTTTGAGCAGCAGTTTGCGAGGACGTTTTGGTTCATGATTAAAACGGTTTGCTTGCAAATACTCAGGAATATAGGCGTTAATCAAATATATGGCACCATCTTGCTCAGCTGCATAACTTTCTGCAATTAAACCCTTACCGCCACGCAAAGATTTGACCTCTGTGCCAGAGAGCATAATGCCAGCTTCCAGTGTCTCACCAATAGCATAAGAAAACCGTGCTTTACGATTATCTGCAACAACTTTAAGCTTGGGTGGTTGAGGTGCCATTTATGTTAAATCAACCCCGCAATAGCCAAGGCTGTATCTATAGCCGTTTTTACAGGCTGAGTTACCGGTGTCATGGGTAGGCGCATCTCTTCAGACATCAAGCCTAGACGAGACAGCACATATTTTGGCCCAGCAGGATTTGGTTCTAAAAACAGGGCCGTATGCAATGGCATTAGCTTGTCATGAAGCTCTAAAGCGGTTGCAAAATTACCCAGCAGACACGCATTTTGAAACACTGAGCAAAGCTTTGGTGCAACATTGGACGTCACTGAAATACAACCATGGCCACCATGCGCCATGAAGGCAAGCGCAGTTGCGTCTTCTGCCGAAAGCTGGTTAAAGCCAGGCATGGCAAGGCGCTGTAAACTTACGCGTGCTATGTTAGATGTTGCGTCTTTAACGCCTGTGATATTTTTAAGTTCATACAGCCGCGTCATGGTTTCCACGCTCATGTCAACTGCTGAGCGAGGCGGAATATTGTAGATCAGAATTGGGATGCCAACGGCATCGTTAATCGCTTTGAAGTGCTGATACATGCCCTCTTGGCTTGGACGATTATAGTAGGGGGTTACAACCAATAGCCCATTTGCACCTGCTTTTTCGCCATGCTTGGCAAAATCAACTGCTTCCGCTGTGGAGTTGGAGCCAGCACCTGCAACTACCATAGTGCCCTTGTTGGCATTGCGTGACTCACTGATACACCATTCTACAACCTGCTTGTGCTCAACATGTGAAACAGTAGAGCTTTCTCCCGTTGTACCCATCGGCACCAGCCCGTGCGTACCTTGCTCAATCTGCCACCTCACAAATTTACGAAAAGCATGCTCGTCAGGCTGTCCGTTTTTGAAAGGCGTTACAAGAGCTGTATAGGATCCCTTGAAAAGGGGGTGCTTGGACATAAATTGTTCCTCAAAAAATTATGTGAAATCTATGCTTCACATAACGCATTTTTGTGGAAGCTGAAAGAAAATTTACAGAATTCAATTATTAATGCGGATTGGTAGTATTGAGTTTTTGATAAAGCTCATCTGCCCGCAGGAGGCTTGTTGTAGGTTGGCCGTTACGCATGAGCGTCTTGTATTTAAAAAAATACTCGTTTTCGATTCCCTTGGATGTTTCTCGATGAATTCTTACAAACCCATCTTCAACACTTTTACTCATAGCAGCATCAAAACTTGAAACTTCTGTTGGATTTAATGGATTGGATTTAGGTGTTCTAGCTATATTTATCATATCGAGAGGTTCTTTTAATTGGCGTTGAATTGAATAATGCTCTGCCCAGTCTGCAACCAATCTGTAAAGTCTTTGTGGTAAATCTCTAATGTTATTGGATCTCATAATATTTTGAAATCTTAGTTGGTCTTGTTGATTTCTAAGATTAGCAAGTGCTGGCTTATTATTGCTGGGGGGTGTCGGCCCTTTTTTTCTAAGCCGTGCTGTGGAGCTGTTACCGCGAATGACTGCTGTTTTCTTTTGATTTCCAGCATCCGCCATCATCACATAGGACTTAACACTTTTACGTAAAGCGGGCAGTTTATTGCTTGTTGGATCATCATACCATTCTTTCATGTTCTTGATCAAAACATCATTTGCCTGTTCTGGATTATGATAGCGCTGCATTGACTGACGAATACTTTGCGGTGTGAGTAATATTTTGACTATGGGTAAATTTCGTGGTCGATAATCAACGGAGTGTTTTTTAGGTAAGAAACTGCCGTAAAGCATACTTTCTGCACCTGTTATTGGAATAGTCACTGGCATTGGTACAACAATTTGAGCGAGTTTTATCTGGTTAGTAAATCCTCCAGAAATCTGGTTGCCACTAGCTGTAATTCCTGTGCCAAAGTTAAATGTATTTGCTATATTTCCAACCATTTTATTACTCTTTCTTGTTGAGCTTAGAATACGTTCACTGTTAAAATTTATTCTTTGAATATTTAATTTTAGGCGATTATGAATGCTGTTATTCGTCAATTGCATAGCGCACTCTCAAATGCTTCATAAACTCTTAACCTTACATCAGCCTTACAAGATTAAATAAAAATACGTTTTTTAAAAATTGCCTGACTTGTTAACAAATAGGGTAGAACAGCAGGCCCCTGGTTTTAGCCAAACAGTGATAATGGTTTTCTAAATAAATAAGAAATATGTCCAAAATAGTCTAATTCTAATCGCCTTTATTGAGTCACTTTTTAAGAAAATCACCATTTGATGATCAGTGGAGACATAATGAGAAGCGCAAAACCAAGTTTATTTTTGTGCCTGATAATAGGGTTGCTGCGACGAGTTTGAGTAAGTCGCTTTACTCAAACCCAGCCTTGAGATTTAAAATGAATAACAAGTTTTTAACGAGTTAACTAAAATGCAGAGATAATTATTTTTCCTGTGAAATGTCATAAGCCTTGCGAAGCACATTTGCCGAACTTACTAAACTTACACCTAGAAGAACTGCCGGAACTGCAATAGGTGCTGATACAAAAACTCCGCTGGCAATGGCACAGGCGCCAAATAAACCTGCATACGCACCTGCACCATATAATAGTCCTTCGTTCGTGTTGTCTTTTTGGCGCTGGGCATAAGATTTTTTGACTGAATTTGAGGAGAATTGTCTTTGCTGGGGTGATCGTACTGCTATTTGTACAGTTTCTTGCTTTGTTTCTAGTTTCGGATTAGCCACAGCTGACAATCCTTTGATTTTATTTAAAAGTATTAATTGATCATTTTGTTTTGATGCAGAAAAATTTGAAATATTCTTAGTGCGGTTGACTTGTACTGGCATTTTCTTGAATTTCCTGATTTTTAAAAGTCTCTGAACATGTTAACGGTTCATTAAAGGCTTTTAAACAGATTAATGTTACAGGAGTTTTACAGAATTTTTACAAAACAAAATTTTGTAAGTATTTGATAATACTGTTATTTTATAAGAAAAATATTTAATCATTTGTTTTTTCTTGATCTACTATATGTAGAGATGGTTTTAAAGTTCTTGTAATTTAATAGTAACTGGACATGAAAGAAAATTATGTCAATAAATTTTGATTTTGATCAAAACTTCATATCGCATTTTATTAAAAGCGGAGACGGGCTAAACCTTCATGCAAGAGTGTACGGACAGCCATCTAATAGGCTACCGCTTGTTTGTCTTGCAGGCCTTACGCGAAATTCAATAGATTTTCACATGCTTGCTGTGAAGTTCTCAAAAATGGGCAGGCAGATTATTGCTCTTGATTCACGTGGCCGTGGCAGATCTGATTATGATGCAAATTGGCAAAACTATAATTTAGCTATTGAGCTTCAAGATGCTCTTACAATACTGGCGTCTCTTAACGTAATAAAAGCGATCTTTATTGGCACGTCTCGCGGTGGTATGATGACCATGCTTTTAGCAAGCATCAAACCTGAAATGATAGCTGGAGCAGTCTTGAATGATATCGGGCCAGCACTGGAAATAGAAGGCTTACGCCGCATTCAAAGCTATGTAGGGCAAATGGCAGTGCCAGCAAGCTACAACGAAGCTATAAAAATCCTGAAATTCATATCAAATGGTCAATTCTCAGGCCTAAGTGAAGAGGAATGGCAATATTTTGTAAGAACTACCTGGAAGAATAATGGGTCAGACGAAAATAACCAGCTAGAGGTTCGTTATGATCTCAGCATTGCAAAATCTATCCAGACGATTGATCTTACAAAGCCCATCCCTGATATGTGGGCTCAATTTGAAGCCTTGAAAAATCTGCCAGTTTTATCCTTGCGTGGTGAACATTCTGATTTATTCAGTTTAACTACGCAGCAGGAAATGATTAACAGACATGAGTGCTGTGAAACCTATGCTGTTGCAGGCCAGGCACATGCTCCTTTGCTGGCCGATGAACCAACACTTGCACGAATTGAACAATTTATTGAAAAAATCACGAATTAGTAACGTGTAGAAACCAATTCAGGCTATTTTTTAAAAACATGCGAAGCTTTCCTCTCCAATAATTTAGAGAGGAAAGCACCCGCTTTAAAGATTATTGGTTCGCGCTTGCAGTTACATTGATTTTAGACAGAATATCTGCTGGAGATTTAGCCGCCGTAAATGAACTGATTGGCAGTGCTTCACCTTTAGACGTTGCACCAATTGTCACATTTTTTGGATTTGCAATGAATTTTGCAATAGCTTCACCGATAGTTTTACCTGCTGGATCTCCAGCAAGAATTGCTGGCAGCATGCCAACAGCCATGGCAGTCCACTGTGCTTTCATATCCTCAGGTTTTGCACCCTGCTGTTTAGCAATAAGAACGACAGCTTTGTCAAAAATACCAGAATTGGCAAATGAGACCTGTATGTTGGAAATTTTCGCAGCCATAAGATTTGCAACTCTGGCATCTTGTGTCACGCCTGATGGCGTATGTACAAAATTCTCAAGTTTTGCAGCAACTGTAAATGCACCCCAATCAACACCAGAAAAGGTCATTTCTTCTAGATTGAATTTTTTTGAAGGTTCATCGACATTGCCGCGTACTTTTAACCCCATATTGACTTTGTCATAGCCAAGTTCAGCAAGGTTTTTGGCTTCAGCAGATGCTTTTGGAAATTCGACTACAAAATTTTTAACTTCAAAAAGACCTTTTTGTATTGTGCCTGATCCAGGTTCAGTTGAGCCCTCAAGGGATCCAACAGTAATTTTGCTCAAATTTCCACCAGGCGCGTCTTTTGGTGTTTTTTCGTCAGGGACAACAACGCTTATGTTATTGACAAACACCTTGCTTGTCTGGTTCTTGAAATCCATTGTCTCAGGAGGCTTGCCAGTACGGGCTGCCTCTAAAATTTTTGAAAGATCAACACTTTCCATAACGGTAGAGCCAACCTTAACGCTTGTAGGCCCTTTTGGTGCTTTATCTCCACCCTCAAAACCTGCAAGTGTCAATTTTCCTATCTTGCCTTTATCGATGTTTACAGCAAGAAAATCTTTGAATGTGCCTTTAAATTCATTTTTGCCTGAAACCTCTATGTCAGGAATGCTAAACTTGGCCGCTTGAAGTTTGGCAAGCAAAGCAACGCTCTCTTCTTTTTTAGTACCTGTTTCGAACAGTTTAAGAATTTCTGACTTTTCTAGGTTTGAACCTAAAACTTCTATGCGCTTAATAGTGACTGTTGTGTCTTTATCAACGATTTTAAGATCATCAATCACAACATCGCCAGCGTAGGCCAAAGTTGTACTTGCGCCCACTAATGCAATCACTGCAACAGAACTAGCAAGAGTATAGTTTTTCAGTTGGGAGAAATAGGGTATTTTCATAAAATTATCCTTTTGTAGCATTTAAGCTTTTGACCTTGCGATCATGGTTATAATGGTAATAACAAGACAATTCAGTTTTTGTAATTACTCTGAACTGTTCCAGCTCTTGTAAAAATCGTAATAAATGGCTCAAGCTAAACTGGCTGCCTTTTTTCCTAAAGCTGCTTGTGCAGCGGCAAGGCGTGCAATTGGAACACGATAGGGCGAACAAGATACATAATCTAGCCCTGTTTTTTCACAAAACACAATGGAAGCTGGATCACCCCCATGCTCACCACAAATTCCCAGTTTAATATTTGGCCGTGTTTTGCGTCCGCGCTCCACGGCAATTTGCACAAGTTCTCCCACACCATCTTGGTCTAATGTAACAAATGGGTCCTGTGTCAAAATTCCACGTTTCTTGTATGGCTCCAGAAAGCTGGCTGCATCATCACGGCTTATGCCAAGCGCAGTCTGTGTTAAATCATTTGTGCCGAATGAGAAAAACTCAGCTGTGCCAGCAATATCGCCTGCACGCAAAGCAGCGCGTGGCAATTCAATCATTGTGCCAACCTGATATTCAAACTTCGCACCTGTTTCTTTTGCAACTGCCGCCGCCATTGCATCAATACGCCCTTTAACCAGATCAAACTCTGGTTTATTCATAACTAGAGGCACCATAACTTCTGGCGTTACAGCCTGTCCAGTTTTGGCAGCAGAATTGACAGCTGCCTCAAAAATTGCCCGTGCCTGCATTTCTGCAATTTCAGGATAGGCAACTGCAAGACGGCACCCTCTAAACCCAAGCATAGGGTTAAACTCATGAAGCTCAGCTGCCCGTGCCTTGATTTTAGCCGCTGGCACACCGAGGGAAGCTGCAACCTCCTCTACTTCCGCCTCAGAGTGTGGCAGAAACTCGTGTAAAGGCGGGTCAAGCAGTCGTATGGTAACAGGCAATCCCTGCATAATCTCAAATAAATCCTCAAAATCCTTGCGCTGCATGGGGAGCAGTTTAGCAAGAGCTGTACGACGACCCTTTTCATCATCGGCCAAGATCATCTCACGCATGGCAATAATGCGCGCGCCTTCAAAAAACATATGTTCTGTGCGGCATAAGCCTATACCCTCTGCACCAAACACTCTTGCTTGACGCGCATCAAGTGGCGTTTCAGCATTGGTGCGAACCTTCATGCGGCGCACACCATCTGCCCAGCCCATCAGCAAGGCAAACTCACCTGACAGTTCGGGCTGCTGCATTTTAACTTCACCCAGTAACACTTGGCCTGTGCTACCATCAATAGTTATAAAATCGCCTTTTCGAAATGTTTTAGAGCCAGTTACCAGTGTTTGAGCGGCGTAATCCACCTTGATACTGCCAGCACCTGAAACACATGGCTTACCCATACCGCGTGCTACAACGGCCGCGTGAGAGGTCATACCCCCACGGGTGGTCAAAATACCTTCCGCAGCATGCATCCCATGAATATCTTCAGGAGATGTTTCCACGCGCACTAAAATAACCTTTTTACCTGCTTTTTTTGCAGCTTCTGCATCATTTGAGTTAAAAACGATTGCGCCCGTTGCTGCTCCAGGTGAGGCTGGCAGACCAGTCGCAATAATATTGCGGGGCGCGGTTGGATCAATGGTTGGATGCAGCAACTGATCCAACGACAATGGATCAATTCGCAAAATTGCTTCTTCCTTGGTAATCAGGCCCTCGGCTGCTAAATCCACGGCAATTTTAAGAGAGGCTTTGGCGGTGCGCTTGCCGTTGCGGGTTTGTAGCATCCATAATTTGTTTTTCTCGATTGTGAATTCCATGTCCTGCATATCGCGGTAATGATGCTCAAGCACATTGTAAATCCGCACCAGCTCCTGATATGCGGCAGGCATGGCTTTTTCCATGGATTCCTTATCGGAATTGGCATTAATACGGGCATATTCTGTAATATCCTGCGGTGTGCGAATGCCGGCAACCACGTCTTCACCTTGCGCATTGATGAGATATTCGCCATAAAGAGCGCGTTCACCAGTGGAGGGATTGCGCGTGAAGGCAACGCCCGTTGCGCTTGTCTCACCCATATTGCCAAAGACCATTGCCTGCACGTTGACAGCCGTCCCCCAAGAGGCTGGAATATCATTAAGCTCACGATATTTAATAGCACGGCTGTTCATCCATGATGAAAAAACAGCACCAATTGCGCCCCATAGCTGCTCTTTGGCATCTTGTGGGAAAGGCTTGCCAAGTTCTGCTTGTACTTTAGCTTTGTATTTGCCAATCAGTATCAGCCAGTCTTCAGCTTTTAGATCAGTATCAAGGTTCAGCGCATTGCGCTCTTTATAGTCTTCAAGAATATCTTCAAAATGATGGTGGTCAACACCCAGAACCACATTTGAATACATGGTTATAAAACGACGATAGCTGTCATATGCAAAGCGTTTGTCATTGGCAGACGCAGCCAAAGACTCAACAGTCTGATCATTCAGACCCAGATTTAGCACTGTGTCCATCATACCAGGCATGGAGGCGCGTGCACCAGAACGCACAGAAACCAGCAGAGGATTGGCAGGATTGCCAAATTCACGATCAGTCAAACGGCCTATTTCCACCAGCGCATTGCCTGCCTGTGTATAAAGCTCAGCAGGGTAAGTTTGTTCATTATCGTAATAGTAGGTGCAGAGTTCGGTAGATATTGTAAAGCCCGGCGGCACAGGAAGTCCTAGATTAGACATCTCGGCAAGGTTTGCTCCTTTGCCACCAAGGAGATTTTTCATGTCGGCCTTGCCTTCAGCCCTGCCGTCACCAAACGTGTAAACCCACTTAGTCATCAATGCCTCTTCACTTTAAACATGCGAACATATTGTTGATTTTTGTATAGCTCGACTTTCCTTTCTTATAGATGAACGAAAATCAATGCAAATTTTTATGGGTAATGAAACATAATATTTGCAAGGATTCAAACATCCCTCACCCACTTACCTTCCCAAAATCAGCTACATTCAGCGTAACACGTCGCAAATGCGCCAATAGGCGTAAGCGGTTCAGCCTCACTTTTACGTCTTCTGCATTCACCATCACAGTTTTAAAAAAAGCATCTACTGGAGCGCGCAGCTCTGCCATTGCACTCATTGCAGCAGTAAAATTCTCCAGCTTCACTGCACTCACAACAGCAGCTTCAACGTCGCTCAAAGTTTTAAACAATGCCTGTTCAGCAGGTTCTACCAGGCTACGTGCATCCACACTGCCCTCAAACGCATCATCCCCGTCTTTTTTTTCTTCCGCCTTCAAAATATTGGCAGCACGTTTGAACCCTGCCAGCAGGTTTTTGCCATCATCCGTCTCTAAAAATGTAGCCAGAGCCTCTACGCGGCGTGTAATAAGCAGCAGATCATCTTGGCCAGTGCCATTGTCTCCTTTCAAGGCAAAGACAGCATCCACCAGATCATGCCTTGCCCCTTGCTCACGCAGCTGCGCTTTGAGGCGATCTGCAAAAAACGCCAATAAATCCTGAATAGTGGAAAAGTGCATTTCGGACGGCATGAAATAATCGCCTGTAAGCTTGCCGACCACCACAAAATCATCAATAACTTCCGTGAGCGGTAATTTGAGATTATTTGCCAATATCAGGCGAATAACACCCAACGCGGCGCGGCGCAGGGCATAAGGGTCTTTGCTGCCTGTTGGCTTCTCATCAATTGCCCAGAATCCAACCAGCGTATCAAGCTTGTCAGCCAAGGCCACAGCCACACTTACAGGCGCATTCGGCACAGTGTCAGATGGCCCAACTGGCTTGTAATGGCTCTCAATTGCTTGGGCAATCTCAGCAGCCTCGCCTTGTGCGCTGGCATAATAACGCCCCATCAGCCCTTGCAACTCAGGAAACTCTCCAACCATTTCTGTTGTCAAATCGGCCTTTGCGAGCTGCGCTGCACGGCCAGTTTGAACAACATCCGCACCAATACGTACCGCGAGTGCTTTGGCAAGATTCTGTATGCGTTCAACCCGCTCAAACTGTGTGCCGAGCTTGGCATGGAATGTAATGGATTTCAGTTTTCCCAAACGCTCTGATAAGGGCGTTTTAAGATCAGTTTCATAAAAGAATTTCGCATCTGACAGACGCGCGCGAATAACCCGCTCATTGCCAGCAATAATGGTGGCTCCATTATCTTTTGCTTCAATATTTGCTGTTGCCAAAAATTTATTGGTAAGTTTCCCTGTTTTGGGATTTTTGACCACAAAGCACTTTTGATTGGCACGAATTGTGGCTCGAATGGCCTCATCAGGCACACTCAAAAAAGCTTCATCAAAACTGCCCATAAGCACAACGGGCCACTCTACAAGTCCTGCCACTTCGTCCAGCAAGCCTTGATCTTCAACAAGCTCCAGGCCTTGTGCAAAGCACAATGTACGCGCATCGTTCAAAATAATTTCACGCCGCCGCTCAGCAGATAAAATCACTTTGGCTTTTTCAAGCTTCAACTCGTAATCCTCAAAGCGTGTCACATTAAATGGGGCAGGCGACATAAATCTATGCCCTTGTGTGCTGCGCCCTGCAACAATTCCATCAATATTTATTGGAATGATTTCTTGCTCTTCCTGCTCTGATCCAAACAGCGCCACAATGGAATGCAGTGGACGCACCCAGCGAAATGAGTTGGACGCAATAGAAGCTGCCCCCCAGCGCATGGATTTAGGCCAGGGGAAATTACGGATGATGGGCGGCAGAATTTCCGCTAAAAGCTCAGATGTGGTACGGCCCCTGCGTTCAATAACAGCCACATAACTATCGCCTTTTTTAGGATCAGACATAATCTGTGCCTGCGAAATATCGGTTAAGCCCGCAGCTTTCAAAAAACCCTGAATAGCGGCTTCTGGCGCGCCAACACGCGGGCCTTTTTTCTCTTCCCTTAAATCAGGCTGACTTGCTGGCAGGCCTGCTACACATAATGCCAGGCGTCGTGGCGTTACATGACATATTGCACCTTCATAGTTCAGGCCACCATCAACAAGTGCATCAGTAACAAGCTTTTTCAGATCATCGCTGGCTTTGGCCTGCATGCGTGCAGGAATTTCTTCAGAAAAAAGTTCGAGAAATAAATCAGGCATGGTTTGGTGCTTTGATGTTTGAGGCATGAATACAATAAATTACTCATTGCCCGCTTCGCACATAAACGGCAATCAGGAAATTACAATATTCGTCAATTTCATTACATTTAACTCACCTTTGGAGTTCCATTGATATTCAAAATGATCTGCCTGAATAACAGGTAAAGTAACTTTTGATGGCCAAAAGACACAAATATTATGACCTCCACTACGGCGCACGCTGTCAAAAACAATTCCGTTTTCAGCTGGTATTTTCGTCCATTTCAGAGAATTCGCAAAAGCTTGCGAAGCAGAGTAATCTGTTGGGTGATAGAGGTCTGGGTTGCTGGTTTGTAAGCTGCGAATGTCAACGAGTTCTGTGTTGATATCTGTTTGTAATTCGCGCATTTGGATGCGGGCTGGAAATCCAGCATCAGACATTATCAATCGTTTATGATGATGATAGATTGTTTCATCCAAAGCTGTCTCGAGTTCAAAACTGGCATACCAACCGCCCAAATCAGCATCTGTAAAACGTCCCCCAGCCTCATCGGAGTGCAAAAAAGCAGCCATAATGATTGTGGCGCCAGAACCATTTATCCCCGTAATAATTTCCGTATCAGGCAAACGACTGAGCCTTGATAAAGTAACGCGGTCATTCGTAAAGGACTCGAGCAGAAAAGCAGTTTTTATCTCTTCAGCATCGCTTGTTAAATCGTCAAAAATGCCGATTGTAGGATATCGGCTTGCAATAAGTCGGTGGGTTTTTCGTTGAATTAAACATCGTTTGATTGGTAAACTCATTAGGCCCCGCGCCACGCGTCAAGATAGCGGCGCACTACATAAAGATCATTTATACTGCCTTGTAAGGCACGTTCAAGTGGCGCTTTTCCTCCAAAAGGTAAATCACGATTAGGACTTTTAAACCAACGCAGACCTGAAAGGTCATCAGCAAAAAGTAACTTCAATCCTTTGTGAATGCCCAGTAGCAAAGAAATACGTTCTAGCTGATCGCGCCCCAATGTACTGATTTTACCATTTTGCCAGTTATGATAGGTTTGGGTTGAAATTGCCCCAAGTAAAACACAGCGTTGATTTATTTTTAATTGCCAAAGATCGGCGAGTTTTAAAAACAGTTTAAAAGCAGGAATGGATAAGCTGGTGCGTGTCATTGAGTCATTAAGTGAGGCTGGCTCAAAATTCTCTGCAATCATAATGACACTCCATATGTGTAGTTACAGTACAATATTGTATGAAGTTGTACAAGTTAGAAAAGACTGGTGAGCTAAAAGTAATGTGTTAAGTGAATAAAATGTTTCCATAACAACAGTGTGGGATTCTTTTAAAAGATTGCGGATAATGCCATCAGATTCAATTAAAACACTTTTTCTTCCCTTTGAAACAGGCGAATGCCCGCCACCATCATCTGATCGTGGACTGTTTTTGCGCGCTGAAGCACATGTGGTATTGGATCAAAGTTGGAGAGATAAACTTTTTTGCATCCAAAGCTTTAAGCCGCATCATGATGCGCTTGCGCGCAGTGGCTTCTCATGTGCTGCGCAAATTCCCCCCAAACGCGAATTCGATGTAGTGCTGATATGCCTTACAAAACACAAACAGGAAAGCTTGGCCCTTATTGCCCTTGGTCTCAAGGCTCTGGCAAAAAATGGCACTTTGCATGTGGCAGGTGCAAAAGACGAGGGCATTGAGAGCATTGAAAAGCTTATGAAAAAGCATTTTTCTGCAATCGAAACCCGCTTTAAAAATCATGCCCGCACGTTTTGGTTCTGCAGGCCTGATAGTATTCCAGGTGAGGTTGAAGAATGGGCAAATGCACTCACGCCCAAATCCCATATTGAAGGATACACCACAGCAGCTGGTATGTTCTCATACGCTAAAATTGATGCAGGCTCCAAACTGCTTGCACAAAACATGTTGCCAGTTATTAAAGGCCGCGTGGCAGATTTTGGCGCAGGCTGGGGGTATCTGTCGCAAGAGGTTTTAGCGCGATGCCCCTTAGTGCAAAAGCTGGATTTATATGAGGCAGAAGCCAATGCGCTGGAATGTGCTAAGCAAAACCTTAATAGCACGAACGCGCGACCGAGCTTGCGCGAGGGACTAAAAATTACACATAATTGGGCAGATATTACGAGCGGCGCTGTACCTGCAAATGCATATGATTTTATTGTCATGAACCCGCCATTTCATAAGGGTAAATCAACACAGGTCAGCCTGGGGCAGGGGTTTATTCAATCAGCGAGTAAATCATTAAAGCCAGGCGGGCGGCTGTTTATGGTGGCAAACCGCCAATTGCCGTATGAGGCCCTTTTGAAAGCCGCCTTTTCGAATGTGCGTGTATTGGCAGATGAAAATGGATTTAAAGTGTTTGATGCTAAGAGGTAATAGTATTAAGTCAGAATATATGTGCTTTTATACTGTAAACAGTATTTGAACATCATAACCAACAAATAATGTCTTTCTTGCTTTAACCTTCAAACCCTAAACCCGCTCGCCGCATACGTCCCCAGCATAATCACTTCTGTGGTAAAAAAGTGTAGCTCTTCCAGTGCAAGGGCTACGTTTTTATCGTCAGGGTGGCCTTCCACATCAATATAAAACTGCGTGGCGTTAAAATCGCCATTCACCATGTAGCTTTCCAGTTTAGTCATGTTCACGCCATTTGTGGCAAACCCGCCCATGGCTTTATACAACGCTGCTGGCACGTTGCGCACGCTGAACACAAAACTTGTAATGGTTTTGCCGTTACCAGCTTTTGCATCGCGCCGCTCACGTGATAATATCACGAAGCGCGTGGTGTTATGGGCGTTATCCTCCACATCTTCCGCCAGAATATCCAAGCCGTAAATTGGTGCTGCAATGCGTGGTGCCAAAGCTGCAACACTCACATCTTGCATGTCGCGCACTTCGCGCGCAGCACCCGCCGTGTCTCCTGTTACAACTGCTTTCCATTTATGGCTGCGGATAATATTGCGGCATTGCCCCAAAGCCATCACATGACTACGTACAGATTTTATGCTTGTCATGGTCGCGCCTGGAACGCCCATAAGCTGAAAATGAATGGGTAGAAAATATTCCCCCACAATATACAGGCCTGATTTTGGCAGCAAATGGTAAATATCCGCAACGCGACCTGCAATTGAGTTTTCAATCGGTATCATTCCAAGATCTGCTTGGCCTTCACGCACGGCCGCAAATGCATCCTCAAATGTATCGCAGGGGAGCGGCGTAAAATCCGGATAGACATTGGTGCAGGCGATTTGCGAGTTGGCACCAGGCTCCCCCTGAAAGGCAATTTTAGTCGAAGGCATAAAATATTCCTGTTTTTGGAGTAACCTAAAATGTCATGACACAAAAACTTTTACATTGTCTTGTTAAAAATCATGTTTGCCAGCAGCGTACAGCTTCGCTAAACCAAGCTCATGCAACAATTTATTCACAATGGCCTGAGCCTCTCCTATATCGATCAATGTCAGAATGTAGATGGTGATCCTGTCCTACTCATTCATGGCTTTGCCTCCAACCATGCAGTGAATTGGCTGAACACGCTCTGGGTCAAAACACTGCTGCATGCAGGCAGGCGCGTCATTGTTTTCGATAATCGTGGGCATGGACAGAGCGATAAACCGCATGAGATTGAGGCTTATCATACAGCCCGCATGGCAGAAGATGCCGCCGCACTACTGGAGCATCTCAATATAAAAAAAGCCGATGTCATGGGCTATTCCATGGGTGCACGTATTACAGCATTTTTGGCTGCCAGCCGTCCAGATCTGGTGCGTTCAGCCGTTTTTGGTGGGCTTGGCATACATCTTGTGGACGGCGTTGGCCTGCCTTTGGGTATTGCTGAAGCGATGGAAGCTCCAGGTTTAGCTGATGTCACCCACCCCATGGGGCGGATGTTCCGCATGTTTGCCGAGAGCACCAAAAGCGATCTGAATGCGCTGGCAGCCTGCATACGTGGCTCACGCCAGACACTGGAGGCAAATCAGCTGGCGCAAATACAGTGCCCAGTGTTGGTATGCGTTGGCACAAACGATACGGTTGCAGGTGACCCACATGCGCTGGCAGCCGCGATGCCAAATGCCAAGGCAGTTGACATTACTGGCCGTGATCATAATCTTGCCGTAGGTGACAAGATATATAAACAGGCCGTGCTGGAGTTTTTGGATAATCAAGAAAGTCCGTTTAATGACAACCACTGAACACGATCAAAAAGCCAATATCCATCTTCTTGATCCTGTTTGGACACGCATTCGGGCTGAGGCAGAAACTATTATTGACGTGGAGCCTGCGCTTGCAGGGCTTGCGCTGGAAAATGTAGTGCAGCAGACAAGTCTAGAAGATGCCGTGGCAGCACGGATTTCATCACGTCTTGACCACAAGGATCTTTCCGGCACACTGATACATCAGGCTTTTGTGGAGGCGGCCTTAGCTGACAAAACCATACCAGACAGTTATCGCGCTGATATGGTGGCAACATTCGACCGTGATCCTGCCTGTGAAAGTCTCATTACACCTTTACTGTATTTCAAAGGGTTTCACGCCATTCAGACGCATCGTCTGGCGCATTGGCTTTGGGAACAGGGGCGCAAAGATTTGGCTCTTTACTTGCAAAGCCGCTCATCATCAGTGTTCCAGACTGATATTCATCCAGCTGCTCGTATTGGCCGTGGTATATTCCTTGATCACGCAACAGGCTTTGTTGTAGGTGGAACGGCGGTGATTGAAGATAATGTATCTATTATGCAGAGCGTGACTTTAGGTGGCACGGGCAAGGAAAAAGGTGATCGCCACCCAAAAATTCGCCATGGCGTTTTGCTGGGCGCTGGGGCAAAGGTGCTGGGCAATATTGAGGTTGGTCACTGCTCGCGCATAGCATCAGGGTCAATTGTGCTGGATAACGTGCCGCCAAACTCAACAGCGGTTGGTGTGCCAGCCCGTGTGATTGGCCCAGCTGGCTGCATGGAGCCGGCACGCAGCATGGATCAGATATTGGCAGATAAATAACTTGAAAAACGCAAGCGCACGTGGCATCCAAAAAACAACAAATATTATTGCGGAGAAAATATAATGAGCAAAGCAGTAGACAAAGCACAATTGCAAAAGGTTGAAGGCTATCTGCGACGCACATTCTCCAATGCGGCAATCCGCGTTGTATCTCGCCCTAAAAAGACAGATTCTGCTGAAGTCTACATGGGTGATGAATTTTTAGGTGTGCTGTTTGTAGATGATGAAGATGGTGACTTGTCCTAC
Source organism: Hyphomicrobiales bacterium (assembly GCA_025351165.1). Taxonomy (GTDB): domain Bacteria; phylum Pseudomonadota; class Alphaproteobacteria; order Rhizobiales; family Beijerinckiaceae; genus JAIELD01. The sequence continues at coordinate 6,127 of JANXWK010000022.1, read as the reverse complement.
AATTTCACCATGGCAATTCTGGAAGAAGATATGGTTTAGCATTATTTTATGTCCTCACATCCGCCCAGATTGGCACATGGTCGGATGGTTTTTCTTGATTGCGCATGTGTTTATCTATTTGTACCTGCACCAAACTATCGGCGGCCTCTGGCGAAAGCAGCAGATGGTCGATCCGAATCCCTAAGTTTTTAGGCCATGCGCCCGCCTGGTAATCCCAAAAAGTGTAAAGCCCTGCTTCATCTGATGTCAAGCGCAAGGCATCATTCAAACCTAGCCCCATTAGCTCTTGAAATTTTGCGCGGGTTGTTGGCAAAAACAAAGCGTCATTAGCCCATGCTTTAGCATCATAGCAGTCTTGAGCGTGGGGAATGACATTGTAATCACCTGCCAGTATTAGCTTTTCTTCCAGCTTCAGCAGCTCGCGTGCCCGCGTAATCAACCGATCTATAAAGCGTAATTTATAACCATATTTTGGCGTATCAACAGGATTGCCATTAGGCAGATAAATCGAGGCCACGCGCATAGCGGCTCCAGCCACGCTGATCACCGCCTCAATATAACGGGCTTGATCGTCATTTTCATCGCCATCCAGCCCTTTTTTGACATCCTCCAACGAATATTTGGACAGCAGAGCCACACCATTATAGGATTTTTGCCCATGCACAGCGATATTATATCCCAAAGCCTCAATCTCTTCACGTGGAAAAGCTTCATCTATACATTTGATTTCCTGTAGACACACCACATCTGGCTGTATGTCTTTTAGCCAACCTGTGAGCAGATCAATCCGCAGACGAACAGAATTTATGTTCCAGGTGGCAACACGCAAAGTATTTGGTAATGAAGGCAATGGTATGAGTCTCCTGAATCAATTTAGTAACACGTTTAGCAAGGTTTTTAGTTTAATCGCTTTTTTTCTGTCTATAGCTTGCGAATCTAGTGAACAATGTTGACATAGAGAAATCTATAATACGCAATATACAAAGGGTGTGACATGCGCGATCCAATCGAAACTTACAATTCACTTGTTCCAATGGTGGTCGAGCAATCCAATCGCGGCGAACGCGCATTCGATATCTTCTCAAGACTTCTGCGTGAGCGTATTATCTTTCTGACAGGCCCAGTGGAAGATGGCATGGCCTCACTTGTTGTGGCACAGCTTCTGTTTTTAGAAGCGGATAATCCCAAGAAAGAAATTTCGCTCTATATTAATTCACCAGGCGGTGTGGTTACATCTGGCCTGTCCATTTACGATACAATGCAGTTTATCCGCTGCCCTGTATCTACGCTATGTGTTGGTCAGGCAGCATCGATGGGATCGCTTCTACTGGCTGGGGGCGAGAAAGGCCTGCGCTACTGCATGCCAAATTCACGCGTTATGGTACATCAGCCATCAGGCGGCGCACAGGGGCAGGCGACAGACATTCTCATTCAGGCAGAGGAAATCAAGAGCCTCAAGCGTCGTCTGAACGAAATTTACGTTAAACATACAGATCACACACTTGAGCAGATCGAAGCAGCGCTTGAGCGTGACAATTTTATGAATGCGGAACAGGCCAAAACATTTGGTCTTATAGATCACGTTGTTGCAAAGCGCGCAGATAATGATGCTTTAGATAAGGTTGAAAAGAAAGATTAAACTCAAGTAAAATACTTTGCACTGAAAGTGCAGTAGACTGTTGTTGGGTTTCTGCGATAATAATGAACAATGAGGGTGTAAATTATGTCTTAAATGCTTATGTGCTTTTTATGACAAATATTTTACAATAAACATTTAAAAACTATATTCTAGTGAGTATTTGTTTAGAAATGAGGGTGTAGCGTAAGAGTTATGTGCCAGCAGTACAATGCGCGATTTGCAAATTGTGACAGTGTTTGCAGATTAAATTGATTTAATAGAAGTTCTTGTGAACTTGAACAAAAGTCTAAATTTGAGGTTTAAAGACTTTCAAACTTACTTTTGCGGCAAAAGGTGCAAGAAGTGCAATGGAGATGAATTATGAGCAAGCCTAGCGGGAGCGATTCCAAAAGTACGCTTTACTGCTCGTTTTGCGGTAAGAGCCAGCATGAGGTGCGTAAACTGATTGCAGGGCCAACAGTATTCATCTGCGATGAGTGCGTTGAACTGTGCACGGATATTATTCGCGAAGAATCTAAAACATCCATGGTAAAATCCAAAGACGGTGTGCCAACGCCTAAAGAGATTGCCAAGGTTCTTGATGATTATGTTATCGGGCAGTTCCATGCCAAGCGTGTATTGTCGGTAGCTGTACACAATCATTATAAACGCCTCAATCATGCAACAAAAAACAATGATATTGAGCTTGCAAAATCGAACATTCTGCTGATTGGTCCAACTGGATGCGGTAAAACTTATCTTGCACAAAGTCTGGCCCGTATTCTTGATGTGCCTTTCACTATGGCAGATGCAACCACATTAACCGAGGCTGGCTACGTTGGGGAAGATGTTGAAAACATTATCCTTAAGCTGTTGCAGGCCTCAGATTACAATGTTGAACGTGCACAACGGGGCATTGTCTACATAGACGAAATAGACAAAATCAGCCGCAAGTCTGATAATCCATCAATAACACGCGATGTCTCAGGTGAAGGCGTGCAGCAGGCGCTTCTTAAAATTATGGAAGGCACTGTTGCATCTGTTCCACCACAGGGCGGTCGCAAGCATCCACAGCAGGAGTTTCTGCAGGTTGATACAACCAACATCCTGTTTATATGTGGCGGTGCATTTGCTGGTTTGGAAAAAATCATCTCAGCACGTGGTAAGGGCACATCCATTGGTTTTAGTGCTAAAGTTGAAGCCCCTGATGATCGTCGCGTTGGGCAAATCTTGCGCACTGTTGAACCAGAAGATCTGTTAAAATTTGGTTTGATACCAGAGTTTGTTGGTCGATTACCTGTACTTGCTACACTTGAGGATCTGGACGAAGTTGCACTGAAGCGCATACTGACAGAGCCTAAAAATGCACTTGTAAAACAGTATCAGCGTCTATTCGAGATGGAGAATGTCGAACTTGCATTCTCTGAAGATGCTTTGAGTTCTGTTGCTAAAAAAGCAATTGAACGCAAAACTGGTGCTCGTGGCTTGCGCTCAATCATGGAAAATATTCTACTGGATACCATGTTTGACTTGCCAGGATTAGAAGGTGTTGATCAAGTTGTTATTGGGGCTGAAGTTGTTGATGGCAACGCTAAACCGCTTTACATCTATGGCGAACGGTCTGAAGAAATACCAGCCAGCGCTTGAGCGTCGGTTATTTTATAAATCTAGCTGAATTTGTAAAAAACAGTGATTTGAGTCATAATTCTTGTAAGTCATATATCAGAATTATGCCTCAAGTCTTGAATAAGCGCTTTCAACATATATCTAAGACTAAAGCGCAAGATAAGGATTTATGAAATATGAGCAAGTCTCGGTTGCCACTCGTTGTTGGTCAAACTGGATCATACCCAGTTCTTCCATTACGCGATATTGTTGTTTTCCCCCACATGATCGTACCACTTTTTGTTGGTCGTGAAAAATCTATTGCAGCTCTTGAGGAAGTCATGCGCAGCGATGGGTATATTTTGTTGGCAACTCAGGAAAATGCAACGGACGACGACCCAGAACCAGATGCTATTTTCAAAGTAGGTACGCTTGCATCAGTTCTTCAGCTACTTAAACTGCCAGATGGTACAGTGAAAGTATTGGTAGAGGGAGCTGCGCGCGCAAACATTGGTAGCTACATTCGCGTGAACGATTATTACGTTGCCAGTACAACTGTGCTAGGAAATGATAATAGTAATAAAATTGAAATACAGGCTCTGGCTCGTTCTGTTGCTACAGAGTTCGAAGGCTACGTTAAATTAAACAAGAAAATATCGCCTGAAATTGTAAGTGCTGTTGGCCAGATTGAAGATTTTGCCAAGTTGGCCGATACCGTGGCTTCACATCTAGCCGTTAAAATTGCTGAAAAACAGGCAATTCTCGAAATGTCGTCTGTCGCAAAGCGTCTTGAAAAAGTGCTGGGACTGATGGAGAGCGAAATTTCCGTTCTCCAGGTTGAAAAGCGTATTCGCACCCGCGTCAAACGTCAGATGGAAAAAACTCAGCGTGAGTATTACCTGAATGAGCAAATGAAGGCCATTCAGAAGGAACTTGGCGATGGGGAAGAAGCCAAAGACGAGATGGCTGAGCTTGAGGACAAGATTAAGCGCACGAAGCTTTCAAAAGAAGCGCTTGAAAAATCTCTCCATGAACTGAAAAAATTGCGTCAGATGTCGCCAATGTCGGCAGAGGCGACTGTTATTCGTAATTATCTTGACTGGATGCTGTCCCTGCCATGGGGCAAAAAAAGCAAGGTTAAAAAAGATCTTAAAGCTGCGCAGGATTTACTGGATGCAGAACATTTTGCTCTTGATAAAGTAAAAGACCGCATTGTTGAATATCTTGCAGTGCAAACACGCACCAACAAACTCAATGGCCCAATTCTATGCCTTGTTGGCCCGCCAGGCGTAGGTAAAACATCACTCGGCAAATCCATTGCTAAGGCAACTGGTCGTGAGTTCGTCCGTATGTCTCTTGGCGGTGTTCGTGATGAATCTGAAATTCGTGGGCATCGCCGTACGTATATAGGTTCCATGCCTGGAAAAATCATTCAGTCACTTCGTAAGACAAAAACATCCAATCCATTGTTTTTGCTGGATGAAATAGATAAAATGGGTCAGGATTTCCGTGGCGATCCATCCTCTGCCTTGCTGGAGGTGCTTGATCCTGAACAGAATACAACTTTTAACGATCATTATCTGGAAGTTGATTTTGATCTTTCAAGTGTCATGTTTGTTACCACTGCAAATACGCTAAACATTCCAGGCCCGTTAATGGACCGCATGGAAATTATTCGCATAGCTGGCTATACTGAGGAAGAAAAAATTGAGATTGCAACCAAGCATCTTATTCCTGCTTCAGTACTCAAGCATGGACTAACTCCAAAAGAATGGTCAATTACACCAGAAGCATTACTGTTTTTAGTGCGTCGTTACACGCGCGAAGCTGGTGTGCGCAGTCTTGAGCGTGAAATCTCCAATCTTGTACGTAAAGCTGTCAAAGATATTCTGCTGTTAAAATCCACCAGCGTTCTCATAGATGAAAAACAGCTTGAAGACTATCTTGGCGCCCCCCGTTACCGCTATGGGGAAGCCGAGACTGAGGATCAGATTGGTGTTGTAACAGGTCTTGCCTGGACTGAAGTTGGCGGTGAGCTCCTCACTATTGAGGGTGTTCTCATGCCAGGCAAAGGCAAGATGATTGTCACGGGTAATTTAAAAGATGTGATGAAGGAATCCATCTCGGCTGCTGCAACCTATGTTCGTTCACGCGCAATAGATTTTGGTATCAAGCCAAGCCTGTTTGATGAGCGCGATGTGCATGTACACGTACCAGAAGGCGCAACACCAAAAGATGGTCCATCGGCTGGTATAGCCATGGCAACGTCGATCACATCCATAATGACAGGCATTCCGATTCATCGTAATATCGCGATGACAGGTGAGGTGACTTTGCGGGGCAGGGTGCTGCCAATTGGTGGGCTGAAAGAAAAACTGCTGGCAGCTTTACGTGGTGGCATCACCAAGGTGCTTATCCCTGAGGACAATGTGAAGGATCTGTCTGATCTGCCACTATCCGTTAAAAACGGCCTTGAGATCGTGCCAGTTTCGCGCATGGATCAGGTGCTGGAGCACGCGCTTGTGTCAAAGCCTATAGCTCTTACGGCAGAAGAAGTTTCCGCTCTTTCAGCAGTTAAAACTGTTTTGAAAGTGGATGACGATAAAGCCAATATGGTTGCGCATTAATATTACAAGGCTTTACCGCTCCTTAACCATAATACGTCAAGAGTTGGATGAACCAGATAGGATCATCCAATGAATGATGCAGCCACAGTCAAGCCGCAATATATTCCACCTGTAGAGGGGCGTAGTTGCGGCTCCTGCACAATGTGCTGCAAGCTGTTCGAAGTACCTGTCCTTGCAAAACCTGCCAATAAATGGTGCACACATTGCAAACCAGGGCAGGGCTGCGGCATTTGGCAGACACGGCCAGAATTTTGCCGCGATTACCATTGCTGGTATA
>JANXWK010000008.1 GCA_025351165.1 Hyphomicrobiales bacterium | reverse complement strand
CTGGAACAGGAATAGTGAACTTTGCAAAGCTGGAATGCTGATGATTGATATCAAGAAGAGAAGTCATTGAAACAGGCAGCCTTACGAGTTTAAATTGTGCGTCGCAAAGAGGAATTCAAGCAGAACTGAAAATTCAGATCTAGAGCAATTAATATATTAACTTTGCGCGCATTGTAAGTTTTGGCAATGATGCCTGAATTAAACCAGTAACTACATAATGATAGTTAATATGTTTATCAAGCCTAACCCATTCAAGCCAGAAATTTTGAAAGCAATTTTTCTGGCTTTTGCTGTCACAATAGGTTTTACTTCGATAATGCAGGCACAACCTGTAAACAATCGCGTCATTGCTTTTGGAGACAGTCTTTCAGATAATGGCAACTTGTTTGCTGTTTCAGGGCAACCCCAGGCTCCTTACAATCAGCGTTTCAGTAATGGCAAGGTCTGGGTGGAATATTTTGCAGGACCTCTTGAAAAAAGTGGTGCAGCCTCTTTGATGGGAAAGCAGCCTATGGGGCATGGCAACTTGGACTTTGCTTTTGGGGGCTCACGCACAGATTCTTTTGCAACCCCTAGCCTAGGTATCCAGGCGCAAATCGACGGTTTTGCGACCTTGGGAGGCCGTTTCACCTCCACAGACATTGCAACACTTTGGGGTGGTGCAAATGATCTGCTTCAGGGTATTTCCGCGACAGCAGGCAACCCTAACACATCTAGGGCAATTTTAGGTAAAATAGCCAAAACTGCTGGCACCAACATAACTAATCAAGTCAGGCAATTAATAGAACTTGGTGCAAAAACAATCATCGTAAACACGTTGCCAGATTTTTCAAGTCTTCCACAATTTTCAGGCAGCCCACTTGCTCCACTGGCTGGGTTTGGATCTTCCACTTTCAATGCGGACCTGACAGCAAATCTTAAAAACCTTGCTGATACCAATCCAGATGTTAAAATTATGGTGATTGACATTTCGGAAGCCTTTTCCAGCATTGTATTCAATGAGTCCACTTCCAGTCTCACCAATACAGCAGAAGCTTGTGTTACAGTTGCAGCCTGCTTGAGAGGCGGGTCTGCTATGCAGAAAAAATTTCTTTTCTGGGATGGCATTCACCCAACAGACGAAGCTCACCGTCTCCTTGCTGTTTTTATTTACAATCGTTTAAAAGCTGAAAAATCTGTCCCAAGATTTTCTATAAAAGATTGAACATGCCTTAAAACCTTTTACATGGTCCCTTCCCATTTTGTTGTATTGGAGTTAACAAACAAGTGAACCAAAATTCTTAGTTTTTCCCCAGATTAAAGTTTGATCATTTGTCCAGTTTTAAGATTTACAAGATGACTGCCCGCACGTTTGTGCATGTATTATTTATGCTTATATTACATGCATTTATGTTCGTATTGATTGCCACAACATCCTCAATGGCAAATCCAACACTCGTTGTCGATATGCGAAGTGGTCAGGTAATCTCAGCAGATGACGCAACACGCCCATGGCATCCAGCCTCTACAACAAAACTGATGACAGTTTATGTGGCTCTTAAAATGCTTAAAGCTGGGCAGGTCAGACTTGATACGCCTTTGCAGGGTACACGTAAGGCAGCAGCTCAAAAACCTTCCAAAATTGGTATAAAGCCAGGCCAGATTATAACGCTGGATAATGCGCTTAAGATCCTGCTGGTTAAATCTGCCAATGATGTTGCTTACGTGATTGCAGAAAATTTAAGCGGGTCATCCGATACATTTATTGCGCGCATGAATCAGGAAGCGCAGGGGCTTGGAATGAGCGAGACTTTCTTTACCAATCCAAATGGCTGGCATGACGCTAGACAGCAGACGTCGGCCCGAGATCTAGCCGTACTTGCTCGCGCCCTTTACATAGAATTTCCAGAGTACCGCGATTACTGGGGTATTGGCTCAGTTCAGCTGGGCACCCGTGTCTATAAAAATACCAATGGTCTGATTGGACGCTACGAAGGCGCAATTGGTATGAAGACAGGTTTTGTATGTGCATCAGGTTTTAATGTGGTGGCACTAGCGGAACGAAACGGAAAAACCTTGCTTGCCGTGGTCATGGGTGCAAACAGCAGCTCTGAACGTACCGTGCAGGCTGCGCAATTGTTCGATCAGGGTTTTCAAAGCGGCAATACAGGTCACACGCTGCAGAGTCTTCCTGCTTCAGGACAGCAAAATGCTGTGAGTGTAAGGAGCGAGGTGTGCAGTGGCAAACGCGGCATTCCTTTTTCTGATGAAGACTATGATGGCACTATTGCAAGTTCAGGATCGCAGGATACTGGCGGGGATAAAGATTCCATTTATGCAACAATGCGGGGCAATGACAGTGTTCAGACGCGTCGTTTGACACAGACACGATACGCACTTGGAGAACGTAACCTTGGTCAGCCCATGCCTGTCTACCTTGGACGAGCTCCTGGTAACACTGATCCTGTTCTCTTTACTGCTCTTGGTCAGAATGCCAGTGCAGAGCCATCCTTGCATAAAGGTCAAAAAAAATTCGCAAAAAACAGACAGTCTAAAATTAAAGATAATACGGCCAATTTAAAACTGCATCCATTGGAAGCTATTATTTCTCCTGAACCTGAAAGTCAGAACGAACCGACGTTGTCAAAAACTCGCGCCTCAGCTCAAACAGGTATACGAACACGGTCTTCCAGCACGCAGCCCCATAAACTTGGTGCTATCGAAGCAAAAGTTAAACAGCCTTCTCTTATGAAAACTGGTTTGGACATGGGATCCGTTAAAACCTCAGTGCCACAACCGCCCTTGAAACAGGGGCTGATACGACCAGCGCCTGTTGCACCAAAGTCTGCTGGTTCAAAGTCTGCTGGTTCAAATAATGCGGCCATTAAATTAGGGTCAAAGATCAAAGCCCCAGTGACTGCAGCAGATGATGAGTAAACGACCCACTCCCATACCTGTAACTATTGTAACAGGCTTTCTTGGAAGTGGGAAAACAACCTTTCTTAATCACATCATGCGCAGTGGAAAATTTAAAAATACTGTTATAATAATTAACGAATTTGGAGAAATTGGCCTGGATCACAATTTGATTGAGACTGTAGATGAAAATACAGTTCTGCTTTCATCTGGGTGTTTATGCTGCACAATACGTGACGATCTGATTTCAACACTGGAAAACCTGTTACGAAACCGCGACAATAGGCGTATGCCTGCCTTCGACAGGGTCATCATTGAAACAACTGGTCTTGCGGATCCAGCCCCCATCCTTCACACAATCATGGGCCATAAATACTTAAATCTGCGCTATCAGCTTCAAGGTATTATAACCTTGGTCGATGCAGTAAACGGACTTTCAACTTTAAAACAGTTTCCAGAAGCTGTAAAACAGGTTGCAGTAGCAGACAGACTAATTGTTTCAAAATGCGACATCTTAGATGCAGATCAGTTTCACCCTGTTGCAGATGAGCTTAAATGCATTAATCCTTCAGCAAGCCTAACTAGAAACACAGAAGCTCAAGGGGTGGAGGCTGATATATTTGACTGTGGTTTATATAACCCTGATACTAAATCACCAGATGTCAGGCGTTGGCTGAACGAAGAAGCCCTGAATGAGGTTCTGGAATCGCATATAGGTCACGATCACCCAGCTCAACATGCCCATGAGTTTGATGTTAACCGCCATTCAAATTTGATTAGAGCTTTCTGTTTTTCCAGTCCAATCCCTGTAACATTACAAGCTTACAATGTTTTTATTGAGTTATTATCCAATGTGCATGGAGAAAATCTGCTGCGTGTAAAAGGCATTATTTATGTGAGCGATAAACCAGACCAGCCACTGGTTGTACAAGGCGCCCAGCATGTATTTCATCCTCCTGTTTTTCTGGAAAGCTGGCCATTTCAACCAAAGATGACCAAACTTGTATTTATTGCACGCGATTTAAAGCTTGAGCTTGTTGAAAAATTATGGGCAGCTTTAAATATATCCCCCGCTTAAACGAATATTGGCATAAAACTTGTCCCTATTAGCTAAAGACACGTCCATCAAAACTAAATATGTATCATTTTAATACACATAATAGTTTAGCTGGATATCTTATTATTACATTCGTGGTAATAGTTATAACTCTGGCGGTCAGAAAATGGATATAACGGCCTTGTCATTTGAGCAGCAGCCCAAGCAGTTTGGAAATAAAGCGCGTGTTTATGCTTTTGGCCAACCAAATGATGATTGCACTAAAAAAAATTCTGGAGGTACAGAAAATAGTTTCAGCTTGAAGGTAGACGTTTTGTCTTTGCATGAAGCTTCATTAAAACAAAGAGAATGGAGGGATCTTGCTTCACGTGCTTTGGAACCTAATATTTTTTATGAACCTGGCTTTATATTATCTGCGACCAGACAATTGGTTCAGTCCGCTCAACCTTCCTTTTTATTTGTATCAAACTTAAATGGAAAGCTCCTTGGAGTCTTTCCTTTTATTCGGTCAAAGCTCGACTTTGGAGCAGCTGTTTTACGCGGATGGCAGGATGTAAACATGGCTCTTGGAGTTCCTTTGATTGATGCTGAATATCCAGATCATGTACTCCAGGCAGTGTTGAACTTTGCCGCAAGCTCCATTTACAAAACTGTACTTTTTCCAAAGATCTATGAAAAAGGGCCTTTTTCAGAAGCATTAAACCGCGTTACAAGCTCAAAAAACTGTAAAATAGTATCGCTTCATAAAACATGTCGCGCTTTTTTGAACCATGAATTTCAATCCAAAACATATTTCAAAAAAAATTGGAGCCGTAAAAAATTAAAGGATTTAGGACGTCAACGTCGCAGGCTATCTGAAATTGGTACTCTGAAATACAAAATAACAGCTTTTCACAAAGACATTAGCGAGGCAACAGATCGATTTTTAAATCTCGAAAGCAGTGGCTGGAAAGGAAGAAATGGCACAGCTCTCCTTCAAAAGGCTGGAAAAGCAGATTTTGCTAGGGCTATGATGGCTGGTCTTGCCTTGACAGGTAAAGCGGAGATTCACGAATTATATTGTGACAAAACACTCATTGCATCTGGAATAGTCTTAAAAACTGATAAAAATGCCTGGTTCTGGAAAGTCGCACATAATGAAAATTTTGATAAATTCTCCCCTGGCGTGTTGCTTGTTGAAAGTCTGACCCAACATTATTTGGTTAGCAAATCACTTTTGACAGTCGACTCTTGCGCTATACAAAACCACCCCATGATTGACAGCCTATGGACGGACAGAGTTTCTATTACAAACTGGATGGCGGAAACTTCGGATAAAAGTGGCTTTAGCTTCAATATGTCAGTCATCCGCGAAAAGCTAATGTATAGGTTGCGGCAAAAACTTCGTACTATTTATATAAGATTTAAAAAATCCAAAAATAATTGAATGTCCATCTGGCAAATCTTGACTTGTGGACTTCCTGCTTAAGCTATAAACAAAAAACAGGCTATCCGGAGAGTGTTACATGCGTGCCCTGCTAGATGTTATTATGTATATTCTTGAATTCTACGTTTATGTGCTGGTTGCTTCTGCTGTGTTAAGCTGGCTGATTGCCTTTAATGTTGTCAATACGCGCAATAATTTCGTATCAACAATTTCAGACATTCTTTACCGCCTGACGGAACCTGTTCTTGCACCCATAAGACGTTTTATTCCGCCATTTGGGGGGCTTGATTTATCATTTTTAGTCTTGTGGTTTGGAATTGTGTTTTTGCAAAGGGTTATTATTCATAACCTTTATCCACTTGCGCCTTTTTAGTTTGCACCTTTTAAAAGATAGCCCGTATTAATGAATGCCAAACTCATAGATGGCAAGCTTGAAGCTGCCAAGTTGCGTAATGAACTTAGTCTTCAGGTGGCAGATTTCAAGCGTGAACAGGGCTACGTGCCTACCCTTGTCGTAGTACTTGTGGGTGATGATCCTGCGAGCCAGGTCTATGTTCGAAACAAAGTAAAACAGACGCAGGAAGTGGGAATGAACTCACTGGAACATAGATTGCCAGCCAGTATATCTCAGGCTGAGCTTGTTGGTTTGGTGCGCAAATTAAACGCGGATAAAAATGTTCACGGTATTCTGGTACAGCTTCCTTTACCAAAAGGACTTGATTCTGATGCAGTTATTCGCGAAATCAGCCCAGACAAAGACGTAGATGGTTTAACCGAGTTGAATGCTGGACGCTTGAGCACGGGTGCTTTTGGTGCAGACCATGGGTTGGTTGCCTGCACGCCATTGGGATCACTAAAACTGATCCATTCCGTCAAACCTGATATTTCAGGCCTTGAAGCTGTCGTTATTGGGCGCTCAAACCTGTTTGGCAAACCTATGGCGCAGCTGCTCCTGCAGCAAAATTGTACAGTAACAGTCGCGCATTCACGGACCAGCAACCTTGCAAATGTATGTCGCCGCGCTGATATTCTGATTGCCGCTGTTGGGCGCGCAGAACTTGTGAAAGCTGACTGGGTAAAGTCAGGCGCAATTGTAATTGATGTGGGTATCAACCGTGTAATGATTGGTGAAAAGGCCAAGCTTGTAGGCGATGTTGATTTCAAAGGCGTATCAGAGGTTGCAGGTGCCCTTAGTCCCGTGCCAGGGGGCGTTGGGCCTATGACTATAGCCTTTTTGCTCAGGAACACCCTGGAAGCTGCCAGATTGGGGTTAAACCAATAGTCAGCAGACAAGCGAAACTCAGTTTTTTTCCTGCCCCAGAGCCACAATACCACGTCTGATTTCGCGGGTGCGGCTGAATAATTCAAATAATCCATCACCATCACCCCAGCGGATCATTCGCTGAAGCGCAGATAAATCTTCTGTAAAGCGCCCTAAAACCTCTAGAACAGCATCTTTATTATTCAAAAAAACATCTCGCCACATAGTGGGGTCAGATGATGCAATGCGTGTAAAATCCCTAAAGCCCCCTGCTGAAAACTTGATCACCTCAGATTGGGTTACAGTTTCAAGGTCAGCTGCCGTTCCTACAATATTGTAAGCTATTAAATGTGGTACATGACTGGTGATTGCCAACACCAGATCATGGTGCTCTGCGCTCATGGTTTCAACCAGCGAACCCATCCCTTCCCAGAATCTTTGTAAAAGGGAAACAGCTGCCCCGTCACTGGCATCCTTTGGCGTAAGAATGCACCAACGATTTTCAAACAGCATGGCAAAACCAGCGTCAGGGCCTGAATATTCTGTGCCAGCCACAGGATGGGCGGGGATGAAATGAATGTCAGAGCGCAGCAACGGGGCAATCTCATGCATGATTGTGGCTTTAACTGAACCAACATCTGATAAGATCGCGTTCGTCTTTAATGAACCTGCAATGGTTGCAGCCACATTTGGCATAACGCCTACGGGCACACAGAGAATGACTAGGTCGGCATTTTTAACTGCGTCAGCTGCATTTTCATATATTTCATCAGCGATGTTGAGTTCACCAACTCTTGCCCGCACAACTGCGCTTGCATCACTTATGCTAACAGTACCTGCAATGCTTTTGAGCTTGGCAGCCCGCGCAATGGATGAGCCAATCAGTCCCATGCCAATAATAGCCAAACGTGGAACAAGTGCAGTTTTTTGTGCCATATATTTATCAGTTACGCATAAAGTCGGTTAAAACATCTATCAGCTTCTCATTGGCTTCATCAGAGCCAATGGTCAAGCGTAAAGCGTCTGGTAAACCATAGGCACCAACAGCGCGAATAATCACCCCGCGCTCGGTTAAGAAATGATCAGCATAAGTTGCTGCTTTTTTGCCCTCCAAAGCAAAATGCACAAGTACAAAATTAGCAACACTGGGTGTGACTTTTAGGCCTAGCCCATTAAGAGCGTCTGTTATTTTTGGAAGCCAGTACGTATTGTGAGTCAAAGCCCTACTCATATGATCCTGGTCTTCAATGGCTGCAATACCTGCGAGCATTGCGGCGCCATTAACATTGAAAGGCCCACGAATACGATTAATCGCATCAATAATTGGTGAGGGTGCCACCATCCAGCCAAGCCGCAGACTTGCCAGACCATAAATCTTTGAGAATGTACGTGTCATTACGACGTTTTGAGACGCTAAAGCCAGCTGAAGCCCACAATCATAATCGGCACATTCGACATATTCAGCATATGCGCCATCAAGTATTAGCATTATGTCTGGGCGTAGGCCTTTATGGAGACGTGTAATTTCTTGAAAAGGCACATATGTGCCTGTTGGATTATTGGGATTTGCTAAAAAAACCATTTTCGTACGCGGTGTGACCGCCGCCAGAATTGAATCAACATCCGCAGTAAAATTGGTTTCCTTCACCATAACAGGTGTGCCACCTGCCGCTAGTATGGCGATTTTATAAACAAGAAAGCCGTGCTCAGTAAAGATACCCTCATCACCCGCATTCAGGTACGTGTAAGCCAAAAACGACAAAAGCTCATCAGAGCCTGCACCACAGATAATATTATCCAAATCAATCCCAAATTGTTTCGCTAAGGCAAGACGTAGAGATATCGATGCTCCATCAGGATAGAGTTCAAGCTTTGAACCTAAGCTTAAATAGGCTTCAATTGCTTTGGGGCTTGGGCCAAATGGTGTTTCATTGGACGAAAGCTTATAAAGCTTAACACCAGCTGGCGCTTTGCTTTTACCAGGCACATAGGCACTGATTTTCATAATACCCGCGCGGGGAGTTGGACGAGTTTGAATATCTATGTCAACCATGATCAGCAACTTGAAATAGGGACAAATCCGTTATATCGAACAAGATGTTCTTTATAGACTGCTTTCATCTTTTAAGACATAAAGGTTTTGTCAAAAGTAAAGGTATTTATAACTTATGTCTTTGCACATCGAGCCTTTAGCCGTCAATCAGGCAAATAATCAGGCAAATGAACCATCAAGCTTGTTGGTGCAGTTTGACGCTGCCAAACCCCTTAAACTTGATTCAGGCGCGCTGCTTTCACCTTTCCAGATTGCCTACCAGACTTATGGCACTTTAAATTCAGACAAAACCAATGCAGTGCTTGTGTGCCATGCTCTAACCGGTGATCAGCATGTGGCAAACCAGAACCCTGTCACTGGCAAATCTGGCTGGTGGGACAGCATAATTGGTCAAGGGCGCGTCATTGATACAGACAAATACTTTGTTATCTGCTCAAATGTTTTGGGGGGATGCATGGGTACAACAGGGCCTGCCTCCATTAACCCAGCCACGAACCAGCCTTATGGCACGGATTTCCCAGTTGTGACCATACCAGACATGGTACGTGCGCAAGCAATGCTGATAGACTATCTTGGAATTGACACCTTGTTTTGCGCCATCGGAGGTTCAATGGGTGGAATGCAGGTGCTTGAATGGGCTGCAAGTTATCCCACGCGCGTTTTTTCTGCCATTCCAATGGCAACGGCAGCCAAGCATTCAGCCCAGAATATTGCTTTCCATGAAGTTGGACGCCAAGCCGTCATGGCAGATCCAGACTGGTGCAGCGGGCGCTATTTGGACTGCGGCAAACGCCCCGAAAAGGGCCTTTCGGTTGCCAGAATGGCAGCTCATATAACATATCTGTCTGAACCTGCCCTGCAACGTAAATTTGGCCGCAAATTTCAAGATCGTACAGCGCCCACTTTTTCCTTTGATGCTGATTTTCAGGTAGAGAGCTATCTGCGCTATCAAGGTGCAAGTTTTGTTGAACGCTTTGATGCCAATAGCTATCTTTATGTAACTCGTGCCATGGATTACTTTGATATTGCAGCAGACCATGGTGGCGTGCTTTCAAAAGCATTTTTAAAAACCAAAACACGGTTTTGCGTTGTTTCCTTTTCAAGTGACTGGCTTTTCCCCACATCTGACAGCCGGGCGCTTGTTCATGCATTGAATGCAGGGGGCGCATCCGTATCCTTTGTTGAGCTCTTAAGTGATAAGGGTCATGATGCATTTTTGCTTGATGAACCTTCGCTTGTTGCCACTGTGAACGGTTTTGTGCAGGCAGCTGCCAAAACAAGAGGTCTTTAAATGCCAAATTCGCTCGGCAATGATTTTTCACGCATAGACCTTAAACTGATTGCAGATATGATTGAACCCAATGCAAGGGTGCTGGATGTAGGTTGCGGCAATGGTGATCTGTTAAAACTTTTAGCTGACAGGCACAGTATTGATGCAAGAGGCATAGAATTGTCACGTGATGGTGTTGCAGAGGCTGTAAGCAAAGGCTTTGCTGTTGTTCAAGGCGATGCTGATACTGACCTTGAAAACTACCCTGATAATGCTTTTGATTACGTTATTTTAAGCCAGACCATACAGGCAACACGTAATCCAAAGCTTGTGCTGGAGCACATGCTGCGCATTGGGCAACATGCAATTGTGTCCTTTCCAAACTTTGGACATTGGCGTATCAGACTGCAGCTCATGTTTAAAGGCCACATGCCCGTAACAGACACATTAAGCTATGCTTGGTGGAACACGCCCAACATCCATTTTTGCACAATCCGCGACTTTGTAGGCCTGGTAGATGAAATTGGCGCTGTCCAGCAAAGTGCACAGGCGCTGGATGCAAATGGGCGGCTTATTCGTTTCAACATGCCATGGTGGTTCTGGAACCTGTTTGGTGAGCAGGCCGTATTTGTTTTAAAACGGGGTAAATAATGAAATATTGGCTGTTTAAATCAGAACCATTCAAATGGTCATGGGCAATGCAGGTGGAGGCAGCTGAAACTGGTACATTCTGGAATGGTGTGCGTAATCATTTGGCAAAACAGCAGATGATGGCCATGAAAATTGGAGATCAGGGGTTTTTTTATCATTCCAATGAAGGATTGGAAATTGTAGGCATAGTAGAGATTATAAAGGAATATTATCCCGATCATACTGATGAAAAAGGCAAATTTGGCATGGTGGACATTATGGCTGTAAAATCATTTCCAAAGCCTGTGTCCCTCAAAGATATAAAAGATACGCCCGCTTTGTCAAAGATGTCACTTGTGACTTCCATGCGGTTATCCGTGCAGCCTGTAACAGCGAACGAATGGGATCTGGTTTGCAAAATGGGCGGACTATAAATAACTCGCCTGTAATTCAACCCGCCTCCGCAATACCCTTTTGCTCCAATGCCCTTCTTAGGCGGGTAAAAGCAAGACGAATACGGGATTTGACAGTTCCAAGAGGCAGACCAGTTTTATGGGCTATGTCATTATGTGAAAGCCCTTCATAAAAAGCCATCTGGATCATGCTGGATTGCTCTTTTGGCAAAACACAAAGGGCAATTTTTACACTATCTTCATAGATTTTGCTATCCATAGTTACATCAGCTAACGGAGTGCTATCTGCTATCTGTGTAAAAGCGCCATCGGTTGGATCGTAAAAATCAACACGGTTGCGCCGGGAAATATCAATCTTACGGTTTCGTGCAATTCGGTACAGCCATGTAGCTAGTGAGGATTTTGCAGGGTCAAACAGGTTTGCCTTGTTCCATAGTATAATCATTGTATCCTGGGACACTTCCTCGGCTATGTTATTTTCCAGGCCAAGTCGCCTGAGATAAGCCTCAAGACGTGGAACAAAATAATCAAAAATAATGGCGAAGGCAGCTTTATCTTGCAAAAGCGCTACATCTGCTACAAGCTTTGGCCAATTATTTGTTTTAGACAACACAGCTCCTGTAACACCCATACTTAGATGCCGCTTGAAAACATCCACACTGGGTGATACCACACTTAGAGCATGTTGCAAAAAAATGTAGCTGTTTTTTAATGCAGATGTCGAATGTTTTTGACTTCTGTCATATCTAAATGGTGCAAACCCGAATATATTTGATTTACACTTAAACATGCGGGAAACAAACGACTAGAATGATATTGCATTTCCTTCAATGTTGAACTCTTTTAAAGTATGCTAAACTCAATATGAACAGTGATCCCATGAATTCTTTACGATTTTTAGCCATATCAGGTCTTTTACTATGTGTATCGAGTGTGTCCACACAGGCTGCATCAAAAAAAATCGCAGAGACGAAAGCGCCTTCAAAAAATGCGGCAGCGGCAGGTGCACAGTCACTTGGCACATTTGGAGAGTGGGGAGCCTATATTGGTGGCTCTGGCGCGTCTAAAGTTTGTTTTGTGCTGTCCCAGCCTAAAGATCGCCTTCCAAAAGGTCTCAATCGTGATCCTGTCTATCTGTTCATATCCTTTCGCCCATCCCAGGGTATAAAAAATGAAATTGCGTTCAACATGGGCTATGATTTAAAACCTGCCACCGAACCAGTTGCAGCAATTGGTTCAAGCAATTTTAACATGGTTGCCAAAGATAAAAACGCTTTCTTAAAAAATGCAGCGGAGGAAAACCACTTTGTGGATATTGCCCGCCGTACCTCAAACTTGACTGTTAAAGGTAAGTCCCTGCGCGGTAATGAGACAACTGACCGTTACGCGCTCACAGGTTTTGGGCAGGCACTCGACCGTGCGGTTAAGGAATGTCAGTGAACCAAGGAACAGAAGTGAATACTGCAACCGACCTCACGAAACCATCTTTGGCAGGCCTTACCCGCGCTCAGATGGGAGACGCCTTGACGAGCATGGGCGTGGATGCAAAATCCTTGAAAATGCGGGTTGGTCAGCTTTGGCACTGGATTTATGTACGTGGTGCAATCAATTTTAGTGATATGACCAACGTGTCTAAGGCTTTGCGCGAGTCATTGGAACATCATTTTACACTTACCCGCCCGACAATTAGTTCTGAGCAGATTTCAAAGGATGGTACACGCAAATGGTTGCTGCGTCTGCCTTCAAAGGGCGCGTATGACAAAGGGGCTGAAATTGAAGTTGTGTATATTCCAGAATCAGATCGTGGCACTTTGTGTGTATCAAGCCAAGTAGGGTGTACTTTAACCTGCACATTTTGCCATACTGGGACACAAAAACTGGTGCGTAATCTTGAACCGTCAGAAATTGTCGCACAGGTTTTGGTGGCGCGTGACGCGCTTGGTGATTATCAGGGCCGTCCAGAAACAGATAAACGTGAGGGCGCCCGTTTAATTTCAAATATTGTTTTTATGGGGATGGGAGAGCCACTCTACAACTTTGAAAACGTACGAGATGCGATCCATGTCATGACGGACCAGGAAGGCTTGCAGTTATCACGCCGTAAAATCACGGTCTCTACGTCAGGAGTAGTGCCACAGATTGAAGCGTTGGGGCTTGAGGCAAACACCATGCTTGCCATTTCACTTCATGCAACGAACGACGCCTTGCGTGATGAACTTGTGCCTTTAAACCGCAAATATAATATTAAAATGCTGCTTGATGCCTGTCGCAACTATCCAGGCCTTAGCAATGCGCGGCGCATAACATTTGAATATGTCATGCTTAAAGGCGTGAATGACAGCTTGGCCGAGGCGCGCGCTTTAGTGCGGCTTTTAAGTGGTATACCCGCAAAAATTAATCTTATTCCATTTAATCCATGGCCTGGTTCAAAATATGTGTGTTCTGAATGGGATCAGATTGAAGCTTTTTCTGATTATGTATTCAGTGCAGGCTATTCCAGCCCCGTGCGCACTCCACGTGGACGTGATATACTGGCAGCCTGCGGACAGCTTAAAAGCGAAACAGAAAAAATGCGCGCACGGGCAAGACTAATGTTGGAAGACACTGCACTGCTTGAACAGAACTCAGTAAATGGACTAGATTAAATCCGACAGATTACAGAATTATATTTTTGTAACTTTAAAAAATTCCGTATGATATGTAGTGGAATTGCGAAGCGCGGCAAAAAGCCGTATGCGCATAGCAGTTACAATCAACTAAGCTCAATTATCAGGAGTATTTACAAATGGCCGACACCAAAACAGTAGTAGAGCGTCCGCTCTCGCCCCATTTGCAGATATATGCTCTGAGCTGGACAATGGTGATGTCCATCATGCATCGCATTACTGGCTCTGCCCTGTATTTTGGCACGGTTATTATTGCCTTATGGCTAGTTGCTGCATCTTACAGTCAGTCATCTTTTGATTTGGCGCAGATGGTAATGGGCTCAATAATCGGACAGCTTGTTTTACTTGGTTACACATGGGCGCTGTTTCATCACATGCTCGGCGGTATAAGGCACCTGATATGGGACACTAGTGCAGGGCTTGAACCTGACGCACGCAGAGCTCTTGCCAAGTATTCCTTGTTTGGATCTATTGCGCTTACAGTCATTGTTTGGACTGCTACATTTTACATTCGGTCTCGCTAGGAAAAACCTTATGAACAATGATAAATCAATGCGTACATCGCTCTCCAGAGTTCGCGGCCTTGGGCCAGCCCATTCTGGAACAGAACATTTCTGGCGCCAACGCCTGACTGCAATGGCAAATATTCCATTAGCCGTCTCGTTTATAGTGGTTCTCCTGCTACTTCAAGGCAAGGACAGGGCTGCTGCTTTACATCTTTTAGCCAACCCGTTTGTAACAATTTTGATGCTGCTGTTCATCGTATCTGGCCTGTACCATATGCGTATCGGTATGCAGGTTATCATTGAGGACTATGTGCATGGTGAAGGCACAAAAGTTCTCACACTTGTAGCCAACACATTTTTTACGGTCTTGATAGGCGTTACAAGCATCTATGCGCTGTTCAAAATTAGCTTTGGCCTATGATTTAAAGACATTTTTTAAGGAATATCGACAATGGTTACGACTGCAAGCGCCAACACAAATAACATGGCCTATCCAATAACCGATCATACATTCGATGTCGTAGTCGTAGGAGCGGGCGGGGCTGGCTTGCGGGCAACTGTCGGCTGCGCCCAGGCAGGCTTGAAGACGGCCTGCATTACAAAAGTGTTTCCAACCCGTTCACATACTGTTGCAGCGCAGGGCGGCATTTCGGCAGCATTGGGCAACATGGGTCAGGATGACTGGCGCTTCCACATGTATGACACAGTCAAAGGATCTGATTGGCTCGGCGATCAGGATGCAATTGAATATTTAGTGCGCAACGCACCTGCCGCTGTATATGAGCTGGAGCATTGGGGCGTGCCGTTTTCCAGAACGGAAGAGGGTAAAATCTATCAGCGTCCTTTTGGCGGCATGACAACAGAATACGGCAAAGGTATAGCCCAGCGCACATGTGCAGCAGCAGACCGCACGGGTCATGCTATTTTGCACACATTATATGGTCAAGCTCTGCGTGCTCAAACAGAATTTTTTATTGAATATTTCGCTATCGATCTAATTATGGATAGCGAGGGCGTATGTCGTGGTGTTGTGGCAATTAAAATGGACGACGGCACAATTCATCGTTTTCGTTCAAATCTTTGCGTTCTCGCAACAGGCGGCTATGGCCGCGCCTATTTTTCTGCGACTTCTGCCCATACCTGTACGGGCGATGGTAACGCGATGGTTCTACGTGCTGGCTTGCCATTGCAGGATATGGAATTTGTACAATTTCACCCCACTGGCATCTATGGTGCAGGATGCTTGATTACAGAAGGCTCACGTGGAGAAGGTGGATATCTAACCAATTCAGCAGGTGAACGCTTCATGGAGCGTTATGCGCCCTCTGCCAAGGATTTGGCCTCCCGCGATGTGGTGTCACGTTCCATGACAATGGAAATTCGCGAAGGGCGCGGCGTTGGCAAACATAAGGATCATATTTACCTGCATCTTGACCATCTGGATCCAAAAATTCTTCACGAGCGTCTGCCTGGTATTTCAGAAAGTGCCAAAATATTCGCTGGTGTTGATGTCACCAAAGAACCTATTCCTGTTATTCCAACTGTACATTACAATATGGGCGGCATTCCAACAAACTTTCACGGCGAGGTTTTAACAAAAGCCAACGGCAACGCTGATACTGTTGTGCCAGGTCTGATGGCAATTGGAGAAGCTGCATGCGTGTCAGTGCATGGTGCAAATCGTTTGGGTTCAAACTCACTCATAGATTTGGTCGTGTTTGGCCGTGCGGCGGGCTTGCGGGCTGCAACTCTTGTAACGCCTGGAGAATCACAGCCAGAACTGCCTAAAAATTCAGCTGAACTATCGCTATCTCGCCTTGATCGCTTCAGAAACGCTTCAGGCAGCACGCCAACAGCTGAACTTCGTGGGCAGATGCAACGCGTTATGCAGAATAATTGCGCCGTATTCCGTACAGGCGAAGTCCTGGAGGAAGGTAAAACACTCATCAACAAAATCTGGAAAGGTATTGATGATGTTAAAGTAACTGACCGCTCATTAACATGGAACTCCGATTTGCTGGAGACGCTTGAATTTGACAACCTGATCACACAGTCGGTTGTAACAATGGAATCAGCTGCTGCCCGTACAGAGAGCCGTGGCGCCCATTCGCGTGAAGACCATCCAAACCGCGATGATAAAAACTGGATGAAGCATACACTAGCGTTTTTGGACGATACCAAGCGCACAGTGTCCATGGATGATCGCCCTGTGCATACCTACACAATGTCAAATGAAATTGAGTATATCGCACCAAAGGCCAGGATTTATTAGACGCACCATCTTTTATGTTTCTAACATCAATCTTATATGATCAATTAACATACTGACCGGATTTTAACATGGTTGAACTTACACTCCCAAAAAACTCCCGCATGGTTGCGGGTAAAACATGGCCTAAGCCTATGGGCAATGATGGTCAGCCTGCCACCATGCTCAAAGAATTCCGCATATATCGCTGGAACCCTGATGATGGCAAAAATCCAAGCGTGGACACATATTTTGTGAACCGTGAAGATTGCGGGCCCATGATTCTGGATGGTATCAACTGGATTAAATCCAAGATAGATTCAACTCTTACATTCCGCCGCTCCTGCCGTGAAGGCATTTGCGGGTCGTGCTCCATGAATATTGACGGCACAAACACACTTGCCTGCACCAAGGGCATGGATGAGGTAGATGGCATAATCAAAATTTACCCATTGCCGCATCTGCCAGTTATCAAGGATCTTGTACCAGACTTGAGCCGCTTTTATGCCCAGCACGCCTCTATTGAGCCATGGTTGCAAACAGCAACACCAGCACCTGAAAAAGAGTGGAAACAGTCTAAGGAAGATCGTGAAAAACTTGATGGGCTTTATGAATGCATTCTATGTGCATGCTGTTCAGCCTCATGTCCAAGCTATTGGTGGAATGGCGAAAAATATTTGGGACCTGCAGTTTTACTCCAGGCCTATCGCTGGTTAATTGACAGCCGTGATGAAGAGACTGGCGCACGTCTAGACAATCTGGAAGATCCCTTCAGGCTTTATCGCTGCCACACCATTATGAATTGTGCGAATACCTGTCCCAAAGGTCTTAACCCTGCCAAGGCAATTGCTGAGATTAAAAAAATGATGGTTTCAAGGCAATTCTAGGGGCTTATTGATTTATCTACGGATTGCCGCTTTTATTAATGCCTGCGCATCTTCACTTGCCCAGTCAGCAGGACCTGGCATCCGTCCTAACTCACAACCTTGGGAGTCAATTAAGAGTGTTGTTGGCATCCCAAGCGCCTTACCCGAGTTCTTCAAATCCTGAAAAATTTTTGCACTGGGGTCAGCATAGGCTTTAAGGCTAACCACTTTTATATCGTTTAAAAACTGCTTTGACTTTTCGAAGTTACGCGTATCAATATTAATGGCTACCACTTCGAAATCTGCGCTTCCTGATGTGGCTTGCAGCCTGTCAAGACTTGGCATCTCCAAACGACATGGCGCGCACCATGTTGCCCATAAATTCAGTAAAATGGTTTTACCCCTAAAATCCGATAATTTACGGGCATTACCCTCAGCATCATTAAATATAAGTTCTGGCATGGGCGCAGGAGTGCTTTGCACCTGCATAGCTGCAACCTCACCCTTGGCAAAAAACTCTATTTTTGACGAAACTGCTTTTGCAGCCTGGCAACTATTGCCCAAAGCAGGGTTAGTCACGTATAGGCTTGAAGCAATGATGATTTTTAAAATTTTAAACATGGGCTGGACTTCTTATGGGTAATAAAATGTGGGGCGGACGCTTTGAAACAGGCCCTGCTGCAATCATGGAAGAAATTAACGCCTCAATTGATTTTGATAAGGTACTATGGAAGCAGGATATTCAAGGATCGAAAGCTCATGTGGAAATGCTTGCGCAACGGAAAATTGTAACGCAGCAAGACGCTGAAACAATATACCATGGTTTGAGCAAGATTGAAGGCGAAATCGAAACTGGCACATTTACATTTTCGCGTAGCCTTGAAGATATTCATCTCAACATCGAATCACGCCTGACTGAAATTGTGGGGAGTGTAGGAGGACGCCTGCATACAGCACGCTCTCGCAACGATCAGGTGGCGGTGGATTTTCGCCTTTGGGTGCGAGATACAGTTGATAGTCTGAATATTCAGCTGGCGGGTTTGCAGCTGGCATTGGCAACTAAAGCTCTTGAACATGCTGGCACAGTTATGCCAGGCTTTACACATTTGCAATCTGCTCAACCAGTTACATTCGGGCATCATTTACTGGCTTATGTGGAAATGCATGGGCGAGATCGCTCACGTTTATCAGATGCCCGCAGACGGCTTAATGAATCGCCCCTTGGTTCAGCAGCTTTGGCTGGTACGTCCTTCCCAATAGATCGCGACATGACAGCGAAAGCTCTTGGCTTTGATCGTCCCATGGCAAATTCATTGGATGGCGTTTCTGATCGTGATTATGTGATTGAGGTTCTGTCAGCTGCGTCCATTACTGCCATTCACCTCTCCCGTTTTGCAGAAGAGCTGGTGCTTTGGACAACGCCGCAATTTGCCTTTATTACACTATCAGACAAATTCACGACTGGTTCGTCTATTATGCCGCAAAAGCGTAATCCTGATGCTGCCGAACTCGTGCGCGGTAAAACAGGGCGAATTGTTGGCGCTTTAAACAGCCTGCTGATAATGATGAAAGGCTTGCCCTTAGCCTATGGCAAGGACATGCAGGAGGATAAAGAGCCAACCTTTGATGCTCTCTCCAATTTATCGCTTTGTATTGCTGCCATGAGCGGCATGGTGCAGGATATGGTGCCAGATGTTAAACGCCTTAAAAAGGCAGCTGGGGCTGGTTATGCTACAGCGACAGACTTGGCAGATTGGCTTGTACGCGAACTCAATATGCCGTTTCGTGACGCCCATCATGTAACAGCTAGAATTGTTGGCTTGGCATCCAATAAAAGTGTCGATCTTGACCGCTTGAGTTTACCGGAAATGCAAAGCATTGAGCCTAAAATAACAATAGATGTTTTCAAGGTTTTAGGCGTTGATAATTCAGTAAAAAGTCGTACATCCTACGGTGGTACAGCGCCCAACAATGTTCGTCAGCAGGCACGTAAATGGCTGAAGATTTTGGCAAAATGACAGCTTTTAGCAATGCCCGCCTCAGAAATCCTTGGCTTGATTGCGCTCGTGGCATTGCTGTTATCGCCATGATAATCTACCATTCTACATGGGATTTGAGCTTTTTTGGGCTGATTGAAACGGATATAAACACGGCCCCGTTCTGGCGTGGACTGGCCAGAGCCATTGCAGGCAGTTTTTTGTTTCTGTCTGGTATCAGCCTGTATCTGGCGCATGGCAATGGTATTAACTGGCCACATTTCCTGCGCCGCCTGGCTATACTCACAGGGGCAGCTTTGCTGGTTACACTTGTTACGTGGTACCAGTTTCCAGATAGCTACATTTTCTTTGGGATATTACATTGTCTGGCACTTTCGAGTGTATTTGGGCTGATTTTTTTACAGCTGCACTGGGCTGTCACGTTGCTTGCAGGAATTCTTGCATTCGCACTGCCCTACACATTATTAAATACAATGTTCGATGCGCCTGTTTTGGCATTTATTGGGTTACGTACCCTACCCATTCGCACCAATGATTTTGTGCCAATTTTGCCTTGGATTGCACCTGTGCTTGCAGGAATTGCTTGGATGCAGTTGGTAGCTCGGTTTAACCTCAAAAACCCATTTCAGACACCAGCATCCAATGTAAAACCACTCAGCTTTTTAGGCCGTCATAGCCTTATCATCTATCTTGTTCATCAACCCATACTCTTTGCAGCAGCTGGATTTACATCAGATCTTAGAACCAAAAAACTGGATGATGTCACAAGCAGTTTCATATCTGCGTGTGAACAAAGCTGCACCGCTCAAGGGCGTGACAGGCAAACCTGTATTGAAACGTGTTTCTGCACAGTTGATGGCTTGAAGGCGACTGGAACATGGGCGAAAATCAGTGCATCCACACTGGATGAAGCCACACGCACCGAAATAGCAAAGACGGCACAGGTTTGCAGGCGATAAAATTAAACCTTTCGTACCCTGATCAAACCTTCTTGCGCAACTGATGCGACCAGTGTGCCATCCTGTTTGAAAATAAGGCCACGTGTAAAGCCGCAGGCGTTAGAGGCATTTGGGCTGTCCTGACTATAAAGCAGCCATTCATCTGCTCTAAAGGGCCTATGGAACCACATAGCGTGATCCAGGCTGGCTGGCAGAATATCTGGCTCAAATATGGTGCGGCCATGTGCCACCAACGAGGTATCCAAAAGAGTCATGTCAGAAGCGTAGGCAAGCACGCTATTATGAATTTCAGGATCATCTGGCAGTTTGCTTGTGGCACGTATCCAAACATTGAACTTGGCTTCCATTGGTTCACGGCTGGCATACCGGCCGTATTCCACAGGGCGCAATTCAATCGGACGCTCCATCTCATAATATCGCCGCACAGGATCTGGCATCAGCTTGAACATGGTCGTTTTGATTTGGCTTTCAGTTGGCAGCTGATCAGGATGTGGCACATCTGGCATTTTGGCCTGATGATTAAATCCACTTTCCTCCACATGGTAAGACGCAGACAGCGCAAAAATTGCCTGTCCGTGCTGAGTTGCCACAACACGCCTTGTCGTGAAACTTTTTCCATCCCTAATGCGATCAACTTCGTAAATGATTGGCACTTTAGGATCGCCCGCCAGCAGAAAATAGGCATGAAGAGAATGGACTTTGCGGCCCTCTGGCACAGTGCGTGTGGCCGAAACCAGTGCCTGCGAAATAACCAGGCCACCAAATACACGTTGCCAGCCAACCTGCGGGCTGCGACCCCGAAAGAGGTTGTGTTCAAGGTTTTCAAGATCCAGAATGGACAAAAGGTCTGAAACAGCTGATGACATGTTTTAATCTCGGTTTTGGTTCATAACTCAGTTAGCTTAAACAGGATTACGTCAAGAAATTTTTACCTGGGAATAGATTATGCAGTTTATAAATAGCTATGATCTTGTAATTGCTGGTGGGGGTCACGCTGGTTTAACCCTGGCTCTGACAGTCAAATCAGCTTTGGGCGAAAATTGCAGTGTGGCTGTTTTCGATCCGAACGGTTTTGAACCGCGTGCCAATGACCTACGCGCCTCTGCCATTGCAGCCGTGGTTCGGCAAAAATTTGAAGAGCTGGGCCTATGGAATGATTTACAAAAAGATGCTCAGCCCATTCATGATATGGTTATTACAGATACAGCGCTGGAAGAGCCTGTGAGGCCTGCACTTCTCTCATTTGGCGACAAACAGTCTGATCAGCCCTTTGCACATATGGTAGGCAATAACACGCTCTCTGCTGTTTTAAAAAAGGCTGCTATAGCTGCTGGCATAGAGCTTATTCAAGCGCCCGTAACGGGTTATCAGATCAGCAACGAACACGTTGAGGCCATGCACGGAAAATCTGCCCCATCCCATGCAAAATTGCTGGTCGCTGCAGATGGTGCACGTTCAACCCTGCGAGAGCTGGCAGGTATTGCTTTTTATGGTTGGGGCTATGGCCAGATGGCACTGGTTGCAACCATAGGCCATGAACGCCCACATGGTGGTCGGGCAGTTGAACATTTTTTACCCTCTGGCCCCTTTGCCATTTTGCCACTGACTGACAATCGCTCTTCCATCGTTTGGACTGAACGCGATAGAGACGCAAAACGTTTAATGGAAATGGAGACAGACAGTTTGTTGCGTGAGCTGGAGCGCAGGTTTGGACTTGAGCTTGGTAAGTTAACATTGCTCACAGCTCTGGAGGCATGGCCCCTAAAGCTTGGCCTTGCAAAACGGTTTATATCTGAGCGGCTTGCCCTGATTGGTGATGCAGCGCATGTTATCCATCCTATTGCAGGACAGGGTCTTAACCTTGGACTTAAAGACGCTTTTTCTTTGGCAACACGCATTGTGGAACAGGCGCGGCTTGGGCTTGACATAGGTGATGCAACAGTGCTGAAGGCTTATGAGCGTGACCGCCGTTTTGATACAAGTGCAATGGCTGTCACAACAGATGTACTGAACCGTTTATTTTCAAATGATTCGATGCCATTGCGAGTCATTCGTGGTTTTGGATTGGGTTTGGTGCAACGTTCGCCAAGATTAAAACAGTTTTTTATTGGGCAGGCAGCAGGTGGAATTTGACATGATTAGTTTTTTTTAACATTTTCAATTTATGCCATAGGCTAATTCGAAGCTAGAGATTGCACATATGGTGCAATCTTTGAAAGTCAATACTGCTAATACTAATCGTATGCTTCTGCCCAGCGCTGCCCGAAGTTTGCTGGGTATTAAAAAATCTGGCGCGTTGTTTTATCAACTAATGGTAATGAGATGAAGCTTGAATTTATTCAAGCCAGTGTCATACGCGCTCAGGCATTTTATAAAGTACGTGCAAATCATGATTTTCATTTGATTTTTTAAGAAAGAACAAAATTGAAGCTGAACGTGAAAATATTAAAAACTAAATTTGAAAAATTCAAGTAATTCTAGCGCGTTAACATCTATCCTTCCAGTTTCCTCGCCTCATCCACAAGCATAATGGGAATGCCATCGCGTATTGGGTAGGCAAGCTTTGCTGCACGGCTTATAAGTTCACCGCGCACGGCGTCATATTCCAGCGTTGCTTTTGTCAGCGGACAAACAATAAGTTCCAGCAGTTTTGGATCAATACCACGGTTGCGTTCAAAGGTAATTTCACTATTCATGCATGAACCTACTGCACAGTTGTTTCGCCATCAGACTGGCGGGCAAGCTCAAATTCCGTAATGGCTATCAGCATTTCAGAGCGGTCGTGAAGATCATGCGCCTCAAGCAGAGCCTGTTTTTCTTTTACGCCATAAGGCGCCATCATGGACAGGGCATTAACAAGCGCTTCATTGGGCGCTTCTTTTACACCATCCCAGTCAATGGATACGTCATTGGCTTTTGAGAACTTGCGCAAGGTCGTAAGCAGCATGTCCCGATCAACAGCATCTTCTCCTGCGCGCGGTTCAAGATCAACAAGATAATCCCCAACATTGAATTTTGCCTGACGATAGGGCGTAATTGAAGGTATTTCTGATGTCATTCTAAACCTTATAACGCCAGTTAAAGTAAGCAGATAACGGCCATCTCCTGTTTCAGCAAATTGTGTAATGCGCCCAATACAGCCAATTTCAAACAGTTTTGGCACAGAAACTTTACGTGACTGATTTGGCAATGGCTGAATCATGCCAATCAGCCTTGAACCCTTTAATGCATCATCAATCATGGACACATAGCGAGGCTCAAACACATTAAGCGGTATTTGTCCACGCGGCAGCAGCAAAGCTCCAGTAAGCGGAAAGATTGGAATGATATCAGGAAAGTCCGACACATCCATGTAGCTTACATTAAAGGGCATATTTTTATCCTCTAACTGTTATGATACCAGCTTTACACCAAACCATCATGAGAACAAGACTGATGATAATTTACGTCTGCCCGCAATAGACGCAGAATGCATTGCACCCCACGCTTCAAAAAACTGTAAGAGCTGCTTTCGTGCAGCTTCCTCGTTCCACAGACGGTCTTTGCGCATGATTAAAATCAACTGATCAACAGCCTCTTCCTGTTTTCCTTCAGCATTAAAGGCCAAACTTAAATCAAACCGCAGCTTATGATTGTCTGGATCAGTTTCCAACAGGAATTGCAGGGATTGAGTGTCGCCTATCTGACCAACCTGGAGGGCAAGTTCGAGTTTAGCTCTAACGCTCACAATATCTGGATGTTTCTGCACCTGTAAAGAGGCAGAATCCAACAACAAGGCTGCTTGGTCTAGTTCCTTCATACCGATATAAATACGGGCTAATCCCGCAAGACAGGGAGCGTTATCTGGTTCTTCAGCCAGAACCGCTGCATAAAGTTCCACAGCGCTGCTGACATCACCTGCATCTTCATAGGCCTTTGCCTCCGCTACTGCAGCTTTAATTGGGTCGTTGGCATTTGGCCCTGCTATTTTATCAATGAAAGTTTTAATCTGGCTTTCAGGCACAGCTCCCATAAATCCATCAATGGGCTTCCCTTTATAAAAAGCAATGACCGCTGGCAGAGATTTAACGCCAAGCTGCCCCGCAATCTGGGGGTGTTCATCAATATTCATCTTGACCAGTTTAACACGCCCTTTTGCAGCTTTAACCTGACGTTCTAAAACAGGCGTCAACTGCTTGCAGGGCTCACACCAAGGCGCCCAAAAATCCACCAGAACTGGCTGTCTGACAGATTCATTCAAAACATCGGCGCGGAAGCTGGCAGATGTCGTGTCTTTTACAAAAGATGCTGAAGAGGTTGCATCCTGACTAAAAATATCATCTAGCTGCATAGTAAAACCCTGTTTAGATTATCTGCCTATAAATGGGTTGAGATTGTATCATGTGCAACTGTTCAATTGTATTGAGCTCATATTTTTTCATAAAATCAGAATTTTTTTTCATAATGACAAAATTCTTGATCTACAGGGTTGCGTGTAGGCTGAACTTATTGCATACAGCTACATATGACGGAGCCACGTCGTTGGATGAATAAATTTAATCTGACAGCGCGGGAGTAGCTCAGGGGTAGAGCACAACCTTGCCAAGGTTGGGGTCGAGGGTTCGAATCCCTTCTCCCGCTCCAGATTTTTATGCTGGAGAAGCACATAGAAATTGTTGAATTTTTCATATCTAAAAAACATTTACTAGCCTCTTCAAGATATAGTCATCATCTATTTTTCAACTTCAGTTGCATAAACCTGTCTGTATGTGGCACATGACTAATATTTATGCAGCATAACGCTGAACTGATATTGGTGAATACCTATAGATGAGTAATCAAAGCGTCCTAAATAAAACATTTGATGACCAGCCAACCATCCCTCTGCTTAAAAGACTCTGGGCAGACTGGGTGCGCCCCTACCGTTTGCGTATCCTGCTCATTTCAGTTCTGACGGTTCTGATAGGTGTTGCAACATCTGGCTATGCCTATGTCATCCGTAAAATTTTCGAAGGGCTGGAAAACAAGGACAGCTCACTTTTAATGCTAGCCCCCATCATGATTATTTTTGTGACCAGCGTTAAAGGCATGGCATCCTTGGGCCAGATTATCCTTACAAATTCAGTTACCAGCCGTATTGAGGCTAATATGCAGAGCGGCCTTTACAATCACATGATTGAGGCAGATCTTAGCCAGTTGGCGCAGGAACCTCCTGCCGCTCTTACACAGCGTTTCAGCACAGATTTTGCAATTATTCGTGAGGCTTTGACACGGCTTGTAACAGTTGTTCTGCGGGATTTGGCAATTGTAATTGGTGCTGTGGGTTCCATGCTTTGGAATGATTGGCAGTTGACATTGGTCGCTTTGGCGATTGTGCCTTTGGCAGCTCAACCTATTGCAAAACTTGGGAAAAGATTGCGGCTGGTGGCTCGCACAACGCAGGAGCGTTTTGGCACACTGGCTGCAGAAGTGCTGGAGAGCCTTTCTTCCGTGCGTATTGCCAAAACCTATCAGCTGGAACCTTATTTAAAAGCAAGAGCCAAAACCAGTTTTGAGGCTTTACGCAAGTTAAGGGTCAAAAGCGCCAACCAGCGGGCACGGCTTGAGCCTCTGCTGGAAATTGGTGGGGGCGTTGCCGTTGCCGCAGTGCTCTCAATCATAGGCTGGCGTATAACGCAGGGCGAAAGCTCCATAGGGCAATTTGTTGCCTTTTTGACAGCCCTGCTGATTGCTGCACAGCCTATTCGGTCAGTGGGCAATATTAATGTCCTGGTTCAAGAAGCCATGTCTGCATTGGAGCGATTTTACGCTTTAGCTGACCGCAAGCCTCAGATTACTGATAAAACCAATGCTCAGAATTTATATTTGAATTTGGGGGAAAGTCTGGGAGGAATTGACTTTAACGCTGTCAGCCTTGTCTATGAAGATGGTACCAGAGCATTGGATGATATTAGTTTTACGGTGGAATTTGGCAAGACAACTGCGCTGGTTGGACGTTCAGGGTCTGGAAAATCCAGTCTTATGGCGCTAGTACCACGCTTGTATGATGCAACCAGTGGCTCCGTGAAAATCAACGGGCAGGATATACAGAATGTAAGCCTTGAAAGCCTGCGCTCGCAAATTGCCATGGTCAGTCAGGACACTATTTTGTTTGATGATAGTATAGAGGCAAATATTGCTTTTGGAAGTAGAAACTCTTCGTATGCAGACATAGAACAGGCAGCAAAAGCTGCTTCTGCCCATGAATTTATTTTAAGTTTGCCGCAAGGCTATGAAACATCTGTAGGAACAAACGGCTCCAGATTATCTGGTGGGCAGCGTCAGCGTATTTCTCTTGCACGCGCCTTTTTGCGGAATGCACCGATATTACTGCTGGATGAGGCAACAAGTGCGTTGGATGCTGAATCCGAAGCTGCCATCCAGCAGGCTTTAGCTACCCTCATGAAAGGTCGCACTGTATTGGTTATTGCCCACAGGCTTTCCACTATTAGGCAAGCAGACAACATTATTGTGCTGGATGCTAGTAGAATAGCCGAAATGGGCACACATGATGAGTTGGTATTGCAAGGCGGACTTTATGCTGAATTTGAAAAATTACAGTTCAAGGAATGAAAAATATTTGGCTAAGTGTATAACAATGCTATCATGTTTTATTGACACTCATTAATTATACGTTCGAGCCAGATACACACTATTCCTTCAAATAATAGATGTACATTTGCAGATCTGCATCGTTATTATCCTTTGGGTCATTAAGATATTCCTCAATAGCGTAATTCCGTGCAATAATATTTTTCTCCTCAATATAGGCTTCAATTGATTCATAGACATAGGCACTTTCATCGTAAGCGCCTGTAAACTTGAAACGTATGGCTTTACCCATGGGTGATAGGCCAAAATTCAGCCCGGCCGGCGCAATGCCAGATACTGGTTTTTCAACAGGCAGCATGACCTCAAACTTGAACCTTTGATCATCTGTTAGGTCAATAACGGCAAATGGGCGTCCTGTGATTACAATACCTGCGTTTTTAGCATCCTCAGTCAAACGTGCAATGTTACGGCGGATAATAGTAAAACCGTCTTCATTTGAAGCTTCATCTTTTAAAGTCAAGACTGGCCTTGCCTCAATGTTAAGCTCCAGAATATTTGGCTCATTGGCTGGATCTGGCGAGATGATGGCAGGGGGCACAATCAGAGCAGGAACTGGCTGGGCAGGAGCTGGCTGGGCAGGAGCTGGCTGAGCAGGAGCTGACTGAGCAGGAACGGGTGCAGGCATAGGTGGATTGACAGGCGTAGATATGACCTGTTGTGGTGCAACCTGCGGCAAAGGCGTAGAAGGAAGAATGAGCGGAGCTGGAGTGGATGTTAAAGGGATGACAGCTGGCGGAGGCACTATGGTTGGAAGCGTTTGTGGTAGGAGAGGAGAAGGAGAAATAACAGGTAAAGACGCGGCGGGTAATTGCGTAGAAGCAGGTGGTGCAGGTGGTGCAAGTGGCTGGCCCTCGATTTTAGCAGGGGGAGGCACTATCTGTTGCGCTAATGCAGGGGTAAGCTCAGTAAGAAATAATATTGAGAATGTGACAGCTTTTAACATGCCTGCTTTATCTTTCTGATATACGCGCCAAATCTATACGTTTTGCATAAACTTAAATGATTCAACCTTTTTATGGAATGATTTGTTTCAAATTTTGGCAAAGCTTTTGCAGGTTATCAAATAATCCTTGAGTGTTGAACCTATGATGCCTATCTGTAAGGCTTAAAATAATTTACTGGACAAAAATCTTGGATGCTTCTTCATACAAAAGCCTGATCAATCTACCCTTCATTAAAATGAACGGTTTAGGCAATGATTTCGTAATTCTTGATCGGCGCAATGCTGTTTTTGAAATGAGGCTGGAGCTTGCAAAAGCCATAGCCAGTCGACATTCAGGAATTGGCTGCGATCAAATCATCATTTTGGAACCCAGCCGAAAAGCCGATATTTTTATGCGGATTATCAATGCTGATGGGTCGGAGGTTGATGCATGCGGCAACGCAACGCGCTGCGTTGGGCGTCTGATCATGAATGAGCTGGAGAGCAATACTGTTTGCATTGAAACTGGCGCTGGCATTTTGCAGGCTTTTGATGGAGGTTCCTGGAGCGCGGTTTCCGTGGATATGGGGCGGCCACTTTTTGGCTGGAATGACATTCCACTTGCTATGGCAGTTTCAGATACACGTAAAGTACAACTGAATACTTTAAGCCTCAAAGCTGATCTGCCTGCCCATTTTTCCGCTGCCAGTATGGGCAATCCACATGCTGTTTTCTTTGTAAATAATGTTGAGGCGCATGATCTTGCACGAATTGGGCCTATCCTTGAAAACCACCCTATGTTTCCAGAGCGGGCAAACATCTCCCTGGTATGCATCAAGTCCCCTACACATCTAGTGCAGAAAGTCTGGGAGCGGGGTGCTGGTTTGACCATTGCCTGTGGCACAGGTGCCTGTGCAGCAGCAGTCTGCGCCATGAGAGCTGAGTTTACGGAACGAAAGGTTACAGTTACATTGCCTGGAGGCGATCTTGAAATCGAATGGCTGGCTGATGGGCATGTTATGATGGGCGGCAAGGTAGAGTTTGATTTTACAGGTAATTTGAATGAAGCCATTTTTTCTGGCATAGCTGAACCATTAAAGGTTGCACTATGAGCACAGAAGAAAAACAGGGTTTGTTTTCGCGATTGCTTGGCCGCAAGAGTCCATCCCAGGAAATTTCTCCTGCTCTGGAATTTTCTGTGTTGGAAGTAGCTGCTCCAGTAGCTGAAGACGTTCGGCCAACATGGTTTGAGAGGCTTCGCAAAGGACTGTCGCGCACGTCTGGCGGACTTGGCGATAGCATAACCAGTTTATTTACCAAAAAAAAGCTGAATACCCAGATGCTGGATGATCTGGAGGATATTCTGATACAGGCCGACCTAGGCCTGTCTGTTTCAACCCGCATTACACAGGTGATTGCTAAAGGCCGGTATGACAAGGAAATTGAACCAGAGGAAATTAAAAATATTTTAAGCACTGAAATTGAGAAAGCGCTTTTTCCAGTCGCAAAACCTCTCATCATTGAAAAAATGGACAGGCCATTTGTTATTATGATGGTGGGCGTTAACGGGTCAGGCAAGACGACAACTATTGGCAAACTCTCTGCTAAATTTCAGCGCGATGGGTTATCTGTTATGTTTGCTGCGGGCGATACATTCCGTGCCGCCGCTGTAGAACAGCTCAAGGCCTGGGGTCAGCGCACCCAAGCGGCTGTGATGGCACGAGAGGAAGGCGCCGATGCCGCTGGACTTGTATTTGATGCGATGCGCGGCGCGCAGATTTCAAAAACCGATATTCTGTTGGTTGATACTGCAGGCCGCCTGCAAAATCGCAGTGAACTTATGAATGAACTTGAAAAAGTCATTCGTGTCATGAAAAAAGTCGATGCAACGGCGCCTCATGCTGTGTTGCTGGTTCTTGATGCGACTGTTGGCCAAAATGCATTGTCGCAGGTCGAAATTTTTTCAAAAATGGCTGGGGTTACTGGTTTGGTGATGACCAAGCTGGATGGCACAGCACGAGGTGGAATTTTGGTTGCGGTTGCAGAAAAATTCAAGCTGCCCATCCATTTCATTGGTATTGGTGAAGCTGTTGATGATCTTGAACCATTTCATCCAAGAGAATTTGCAGATGCTATTGCGGGTTTGGACACAAGGAATTAGAAGCAGCCTATGAATACTCAAATAACACAAAAACGCAGTCTTAATCCTTTCTTGAAACTTGTGCTGGAAATGGGACCACTGGTTCTCTTCTTTTTTGCTAACTCAAAACCTGCACTTTTTTCAAGATTTGTTACACCCTTTATCAGTGCCGATATTCTGGCTGGCGAGCAAGGTAAAATCATTGCTGCAACTGCAGTTTTTATGGTGGCAATGCTTGCTTCCTTGATTATAACATTCAGCATAACGCGCCATCTGCCTGTCATGCCAATGGTAACAGCCGTTGTCGTCCTGATTTTTGGGGGACTGACGCTCTATTTCAATGATGCAACATTTATCAAACTGAAACCAACAATTGTAAATTCCTTGTTTGGCTTAACGCTATTGGGCGGGTTAGCTTTTGGAAAGGCTCTTTTGCCGATTGTTCTGGATAGTGTGCTGCATCTTGACGAAACTGGATGGCGAAAATTGACCTTTCGTTGGGGCGTTTTTTTTCTGATGCTGGCTGGCATCAATGAAATTGTCTGGCGTACACAGACAGATGATTTCTGGGTCAGTTTCAAGGTCTGGGGCACAATGCCGATCACTATTTTGTTTGCTATTTCCCAGACCCCATTAATACTCAGGCACCAGATTGATCCTGCGTCAGACATAGAGCATCTTTAAAATAGGCTGAGAATATAATATTTGAGGGTACACAAACAGGTAGGGCATTAATCCGTGGCCTTCAGTGCCTTTTCGATTTCAGGTATAATCTCTGATTGCAGGGTTTCTTCGGTCATAGGACCTGTTTTCTTGTAAAGAATACGCCCTTTGCCAGATATGATAAATGTCTCAGGTACACCATAAAGACCCCAGTCAATCGCTGCAGAGCCTTTCCGGTCAACGCCCACAGCTTTATATGGATTACCATAGCTGTTCAAAAACAAGCGCGCCTTTTCAGCATCATCTTTGTAGTCAATGCCAAACAGAACAATACGCTCATCCTTGCCTAGTTTAAGCAGAACATCATGCTCCTGTTTGCACTCAAGGCACCAGGAGGCAAACATATTCACAAGACTGACTTGCCCTTTTTTAAGATCAGCAGAGGAAAAACCTGGAACAACGCTACCATTTTGAACGAGATTGGCTATTCCGCTTAGAGTAACCTCTGGCACAGGCTTGGAAATGAGAGCCGAGGGCAGTTTTGTTGTATCACCAGAAAACAACCTGAATAGAAAGATGATGCTTAGGGCAACCACAATCATCAATGGCATTAAAAACAGGAAAGAACCTGCTTTAAATTTAGCTTTTTGCGTAGAAGACTGGCGCGTATTCATGTCCTTGATTACCATATTTTTTACTTGCCCTCTTTTTTACTTGCCCTCTTTTAAAGCTTTGAGGGTTTTCATGCTGCTCAACGTCTTGCGCGCGCTCTTTGCCTTCCATAGACTTCCTGCTATCATCGCAGACAACGTAAAGAGTGCTATGGCGTAAGACGCAAATATGTAAGAGGTATGCTTGCCAAATAGCTCAAACATGGCTCAATTTTCCTGTGCTGCCAGTAGTCTTATCCGTCTGATTTTACGTTCATCAAGTTCTGCCCGCATCCGCACTAGCAGCAATGTGGTAAATAGCAAAAAGTAAGCAAGTCCCATTACAAGAAGCGGTTGTAAAATCGTGCTGTGAATGGCCGATCCCCCAAGACGCATGATTGAAGCTGGTTGATGAAGGGTATACCACCAATCAACTGAAAATTTAATAATGGGAATATTGACCGCTCCAACCAATGTAAGAATTGCCACAGCCCGCGCTGCCTTGTTTGGCTCTTCAATAGCGCGCCAAAGTGCAATAATTCCAAAATAAATCAGCAGTAAAATCAGCATGGATGTTAAACGCGCATCCCATTCCCACCAGGTTCCCCATGTAGGTTTACCCCAGATCGAACCTGTAACCAGGCAAATAGCTGTAAAGCCAGCCCCTAACGGGGCAGCGGCTTTTTGAGCAACATCCGCCAAAGGATGACGGAAAATTAGCGTACCTAGAGCAGACAGGGTCATCGCACTATAGCAAAGCAAAGCGAGCCAGGCAGAAGGCACATGAATAAACATGATTCGCACAGTCTCGCCCTGCTGGTAGTCAGCTGGAGCAACAACAAGGCTCATATAGAGCCCTGCACCAAAGCTAACAAGGGTTGCCACCCACAGAGGGGGTAGCAACCACCAAGACACTTTTATAAACAATGCAGGATTGGCTAAAGAATAGAGTGCTTTCAATTTACCGCTTTCAGCAAATCAATTGTTGTGCGCTGACCTATATCACTAAAATTGGTATCAAGCCAGAGTTTGGCCGCGTGCCGGCCGTGATCCTTAAGGTAAACGAAAAAATCCCATTCAGCATTAAGTTTGGATGAGGCTGTCAAATCCGCAAGTTCGTCCAAAGCAGAAATGCGATGTATATTTATCTTAGCATAATCAGCATTACTAAGTTTACCCTCTTCAATCAGACGTGTCACAAATTCTATCGCACGAAATTCCCGTAACAACGACGCGTTGAATGTAATCTCATTGACACGGTCTGTGATTTCACGAGAGGTACGCGGCACATTTTTGCGTTCAACAGGATTAATTTGAACAACAAGAATATCAAGAACATCGCTAGAATTGGTATCTTTGTAAAAGGGAAAGAGTGCAGGATTGCCCATATACCCGCCATCCCAGTAGGATTCACCCTCTATTTCAACTGCTTGGAATACAGATGGCAAACAGGCAGATGCCATAACCCGATCAGAATCAAGCTTGCTTTGGTTGAAAACCTTTATTTTTCCAGTGCGCACATTGGTTGCTGCAACATAAATTTTGATCTTTGAACATTTTTGAACATTTTCAAAGTTTATTTCACGGTCAAGCAGGCTTTTGATAGGATTGATATTTGTTGGATTAAAATCATAGGGATTAAACAGGTTTTGCATCATGTCCATCCAGGCAAATCCTGGCGAATTACTTAAATTCCACACTCCAAGAATTTTATTGAAAATTGATCGCTGAAGGGGAGACAGAGCAGCATCAGAACTGATCGACTTCCAAAATCGTTCCAGTTGTAGTCTTGCACCTGGAACTCCACCCTCCAGCATGCCATCAGCAAGCGCAACGGCATTCATTGCCCCAGCGCTTGTGCCAGAGATTGCATCTATCTCAAGACGGTCATCTTCCAGAATGTAATCCAGGACACCCCAGGTGAATGCGCCATGTGCACCGCCGCCCTGTAGCGCCAGATTAATATGCTTTTTATGGGGTTTGCTCATGCTGCCGTCCAGCCACCATCAACGGACAAAGTTGTACCTGTAATAGCAGACGCTGCATCTGAACATAAAAAACAGGCAATATCGGCAACCTGTTCAATGGTTACAAATTCTTTTGTTGGCTGGGCATGGAGCAGCACATCATTGATAACCTGCTCCTTTGTCATGCCACGGGCTTTCATAGTGTCAGGAATCTGGCTTTCAACCAAAGGCGTCCACACATAGCCAGGTGCTATGCAGTTGCTTGTAATTTTGCTGGTTGCAACTTCTAGTGCCACTGTTTTGGAAAGGCCAGAAATACCATGCTTTGCTGCAACATAGGCAGATTTAAAGGGGGAAGCAACAAGCCCATGAGCAGATGAAATATTGATAATTCGTCCCCAGCCACGTGTTTTCATGGATGGAATTGCAGCCTTTATGGCATAGAAGGCAGCAACTAGATTGATGCGGATAATCTGTTCAAACTTGTCATCTGGAAACTCTTCAATCGGAGAGACAAACTGGATACCTGCATTATTGACCAAAATGTCAACTCCACCCCAAGTATCAACTGCAAGCTTGACCATGCCAGTAACTTCACTACCCACCATCATGTTTGCAGGAGAGTAAAGGCATTTGACACCAAATTCTGTTTCAATACTGGCGCGCTCTGTTTCAATCTGCGCTGCGTCACCAAGTCCATTGATCAACACATTTGCACCAAGCTTTGCAAAAGCTTTGGCAATACCCATGCCAATGCCACTGGTAGATCCAGTTACAATAGCATTTTTACCCTGAAGTGAAACTTGCAAAGACATATAAACTCCTTAAAAAGTGTGGGATTTGCGTTAAACCATATGCTATAATAAACTCAACACAACCTAATTTGCTCCATTTAAACAGTTATAATGTCTCATTCCCATATCTGCGCGCATAACCACCACCACATGCCTCTCGATATTATTGCAGAGGCTACACGCTATTGCGAAACGCGAGGGCTGCGCCTGACAGATCAGCGCCGCCAGATACTTGTACTTCTGGCAGAGGCTGCAAAACCTTTGGGCGCGTATGATTTACTGGAGAAAATTCAGCAGGCATCTCCCAAACGCCAAGCACCAGTTATTGTATATCGAGCGCTGGATTTTTTACTTGAGGCAAAGCTGATACATCGCCTTGAAAGCCGCAACGCTTTCATCATTTGCCCGCACCGCCATACTAATGATGAAGCAATTGTTTTTATGCTCTGTGAAAAATGTGGGCGCGCAGAAGAAGCGGCTTCAGACATGGTGCAGCAAAGCCTGACACAACTTGCCAGTCAACGTTCTTTTCAGTTAAAATCCAAAGTGCTGGAATTGGCAGGCCTATGTAAAACATGCACAGCAGATAAAATGCCAGAAAGTGCAGCCTCATGAATATCCATGAAACC
The DNA here is from genome assembly GCA_025351165.1 of Hyphomicrobiales bacterium. Taxonomy (GTDB): domain Bacteria; phylum Pseudomonadota; class Alphaproteobacteria; order Rhizobiales; family Beijerinckiaceae; genus JAIELD01. The sequence goes on along the minus strand of JANXWK010000008.1, from coordinate 81,613 downwards.
ATTGACAGCCAAATGATAAGTGCTGCTCCCAAACCTCGCCATAATACAGTGCCAGTCAGCATAGGGGGCGTCCGTGTGGGAGCCACCGCTCCGATTATTGTCCAATCCATGACCAACACAGACACAGCTGATATTCAGGCAACTATTGCGCAGGTCGCAAGCCTGGCAAGAGCTGGCTCCGAGCTGGTACGCATCACTGTTGATCGTGATGAGGCAGCTTTGGCAGTGCCCCATATCAAGGAAGCATTGCTGAAACGCGGCTGCACTGTGCCACTTATTGGAGATTTTCATTATATCGGTCATAAACTGCTTAATGATCATCCAGCTTGTGCAGAAGCTCTTGATAAATATCGTATAAATCCAGGCAATGTTGGCTTTCGTGATAAGCGCGACACTCAGTTTTCTGCCATAATTGATATTGCCCTCAAACATGATAAACCCGTGCGCATTGGTGCAAACTGGGGGTCGCTGGATGATGAGCTTCTCACGCATCTGATGGATTTGAACGCCTCCAGTGCGCAGCTATTGGACGCCCGCAGCATCACGCGTGAAGCTTTGGTGCAGTCCGCTCTACTGTCTGCGGCGCGTGCAGAACAACTTGGCATGGGGCGGGATAAAATTATTTTATCTGCCAAGGTGTCCAATGTTCAGGATCTGATTTCCGTTTACCGTATGCTGGCAAAACGCTCCAACTATGCGCTTCATCTTGGCCTGACAGAAGCTGGGCTTGGATCAAAAGGCATTGTATGTTCCTCAGCGGCTTTGGGCGTGCTGCTCCAGGAAGGAATCGGCGATACAATCCGTGTATCCTTGACCCCAGAGCCTGATGGCGATCGCGCTCTGGAAGTTAAAGTAGCGCAGGAAATCTTGCAGACTATGGGGTTTCGCTCGTTCATTCCACAGGTTGCGGCTTGTCCCGGGTGCGGGCGCACAACATCAACTGTATTTCAGCAGCTGGCCTCTGACATTCAAGGCTGGCTGGCAAACTCAATGCCAGACTGGAAACAGCGTTATAAGGGTGTGGAAACACTCAATGTTGCAGTTATGGGCTGCATTGTGAATGGGCCAGGCGAATCCAAGCACGCAGATATTGGCATATCCTTGCCAGGCACAGGTGAAACCCCTGCCGCCCCTGTGTTCATTGATGGCAAAAAAGCCCTCACCTTACGAGGAGACAGCATAGCAGATGAATTTAAAGTGCTTGTAGCAGACTACATTGAGAAGCGGTTTGGGCAGGCAACAATATAGATTAGATTATTGACAACCCTGCCCTCCTCACTTTAAACAGAACATGTTGCCCAGGTGGCGGAATTGGTAGACGCACCAGCTTCAGGTGCTGGCGTTGCAAGACGTGAAGGTTCGAGTCCTTTCCTGGGCACCACAACTCACAAAATTTAAAATATTTGACACTAGCTGTTATTTTCAGCCCGGACTGCTTTTGCTTTTTTTACAGTTTCAGCTACAAGACCTGAAACACCTGATAATCTACAAAACAAGAAAGACCACGAATGACAATCCGCTACCATATTGGCGATTTACCAGCCCCGCACACCTATGGAAAATCTGTTGCTATTGACACAGAAACGCTGGGTCTCAATCCTTTGCGCGATCGGTTATGCGTCGTGCAGCTTTCAGGGGGCGATGGTACAGCAGATGTCGTGCAGATCAAAAAGGGCCAGACCTCTGCTCCAAACCTGCAAGCCCTTTTTGCAGATGCTAGTGTGCTCAAACTCTATCATTTTGCCCGTTTCGATCTTGCAAGTCTGTTTCATGCCTTTGGGGTCATGCCTCAACCTGCCTATTGCACAAAAATAGCATCCCGCATGACCAGAACCTACACAGATCGTCATGGCCTAAAAGAACTGGTTAAAGAGCTTGCTGGCATGGATTTATCCAAGCAGCAGCAGTCATCCGACTGGGGTGCAGACACTTTGACCGACGCACAGCTTGCATATGCAGCCTCTGACGTTCTCTATCTCCATGTCCTGAAAGAAAAACTGGATATTTTGCTTGAGCGCGAAGGCCGTATGGAGATGGCGCAGGCCTGTTTTGATTTTCTGCCAACCCGCGCCAGGATTGATCTTGCCGGCTGGCCAGAAACTGACATTTTCGCCCACAGCTGACAAACACATGCCGTCCATCCATAATAAGATTGTTTACAGGGAGCGCCAGAAAAAGGCGTTTGCATTAGCGCGCACCCATAGCCGCTTTGTCATTTTCATGCGGGCAGCCATTCCAGCAATTTGTATTGTATTTGTATTGGGCTTTATATTATTTACGTTTTTTAACCCGTTTCGTGTGAATACTCCAACCGTTACTGTTAGCACAATGGGTATTTCTGGCTCAAAGATAACTATGCAACTACCAAAGCTCTCAGGTTATAAAAAAGACCTGCGTTCCTACAATGTAACAGCCAAAAGCGCTGTACAGGACATTAAAAACTCGACTATTATTGAACTTCTGGAGCCAGATGCAACAATTGAGCTGGAAAAACAACTTTATGCTCATATACTTGCCGCAACAGGAATTTACGATACAGGTAGTCAGACAATGATATTGAAAGGCGGTGTCACCGTTAAAACTGATACCGGCTATGACATCATCATGAGTGATGCCAAAGCCAACATGAAAGCTGGATCAATAGAAACAGATAGGCCTGTTAAAGTCAAAATGCAGAGTGGCACAATTGAAGCTGACAGCATGGACGTGCAGGATAGTGGAAAAAGTATTTTTTTTCGCGGCCATGTTATGACAATGTTTAATAGTATTGATACAGATGAAGTTAAAAAACAAAAACAAGATGTGTCCGGCCCTGATCCTTTAATGCCTTTACCTGAAAAGACAGAACCATGAAATTTAAAACTTTGAAATTTAAAAAATTATTTAGTTTTGCATTCAGTGCAGCTGTTTTCCTTGCGCCACAACTTATATTTGCACAGGCTAAAACGGAGGCAAAACCTGGCGCTTTTGGCAGCTTTGGCAACTCAAAAGAGCCTGTCAAAATTGATGCTGGCTCTTTGCAGGTGCTGGATAAAGAACAGAAAGCCATATACAAAGGCGATGTTGTTGCGGTGCAAGGTCAGACAACACTGCGCTGTTCAACTCTGACAGTATTTTACATGCAGCAAAAAGATAAAGCCAATGCGCAAAAATCTGATACGCAAGGTGGCAATGCAATTAAAAAACTTAACTGCGATGGCCCAGTAAGCGTAGTGTCCACCACACAGACCGCTACAGGCGATTATGGTGTATTTGATGCAGAACATGATGTTGTAACATTAACTGGCAACGTTGTTCTGGCAGACTGTGAGAATGTTCAGCAGGGCGATAAACTGGTTTATAACACTAAAACCGGCATCGCCAATGTAACCAATGCTGGTAATAGACGGGTACAGGGCGTCTTTACCCCAGGTTCACAGGATTCTGCGTCTCAAGAAAAAGCTGGGACTAAACAGCCTAAACAGACAAGCTGCAAAGATAAAAAGTAATCCTTCAAAGACAAAATCCGTTTCAACTTAAGACACCCCAATGATCATGCAACCAGATATAGCTGTAAAAAAAACTATCCATGATATGGAAGGTGTCCTTTCAGCACATTCGCTTGGCAAAAGCTACAAAGGTCGTCAGGTCGTCAAAGATGTAAGCATCACCGTTCGGCGAGGCGAGGCGGTTGGGCTTCTAGGTGCTAATGGTGCAGGTAAAACCACTGCTTTTTACATGATAACTGGCCTTGTTGCCGTCGATAAGGGTTCAATTGTACTTGATGGGCAGGATATAACAACATTGCCCATGTATCGCCGGGCACGACTTGGCATTGGCTATCTGCCACAGGAGGCCTCAATTTTCAGAGGGTTGAATGTTGAAGACAACATTAAGGCAGTTCTTGAAGTTGTAGAGCCAGATGCGAAGCGTCGCGCTCATGATCTGGAAGAATTGCTGAACGAATTCAACATTAAACGCCTGCGAAAATCCCCCGCCACTGCGCTCTCGGGTGGTGAACGCCGCCGACTGGAAATTGCTCGCGCCCTTGCAAGTCGCCCATCCTTCATTTTGCTGGATGAACCCTTTGCAGGGATCGATCCTATAGCCGTGGGTGACATTCAGGAACTTGTGCGTCAATTGACATCCCGTGGTATTGGCGTACTTATAACTGATCATAACGTGCGCGAAACGTTGGGTCTTATAGATCGAGCCTACATAATGCATTCGGGTGAGCTTTTAATGGAAGGCACGGCAACAGACATTATTGCCAATGCAGAAGTACGCCGCAGCTATCTTGGTGAAGATTTCAGGCTATGAATTTTTTTGACTCAGGGAATTTATTTGACTCAAGGCAAGTATAGGAGCCTAATACACCTTATTCAGTCTGCATTCAGCTCAATAGGTCTTAAACTATCTTTCAATACAAATTAAAAGGAGATATATTGAAAATGGCACCTTTATCCCGTTCTTTTATAGCGCTTGTTTTTGGCGCAGTAATTTCATTTATGGCAGCTTTTTCTACGCCGCAGAATGCATCAGCCGCACCCTTTTCAACGGGTAGTGCTAATGCAATTCAGTTAAGCCAGTCCCCTTTAGCTGAAAAAGTTCGTCATCATCGCGGCTATGGACGTCACTATGGGTACGGCCGTCACTACGGGTATGGCCGTCGCCACTATGGCTATGGAAGATCTTATGGTTACCGTCGTTATGGTTACCGTCCAACCTATTATGGCGGGTATCGCCGCTGTGGTGTGCGGTATCGTACATTGTATAATGGCTACCGTTATGTGAGACGTCCAGTTCGCGTCTGCTTTTAATAATTATTGAACATGCCAATGCCCGTTTCAAAGCATATATTGTGCACATTGAAACGGGCATTTCTTTATTATCAATAACAATATTTTACATGTAATCCCGCATTGCAGCATATTTTCATTTAAATACATATATTTCAAACGAAATATTTACTGATTAAACTTAAGACATTTTATGCAACAGTCTGTTCAAAGCAGTATATGTTTTTAAATAATTACTAATCAGGAGAAATGAAGTGGCGACTCTGGATCGTTTTAAGGGCATCAAACGCGATTATACACAAGCAGATGTTGAAAAACTGCGTGGTTCATTCCAGATGGAATACACGCTGGCCAAAATGGGTGCAGCTCGCCTGTGGAAATTGCTGCATGAGCGTCCTTTTGTACGCACGCTTGGCGCGTTGACTGGCAATCAGGCTATGCAGCAGGTAAAAGCTGGCCTGGAGGCTATTTATCTGTCTGGGTGGCAGGTAGCAGCGGATGCCAATAATGCGGGTCAGATGTATCCTGACCAATCTCTTTATCCAGCATCCTCTGTGCCAGATGTGGTTAAGCGCATAAACAATACATTGCGCCGCGCTGACCAAATCGCTCATATGGAAGGCGGCAGTTCAACCTATTGGATGGCACCCATTGTAGCTGATGCGGAGGCAGGGTTTGGCGGACCCCTCAATGCATTCGAACTGATGAAATCAATGATTGAAGCAGGGGCTGCTGGTGTCCATTTCGAAGACCAGCTTGCATCTGAAAAAAAATGTGGGCATCTTGGTGGCAAAGTTCTTGTGCCAACCAAAACCTTTATTCGCACGCTCAATTCTGCCCGTATGGCTGCTGATATTTGCGGCGTTGAAACACTTGTTCTAGCGCGCACAGACGCACACGCAGCAACACTTATCACATCAGATGTTGATGATTATGACCATCCATGGATTGACCGCGATCGCCGCACAGATGAGGGCTTCTTCCACCTTAAGCAGGGCAGCACACATTCGGTTGCTCATGCAATTTCGCGCGGCTTGGCCTATGCACCTTATGCAGATCTGATCTGGTGGGAAACATCTGACCCAGATTTGGGTGAAGCTCGTGAATTTGCGGAGGAAATGCACAGGCATTTTCCAGGTAAAATGCTTGCCTATAACTGCTCACCTTCCTTTAACTGGCAAAAGAAAATGTCTGTTGAAGATGCTGCCAAATATCAGAATAAAATTGGTGATATGGGCTACAAGTTCCAGTTTGTGACCTTGGCTGGCTTCCACTCCCTTAATCTGTCCATGTTTGAACTGGCCCAAGGCTATTCAACACGCGGCATGGGTGCATACTCTGAAATGCAGCAGCGTGAGTTTGCTGCACAGGATAAAGGTTTTACCGCTGTGCGTCATCAACGTGAAGTAGGAACCTCGTATTTTGATGCTGTGGCTGTAGCTGTATCAGGTGGTAGATCATCCACAACGGCTATGGCAGGCTCCACCGAAACTGATCAGTTTCACGGATCTCAACCAAAACCTGTTGCAGCTGAGTAATTTTTCAATAATATGGAACATAGGCGGGGCTGTATGTGCAGTCCCGTTTTTATTGATGGAGCCAAACATGCAGACTAATATTGGTGATATGCTACCACAGGCCACTTTTCGCGTTATGACAAGTGACGGTCCCCAGCCAAAAACAACGGAAGAAATTTTCCAAGGCAAAAAAATCGTACTTTTTGCAGTGCCAGGCGCTTTTACCCCTACCTGCCATAAAAATCATTTTCCGGGCTATCTTGCCAATTGTGATGCCATTATGGCACGCGGTGTGGATAGCATTATGGTAACGTCAACCAATGATCCATTTGTTATGAGTGCCTGGGCAGATGCAACTGGCGGTAAAGGTAAAATTGAATTTTTATCTGACGGCAATGGTGATTTTGCCAAAGCAACTGGTCTGGCATTGGATGGTACGGGTTTTGGTCTTGGTTTACGGTCCAAGCGCTACGCCATGATTGTCAATGATGGTAAAGTGGAGTGGATGGCGGTTGAGGATTCACCCTCCACAGCCAATGCGTCTGGAGCAGAGGCACTTTTAAAACATCTCTAACTATTTTTTGTATGGCGCCATACCTGAACGAGCCAGCACATCGCAGCGCTCGTTCATGTCGTGCCCCGCGTGCCCCTTAACCCAATGCCAGGAAACTGTGTGTTGGGCGCAGGCTGCATCAAGTCTCTGCCATAAATCTACATTTTTAACAGGTTGTTTGGCAGCTGTTTTCCAGCCATTTTTTTTCCAGCCCTTCATCCACAATGAAATGCCGCCTTTTACATATTGACTATCTGTTGTCAGTTTCACTTGACACGGACGTTTCAGAGCTTCCAATGCAGAAATTGCGGCCATAAGCTCCATACGGTTGTTGGTCGTGTCCTTTTCCCCACCAGACATTTCTTTTAATGTTTCACCAGATTTGAGCACAGCCCCCCAGCCACCAGGGCCTGGATTGCCAGAACATGCTCCATCAGTCCAGATTTCAATTAAGCCAGTCATGGGACTAAACCAAGTTCTTGTACATTTTTCAGTTTTTGATGGAAACGCAGACGTTTATAAAACACCAGAGGATCATGCGGTCTTACCAAAGCGCCTTCTGGTATATTGAGCCAGTCTACCAAACGCGTAAGCAGAAAACGTAAAGCCGCACCCCGCACTAAAATAGGTAAAGCTTCATGCTCATCACTGCTCAAAGACCGGATACGCTGGTAGCCAGCAAACATGCTGCGAGCTTTGGTAACGTTAAAGGAGCCATCGGCCTCAAAAACCCAGGCATTAAGGCAGATTGCCAGATCATAGGCAAACATATCAGTAGATGCGAAATAAAAATCAATAAGTCCAGAAAGTTTATCGCTTAGGAAAAACACGTTATCTGGAAATAAATCTGCATGGACAATCCCATTTGGCAAACCTTGTGGCCAGTTTTTTTGTAAATATTCAAGTTCGGCTGCAATAAAATCATGCAAACCCTCTTGCACACTATCCGCGCCCATTTCAGCATTATTGAAAAGCTGCGTCCAACCCTTGACAGAAAGATCATTCTGACGCTGCATGGCAAAATCCTGCCCTGCAAGATGAAGCTTTGCCAACGCTTCTCCAGCCTCTGCGCAATGAGCCGCCTGCGGTTTTTTAAGAGAGATTCCATCCAGATATGAAAGAAGCGCAGCTGGCTTTCCTGCCAGCAACCCCAATGCCTTACCGCAGCGCTGAACGATTGGCTGAGGACAATTTATGCCTTTTTTAGCCAGATGCTCCATAAGAGCGATGAAAAATGGTAGTTCAGCTGTTTCAGTTCTTGCCTCATAAAGTGTGAGGATATAGCGCCCTGCTTCTGTTTCCAGCAAAAAATTGGAGTTGGATACCCCTTCGGCAATACCCTTGAAAGATTTGAGCGAACCAATATCGTATAGCGCAGTAAAATTGGCTAAATCTTCATCATTAACTTCGGTATAGACGGCCATGAATGAGGGTTTCTTAAACAGGGAACTGACTAGGATGTGTTAGAACATGAAATCCAAAACTGTAAATCATTTTTTGTAATAATTCTTATTTAGCAAGGCCAAAGGTTTCATATTGGTTGTGTTTTATGGGCGCAATCAATTACAGACGTGGATCCTTAGAGTATTCCCAAATCCTTTAAATTTCTTGGCAATGGAAAAAACACACTCTCATCCGCAGTAGACACACTCGTCACGCTCACTTCAAACCGTTCACTAAAAGCATCAATGATTTCTTCTACCAAAATTTCTGGAGCTGAAGCACCAGCGGTAATAGCAAGACTTTGGATCCCCAAAAAATCATTCCACTCAATATCGTTTTTACGCAGAATCAACCGTGCAACTTTGCATCCAGCCCGTTCTGCAACTTCACGAAGACGTTGTGAATTTGATGAATTGGGACTGCCAACCACAATCATTGCATCCACCTGCGGAGCAACTTGCTTGACAGCCTCCTGCCTGTTTGTAGTGGCGTAGCAAATATCCTGCTTATGTGGACCAAAAATACCTGCAAACCGCATTTTCAAAGCATTCACAATATCCGCAGTATCATCCACAGAAAGTGTCGTCTGTGTAACATAAGCCAAAGTATTTGCCTCGTAATCTGGCAAATTCGCCACATCTGCCACTGTTTCAACCAATGTCACGGCGCCTGCTGGCAACTGACCCATTGTGCCAATAACCTCTGGGTGCCCTTCATGACCAATCAATAGAATGTGTCTACCTTTACGATTATGAACCTCTGCCTCACGGTGCACCTTTGTCACTAACGGACAAGTGGCATCAATGGCAAAAAACTGTCTATTTTGTGCTTCGAGCGGTACAGCTTTTGGGACGCCATGTGCAGAAAAAATGACAGGTGCAGTGGTAGGTGGAATCTGGCTCAACTCTTCAACGAAAATTGCACCTTTGCGTTTTAAATCCTCTACAACATACTTGTTATGTACAATTTCATGCCGCACATAAACAGGTGGGCCGTAAAGTTTAAGTGCCTGCTCAACTGCATCTATTGCACGTACTACACCAGCACAAAATCCACGTGGTGCACATAAAAGAATTTTGAGCGAAGGTTTTACAGTACTCATCAATGTACTCTGGAAATGCAGAATTCAACCACATCCAGCAATGCAGATTTCTGTTCGGAATCTGGAAAAAGCGCCAGAGCATCACAGGCCATAGCGCCGTAATGTTTGGCGCGCTCCACTGTTGCCTCTAAAGCCTTGTGACGCCTCATGGTAGCTATTGCTGTCTCCAGATCACAAGGTTGGATGTCACCTTTTTCAAGACAACGCTGCCAGAAGCTGCGCTCCTGTTCAGTTCCCCGCCTGAATGATAAAATAACAGGAAGGGTAATTTTACCTTCACGAAAATCGTCACCGGTATTTTTACCAAGCTTGACGCTGGCACCGCCATAATCAAGTGCATCATCCATGAGCTGAAAGGCAATACCTAAATTCATGCCATAGCTACGGCAGGCAGCAATTTCTGGCTTGGAACGCTCGCCTAAAATTGGTCCAACTTCACAGGCAGCTGCGAACAGGGCTGCAGTTTTTGCGCGGATCACTGACAGATAGTCATCTTCGCTCGTAGTTGTATTTTTTGCAGCAGAAAGCTGCATGACTTCACCCTCTGCAATAATAGTTGCAGCAGTTGAAAGAATATCAAGACAGGCAAGTGATCCAACTTCCACCATCATCTTGAAAGATTGCCCCAGAAGAAAATCTCCTACAAGCACACTTGCTTCATTTCCCCACAGCATTCGCGCGGCAAGCTTGCCACGGCGCATTTCGCTTCCATCCACGACATCATCATGGAGCAGCGTTGCGGTATGCATAAACTCAACAGCGGCAGCAAGTTTAATATACCCTTCACCTTTGACAGAACATAAATTGGCGGTTGCCAATGTCAGCATTGGACGAAGGCGTTTGCCACCAGAAGAAATCAGATGGTTCGCCACTTCAGGGATCATGGCAACATCAGAACCTGTGCGTGACAGAATAATTTCGTTCGCACGCTTCATATCGCTGGCCACCATCCTGATTATCGGGTCAAGACGGTTTTCATCTACTTTTTCTGTAATGGGAACAATAACGCCCACGCCTAAACTCCTGTCGCTGCAAATATTTACCTGTGTTGCACGGAACAGAAAAAATTTGCAACTTGGACTTATGCCGCAGACTTGAAAATAAACCCTCAGACAGGCACTTTATGCGTATGGGCAAATTCTTCCAGCATGGGTCGCAATGAAGATGCTCCATTATTTTGTTCCAGTCCACGCATCACAGCGCTGTGCACAGCACTCAAATCAAGCTTCAGCAGCATGGCTTTGATTGGGCCAATGGATGCTGCTGACATGGATAAATGTCTAAAACCAAGAGCCAAAAGTGCCAGGGCTTCAATTGGCCGTCCTGCCATCTCTCCACAGACTGACACCTGAACATTATATGTATTGGCAGTTTCCACAATACGATGCAGTGCGCGCAGCATGGCAGGATGCAGCGGATCAAACCGATTTGCCACCAGCTTATTCTCCCGATCCACTGCAAAAAGAAACTGCATTAGATCATTTGACCCAATTGAAATGAAATCTACCCGCGACATTAATGCATCAAGATCAAATAATAAGGATGGGATTTCCAGCATGACACCAAATTTGATTGATTTTGGCACGGAATGCCCATGCTTGATAAGGTGCTCCCGCTCTTTATTAAAAGCTGCCCGCGCCTGGTCTATTTCTGTTACAGAGCCAATCATGGGGATCATGACCCGCAGTTCACGCCCTTCTGCAGCACGCAGCAATGCCCTAAACTGGGTGCGTAATAAAGCAGGCCGATCCAGGCCAATACGGATGGCCCTCCATCCAAGGGCTGGGTTCTCCTCATCTGGCGCCCGCATATAGGGTAAAATCTTATCGCCACCAATATCGAGGGTCCGGAATGTCACTGGACGCTCTCCAGCAGACGATAGAACAGCACGATACAACCCCTCCTGCGCAGAAGCACGTGGCATGGACGGCGCAACCATAAACAATATTTCTGTACGGAACAGACCAATACCAGCTGCCCCCCACTCATCAAGATTGGCAAGGTCAATAAGTAATCCAGCATTCATCTGTAGTGATATGGTCTGCTTATCCAGCGTAACAGAGGGTTTATCGCGTAAAGATCGATATTTTGCCAGGCGCCCTGCCCTAAGACGCGCTTTTTCAGCATAGGCGGTTTGTACATCCGGCTGCGGACGCACATGAATGTCGCCTGTACTCCCGTCTATAATGATTGCATCGCCTGTTTCTACGAGGCTGGTAATGCCTGAGGCATCACCAACACAAGGAATGCCAAGAGCTTTTGCCACAACAGCAACATGGCTATTGCCGCCGCCCTCTTCGAGAATAAGCCCTCGAAGATTGGCGCGGTTATATTCAAGGAGTGCAGCAGGCCCCATGCCACGCGCAACCAGTATGGCATTGTTTGGCAGGGCATCAGTTGCAAGGGTAAAAGCTTCTCCCGTCAACTGATGCAGGAGGCGGTTGGCTAACTCGTCCAGATCATGCAAGCGCTCACGCAAATATGGATCTGTCTGTCGCAGCATCCGCGCACGCGTATCAGACTGCACGCGTTCCACAGCGGCTTCTGCCGTTAAACCTGTTGCCGCAGCTTCTTTAAGGCGCTTGATCCAGCCCCGATCATTGGCGAACATGCGTACTGTTTCTAGAACGTCGCGATGCTCGCCTGACTGCCCAGCCGTCCCATTTTCTATAAGGTCATTAAGAGAAGAGCGCATGGTTTCTATGCTGACATCAAGGCGGCGCATTTCAGCTTCAACATCGTCTGCAACATAGTTTTTAATCAGAACACGCGGTTCATGCAGCACAACATGACCAAGACCTACGCCATCAGCAATAGCAGAGCCTTTAAGCATGAGAGGTCGCCGTACGGCAATCCCACTTGAACCAGGTTTTGCCAGCGCCTCAAGCTCACCAGAGGCAATCATTTCTGCCGTTACCATGGCAGTGGTTTGAAGCGCTTCTATTTCCTCATCAGAATATTGTCTGCGTGCACGGTTCTGCACCACCATGACGCCAAGCGTGTTACCGCCCCGCAATATGGGGACACCCAAAAAGGAAGCGTAAATCTCTTCCCCAGTTTCTGGCTTATAGGCATAGGCTGGGTGAACCTGCGCATCTGAGATGGCTAATGCCTCGGCACTTTGAGCAATAAGACCTACAAGCCCCTCACCTACACGCATGGTGGTCAGATGCACGGCTTCGCGTTTAAGGCCTTCAGTTGCGTAAAGCTCCAACGTGCCATCGGCTCGCAGAACATAGCAGGAGCATACTTCTGCAACCATATTGGACGCAATTAAAGTAACAATTTTGTCAAGTCTGTCCTGCGCACTAACTGGCTCCGCCATAACCTCGCGCAGGCGGCGCAGCAGGAGTCGCGGACCACCAAGAGCCCCCCGCATGTTTACGTAACCTTCACAATATATATTTCAGCTTCTGGGTATGAGCCTCAAGCCAATCTCTATAAATTATTTCGAATCAAAAATAAACTGAATGATTTAACCAAGTCCATATAAACGTGGCAAAAGCTTAGATGCAAGCCAAGAGTTAAATGCAAGCCAAGAGTATGGCAGTTTTAGCGGTAGGCTTCAAATATGCTTAATTAAACAGTAATTAATTTGCATAAAGCTTAATCACCTTAAATTAGGCTTTATCCAACCCATAAAGAGAATGAAGCGTGCGCACGGCCAACTCTGTATAGGCTGCATCAATCAGCACTGAAAACTTGATTTCTGACGTTGTAATGGCGCGAATATTAATGCCTTTTTCAGACAGGGCTTTAAAGGCCCTAGCTGCAACACCTGCATGGGAACGCATTCCAATACCAATGGCGGATACCTTTGCCACATCTTTTGCACCTTGCAGGGCGCGATAGCCAATCTCATCCTTGAGTTTTGTCAAAATATCAACAGCGCGATCATATTCTGCTGCTGGTACTGTAAAGGTAATGTCAGTTGTGCGCCCATCTTCAGAAATATTCTGAACAATCATATCCACATTAATATTTGCATCTGCCAATGGCATGAACACGCCTGCTGCAACGCCTGGCTTATCAGCCACCTGTCGCAATGTAATCTCTGTATCATCTTTGGAATAAGCGATGCCAGTAATAACCTGTTGTTCCACTATTGTCTCCTCATCGCAAATTAAAGTACCAGTATTTGGGTTCATTGGATCATCAAAGCTTGATCGTACATAAGTTGGGACCTTATGCACCATTGCTATTTCAACCGAGCGAACTTGCAGCACTTTTGCTCCCATGGAAGCAAGTTCAAGCATTTCCTCAAAGGAGACCTTATCCATTCGTTGGGCCTTTGGCACCATACGGGGATCGGTTGTGTAAATACCATCCACATCCGTGTATATATCACAGCGATCCGCCTTAATGCCGGCAGCAATGGCAACAGCGCTTGTATCAGACCCGCCGCGCCCAAGCGTTGTGATGCGGCCTGTGGCTTTATGAACACCTTGAAAGCCAGATACAACAGCAACTTCACGCGCGGCAAACCCTGCAATAATACCAGATCCGTCTACATTTTCAATACGGGCAGAGCCATGCGCGTCATCTGCATAAAGGGGCACTTGCCAGCCCTGCCAGGAGCGAGCCGCAATGCCCATATCATTTAAAACAAGAGCTAACAGTCCAGATGTCACCTGCTCGCCAGAGGCAACAACAACATCATACTCGCGTGGATCATAAAGTTTTGCAGCATCAGTTACATAACCAACCAGCTCATTGGTTTTACCGGACATGGCAGAAACAACAACAGCAACCTCATGCCCTGCATCAACCTCACGTTTTACATGACATGCAACATTTTTAATGCGCTCGACACTGGCAACTGATGTGCCACCAAATTTCATAACCAGACGCGCCATGAGAACCCTTGAAAGTTAAGATATGCTCCAAGGGTCTTATTGGCGAGGCTGGGTGCGAGAGTCAATTATTTATTAGGGTAAGTGCGTTTCCAAACAGTGCGAACGGCATTATCAATGTCTTTATCCGTCGCTTCTTCAATAGACATTCTTTTTTTATCAAGTTCGGGTACGAGTATGCCTTTGATTATATCAGAAAATGTAAAATTATATTTTTTTATTTCTGTGTGATTGCTATCCAAGTTATATTTCAAAAGTGCTTCCGCCTTGTATTTTTTAATAAGCAGCTTTACCCGATCAGGGTCAAGTTTATTAGAATTGAAAGATATAGATTTGGTTTTATTAAATTCAGATATTGCATGTGATATCCGCTTTTTATCAAATACTTCGTTATAGCCTTTTGCAAGTTTTAACGCTGCATTCACAAGTATTTTATAAGCTATTGGATCGTTAGAAATATATGCTTTTCTGTAAGTATCTTTTCCAGTTAAGGTTCGAAGCTGAGCACTTAAATCACGAATTGACTGATAAGGAATATGGCTCGATTTTATACCTGTAGTCGCGATAGATAGCGTGTCTGCGCCACCTTCTATTAATAAATCTTCTACGGAAAATTGAAGGATTTGGCCTTGTCGTCCATCTGGTAAAAGGGAAATACTATTTTTTAATTGATCTTTTACACCTTTAAATGTTTCAGTTATGCCCTTTGCATCAGTCCCAATACGTTTGTTTATTTTGTTTGTTAAATTATGCATTAACTCATGGGCTATAGTTGCTCTTAGAGCATTATCTCCGAATTTACTCATTTTTTTGATCATATTTGGAGTATAAACATAAATTTTATTCGGGTACTCAGGGCGTGCAAATGCATTTGTTTCACTTGGTTCTATATTTGTATCTTCCGCCTCCTTATTTATTTGCTCCTTTGTATCCATAAACACAATTTCAGGTGTTGAAGTTTTAAGTAGTTTATTCGTTGCAAAAGCTTCTGGAAATTTTTCCTGATAAACCTTCCAATACTTTTTAACAGCATCCTGTACAATGGTTTTAACTTTGGCAAACTTGGCATCAGCAACTGAATTTGCTTGCACTAGAGCAGCTGATTTCAAAGATACCGGTTTAATAGCCTGTTTCCATGGAAGGCCTGAATCAATATTTGGAGAAGATTTAGCAGTATCTGCAACAACATTACCTACAAAAAACGACATTTACATTCCTTAACAAATTAATAATTAGTTTAATAACTCTTGGTATTCCTCTATTCTTACACCAGCCTTACAAGTTTGAATAAAAATATGAAGTTTTCAAAATAATTCCTTAAAACTCTTTTACACCTGCGACTGTGCACCCTCTTGATTACTTTTTCAAATATTCTAGCGTATAAACTTCAGATTCAATCAAAAGCCCGACTATCGGAACATCAATTGTGAATAATATACCCATACAAAAATCCACAATTGATCCGCGCGAGGTTCAGCAGTTCAATGAGCTACAAGGCGAATGGTGGAATCCAACGGGCAAAATGAAGCCGCTTCACAGGATTAATCCAGTACGTTTGGCATATATTAAAGAACAGATTACTTTAAATCATAAGGTTGGTTCAAATAACCTAAAACTGCTCTCTGGCCTTACCATATTAGACATTGGATGTGGTGGAGGTCTATTATGTGAACCGCTTGCGCGCCTCGGAGCTACAGTAACAGGCATTGACCCTGGCGAATCGAATATAGAAATAGCAAAGGCTCATGCCACCCTTTCCAAACTTAAGATTAACTATCAAGTTACAACCGCAGAAGAACTGCTTAAAACTGGTGCAGAATTTGATATAGTTCTTGCAATGGAAGTCGTTGAACATGTTGCTGATATGGCAATATTTATTGAGGCTACGAGTAAACTGGTAAAGTCAGGCGGCCTGTTTATTGGTTCTACCCTGAACCGTACCATTCGCTCTTTTGTTCTTGCCATTATTGGCGCTGAATATATCTTGCGCTGGCTGCCAAAAGGTACACACTCCTGGGATAAATTTGTAACGCCTGAAGAATTTCAAACCGCACTCGAAACAAATGGTTTTGATCGGTGTGAGGTAACAGGCATGACTTATTCGCCTTTCACGGACAGTTGGAACCAATCACGCGATGCAAGTGTAAACTATTTCTTGTGTGCGTACAAGGCAAGGTAGGCTACGCTTGTTTGGTAGTAAAGCTTTTGGCATGCTGGAGCGTAGGTATCATTTGACGGGCATGGTATACCAAGGACAAGTCAATATCTGCCAAGGCAATACCAGGGCCCTTATTACCTGCATCTGCCAAAACGCGTCCCCAAGGGTCAATGATTATTGAATGCCCATAAGTTTCGCGCCCATCCTCATGAGGACCAATTTGGGCGGCTGAAATCATGAAGGAACCAGTTTCAATGGCACGGGCACGCTGCAAGACATGCCAATGCGCTTCACCTGTCTGACGCGTAAAGCAGGAGGGTGCGGTTAGTATCTGTGCTCCATTTTGGGCAAGAGCATGATAAAGAGCAGGAAAACGCAGATCATAGCATATACTCAAACCAATTTTAGCCTGTTCTATATCTGCAATAACAGCGGTGGATCCTGCAGTGTAAGAGGAGCTTTCACGCCAGCTCTCACCATTTGGCAAATCAACATCGTATAAATGTATTTTATCATATCGGGCGCGAATCAAACCTTTTGTGTCGATAATAAAAGCTCTATTGACAAGTTTTTCGCCCTGTTTAAGTGCAACAGATCCAATATGTAGCGTAATACCCAGTTCTTTTGCCAATTTCAGCATCGCACTTAAAAATACATCATCCTCTTCAAAACATACCTGTCTGAGCAGATTGTTTTTATCACGATCCACAATTGAAGACATCTCTGGCGTTTGTATGTAGGTCGCGCCTCGTTTTGCTGCCTCACTGATAAAAACGGAAGCATGACTGATGTTTTTTAACACATCTGCGCTGGAATTAAGTTGAACGACAGCTGCCTTGAAAATTTGGGGCATGAATTTATCCAGCTTTTACATGAATTTATCCAGCTTTTATCAGTCTATCCAACTCACCTTTTTCATCCAGCGCATAAAGATCATCGCACCCGCCAATATGTCTTTCGCCTGCAAAAATCTGTGGAACGGAGGTACGTCCATTTGCGCGTTCCACCATTTGCATGGATAACTCTTTATTATTTGTTATTTCAATTTGCTTGAATGGAATATCCTTCTTTTTAAGAAGGTCCAGTGCTGCCTGACAGTACGGACACCATGCTTTTGTATAAATTGTAAATTCTGGCATTGTTTTGGTCTCGCTTTACAAAAAAGGCAATTATACGCTGCTCACACATAATCCACAACACGTGCAAATGTTAATACATCAACATGGCTTGCTTTAGCTTTGACAAGGGCACGGGCTGCGGCATTGGCAGTGGAGGATGTTGTCATAACATCATCAATGAGTAAAATACGCTTGCCTTCAATTTTATAGTACAGAGTTTTATCTACTGCTAACGCACCTTGCAGATTTGTTTGGCGCTCTGGGCGAGTTAGTCCATATTGCGGTCTTGTCCTTTTTTTACGTTTCAGCACATCGGGATTATAAGGTTTGCCCGTTATTGTAGACAAAGTCGAAGCCAGAAGGGCAGCCTGATTGAAACGCCGTGATAAAAGGCGTGTCCAGTGTAATGGAACTGGAATAATAATATCTGCATCCTCAATTAATTCGCGTCCAGCTTGTGTCATCATTCTTGCCATTGCAAGAGCAAGATCGTGCCGATCCCCGTATTTAAACCTATGAACAAGCGCCCGCCCCAGACCATCATATATAAGTACAGATCGTGCACGATCAAATACAGGCGGGTCCGCAATAGCAGCTGGCGACAGAAGCAGGCCTCCCAGATCTACAGAAAAAGGAGTACCCATTCGCTCACAATAGGGACGTTCAATAAATTTGAGGCTCGTCCAGCAATGCCCACAAAGTGTAGATACATTTGCAACAGCTGAACGACAGCCAATACATTGGGGTGGATAAATTACATCAGCAAGCTTATGTAGCAGCTCACACAAAATAAAATTCAAATGTAAAAACATGTCATAGTTTATAATTTAGGTTTAAAAGACTCAAGACTAAAATACAGTAGAACAAGACTAAAACATGGTAAAAAACGATAGGCAGTCAAATGGTTCAATCTTCCTCTAGCAGTTTATCGCCCCCATCTATTTTTGACGGGTCTTCTTATTTGCTGCGTTTACACCGTGCCAGAAAACTTGGATTTGCAGATTTTTTTCTGCATCGCGCAGCCACAGAACTCAACGAACGTCTAACCGATATTTTACGAAACTTTGAAAAAATTGCAGATATTGGTACACCAACACCTTTTTTTTCACAAAAAATTGCTGATTTTGTAAAGCCTGAAAACTTTCTGTATCTTGCGCCTGAAAACTTACCTAAAAATCCTCTTGAGGCTCTCCCCCTTAAGGGTACCCATTTTAACTTGATAGTTAGCGCTATGGCCCTCCATGCAGTTAACGATCTTCCAGGTGCATTTATACAAATACAAAGAGCTTTGTGCCCAGATGGACTGTTTATAGCCTGTATTCCAGGTGGGAAAACATTAAAAGAGCTTCGAAGCGTTTTACAGATTGCAGAGGAAGAAATAACAGGGGGAGTATCTCCGCGTATATTTCCCTTTGCTGACATAAAAGACCTTGGTGCGCTTCTACAGCGGGCCAACTTCAAACTGCCTGTAACGGATGTTGATACCGTAACAGTGCGTTATGATAATATGAAGTGCCTTATGCATGATTTACGAAAAATGGGTGCAACAAATATCCTGCACTCAAGGGTAAAATGTCCAACGCACCCTAAAATTTTTAAAAGGGCTTCAGAATTATACTCAGAAAAATTTAGGGATGTTGATGGCCGCATACGGGCAACATTTGAATTTATCTGGGTGTCAGGCTGGGCAGAGCACGAGAGCCAACAGAAACCTTTGAAGCCAGGAAGCGCAAAGCACAAGCTTGCAGATGCTTTGGAGAAAAAATCATAAATTTATTTAGCTACGGCTGCTGCAACAGTTACATCTATTTTGCTGTAGGTAGCGGCCATAGATCCTGCAAAAGTATTTATAGAGACCACTATCCCTAAAAAAATTAAGGCTGCAATCAACCCATACTCAATTGCTGTACTGCCTGTTTCATCTTTATAAAAACGACGACTTAGTTTGAATAGCCTTAACATGGCAATTGCCCTTTCTATTCAAGTAGCTCTTTTAAAAAGGGAATTATTGGCTCATCTGCAGGTGGCATGGGATACTGTCTCATATTGCAGGGTTTAACCCATTTCAACGACTGCCCTTCCTTTGGTTCCACCAAACCCTGCCAGCGACGGCAGATGTAAAGCGGCATCAAAAGGTGGAAGTCATCATATGCATGACTTGCAAATGTGAGTGGTGCCAAACATGCCTCCTGTGTCTCAATACCAAGTTCTTCTTTTAGTTCTCGTATGAGAGCCAATTCAGGACGCTCACCTGTCTCAATCTTGCCACCTGGAAATTCCCAGAGGCCTGCCATAGATTTATCCTTTGGACGCTGTGCTAAAAGCACACGCCCGTCAGCATCAACCAAGGCACAGGCCACAACTAAAACCAGTTTCATGTATGACCCTGCGCCAATGTAGACCTATGTTTGAAAAGAATAAGTTAATGCTCAAAATTTAACGATTAACGATATTAACAGATGCTTGTTGTAATGTTGCAAAACAACACCTTTACGATCTGTAATCACCATTAATTTCAACATAGGCTTTGGTTAAATCACAGGTGAAAATTTGTGTTTGACCCCTTCCCATACCAATTTCCACCCTGATCTCGATTTCATCATTTTTCATGTAATTGGAGACAGCTGCTTCATCATAGCTGTTATCACGCT
The DNA here is from genome assembly GCA_025351165.1 of Hyphomicrobiales bacterium. Lineage (GTDB taxonomy): Bacteria > Pseudomonadota > Alphaproteobacteria > Rhizobiales > Beijerinckiaceae > JAIELD01. The sequence goes on along the minus strand of JANXWK010000008.1, from coordinate 61,440 downwards.
CACCCATATACGCCACACGATGTGACCCAAAATAAATTGACAAGAGATCGCGCTCTGCTGGTTCACCAGCTTTCCCGACAGCCATTACAACACGGCCCCAGTTTGCATCTTCTCCTGCAATAGCTGTTTTCACCAAAGGTGAGTTGGCAATTGAAAATGCTACACGCCGCGCAGAAATATTGGAAACTGCTCCCTTGACAGTTACAGTTATAAACTTACGCGCACCTTCTCCATCTTTTGCCACCTGCTTGGCCAAATCAAGCAGCACAGCGTTCAATGCTTTTTTAAAAGCCTTTAAACGCGCATCGTTTGCCAGCTCAACAGGGGCGTTGCCAGCTTTGCCTGTTGCAAACAGCATAAGCGTATCAGAAGTGGACATATCACTATCAACTGTTATTGAATTAAAACTGGGTTTTACAGCAGCAGATAACAAGGCTTGAAGAACGGGCGCCGCAATTGCTGCATCAGTAAATACAAAAGACAGCATAGTCGCCATATCAGGCGCAATCATACCAGCCCCTTTGGCAATTCCGTTGATAACTACCTCCACACCATCGATTTTAGTAGTGGCCGTAGCAAGCTTTGGGAACGTGTCTGTAGTCATGATGGCGCGGCCTGCATCAACCCAAGGGCCTGTTGCCATACGAGTTGCGCAGTCTTGCAACACACCATCAAATTTGGTTGCATCCAATGGTTCGCCAATGACGCCAGTAGAGGCTAAAAACACTTCAGAAGGATTACATCCTACAGCTTTTGCCGCAATATCAGCGGTCAGTTCAACAGCCTTCTTTCCTTTTAAACCTGTAAAGGCATTGGCATTGCCAGAATTAACGACTAAAACGCGTGCAACACCCTGCACCAAATTTGCCCGACACCAGTCCACTGTTGCAGATGGACACTTTGAGCGTGTGAAAACACCTGCAACAGTAGTCTGCGCATCCATCACCGCCATGAACACATCACGGCGATTTTTATATTTTATACCAGCTTCTGCCGTGGCGAACCGAACGCCTTTGATTTCCAGAAGGTGTGGAACATGTTTTGGGGCAAGCGGAGAAATTGGAGTTGAATGTGAAGCCATGCTGAATTGTCCTGCATCATAAACCTAAGGCTTTTTAGCTTCAACCGCTGCATCGACCTTAGCCTCACCCATCCGCTCAATTTTTGCGGCCTGGCGGAGCTTGACCACTGCATCCTGCTGGGCTTTCTGCGTCAAAAACTCTTCAATCCGCATCTTAAGCTGGTCAAAAGCTGGTGGCTGCTTTTCACGCTTGTCTTCAACTTTTATAAGATGATAGCCAAACTGGGATTTTACAATTGTCGAAACCTGCCCAACATCTGTTGCAAACGCGGCTTCTGCAAATTCAGGCACCATGCGCTGTTTGGTAAAATAACCCAGATCACCACCCTCTTTGCCAGATCCTGGATCCGTTGAGAGTTCAGTGGCAACTTTTGCAAAATCTTCACCGCCTTTTACCCGGGCAAGGGCTTTTTTAGCTTCATCTTCCGTAACTACCAGGATATGACGCGCACGCACTTCTGGTTCAGGCTTGACTGATTTCACTTGGCTTTCATAAAAAGCCTGCATAGCTTCTGGCGTCACGGCTTTTTTGGCATCACGCATGAGCATCTGCTCCATTAATGCGCGATCTTTTGCATAATCCATGCGGTGTTTGAAATCATCAGTGTCTGCCATTTTTTCAGCTATGGCAGCGCGTGAAACCAGCTTCATATCAATCAGGTAATCAATTACATATTTACGCTTCATATCTTCGCTGCTGGCAGGAATTGCCCCTGCCAAATCATCAGTTGCAAACCTCACGTCAGATTCGGTTATTTTTTCACCATTGACGGTCGCAACAATCTTGTCCTCTGCCATTATAGGAGCAGAAAACATAAAAGCTGCGAAACTAACGGCTGCACAAAAACGTGTTTTTGATAAAATCATGTTGTTTAATCTCCAGTAAAGGCGAGCGAATCGCTTTAATGATAAAATAATTGCTTTTGTTTTGCCTGACTCATTCAAGTTCCATTGACAAGCCTGCCCTGCAATTCATATCTGCATACATACATATTGTAGAATTTGAGGTAAATGGCCTGTTCATCATAAATCCATTAAGAACATGGCTCAAACCTATATCAAGGACATAACCTATGCTTGGCGGACTTGCACGAAAGATCTTTGGCTCTTCTAACGAGCGTCGTCTTAAAAATTACCGCCCCAAAGTGGCAAGCATCAATGCCCTCGAAGCCGATCTTGTCAAGCTAGACGATGATGCCCTTCGTGCCAGAACCGATGAATTTCGCCAGCAGATCGCCAATGGTTCAAAAACAGTTGATGATCTTCTGATTCCAGCCTTTGCCACTGTGCGGGAAGCTGCAAAACGTGCTTTAGGCCAGCGTCATTTTGATGTGCAGCTCATTGGCGGCATGGTGCTGAACGAACGCGGCATTGCAGAAATGCGCACAGGCGAAGGCAAAACCCTTGTTGCAACACTTCCAGTTTACCTCAATGCATTGGCTGGCAAAGGCGTTCACGTCGTTACCGTCAATGACTATCTCGCACGGCGCGATGCAGAATGGATGGGTAAAATCTACAAGTTTTTGGGCATGTCTGTTGGCATTATTGTGCATGGCATGGACGATACTGAACGCCACGCAGCCTATGCCTGTGATATAACCTATGGCACCAATAACGAATACGGCTTTGATTATCTGCGCGATAACATGAAATATGAATTCAGCCAGATGGTGCAGCGTGGGCATTATTTTGCCATTGTGGACGAGGTCGATTCCATTTTAATCGACGAGGCCAGAACGCCGCTTATTATTTCTGGCCCAGTTGATGATCGTTCAGAACTATACAACTCTATTGATGTGCTTATTCCAAAACTCGCTAAAGAGCATTTTGATCTGGATGAAAAGCAGCGTTCTGTATCCCTTACCGAAGCTGGCAATGAGGAAATTGAAAAGCTTCTGCAAGATGCTGGTCTGCTAAAAGACGGTACGCTTTACGATGCCCATAATGCAACTCTCGTGCATCATGTTAATCAGGCCTTGCGTGCCCACACGCTCTTTACACGGGATAAGGATTACATCGTCAAAGATGATGAGGTGGTCATCATTGATGAATTTACAGGCCGTATGATGCCAGGCCGCCGCTATTCCGAAGGCCTGCATCAAGGCTTGGAAGCCAAAGAGCATGTTACAATTCAGCCAGAGAACCAAACGCTTGCCTCCATAACCTTCCAGAATTATTTCAGGCTTTATGATCGTCTGGCTGGTATGACAGGGACTGCTGGCACAGAAGCCGATGAGTTTCACCAGATTTATAATCTTGAAGTCGTGGAAATTCCAACCAACATGAATGTAAAGCGTATTGATGATGATGATGAGGTCTATCGCACCGAGGCTGAAAAAGTTGCCGCTATTGCAGGCATAGTCGCTGAGTGCAGCAGCAAGGGTCAGCCTGTACTGGTTGGCACAACTTCAATTGAAAAATCAGAAGAACTCGGTGAACATTTACATAAACTAGGCTTCAAGCAGATTGATCTTGGCGATGAAAAGGCCTTCGCCCCGCTATATGATGGTATTAAACAGGGTATGCCTGCCAAAATATTTGCTATTTTGAACGCCCGCTATCATGAGCAGGAAGCGTTTATCGTCTCCCAAGCTGGTGTGCCAGGCGCAATAACCATTGCAACCAACATGGCAGGGCGCGGCACGGATATTCAGCTTGGCGGCAATTACGACATGCGTATCAAGCGCGAATGCGCAGGGTTTGAACCTGAAAGCCCGGATTATAAACAGCGTGAAACTGCTATTCTTGCCCAGTGCGCGGAGCTTAAAGTCAAGGCTCTTGGAGCTGGTGGCCTAATGGTGATTGGTACTGAGCGCCATGAAAGCCGCCGTATTGATAACCAGCTGCGCGGGCGTTCTGGCCGTCAGGGCGATCCAGGCCATTCGAAGTTCTTCCTGTCCTTGCAGGATGATCTGATGCGGATCTTTGGTTCAGACCGTATGGATGGTATGCTTCAGAAACTTGGCCTGAAAGAAGGCGAGGCCATTGCCCATCCATGGGTGAATAAGGCCTTGGAAACCGCACAGAAAAAAGTGGAGGCGCGTAACTTCGACATGCGCAAAAACATCCTCAAATACGATGATGTGATGAATGACCAGCGTAAAGCCGTGTTCGATCAGCGCAAGGATTTCATGTCGCTTGAGGACATGTCGGAAACCATCACTGACATGCGCCACGGCGTGATCGACGATCTGGTCACAACCCATATTCCAGAAGGTGCATATCCTGAGCAGTGGAACGTGTCGGTTCTGCATGAAGATGTGCAAAAGCTTCTTAACCTTGATGTTCCTGTATCTGACTGGGCAAAGGAAGAAGGCATTGCAGATGAGGAAATGCGCGAGCGTCTGCGTCATACAGCAGACGAGGCTTATGTGGTACGGCGAACAAAAAACACCAGCGAAGTCATGCTTTATGTTGAAAAACAGGTGATTTTGCAAAGCCTTGACCACTTATGGCGTGAGCACCTTGTGACCCTTGACCATTTGCGGCAGGTGATTGGCTGGCGTGGCTATGCCCAGCGCGATCCTTTGAACGAGTATAAATCAGAGGCGTTTGAACTGTTCAACGAGCTGATCACCAAACTGCGTGAGGATGTAACAGCCCAGCTCATGCGGGTGGAGGTTATGTTTGATGCTCCACCAGAAGCGCAGCTGCCAGATATGCAGGCAAGCCATATTGATCCGTTAACGGGTGAAAATGAGATGTCTGATGGGTATGGTTTATCTCTGCCAGCAGTGGAGCGCAAAGCAGATGATGTCAGCACTTGGGGTAAAGTTGGCCGTAATGAACCCTGCCCCTGTGGATCTGGTAAAAAATTCAAGCACTGCCACGGGGCGATAGTTGCGGTTTAGACAGTAAGTTCACCTGCCACCATCATGCGCGGGCCTGACCCGCGTATCCACGTCTTTTATTTTCTCTTCAATTTTGGGCTTGTTTAATTTTATTGATAAATCAAGAATTACTGCATTAAGACAGTATTTTTAGAATATTATAGTGGAATAGTTATTTTACTAAGTCTTGATCGCAATCAGAGCTTTGCTTCAAAGATATTGGCTTTTGAGTTGGAATTTCAAGATCTTCGTCACGTATTAAATACGAACCACGACGATGTAATGATTTCTCTCGGATAGTTTTAAATGCTGATCGAATTTGTAAAAGCAACCATTCAGATCCATCATTTTGCTCTGCTATAGCTCTCTTACAATCAGACATTTTAATCTCCAGTGTATTATTTGTAATTTGCAATATACTTATAGAATCAGCTTACTCAAGTCGCTCAACCAAGTTATAAGGTAAAAATTTATGAACATTAAGGCGGATTTAGCTCTTAATAAAATTACTACGCCTGAACTTGTATTTGGAATTGTCGGCCCAATTGGTGTAAATATTGATAATGTTGTTGAGGCTTTGGAAAAATCTTTAAAAGAAGTGAGCTATAAATCTCATGTTATACATTTAACAAAATTTGCTAAAAACTACAAAATTGATATTTTGATAGATGAAAGTTCTTACTACACAAGATACGACACTCTAATTCAATATGGAAATGAATTTCGAAAATTGGCTAAAACACCAGCTGCTATGTCTGGTGTTGCAATTACAAAAATATCTGAAATCAGAATAAAAAATAATCAAACTAATAATACAGCTGATCCTGCTTTAAAAAATGCGTATATTATACGCCAATTTAAACGCCCTGAAGAAATAGAAGTTATGCGCCGTGTGTATGGACGAAAGTTTATACAAGTCTCTGTTTTTGGAAGATCATTAGAGCGTAGGCAAGTGTTAATGGATAAAATAAGTACATATGACTCTTCCCCAAAAAATGAAGCAATTTGTGAACAAGAAGCTATCAAATTAATAGACATGGATCAAAGTCAAAAAGACGATGCTAATGGCCAAAGATTATCAGATGTATTTCATCTTGGTGATGTTTTTGTAGATGGTATTAACAAAGACCGTACTACAAAAACTATACAGCGTTTTGTACGTGCATTGTTTGGAGATACAAAAATATCTCCGAGCAAAGATGAATACGGGCTTTATATGGCAAACGCAGCTGCGCTACGTTCGGTTGATCTTTCTAGGCAAGTTGGTGCAGCTATCTTCAGTGATTGTGGTGAAATTGTTACTTTAGGATGCAATGAAGTGCCTAAAGCTAAAGGTGGTACATACTGGGAAGATGACGATTCCACTATTTTTCGTGATGTTGAAAGGGGTAGCGATCCGAATCAAGACCGAAAAAACGAGATTATATATGATTTAATTGAACGTTTAGCTGGAGCTGGATTTTTATCTGTCGAACTTACTGGTTTACAAGATGAAAAAAGTCGGGTCGCAGTATTAGAGAAAAACTCTAAATTTAAAGATGCCCAAATTATGGATATTATTGAGTATGGAAGGATTATACATGCAGAGATGTCTGCCATTTCAGATGCTGCTCAATTAGGTAGATCAACTCTGCGAGCAACTTTATTTTGTACAACATTTCCATGCCATCTATGTGCAAAGCACATTGTTGCGGCTGGAATACAAAGAGTTGTTTTCTTAGAACCTTACCCAAAGAGCCATGCTCATAAACTACATTCAGATTCAATTACATTCGAAAGAAATGGAAATGATACAAACAAGGTTTTATTTGAGCCTTTTATGGGTATTTCACCAAGGCGTTACAGAGATATTTTTGAAAAAAAGAAGCGTAAAGATAATTTTGGTAAGGCCAAGGAATGGTATGAAGGTGCACCGATCCCTTTAATTGAGGACAAAAGTGCTGCTTATATTCAAAATGAAAAACTAGAAGTCCATGCGACTTTAAAAGAATTTATACTCAAAGAGAAAATTATAATTTAAGACTCGGTTATATTCTCGTATTCATGTTCAAGTGTAATCTTTACGTTAACAAAGATCGGGTAAGGAAATGTAATATGGCCTCAATTTGTAGATTTATGAAGCTTTACACCCCTTATCCAACCTAACTTCGTTAAGTCACCCTCTACCGTAAACAGTAGAAAGAAGTCACTACCTCCACCCCCGCCGCACAACTTTCACGCCTTCTTCAAACAGCTCGGCTAATTTCTCAGTCATTACGCCGCCAAGCTCTTCTGCATCCACAATTGTCACGGCACGGCGATAATAGCGCGTTACATCATGGCCAATGCCAATAGCAATCAGTTCCACAGGCGAGCGCGTCTCAATCTCCTCAATCACGCTTCGCAAATGCCGCTCCAGATAATTGCCATTATTGACCGAGAGCGTTGAATCATCCACAGGCGCACCATCAGAAATCATCATCAGAATTCTGCGTTGCTCAGGCCGCCCCAGCAGGCGTTTATGCGCCCAGTCCAGCGCCTCGCCGTCAATGTTTTCCTTCAGCAGCCCTTCGCGCATCATCAAGCCCAGATTGCGCCGCGCCCTGCGCCATGGTGCATCCGCCGATTTGTAAATAATATGGCGTAAATCATTCAAACGCCCAGGATTGGCGGGTTTACCGCCCTGAAGCCATGATTCACGCGCAGCTCCGCCCTTCCACGCTTTGGTCGTGAAGCCTAAAATCTCGACTTTTACGCCGCAACGCTCTAAGGTTCTAGCGAGTATATCGGCGCAGGTGGCAGCCACAGTGATAGGCCGCCCACGCATGGACCCAGAATTGTCAATGAGCAGCGTGACCACCGTATCTCGAAAATTCGTGTCTTTTTCCTGCCTGAATGAGAGCGCCTGATAAGGGTCAATAATGATGCGCGGCAGGCGCACAGGATCAAGCTGGCCTTCCTCCAAATCGAACTCCCAAGCACGGTTTTGCTGTGCCAGTAACCGCCGCTGCAATCGGTTTGCGAGCCGCCCCACAACGCCCTGCAATGCACCAAGCTGCTTGTCTAAAAAAGCACGAAGACGGTCAAGCTCCTCACCTTCGCATAAATCTTCCGCATGTATGGTTTCATCAAATTTATGACTGTAAGCTTTATAATCAGATTGTGTCCGATTATGCCCCATTTGGTTTGGTGGACGCTTGCCTTGCGCAGGCTCAGTTGAGTCCATCGCATCTGTTTCGTCTGGAAACTCACCGCTGGGCGAATCAGGTGCTTCTTCTGCACCTTCATTCAGATCATCCTGTGCTGAATCAGTTTCCTGCAATTCCATGCCTTCAAAAGCTTGGTCTTCGCTGCTTTGGCCCGTTGTATCCTGACTATTATCCTCAGGCTGACTTTCATTTTTATTATTATCGTCTTCGCTCTCATCTTTATCCAGCGTGCTCGGATCACCCATATCAAGTGTTTCAAGCAGGCGATGGATAGACTTGGCAAAAAGCCGCTGGTCTTCAATCGTTGCACCCAGCTTATCCAGTTCCTTGCCAGCACGCTTCTCAATAAATTCACGCCACAGATCAACGATTTTAAGGGCAGCTTCGGGCGGTTTTTGACCTGTAAGCCGCTCGCGCACCATGAGAGCCAGTGCGTCCTCAAGCGGGGCATCCGCACGGTCGGTAATGTCCTCATATTTACCGCGATGATAGCGATCCTCCAGCATGGCAGTGAGGTTGTTCGCCACACCATACATGCGGCGCGATCCAATTGCCTCAACACGCGCTTGCTCCACAGCATCAAATATGGCGCGCGAAGACTGCATTTCAGGGGAGAGCTTACGATGCAGCTGCACGTTGTGGCAGGCAAGGCGCAACCCGAATGAATCGGCAAAACCACGTAAGATATCAACATCTTTGGTGGTAATTTTGCGGGGCGGTTCTGGCAGCCGCGCCTTTGCACCCGCCCCATAGCCCATCAACATGGGCTTTTCAGCGGCATATGCCACCTCAATATCAGGCGTTCGCGCCAGCGCACGCAAGCATCCAGCAACGGAGCGTTTCAACGGCTCATTGGGAGAGGGAGCAGATTGTCCAGTTTTGCGATTGGATAGGGTCATGGGTTTAGCTCTGACTTTTCCCTTTCCCATTTATGGGAGAGGGTGGCCTTTGCGTTAACAAGGGTCGGGTGAGGGGTTTCACAACATACTTTGTATCGAATATTCAATACCATTTTGGATCACTTTAAGAACTTTCAAGTTACGGCCTTCAATTGTGATTGATTTACCTTCTTCCACATTAAACGGTATGCTTGGCGAGCTTGAAATATAGCCTTGAGCTGCACTAGGCTGTATCACTGCATATGATTGCGAACTAGAAACTCCTGAAACTGGCGTTGATCCAATTGTGCCATTTATTATTGTTGTTTGCATTGTCGGAATTATAAGCGGAGTACGGGTCATTGTTGTTTCATTTGTCTCAATAGTAACATTTTGACGAACGAAGTGTGCAACCCTACCTTGGCTTCCAACAAATTGAACAATCACTCGCCCTGCATCAGTTTTACGACCAAAAATATCTGCTCCACCAAAGGCATTTGGGAGTGATTTTGAAATTTTAATGTCAAGAACTGTGTCTCCATGCCCAGCAGACAAAGACTGCCCTGAAGAACTAACTGAAACAATCTCAGAGCTTTTTTGTATAGGGGCACAGGAAACGATTGATTTGATTAATATAAGCCAAACAAAAACTTTAATCATTCGCACATTAAAAACTCCATCATTAAAATAAATTTCATAGTATATTCTAGCCCTCACCAGACCTTTACCAACGCAAAGGCCACCCTCTCTCGTAAACGGGAGAGGGAAAGATAGATTACGTCAGAGCAACATTTACAGTGCTTTCTTTCAGCTCAACGCCAAAAGCCCGCTGATAAAATTCAGCCACCAGACTGCGCTCAAGCTCATCGCACTTGTTCAAAAATGTCACGCGAAACGCAAAGGCAATATCCCCAAAAATCTCGGCATTTTCTGCCCAGGTAATCACGGTTCTTGGCGACATAACTGTTGAGATATCGCCGTTTATAAAGGCATTTCTTGTTAAATCCGCAACGCGCACCATTTTATTGACAGTATCACGCCCGTTTTTATCCCCATAATGCTTCACCTTGGAGGCAACAATATCCACTTCCCTGTCATGCGGCAGATAATTGAGTGTTGCCACAATCGACCAGCGATCCATCTGCCCCTGATTGATCTGCTGTGTGCCATGATACAAGCCAGATGTATCGCCAAGGCCCACAGTATTGGCTGTTGCAAACAAACGAAACGCTGGGTGCGGGCGAATAACACGCTTTTGGTCAAGCAATGTGAGCTTACCGGCAACTTCCAGTACACGCTGAATGACAAACATCACATCAGGCCGACCTGCATCATATTCATCAAACACCAGAGCAACGTTATTTTGCAAAGCCCATGGCAAAATACCATCCTTGAACTCAGTAATCTGCTGTCCGTCTTTGAGAACAATGGCATCTTTCCCCACCAGATCAATACGGCTCACATGGCTATCAAGATTGATGCGAATACAGGGCCAGTTGAGTCGCGCTGCCACCTGCTCAATATGGGTCGATTTTCCAGTGCCATGATAGCCAGTGACCATCACACGGCGGTTATGGGCAAAACCTGCTAAAATGGAGAGCGTTGTATCGCGGTCGAATATATAATCTGGATCAAGATCAGGTACATTCTCGTCTTTGCGCGAATAGGCTGGCACTTCCAGATCGCTATCAATACTGAAAACTTGGGCAACAGACACTTTAACATCAGGTAGATTGGAATAGGCTTCAGCAGTACGGCTCATGTTTTAAACTCTCATATCGACCCAAAAGGATGGTTGTCTGATAAATACGTGATGAAAATATTACAATTAAGACTATCAGACAAAACCAGTGGTTTTAAAATAGTTATAGGCCTCAATCACAGCCATCATACGGGCTTCATTTGAGCGATCACCCGCATTGGCATCAGGATGCAGACGCTTGACCAGCTCTTTGTATTTTGTGCGAATGGCTGCTTTATCAGATGTTTCATCCAGGCCCATGGTTTCAAAAGCTTTACGTGCCGCATTTCCAACAACAGGGCGTTTTGGATCGGCAGAGGCACTCACTGTTGCCCTTACACGAGCGGTTCTGGATCTGGCTGCTTTTTTCAAAATCTCCAGCGTATCAACATAAACCCCGCTCTCCACTGCTTTTGCCTCGACACCCATGTTCCATGTAGGGCGATGGCCAGTCAGAGAATCCTTTTGATAGGCACGAACCTTGTCATCATCCATACCATTGAAATAATTGAAAGATTTATTATATTCCTGCACGTGTTTAATGCAGAGCAGCAGATATTGTCCTTCAAAGTTTCGTCCTTTGGGGGCTTTATGCGCCCCTGGCTCAGTGCAGCCTGGATGTTCACATTTAGGCGCTTCTTTTGCAGCTGAGCTACGCGTTGGTTTCATGCGGATACTGTCAAAAAGGCTTGAACTCACGGTTTTTCCAATAAATTATGTAGGTTGATGATGATATTATATTCATGAGCGTTAAGCACAAGGCGTTGCATGCAGCGGTCAACATGTTTACAACACTAATCGCTGGTTGCAAGCCTAAGATGAAATGTTTTCAGACTATGCGACAAAACTGCTTAAGGACAAAACAATATGAAGAGTATGGCAGATCTTATCAAACAGCGCCTAAACGAAATCTTGAAACCCATAATGATTGAGGTGACTGATGAAAGCCACCTCCATGCGGGTCATATGGGTGCAAGGCCACAAGGAGAAACACATTTTCGAATAAAATGTATGAGTGAGGCTTTTAACGGTAAAACCCGCCTTGAACAGCATAGACTTATAAATTCAGCGCTGGCGCATGAGCTTGCAACCAGCATTCATGCCTTGGCGCTGGAGTTAAAAGGAACATGACACTATGCTGTGGGTTTTCCCATTGCCCCATCCATAAACTGTGCTTTGGCAAGAGCTGCAAACCGGCCATTAAGACGGATTAACTCGTCAAAACTGCCAGATTCAATAATATGCCCATGGTCAAACACAAAAATACGACTGGCATTACGGATTGTTGCCAGCCTGTGGGCTATAATGAAGGTCGTGCGGCCCTTGCGTACTTCATCCAGCGCTTCTTGTAGCTTTTGTTCCGTGGTTGCATCCAGCGCACTTGAAGCCTCGTCCAAAATCATGATTGGCGGGTCTTTAAGCAAAGCACGGGCAATTGAAAGACGCTGACGCTCGCCTCCAGAAAGAGTTCGTCCGCGCTCACCTATAACTGTTTTAACGCCTTCCACCTGGCGTGAAACAAACTCCATTGCCTGCGCCCGTTCAAGAGCATCCATAAAAGCTTCATCGCTTGCATCAGGATTGCCCACCCGCACGTTTTCTTCGATGGAACGGGCAAACAGCATAGGTTCTTGAAATACAACACCAATATTGTTGCGCAGGCCACTGAGCGTCATATCACGCAGATCTATGCCATCAATGGATACAAATCCAGATTGAGGGTCAAATACACGGTGCAGCAGACCAAGTGTAGTGGATTTGCCAGATCCTGTAGAGCCAACAAACGCAATGGTTTCACCAGGGCGAACCTCAAAACTTACATCAAAAACAGATGTTTTTTTGCCATCATAAGAAAATGAGACATTGTGAAAGCCAACACGGCCCGTAAGTCTGCCTGGATCAATGGCTTCCACACGGTCCCGTACAGTTGGCACTGTATCCAGCACATTGAAAAACTGGAGAAGTTTCGGGGCCATCATGAAAATAGTATTTAAAAATCCAATAACCTGCTCTAGTCGCCCAATCAGGGCTGTAGCCAAAGCCATAAAAGTTACAACCTCCCCAACGGTTGCAAGTTTCTGGCTAAATAAATACGTACCTACCAGTAATATGCCAAGAATTGTCAACGTAGCAGAAGCCCGGGTAACAACTGCTGCAATGGCCCACCATGACAAAACTGGTATCTGCGCAGCAAGTACACGGTCAATAGCTGAACGCATGGCATGAGCTTCAACTGCAATGCGTGTAAAAGACTGAATAACAGGAACGTTTCCAAGCGAATCAATGGCGCGTTCTGCCATCTGTGTGTGGATCTTTTCAACACCCCCCTGTAATTTTTCAGTTCGCCTCAAGATAAAAGACGATAGTAACGCAAATACGACCACAAGAATAAACAGAAGGCTCGCAAGTCTCCAGTTTATGTAAAGTGTAAAGGGCAGCATGATGAACAATGTAAAAAGACTGGAACAATGTTCTCTGAAGAAAGAAAGCCAAAGACTCCCCATTCCATTGGCGCCTTCAAGCATTACCTTTAATAGACCACCAGAATGAACATCTGTGTGAAAGGCCTGTGGCAAATTCAAAACATGCTCATAGTAGTTTGCCATGACTGCAAGTCTGCGCCTGTGAGATAAACGCTCAGCATAAAGAGCAACAAGGACACTGGCAGCTATTGTAAACAGGCCAAACCCAACCCAGGCGGTCAGTAGTGGGACAAAACGACTTTTATCAAGTGAATGACTGTTATTTTGGGCTTCAGTCAGAGTATCGACAATTCGTCCAAACAGGACAGGCTCGGCAAAAGCAGAAATGGCAAGCAAAATATTTGCAAAACCAAGTAAAAAAGCCAAACGACGCTCAGGGCCTAATTGTCCTAAAACACGAAAATAAAGTTTAAAGATTGCCATTTAGCATAATTTCCTTTTTGAAGCATGGTTAGACACCTCAAACTGCACAGGACCCTAACAGGGTTTGAATAAGTAGAACATGTAGCAAAAAAGCTTGAGCATTTTTACATTAGAAACGCTTAGGATAAAGAATCTAAACGCATTTCTGTTTTTAGAAAACAGAATAAAGCATTAACCTTGATTTGTAGTAGAATCCACATTCAACAAGATAAATTTTAATAATACTTACAAACTCGCTCCCATACTTAACTCTTCCTTCAGCGCGCGCCCTTATTGTGGCTACGAGTTCAGCCGATTTACCCGTGGGCGAAGGCCTGCGTAGATATGTACGCGGAATTTCATAATTTTGATGAGTCATAAATTATGACCCTGAATATTATATGCTGGTTCTGGAGACTAAAATGGATATTGCGACCGGTCTTGGTTATCTTGCAGGACTAGCAACAGTTATAACGCTTGTGCTTCTTGGCGGCGACTTCCGTATTTTTTATGACCTTCATGCCATCGTGGTTATTGGGGGCGGCTGTCTGGCTGGAACACTCATACGTTTCCCGCTTTCGGCTCTGGCACATGGCTTTCCTATGGGGGTACGGTTTGCATTTACAATGCGTGCCATGAACCCACGCGTCCTGATTGAGGAAATTACCCGTATTGCTGAAATAGTTCGTAAATCTGGCCCAATTGCCTTGGAAAACGTGCAGGTTGAAGATGCATTCCTGGCTCAGGGCATACGTTATGTAGCAGATGGCTACGACCCGGATTTTATACGCTCAGCTCTCGAAAAGGATAGGGATACATTTCTGACGCATTTAGATGAAGGACAGAAAATATACCGCTCTATTGGCGATGCGGCTCCTGCATGGGGCATGGTTGGTACGCTGATTGGCATGGTGCAGATGTTTGCCAACATGGACGATCCATCAAAACTTGGGCCATTCATGGCAATTTCTCTTCTGGCAACACTTTACGGTGCGCTTGTAGGCAATCTGTTCTGCCTGCCTATGGCTGACAAGCTTCATCTTAAACTCGAAGAAGAAGAAATCTCACGCACACTCATCATTGATGGGATCATGCAGATACGCGATTCCAAAAGTCCGACAATGGTACGTGAAATGTTGATTTCTTATCTTCCTGCCCATCACAAGGCCGAGTTTTCAGACGCAATGGCCTAATATTTTGGAAAATTTGTAAAATGGCGCGTAAAAAAGGACATGTTGGTGGTCACGGCTGGTTTGTGACATTTGCGGATCTTATGGGTTTGCTCATGAGCTTTTTCGTAATGCTGACGGCCTTCTCGACACAGGATTCCAAAAAACTTCAGATTGTGGCTGGTTCCATGCGCGAAGCTTTCGGATCGCAAAAAGAAACACGCAATGCTGGTATTGTTGAACTGGATGGTATTCCAGTCCGGCCTAATCTAAAAAACGTCGAAAGAGCACCAACAGATGAAGGCTCTGACATTACAGCACCAGTGAAATTTGAGAAACGCGACACTGGCCTTATTCTTGTTTTGAACGACCGCCAGTTTGCCATGGCAGCAGCATCATTGCGTCAGGCGCTTCAGGATTTGCCTGACTTTGCCGAACTTTCTAAAAATGTTGTTATTCAGGAAACTCCAGACGGTCTTGATCTACAGATAGTTGATCAGGACGGCCGATCCATGTTTCCAGAAGGCTCCGTAACCCCTTACGAGCGCACGCGTCTCATCCTGGAAAAACTGGGGCCAGCCTTACGCAAATTGCCAAACCGTATCCGTATCGCTGGACACACTTCTGGACAGCGTGGCGCAGCCTCAAATGGTGGAGCTGCATGGCAGGTATCAACTGAACGTGCGTTGTCTGTACGTGATATTCTGGCAAGTTCTGGTGTGCCAGATGATAAATTCCAGTCTGTAGTGGGCAAAGCTGATACAGAACCCATGTTTCCGGACGACCCTTACATTGCCGCAAACCGTCGCATTTCCATATTGCTCATGAAAGAAGCACCTCCCATCCCTGCCAAACCGCTTGCCCAATCTGATAGTGGCATCAAGGTTGGAAAACCAGGTGACAAAAAAGCAGATGATGGCAAGGGCACTGTAAGGTGGAAACAGTAGTCAGAATGACTACTTATCCATTCTTTTGATAGCAATCTCTCCACTTTGTATGCGGGCTGTGATTACAGAACTAATTTTCTCAATATCAGCTGCCTCAATCACATTGGCTGTTGAAGGCATATCGATACCTTCAACCTGAAGCCGTTCGTAAAGGGCAAAAAGCAGCTCGCTACGGGTTACACCCATCACGTCTACATCCGCAAAACAGCGTAACTCAAAATCAAGGGATGCATCGGTAATTTTCATAAAAAACACGCGCGGCGCAGGTTGCGATAAAACCTCTCTGTGCGCCAATGCAACTTCGTTTAATATTCTTTCAATATGTTTAGGTTCAGTTGAATTTTTTATGCTGATGGGAATAATAATGCGCGCATAACGGTTGCTATGGACCCAGTTTTTTACACGTCCTGAAATAAATTCACTGTTGGGCACAATGAGACTGGCTTTATCAAACGTTTCAATTTCAGTTGCACGCACATTGATACGTTTTACAATTCCTTCCTCGCCCCCAACCGCAATCCAGTCACCAACGCGTAAAGGCCGTTCCCAAAGCAAAATTAGACCAGACACAAAGTTGTTTACGATAGACTGTAAGCCAAACCCGATACCAACAGAAAGTGCTCCGGCAACTATGGTAAGCTTGTCCAGGCTTAAACCAGCCACGCTGAAAGCAAGAGCAGAGGCGATAAAAATACCAATATACCCAAAAATAGTTTTGATGGAGTTGCGTAGACCAACATCAAGTCCCGTCAGAGGCAGGTAACGCAGTTCCAGCCAGCGTTGCACAGAACGTGTAAGGCTAACACCCACAATGAATATGATAAGAGCTGTAGCGATTGTTGAAAAAGAGATTGTGACACCTGCAACCTGAAACCCAAAAAACGCGGATTTGAGATATCCAGTCAGATCACCACTATCCACCCCCCAAGGTGCAAGAATTAAAAACAACGCGATTAAAAAAGCTGTCAGCCGCAGCAAACCAGAAGCAATTATACTAATTTGATTTATTGAACCGCTTTTAAGGCCAACTGAATTACGCATTTTACGGCCGATCAGCCCGTCAGAGGACATGCCTTTACCGATAGCCTCATCAACGATGATCAACCCTAGAACAAGAAGTACGGCAACAACGGCCACCCATGCGATCTGATAGGCCAAAAATGATGCAAGAGCGATATAACCGCCAGCCGCGGATAAGATGATAATGCTGCAGAATATCCAGCCCGCAATCCTGAACCAGTTGGCATGTTCAGGTTCAGGTGAAGTATTAGGCCCAAAACAAGCCTCGTCTTCCAGTTTACTCTCATCAACTACAGTGATTTCACGCAAAGCCTGGGAAATAATAACGGCTACAATAATGGCTGTAAGGCCTTTTATGGCAATCATTATAGTAAGAGGCGCAACAATAGTCTGAAATAATACTTCCAGTATTTTACCCGCAACAAGAGTAAAAGCCACATAGGCAATGACCCATTGAAGCTTGACTGCCAACTGATCTGGAATGTCGAAAATGCGCCAGTTTGGGTTCGCTACAGGAATGATGGCGCGCGTCATGGCGCGTGAAAAGAACAGCAGACTTATGCCAGTAACACCCACAAATGCAATATCATCCATTTTGCCATTGATTAGTCCAAACGCTTTAATGAAAATATAGGTAACAAATGAGATAAGGGCTGGAATAAGGGTAGCGCCCAATATGATACGTAAAGCTGCAATGGCTTTTGCCAGCCGTGTTGGAGCTACAATGGCCTTAGACCTGCCCTCAAAACTATATACAAATTTAAGTATACGTGGCGCAATTGAAATGAGCAGCAAAGCAAAGGCAATAAGCAGGGCGATCCGCAAGAGATCAAGATTTTGACTGGCTGACGCTGACCAATCCCCAAAAAATCGACCCATTAGACGTAATTCGTTTGGCAGAATCTGCCCAATACCAACCCACAGCGCTGGGCTTACGAGTGGCTGGCTGCGATCAAGCAACGCACGTGTAAACAATACACGTCTTCGTTCCGTTATTGTGTTGAGAATTTGCTGTCCGCGTTCAAATTCATAACGTGCAGTTCGCAAATTATTATCGGTCTCTTTCAGAAGCCGCGCCTGCTCGTCTTTTTCTTTTGCAAGATTTGTATTTTCAGGCACTAATACTGGTTTTATCTCAGGCGGCGCGTCTAAAGGTGCCTCAGCTTTAGTATCTGGCTTTGCCAGGTCTTTTGCTGTGTCTTTGGGCGTTAGCTGTTCAATCCTGCTTTTAATACCCTCAAGTTTGGGCACTTGCTTGGCAATGAAACCTTGCAGGTCTTCAATTAAAGGTTCAGTCCGCCCTCTTAAATCAAGCAGTTCCTTATCACTCAGGTCTTTACGTTCCAGTGATGCTTCAATCTGCTGCAAGGAAGCCCGAATACCATCAAGGTTTATGGCTTCACTTGCAACCTGCGCAAAACCAGTACTGCCAACCAGACAAAAACTGAAAAATACCCCAAACATAATATTCAGCATGTACTTACATAACCAAGCCCTGTAAAACCAATATCTAGAAAAACAAGACAAATCAGTTGGTTGCCTGTCTCTAGGGAATGTGGTTTTATAAATTGACCCTATTTTTTGTATGTGTTGCATGATTCTAAAAAACCTAGATAAGTTCAATTTTTGAGTGATTCGGATATGATTGAGCTTATCGCGCTTAAAATATAGTGTAATAATGATTTTCTCTGTAGAAACTATAATAACGGCATTTGGGAGAATTCTGTGCAGGATAAAATTCACGATATTTCGCCAGAATGGGCCAAACGTGCCCTTATAGATGCACCTGCTTACACAAGCATGTATGAACATTCCCTGGAAGACAATGAAGCATTTTGGGCAGAACACGGCAAACGTATTGACTGGTTCACACCCTATGCAAAAATAAAAAATACTTCTTTTGAGCCAGACAAGGTTTCCATCCGCTGGTTTGAAGATGGCACCACCAATGTTTCCCACAATTGCATAGACCGCCACCTTCTAACACGCGGCAATCAGACAGCCATCATCTGGGAAGGCGATGATCCAAAAGACAGCCGCCACATAACTTACACCAAATTATATTCGGAAGTTTCGCGCTTTGCCAATGTGCTCAAAGCCCATAATGTCCAAAAAGGCGACCGCGTTACCATCTACATGCCCATGATTCCAGAAGCTGCCTACGCCATGCTGGCCTGCACCCGCATCGGCGCGGTACATTCTGTTGTGTTTGGCGGGTTTTCACCAGAGTCTTTGGCAAACCGCATTGAGGATTGCGAATCAAAAATCGTCATTACATCTGATGAAGGCCTGCGCGGTGGCAAAACTGTGCCACTTAAAAAAAATGTGGATGCAGCGTCCATAAAAGTTAAAGGGGGTATAAAAACCGTGCTTGTTGTCAAGCGCACGGGCGGTGCTGTTGATATGAAACAGGGGCGCGATTTTTGGTACGAGGATGAAGCTGCCAAAGTTACAGATCACTGCCCAGCTGTTGAAATGAATGCTGAGGATCCCTTGTTTCTGCTGTATACATCTGGCTCCACTGGCAAGCCAAAAGGTGTAGTGCATACAACAGGTGGTTATCTTGTTTTTGCATCCATGACCCATCAATATATTTTTGATTATAAGGATGGCGATGTATATTGGTGCACAGCTGATATTGGCTGGATCACAGGCCATTCCTATATTATTTATGGCCCGCTCGCCAATGGCGCAACAACCCTTATGTTTGAAGGCGTACCAAACTATCCAGATGATAGCCGCTTCTGGCAGGTGATTGACAAGCACAAGGTCAACACCTTCTACACAGCACCAACGGCCATTCGCGCCCTCATGTCCAAGGGCGATGAATGGGTGACGCGCACCAGCCGTTCATCCTTGCGTTTGCTGGGGTCTGTGGGTGAGCCTATTAATCCAGAGGCGTGGGAGTGGTATTATAATGTCGTTGGCAACGGCATTTGCCCTATTATGGACACATGGTGGCAGACAGAAACGGGCGGCATTCTCATAACCCCCCTGCCAGGCGCTACCCGTTTGAAAGCTGGTTCAGCCACCCTGCCTTTTTTTGGTGTTACACCACAGATTGTAGATCCTGAAGGTAAAGTCATGGAGGGCGTCTGCGAGGGTAACCTTGTGATAGCACAAAGTTGGCCGGGCCAGATGCGCACACTATATGGCGATCATGAGCGTTTCATGCAGACCTATTTCAGCACCTACCCTAATAAATATTTTACAGGCGATGGCGCACGTCGTGATAGCGACGGCTATTATTGGATTACAGGCCGTGTGGATGATGTCATTAATGTCTCTGGCCACCGCATGGGCACTGCTGAAGTTGAATCAGCGCTCGTTGCGCATGATAAAGTGTCTGAAGCTGCGGTCGTAGGTTACCCACACGACATTAAGGGTCAGGGCATTTACGCCTATGTCACCCTTATGCAGGGTGAAAAGCCAACCCAGGAGCTTAAAAAAGAGCTTGTAAACTGGGTGCGTACTGAAATTGGCCCTATTGCCACGCCAGATCTCATTCAATTTGCACCCGGACTGCCTAAAACCAGATCCGGCAAAATCATGCGGCGCATCCTGCGCAAAATTGCAGAAAACGATTTTGGCAACCTAGGCGATATATCAACTTTGGCTGACCCAACTGTAGTAAGTGATCTAATCGATAACAGGCAGCATAAGAAGTGACTAAAAATTATGTTTTGCCTGTTCAAACCTATCTCAAAACCATTGAAGTACGGCTAACCTCTGGCGATACACTTACTTTTCACTTTAGGGGATAGGTCGTCTGCAAAACTAACAAGCTAAAAGTTGCCCAAAACAACCTCTCTATCATGTTGACTCAATAATATTTTCACGTTATCCACACACTTCTTGTGTAACAACTTGTTGCTTGAGACACCGACTGGGGCTTGACCCTGGAGGTCAACGTCCGACAGCGCGTCTGCGCCCTCGGGCGCGATATTATTTTGTGGGTTGTAAACCAGTGCAGAATTCGTTGAAGTCAGCCGAAAATGGCTGGTTTTTGAGTTTCGAAGCGCAGCGTACTTAAATACGTGAGCATTGAAACACAAAAAAATGGATATTTGCAGGCGGTCTTAATAGAATTATGACAGAGGTTTAATGTTTGACAGTTTATCCAGCAGGCTATCGAGCATTTTTGACAAGCTCACAGGACGCGGTGCCCTTAGCGAAGCCGATGTTGGTGAGGCTATGCGCGAAATTCGCCGTGCATTGCTGGAGGCCGATGTTGCGCTCGATGTTGTTAAAAGTTTCATTGAGAAGGTAACAGCCCGTGCCATTGGCCAGGAGGTTATCCGTTCCATTAAACCAGGACAGATGGTCATCAAGATTGTCAATGATTGCCTCATTGAAATGCTTGGCAGCACGGCAGATCCAATTGATTTGAATGCTGTAGCCCCTGTTGGCATTTTGATGGTGGGCTTGCAAGGATCTGGTAAAACCACCTCAACTGGCAAAATTGCCAAACGCCTGAGTAATAAATTTAGGAAAAAAGTTCTCCTTGCCTCACTGGATACACGCCGCCCGGCCGCCATGGAGCAACTAGCCATTTTAGGCAGGAAAGTTGGCGTTGATACGCTGCCAATCATTGCTGGACAATCTGCAATAGAGATTGCCAAACGCGCCCATGAGGCCGCACGTCTTGGTGGCTATGATGTGCTTATGCTGGACACAGCAGGGCGCACCACTGTTGACGAAGAATTAATGGCTGAAGTGGCAGAGGTTAAACGCATAACCAATCCCCACGAGGTATTGCTCGTTGCTGATGCGCTCACTGGACAGGACGCCGTTAATACAGCAAGAGCCTTTGACGGTCAGATTGGCATAACAGGTATTGTTCTCACCCGTGTTGATGGTGATGGTCGCGGCGGTGCAGCTTTATCCATGCGCGCTGTAACGGGCAAGCCCATCAAGCTGATAGGTGTTGGCGAAAAAGAGGACGCGCTGGAAGATTTTCAGCCAGAGCGTATTGCCAATCTTATTCTTGGCATGGGCGATATTGTTTCGCTGGTTGAACGTGCTTCGCAGAATATTGATCAGGAAGACGCGCTGCGCATGGCGCAGAAGATGGCTAAAGGCAAGTTTGACCTTGACGATCTGGCCATGCAGCTCAAACAGCTTGAAAAAATGGGCGGTTTGCAGGCAATGATGGGGATGATCCCAGGGGCTGCAAAGCTTAAAGGCCAAATACCAGATAGCAAAATGAATGATAAAGCTGTCAAACGGCAATTGGCTATCATTAGCTCAATGACTAAAAAAGAACGTGAAAATCCAGATTTATTAAAAAACAGCCGCAAAAAACGCGTTGCGGCAGGCTCTGGCACAAGCCAGGAAGAAATCAACAAGCTGCTTAAAATGCACCGCCAAATGGCAGACATGATGAAAATGATGTCCAAAGGCAAGGGCGGCATGATGGCAAAAATGGCTGGCATGATGGGCCTTGGCAAAGGCGCAGGCGGACTGGGTGGCATGATGAGGAGTGGAATGCCCAACATTGATCCAGCCCAGCTTGAAGATATGCAGCGTCAGATGGGCGGTAACATGCCCAAACTGCCTGAAAATTTCCCAGGGCTTCCTGGTGCTGGTGGCTTGAAGCTGCCTGGACTTGGCTCTCCTAAACTCCCGAATTTTGGCGGCTTTCCCTTTGGGGGAGGCAAGAAGAAATAACTCCACGCAATTAACTTTCAACGACAGCTAAAGGAACTAAACTATGTCTCTTAAAATTCGTCTTGCTCGCGGTGGCACAAAAAAGCGTCCACATTACTCAATCGTTGTAGCGGATGCCCGCTCCCCACGGGATGGTCGCTTCATCGAAAAGCTGGGTACATTTGATCCTTTGAAATCAAAGGATTCTGCTGATCGCGTTGTATTGAACGTTGAAAAAGCAAAACAATGGATGGTAAATGGCGCGCAGCCAACTGACCGCGTAGCTCGCTTTTTGGATGCTGTTGGCCTTCTAAAACGTGAAGCTGGTAATAACCAAATTAAAGCTAAGCCAAAGAAAAAGGCACAGGATCGTTTGGATGCAGCTGCAAAAGCAGCAAGCGATGCAAAAGCCGCTCTTGAAAAAGCAGCAGCTGATGCAGCAGAAGCCGCCGCAACTCCAGCTCCAGAAGCAGCTTAATCTCTTCTTTCCTTCTCCCCTTGCGGGAGAAGGTGTCCTGAAAGGACGGATGAGTGGTACTGAAATATATTCATTAAATAACATCGGAGGCGAATCATGGTTGATAATAAAGGTGTTAAACCTTCATCGTCTCCTTCTGGCTCCGAATCGAATATGCTTTTACTTGGGAAATTTGGAGCGGCTCAAGGCCTCAAAGGTGAAATTCGGCTTCAGTCCTACACTGCTGATCCATTTGCTATCGGCTCCTACGGTCCTCTAATGTCCGATAATAATCGCAGATTTGAAATTACGCATCTGCGAGCTGGTAAAAACATTTTGATCGCACGCGTCAAAAATATAACTGATCGAACAGCAGCTGAGAGACTTACGAACCTTCCCCTCTACATAGACCGCGCACTTCTTGGTCAAATCCAAGAAGAAAATGAATATTTCCATGCTGATCTTGTTGGCCTTGATGTAAAAACATCAGATAATCTTCTACTTGGAAAAATACTTGCACTGTTTAATTTTGGAGCAGGCGATATGCTCGAAATCAGGCCGTCTGAAGGCGGCATATCTGTCATGCTGCCATTTACCAAAGCAGCTGTACCAGACATAAATTTAAATGATAAATATGTAATAGTGGATCAGCCAAGCTTTGAAAGCGCCAGAGACAATACGCCTGGTCCATCAGACCAAATAGGTTGAGATGTTTAAAGCAACAGTCCTTACACTCTTTCCGTCTATGTTTCCAGCGTCACTTGGGCAAAGTCTTGCAGGAGACGCGCTTAGCAAAGGTATCTGGAGCCTTGAGACAAAAGACATCCGCGATCACGGCATAGGCAGGCACCGCGTAGTGGATGACAGGCCTACAGGTGGCGGCCCAGGCATGATCATACGCGCCGATGTTTTGAGTGAGGCAATAGATGCAGTGTCTCATTCGCACGATACCCGTCCGCGCCTTGTTATGTCTCCCCGTGGCATACCTTACACGCAAAGCTTTGCCTACGAACTTTCAAAGGGGCATGGCGTGGCTATTATTTGCGGGCGTTTTGAAGGTATTGATGAGCGCGTCATTGAAGGCCGCAATCTCATACCTGTATCTCTTGGCGATTTCATCCTTTCAGGGGGTGAAATAGCAGCGATCGCTATCCTTGATAGCATCATACGTCTTCTACCAGGTGTTATGGGACACGATCAATCTGGCAACGAAGAAAGCTTTGAAAACAACCTATTGGAATACCCGCATTACACAAAACCGCGCCAATTTGAAGGGCAGGACATTCCAGAAGTCCTCCTTGGTGGCAATCACCAGAAAATTGCCACATGGCGCAAAGAGCAAGCGGAATTCATAACAAAAAAAATGCGTCCGGACATGTGGAAAAAATATCAAGATTAAAACTTGTTCTTTCGGCTCCGAATCTCTGTAAAAACCTTGACTGGTTCAGCACCATCCATATCAATATTTTTTAAAATCTCTTTACTATCCAGTCTTAAAAACGGATTGGTCTCTTTTTCTTGACGCACAGTTGTCGGCACAGTTGTTCTGTTTTGTGATACAAGTTCACGAATAATCAATTCACGCTTTTGCAATGCTTTATTGCCGGGCTCCAGACTCAATGCAAATTCCAGATTGCCAATCGTATATTCATGTCCGCAATAAAGCTGCATTTCATCTGGTAGCGCTGAAAAACGCTGTAAGGATGTATACAAATATTCCGCTGTCGAATCAAAAATACGTCCGCAACCCAGCGGAAATAAAGTATCTCCAACAAAGGCTATATTTTCGCTTTTAAAAACAAAACTTATATGGTCAGCGCAATGACCAGGCG
Source organism: Hyphomicrobiales bacterium (assembly GCA_025351165.1). Taxonomy (GTDB): domain Bacteria; phylum Pseudomonadota; class Alphaproteobacteria; order Rhizobiales; family Beijerinckiaceae; genus JAIELD01. Next base: position 36,763 of record JANXWK010000008.1, on the reverse strand, counting down.
TTTCCCATACATCAATGACATAATTACCAAATGTTACTTGTGACCCCTCATTCAACAGAACATCAAGATTACCAATTTCTTGAGCTGCCTTTACTGGCCCATGCACTGTGCAGCCAAATTGTGCCTTTAAACCTTCAATACCGCCTACATGATCAATATGCTTATGTGTCACCAGAATATCTGTCAGCTGCCACTTATTTGCCCGCAAAACGGATGCAATCAGTGCCGCCTCCATTGCGTCAATGGAGGCTGTCTTGCCAGTTGCTTCATCATGCAGCAAAACGGCATAATTATCATTTCCTATTAAGAACTGCTCAATAATGATTGACATTGAAACTCCACAACCAATCTAGTGTTGTAATCTCCGGCACAAACTATCCAGCTCTTCAAGTGTCTTGTATTTGACAGTAACAGAGCCACCAGACTTCTTATGTGCAATTGAGACCAATAATCCAGTAACATTTGAAAGAGCCTTTTCGAGGGCATGTGTGTCTGCATCTTTTGGACGGCCCTTGATTTCAACAGCAGATATTTTTTCCTTAGCGATTTGAGACATACTTTCGACATCCCGAACACTTAACCCCTTGGCAACTATATCCTTTGCTACCTCCTCCATATTAGGCAATGCAAGAAGAGCGCGTGCATGCCCTGCACTTAAATGTCCAGAATGAAGTTGATCTTTAATAGACTGAGGCAAGTGCAGCAGGCGAAGTGCATTGGCAACATGACTACGACTTTTACCAACAACACGTCCAAGATCAGTCTGAGTATAAGAAAAATGATTTATGAGCCTCTCATATCCTAAGGCCTCCTCAAGAGCATTCAGGTCACTCCTTTGTACATTTTCTATAATGGCAAATTCTAGGGACTGACGGTCATCAGCTTCTATCAGTAGAACAGGAACATCATGCAAACCTGCCCGTTGGGCAGCCCGCCAGCGTCTTTCACCGGCAATAATTTCAAATGCATCAACAATATTGGGTACTTGTCGGACAATTATTGGTTGTAGGATACCCCGCTCCCGAATTGAGGCTGTTAGTTCTTCAAGTTCAATTTCAGCAAATTGTGTTCTTGGATTTTGTGGATTGGGACGTAAAAACTCTATTGGCGCTTTTTGCACATTTTTAGAACTAGGAGAGCCAGTATTCAAGTCTGGCGCGTCACCTATTAATGCAGCAAGACCTCTTCCTAAACGTGAACGACCATTTGGGATATCTTCAACCATTTTGCATCTTCTCACATTAAATTGTATCGGGTTCGAATCAAGCTGCTTTTAGCTTTTTTTCCCTTTGAATAACTTCAGATGCCAAGCGTAAATAAGCTTGGGATCCTGCACATTTCAAATCATACAATAAAACTGGTTTACCGTAAGAGGGAGCTTCAGACACGCGTACATTGCGTGGAATAACTGTCTGATAGACTTTATCGCCCATAAATTGTCTAACATCAGAAACAACCTGGGTTGCCAGATTGTTACGCGGATCAAACATTGTTAGCACAATCCCCTGTATAACGAGGGCAGGATTGAGATTAATACGTACTTGTTCAACGGTTTTTAAAAGCTGACTTAAGCCTTCTAGTGCAAAAAATTCACATTGTAGAGGTACAAGTACAGCATTTGCTGCTACCATAGCGTTTACTGTTAAAAGATTGAGAGACGGAGGACAGTCAATTAAGATATAACTATATTGAACCTCATCCTTAAGATCTTCATATAGGTTTGCAATTTCCTGTTTGAGACGTGATGTTCTGTCTACTCTTGGTGCAAGTTCAAGTTCAGCCCCTAGCAGGTCCAACGTTGAAGGCGCAATATCAAGTCTAGGAACATCCGTCGTGCGTGCAGCTTGCTTTAGACTGGCTTCGCCCAACAGTACATTGTAAGTGGAATTATATCTTTCACGACGGTCTACACCTAGTCCTGTAGACGCATTGCCTTGGGGATCTAAATCAACAAGAAGTACATGCTCGCCAATAGCAGCCAAAGCAGTACCAAGATTAATAGCTGTAGTTGTTTTGCCAACACCACCCTTCTGGTTGGCAACAACTAGAACGCGTGGACGTTGTGCGCTCATTTATTTTACCTTTAAAATTAAAACCTATTACTATGAACGCCTGCACAAATCCGTAATTTCAATCACCGAACCACCTGGATTTATTTTACTCGCATGAAGCTTGTATGTAAAAATCCATTCCAATGAAGCATGTTCTATTTCTGATACTACCTCTTGCCCTTTCAAAAAGAGAGCGCGCGTTCCTGTTTTCAACAGCTCTTCTGCATAAAAGAATAGAGTATTAAGTGGTGCCAATGCTCTTGCTGTAAGAATTTCAATTTTTTGCTCCAGAACAAGCTTAAGTTTTTCTTCTATGCGTCCATCATGGACTTTTGCATTGCAACCCGTCTCACGAATGACTTCTCTTAAAAAAGCGCATTTTTTCCCGTTACTTTCAAATAAATATACATTATTTATGTCTTTGGACGATCGGCCCTCCAGTAAGTAGATGGCTATTATGAGTCCCGGGAAACCTGCTCCAGTACCAATATCAGCCCAAAGCCTGGCATTGGGTGCAAATTTTAAAATTTGAATAGAGTCAGCAAAATGCCTCTCCCATATTTCAAACATGGTATTTGAAGAAACCAGGTTGATTTTAGGCTGCCATTTTTCTAAAAGTTTTTGATATATCTCAAGACGCTCAATTGTTTCACGTGAAACATTCCATTTATCCATAAAGTAAAACTTATCATTACTCATGGTGCCCACAACCTTGTGTTGTTTTGGTGCGAGACTTTTTGCTACGCATTGCGCTTGACAAGATCAACAAAGCTGCAGGCGTCATACCCTCAATGCGTCTAGCTTGTGAAATAGTGTCTGGGCGAATCAATTTTAATTTTTGTGTAAGTTCATCGGATAATCCTGGAAGGAAATCATATGAACCTAACTCGAATAGAGACAGGTCATCATCACTTTTAAGTTGAGCAATATCATCGTTTTGACGGTCAAGATAAACAGTATATTTCGCTTCAGACTCAATAAGTCTACGAATGGGAATTGATGTAAATTCTAACTCGGGCCAAACTTCAATGAGTTTTTCCCAATTTGCTAAAGGATAAGCCAGCAGGTCAAAAGCCGAGCGACGAATACCATCCTTATTCAAGTTAAAATTTACAGCCTTAATATCGGTTGGTGTCACAACAAGGGTTTTGAGTTGTGAGCGTGCACTATCTATGTCTGTTTGTTTTTGCATAAATGCATTTTTACGTGCTAAACCAACACAACCAAGACTTAAACCGAAAGGGGTTAACCTTTGGTCTGCGTTATCAACCCGTAGTGATAATCTAAATTCAGAGCGTGACGTGAACATACGATAAGGTTCACTTACTCCATTCTTAGTTAAATCATCAATCATTACACCTATGTAAGACTGGTGGCGTTCAAAAATAACAGGTTCAGAACCAGCAGCAACACGTGCTGCATTTAATCCAGCCACAAGTCCTTGTGCAGCGGCCTCCTCATAACCAGTCGTTCCATTAATCTGACCAGCTAAAAATAAACCTGTAACGCGTTTGGTTTCCAATGTTGCATTAAGTTCACGAGGATCTACAAAATCATACTCAATCGCATACCCAGCCTGCAAAATCTTTGCTTTCTCAAGTCCTGGTATAAGTGCAACTATACCTTCTTGTACATCCAATGGTAAGGATGTTGAAATGCCATTCGGATAGACTGTGTGATCGTCTAATCCCTCAGGCTCCAAAAAGATTTGATGCCCTTCACGATCGCCAAATCGTACAACCTTGTCCTCAATAGATGGACAATACCGCGGCCCTCTGCTTTCTATATCTCCCGAATACATAGGAGAGCGATGTAGGTTAGATCGTATAAGGTCATGAACAGCTTGTGTTGTGCGTGTAATACCACAGGCAATTTGCCTGTTTGTAAGACAATTTGTTAAAGCTGAAAAGGGTTCAGGTGGCATATCACCCGCTTGCATGTCCAAGCTTGCCCAATCAATTGTCCGCCCATCAAGCCTTGCTGGCGTACCAGTTTTTAGCCGACCCATTGAAAAACCAAGAGATTGCAGGCGTTCCGCTAATTTAATTGCAGGCTTTTCACCTGCGCGGCCAGCAGATATTTTAGTTTGGCCAATATGAATAAGTCCACGTAAAAACGTACCTGTTGTAACAATAGTTGCACCAGTTATAAATTGTCTACCATCTGCAAGTTCTAGCCCTGTCACTTGCTTATTTTTAACAATAAGGTCAGAGACTTCACCTTTAATAACTGTAAGATTTTCAGTATTCTCTATTTCATTTTGAACTGCATATGCATACAGCTTGCGGTCAATTTGCGCACGAGGCCCATGTACCGCAGGCCCCTTACGACGATTAAGAACTCTAAACTGTATACCAGCAGCATCCGCCATACGTCCCATAATGCCGTCCATTGCATCAATTTCACGTACAAGATGACCTTTACCTAAGCCCCCAATAGCAGGATTGCATGACATGATACCAAGTGTATCAACACGATGTGTAATAAGGGCAACATTTGCACCAGACCGCGCAGCTGCACAGGCAGCTTCTGTACCTGCATGACCACCGCCTATAACAATCACATCAAATAATTGAGTTGGGTTCAAACATTATCTCCTGGTAATTTTAAAAATTCAGCGTTTGTTGGAACACATGTAACACATTATAGTGTTCCACGTGAAACAAATATCATTTTCCAATACAAAAACGACTGAAAATTTGGCCAAGAACATCTTCATTATCAATAGTCCCAATGATTGAATTTAATGTGCTAGACACATAACGCAAGTCTTCCGCCAGTAGTTCAGGTATCTGAATAACTGAACCGCACTGATGTAACAAATTATAAGCATTTGTAAGCCCTTGTTTTTGCCTTAAGTGTGTAACAGCAGGTGCATCGCCTATTTTCATGAAACGCTCTGCTTCAATGGTTAAACGTTGTAACAGTGTGTTTAAACCTGAGCCAGTTTTTACTGAGATACATATATTTTTACTATTACAGTCAGTCTGTAAATCAGCTTTTGTTACAATATTTATTTGTAACGGTAATGAATCTAATCTTTCATCTGAAATATGCTTTGTCTGAGATGGGCTTAAGCTTAATACAATATCAGCCTGGCTCATAGCCTGAACCGCTCGTTTAATGCCTTCAGCTTCTATCTCGTCATTGGTTTCACGAATACCTGCTGTATCAATGACTGTAACTGGCCAACCATTTAAATCAAGATGCACCTCTATCTGATCACGCGTTGTACCTGGAATGTGAGAAACAATAGCGACATCACGTCCTGCAAGTGCATTGATAAGCGTTGATTTACCAGCATTCACAGGTCCTGCCAAAACAACCCGTAGACCGCGTCTTAATCTTTCTGAAGCGCCATACCCATCAATAAGATGTTTTAATCTTTCCTTGGCCGAATCTATGACTTTCTCTATGTATGTCGTAAGTTCAGGCGATACATCTCCTTCATCACTAAAATCTATTCCAGCCTCAACAAGAGACATTGCATCAAGAAGCCCTTGTCTTAAATCTTCAATCTCACGACGCAACCGACCTGATTGACCTTTAATAGCTAAATCACGCTGAGCCTCTGTTTCAGCATCAATCAAATCAGCAAGAGACTCAGCTCCTAAAAGATCAATCTTACCGTTTAGCAAAGCGCGTCTTGTGAATTCACCAGCTTCTGCCAAACGACAATTTTCAAATGAAGCTAGACAGCCCAGTAAAGCTTTAACAACAGCACGTCCACCATGAACATGAAACTCTGCACAATCCTCACCTGTGAAACTGTGAGGATTGTCAAAAAGTAAAACTAGAGCCGAATCAATTATATTGCCGGATTTGTCATGAAGTTGCCGCAAATAAGCATGCCTAGGCTTAGGTAAGCTAAGCTTTGTAATAGTTTCGAACACGAATCGGGTGTTGGTACCACTGACACGTATGACAGCAACACCAGCTTTACCTTGACCAGAACTCAATGCAAATATTGTGTCCTGAAAATTTGACATGAAATAAGCCTTTAGTGAACAGATTAGGTATTCATCTGTTCAAAGAAGTCAGCATTACTCTTGGTTTTAGAAAATTTATCGAGCAAAAACTCAATTCCATCCACTGTACCCATTGGATTTAGAATACGACGTAGAACATATGTTTTCTTTAGATCCTGCGGTGAAACAAGCAGCTCTTCTTTACGAGTACCAGAACGCGCAATATCAATAGCTGGAAAAGTACGCTTATCCGCGACTTTACGATCAAGGATAAGCTCTGAATTACCGGTCCCCTTGAATTCCTCAAAAATAACCTCGTCCATACGACTGCCGGTATCAATTAATGCAGTGGCAATAATTGTAAGTGACCCACCTTGTTCAATGTTACGTGCTGCACCAAAGAAGCGCTTGGGACGCTGCAAAGCGTTTGCGTCTACACCACCAGTTAGGACCTTACCAGAAGAAGGCACAACAGTGTTATATGCCCTTCCAAGACGGGTCACAGAATCAAGCAGAATAACAACATCCCGGCCATGCTCAACAAGGCGTTTTGCTTTCTCTATAACCATTTCAGCTACCTGAACATGGCGTGTGGCAGGTTCATCAAAAGTTGAGGAAATAACCTCACCTTTGACTGAACGTTGCATGTCAGTTACTTCTTCTGGCCTCTCATCAATCAAGAGTACAATTAAAAAACACTCAGGATGATTGGCTGAAATCGATTTAGCAATATTCTGAAGCAGAACTGTTTTTCCAGTGCGCGGCGGTGCAACAATAAGAGCACGTTGTCCCTTACCAATTGGCGCAACAATATCAATTACACGTGGACTGTAATCTTTACGTGTTGGATCCTCTATTTCCATTTTAAATCGCTCATCAGGATAGAGCGGTGTTAAATTATCAAAATGGACCTTGTGGCGCGTCTTTTCTGGATCCTCAAAATTGATCAGGTTGACCTTAAGGAGCGCAAAATAACGTTCTCCATCTTTAGGGCTACGAATTTGGCCTTCGACCGTATCGCCTGTGCGAAGAGAAAAACGACGTATCTGCGAAGGCGAGACATAAATATCATCAGGCCCTGCTAAATAATTGGATTCAGGAGAACGTAGGAAACCAAAACCATCCTGCAGAACTTCAACAACACCTTCGCCAATAATCTCAACATCTTTGGCAGCAAGCTGCTTGAGTATGGCAAACATCAGTTCTTGTTTGCGCAAGGTCGAAGCACCATCAACTTCATGTTCATCAGCAAATTCTAGAAGTTCTGTAGGGGATTTTGTTTTAAGCTCCTGGAGCTTTATTTGCCGCATTGGGCTAAACCTTTAATATTCTAAGCATGGCTTAGACTTTAAATAAAAAAGAAATGTTCATATGAAAGCCGGCCTGACAAGGCATAGTTAACATTGAAATACTGCCAGGGTCCTTAGATAAACCACTCAGGATTATACCTAAAGACAAACTAAAGACAGAGTGCTTTAAAAACCATAATATGGTTTAGAGCCATTTCCGTATGGTGGGATCTTACGCTTAAAACGATTCCACAAAATTTGCAATTAGCTAAATCGTGGTTGTATAACAACAAGAAGTACAATCGCAACCATTAAGATAGTTGGAACCTCATTGGCAATTCTAAAGAATTTTGGTGATTTAACATTTTTATCCTGCGCAAATTCACGCACCCATTTGGATAAAGCTCCATGAAAACCTGACATTAAAATAACCAAAAATAATTTTGCATGAAACCATCCAGCAGTAAATAAATGCTGTTCAATTGCAAGCCAAAGACCAAACGCCCAGGTTGCAATCATAGCAGGCGTCATAATTACCTTCAATAATCGCCGCTCCATTATCTTGAACGTAGCGCTTACAGGAGAACCAACGCTAGCCTCTACATGATAAACTAGTAGTCTTGGCAGATAAAATAATGCAGCCATCCATGAGATAACTGAAATAATGTGAAAAGCCTTAATCCATAAAATCATATTTAAACCGCTTTATAATATTTGTCTGTAACAAACCATTACCAGTAACTCACATCTTCCTTCAATCCTTTAAAAGAAAATAAGAGTGATTCTTATTTTTTATGTATTTTATTTAACCACCTGATAACCACAATAACAAACTGACCCTGTCTTTTCCCCAGGTCTGATACTTTCTATAAATTTATTCATAAAGAATTTGCATTTTTTAAAGCATTGACGTGATTAATGTTTTATTAACTTTTATGCGTTTTACGTGAGTACAAAACTGTATATTCACAGAATTAACATTTTGTTAATAATTATGAACACACATTCATAACTGTTGATGCTTTGGTGTATAAAATGCTGATTTTGCATAGTTGTTAAAATGTGTCTGGATCCTTACATGGACGCAGGCTCATAAACATCCACTTATCCACATTCCATCAACAGCACCTTTGATACGCTACTAATTAACAGCGCGCAGCTTATCTCTCCACAAAGCACTCAAGCGATCCATTTCAGACAGATCAGCTTCATGAATTTGCCCCAGAGTTTCATTGATAAAAGTCTGTTGTATGGCAATTCCCTTATAAGCAGCTTCTCGCCCTAATGCTGTAAGGTAAAGCCCGTGAGACCGTTTATCTCCTGCTATTGATCGCCTCTCGACAAGGTTTGCAGTTTCAAGCCTGTCAACAAGACCAGATACGTTACCTTTAGTTACATAAAGCCTGTCAGCCAATGCACGTTGTGAGAGACCTTCTTGCTCAGTTAAAGTAGAAAGTACATCAAATTGCGGAATAGATAATCCAATTATTTTAAGCCTGATACCAACTTGTAACTGTGCTCGTGCCATAACACGAAGTGTACGAAACCATACTTTTGCGGGCAGGGCATGTGGCAAACTTGTAGCAGAAAGGTTAGACATAAGAGGTTCAGACATGATTTTACGTCTTTTCAAAATTATGTAAAATTTATATTCTTAACTGGATACCTATACTCATTAAAAAAATATGAAAAACAACAGATTAAAGCTGTAATTTAAATAAAATGAGCTTAAATTATGCAGCTTTAAGCTATAATAACTGGTTTAAAATTAATATTCATGCGCTAAAAAAATATATAGACATTTTTTACCCAGTACCATCAAGCAGAAAATATAATTTTAATATCTGTCTATTCGCAGAATTAGTATTTATATTTTAGGCAAATTTAATGCACTTCAAACAGCAAAAATTTTGATCCTGGATATGTTCTAGATATAAAGCAGAGTGTAAAAATTGAGATAGATTTAAAACCCACCTAACTCGTAACTATCTGTCACCTATGACTTCGCGCATTTGGTAAGTCTGGGACATACTCATTGCTGTTATTTCAATTTCAATCTTCATTTCAGACTTAATCAGCCCAGCTATAATCATTGTAGATGCAGGCCGGATGGCATGAAGGTATTCACCACAAATAGGCAAAATAATATCTGCAAACTGAGCCTCAGTTATGATGTAGTTGACACGAACAACATCGCTCAAAGAACTTCCTGCTTCAATTAAGGCAGCTGAAATTGTTTTAAAACAATTATGGGTCTGCTCCTCCACAGTGTCTGGCATAATCATCGTGTTATAGTCATAGCCAGTTGTACCAGACACAAAGACAAATGCTCCTTGAACCACAGCCCTGGAATAACCACCAACCCGTTCAAACAGCGAGCCAGTTGAAATTAGTTTCCTCATAATTTCCACCCTGAATGAATATTAACAATTCCACCACTTAAAGCCCTATAATTTACGCATTTGAAACCAGCCGTACCAATCATGCGGGCAAAAGCCTCAGGACGCGGAAATCGGCGAATGGATTCTACCAGATATCGATAGGGTTCTCCATCACCCGTTATCATTTTACCCATGGCTGGAATGGCTGTAAACGAGAATGCATCATAGATTTTATCAAGAACAGGCGTATCAACAGGTGTAAATTCCAGCACCATTAATTGTCCACCGCGTTTTATAACACGATAGGCCTCTTCAAGTGCTGTATCAATACGTGGCACATTGCGAATACCAAAGGCAATTGTATAGGCATCATAGCTGTTATCTGGTAGTGGCAGGCTTTCAGCATTGGCCTCAATAAAATCAATCCGGTTTCCATATTTTGACCCAGCCCTTTCACGGCCAACGTTCAACATGTCACCATTAACGTCAAGAATGCTTACATGTGTTTTTGAGCCACCTGCATCTAGAATGCGAAAAGCAACATCGCCTGTGCCGCCTGCCACATCAAGATGTTTAAACTCTCGTGTTTTTGAGGGGCGCAACATTGAAACAAGCGTATTTTTCCATATGCGATGGAGGCCAAATGACATGAGGTCATTCATTACATCATAGCGCATAGCTACTTTGTGAAACACATTATTGACTAATGCCTGTTTTTCGCCAAGTTCAACAGTTGAAAAACCAAAATGAGTATTTTGCGTTTGCTGTGTCTCTATGTTCATTGCACTCTCCATTTTGTAACCTTACACAAACCTGGACATACATACCAGAATAGAGACAAGAAATTTATGCCTGAACTGCCAGAAGTTGAAACTGTGCGTCGTGGTCTTGAACCTGTTATGTTGGGTGCAAAATTCATTCGCGTTGAACTACGTCGTCCAAATCTGCGCTTTCCATTTCCAACAGGTTTTGCTGATATTTTGACAGGAAGCCGTGTTGAAACCGTCATCCGACGTGCCAAATATATTCTCATGCATCTCGATACTCAGAATGTATTGATTATTCATCTAGGCATGTCGGGACGTATACTGATTACAGGGCAAAGTATTGGGGAGTTTCATCTGGAAGCTGGAAAACATGCCAAGCATGATCACGTTATGTTTGAAATGGATAATGGCCAGTATATTATCTACAATGATGCCCGCCGTTTTGGCTTTATGGATTTGGTGCAGGCCTCAGACCTTGAAACCTGCACGCATTTTAAGGATATGGGCGTTGAGCCTTTAAGCAATGCCTTTAACGTAGATGTTTTGTTAAAACTGTTTCAAAATAAATCCACACCTATAAAAGCTGCTCTTCTTGATCAACGTCTGGTGTGCGGACTGGGCAATATCTACGTGTGTGAGGCCTTGCACAGGGCAGGCCTGTCACCTTTTGCTGCGGCTGGATCGTTAAGTGCCCAACAGGCTGAAGTTCTGACGCGGGAGATCCGTCTTGTATTGGAAGAAGCCCTCCTGGCTGGCGGCTCCAGCTTGCGCGATTACGCCCAGACTGATGGCTCATTAGGGTACTTTCAGCATGGGTTCAAAGTTTATGATCGGGAAGGGGCGAGTTGTCCAGATGCAGACTGTAGTGGCTCCGTCCAACGTCGAGTGCAATCTGGTCGCTCAACATTTTTTTGTGGTGAGTGTCAAAAATAATTTAAAGTATATTTTCGTTTACTAGGGCAAACTTACTTACAAATCACCCATTATAGGCCTGTTTTCACGTTTTAATTTCTCAAGTCTTAAGCTGCCCCTGCTCAGCTTTATTGCGATATTGCAAACCTATTGCCAAGCCTTTCAAGGGGCGTAACATCCCAAGACATATCACTACCGTGAGTGGCAAAAAGATTGCCATGATAATCCATGTAGGCGGGTCATAGACAATCTGCACATAAAGTACGCTGAATAAAATCAGAAAGCCTGCAATTAAAATCACAAATACAGCAGGCCCATCACCCGCATCTGCGAACTTATAATCAAGTTCACAGGAATTGCACTTAGGCGGAACTGACAAAAACCCTGAAAACAGCTTGCCATTGCCACAGCGTGGACAGAGCCCTTTCAAACTTGATGCAACAGGATCTGCAATTATACCCGTGTAAGGTGTGCGTTGAATGTCTGGCACCATTTGGATCTACTCTAAAAAAGGTTAGCTTATTTAAAAAAGATTACCTTGCCCAGGTTTGGAAATCTGGACTGGTTTTTTTGGCAAAGAGGATGTCTGTCCTTCTCCCGCAACAGCTTTTACATCGCCATCACTAAAGGTGATACTTAGTTTCATCCCGTCCAAAACCTTGACAGCGGAACGAAGGGCCTGTCCTTCACCGTCCCAGATAATGGCATAGCCACGTGCCAAAACCTGTTTATGGCTTAAAGTATTGAGCATTTTCCACAAATTATTGATTTGAAGCTTTTTACGTTCGATAACTTGAGTGAATGTTGGTTGCAGGCGCAAATAACCCGTCTTAAGCATAAGGGTATTATTTAAATTAGCCTGGCGTTTTAAAACAATAATAGCGCTCAAAGCGGCTCTCAATCTTGAATGCGTGTTGATGAGTTGCACTTTTTCATTGTGAACATATTGAGATAAGGTCGTTTTCAACCGTTCAGTTACAGCTTTAAGGCGAGAAAAATCATTCAGGTTTATCTGCTTCATCTGTTTGATATAAGCATTAAAACTTGCATGGAGACGTTGATTATTGCTGTTTAAACGCTCTCTGTAGCGTATGAGTTGCATTTGCGGTGATTGTGCGTGAAACCTTCGTATTTCATTACTTAACGCTATACGCCGTTTATCAACCCCTGCTCGCAAAGCCGTAGGAAGTTTGACAGCGCATAGATCAAGCCGTTGGCGTGGGATACTCAGCAGGCTTTCCGCCACAGGCAAAGCACGTATTACAGAGCGAAGTTCTATTACCCGCCTTTGATGAAGACGCAGAGCTGCATTAGCGAGCCTGGAAGCCAGATCCCCAAGCCCAAGCAGCAGCTCTGAGCGCACTGGCACAACAAACTCAGCTGCTCCTGTTGGGGTTGGTGCGCGTAAATCTGAAACAAAATCGATCAAGGTTGTATCTGTCTCATGCCCTACAGCAGACACCAGTGGAATTTCACTCATGCTGGCAGCTCTTGCCACAATTTCTTCGTTAAAGCCCCAAAGGTCCTCAAGCGAACCACCACCACGTGCAACGATCAACACATCAGGACGGGCAATATTACCATCAGGCTCAAGTGAGTTGAAACCTTCAATGGCATTTGCAACTTCGCTAGCGCAAGTTTCACCCTGCACTCTTACAGGCCAAATCAGAATATGACGTGGGAAGCGATCTGAAATACGGTGGATAATATCGCGGATAACGGCGCCAGTTGGTGAGGTAATAACGCCGATCACCTCTGGCAGGTATGGAACGAGCTGCTTGCGTTCAGGAGCAAACAGGCCCTCTGCCGCCAAACGGCGCTTGCGCTCTTCCAGCTGGGCCAGCAACGCCCCAACGCCAGCTGGTTCAATTTGATCTATAACGATCTGATAGCTTGATTTACCGGGAAAAGTTGTGATTTTGCCTGTGGCAATAACCTCCATCCCTTCTTCTGGTTTGAACTTTAAGCGGCCAAACACACCCTTCCAGATGATAGCATCAATTTTGGCATTTTGATCTTTAAGGGCAAAATAACTATGGCCTGAAGAATGTGGCCCACGATAGCCAGAAATTTCACCACGTACGCGCACGCGCTCAAAGCTCTCCTCCATTGTGCGTTTAATTGCACCAGAGAGTTCAGAGACAGAAAATTCAGGGGCATTTGTGAGGGAAGTATCGCTCATGATTGAAAGTTATATCACTAAAAGCAAAAAGCCCACCCGATGGGCAGGCTTTTTAATCATTATTTAAAAATTTCAGCCCTTGCGAACAACAGGAGCTTTCTGTGGAACGGTTGCACAGCCAACAGTTGCGGAGGCCAAAAGTGCAAGAACTAGAACTTTAGCAATAATTTTTGTCATGTTTTTTATTCCATCTGTTAAATTAACACCTATGTTGATGATCAAACATAAATGGCAATGTCGATAGAAAAATCACTTAAAAAACATAATTACTGTCACTAGATGAGAAGTGTTGCTGTAAAGCAACGCCTATATGCCAGTTTCGGGACGATTGTAAATATCTTCAATACGAATAATATCATCCTCACCCAGATAGCTTCCAGTCTGCACTTCAATAATTTCCAGATCAATCAATCCAGGATTTTCAAGACGGTGCACCTCACCAAGCGAAATATAGACAGACTGGTTTTCTGATAATGTACGCTTTGTTTCACCAACCGTTACATCTGCTGTTCCTGTTACAACAACCCAGTGCTCAGCCCTGTGATGATGCTTTTGTAGAGACAGACGACCACCTGGATATACAACAATTCTTTTAACCCTGAAGCGGCTGCCAAGATCGCGTGTCTGGAACCACCCCCATGGTCTATGAACTTTAGGATTCTCCGTTGCTTCTGGACGTTTTTCAATGCGCATTTCTTCTACAAGCATTTTGACATCTGCACTCTGGCTTTTATCAACAACCAGAATGGCATCTTGTGTTGCCACAACAACGACATTGCTAACACCGATGAGCGTTGTTAGAGGGCCCTCAGAGGACACATAGCAGCCACTTGCATTCATAAGTTTAACATTGCCATTAATGGCATTACCATGATGATCTTTCTCGCTTGTTTCCCACATTGATCCCCAGGTACCTATGTCTGACCAATCAAACTTGGCCTCAACAACAGCTGCTATGGATGTATGGTTCATGACTACGTAATCTATTGATTTTTTGGTTGCCTGCCCGAAGGCTTCGGCATTCAGAATATGAGCAGACAGGTCTTTTTTGCGGGTGCTGACAGCCAAACGCACCACTTTGACCGTTTCAGGATCAAGGCGTTCATATTCACCAAGCATTGTTGAAGCTTTAAATAAAAAATTGCCTGAATTCCAGAAATATCCGTCTATGACATATTGCGCTGCGACTTCCAGGCTTGGTTTTTCAACAAAACGCTTAACGTCCTTGGCTTCCCCTGAAACTGTATCCCCAGCTTCAATATAGCCATAACCTGTGGCAGGCCCTGTTGGATGAATGCCATGGGTCACAATTTTCCCCAGTTTAGCAGCTTCCACACCATCCATCACTGTCTGGTGAAAACCAGCGGTATTGCGCACCAGATGATCTGCCGCAAGCACCAGAACCAATGCATCTGCATCGCGCTCTGCAATAAAAGCAGCGCCTGCCGCAATTGCAGGACCAGAATCACGAGCTGCGGGTTCAAGCAGAATATCGGCCTCAACTTTAATTTCCTTTAACTGACGCTCGATTGTAAAATGGTGCGCCGCATTGGCAATAATGACAGGCTTGCCAAATAAAGATGTTCCAGAAACGCGCAGCACTGTTTCTTGAAAGCTGGAGCGTGAACCAATAAGTGTTGCAAACTGTTTTGGAGACGCATCCCGTGATATTGGCCAAAGCCTGGTGCCTGATCCGCCACACATTATCAACGGATATACTAGATTTGGCATTATTTACTCCTTTGGGCTATTCAATGATTATATTTTAAACTGAGGCTTCCAGCTGATGTTTTGGTTTTAAACTGCAACCTGCAAATCATAGGGCTCACAAAAATCTTTATTTCCATGCTTGAGAATAAAGTTTTTTGAAAGCACTTCTTTTGGATTATGGGCTGTAGTATGTACAAGTGTTACACTTGAACTTTCCAGGCAAAAATCAATCGATTTTTTAAGACTTTTAACGTTACAGACGAATTTTGTATATAAGGCAATTTGCTCATCAAGGGTCATCACTTCTAAACCCATTTTTTCAAAAGAATGACCACGCCCTTTTTTAAATGACAGTATCTGTTTTAGTGTTGAGGCAATTTCTGGCGAAAGGTAGGCAGAACGCCCTCGTAACAGAAAACCTGTCCAGCAGGCAGCAGTTAGTGTTTCATGTAAAAAAGTACATCCTTTTGTAAAATAAACAGGATTAATACCGCTATGTATTGCGGCTAACCCTAGCTCAAAAAGACTCGTATCCTTTATTGCCACAAGATTATAAGGGTCAGTATCAATTTTTCTTATGCATATTGCAAGAAGAGTGAGAATTTCTATTTCACTAGCCTCATATGTTTCTGTACTGCTATTTTGCGAAGCTTTACAAAAACTAAAGGCATTGAATAACCCTAAAGTTTTTAATCTGAATAGGTGTGTTTTACCAAACCATGTATGCGCATTTTTAGCCCCTCTATTCAAAAGATCACTAAAAGTACCAATACCGTTAAGGGCTTGGCTGGAATTAAGTCTGGCTTCAAAATTTTTGACGCTCCAGTTGGGAAATCCAAGCTGTTGAAGAACTTGGGTGCTCCACCATAATTTACAGGATAAAGCTAATACAAGATGAGATTTAAGCCGCCTTACACGCTCAGGAGTTTGTTGGTCTGAAACTAGAAAAGGCGTATAGAAAACTAGCTCATCATCATTTAGACTATCCCACCTGGGCCGCGAATGAAAAAAAGCCATACCTTCATTGATAGTACCTTCTCCCCATGATCCAATTGGTGAAATATCGGATATTTCAAATACATTTGATTTTATTTTTTGGCTAAAAATCATATTAAACCTTTATTTATATTGTGCTTTTGAAACTTTCAAACCAGATAATTTTATTCAAAATTTTGATGGATTAAATCCAGATACTGAGCAGCCGTTTTTTTCCACGAAAACTGTTTAATCTGTTCATGCCCTTTTTCAATGCACTGATGGCGAAGAGTATTGGATGTATAAAAATTACGTATATGTTTAAACCAAAGCTCTGAATCCTCAGGTGGTGCCAAAAGTGCAGCATCACCACAAACTTCAGGCATACTAGCTGCATTTGAAGACACAACGGGACAGCCCAAAGCCATAGCTTCTAGTATAGGGATGCCAAAACCCTCAGTTAATGAAGGAAAAGCCAAACACAATGCATTTGAAAAAAGAACTGCAAGGTCATCATCATTTACATGTCCCATAAAGATAATATTTTTTTGATTGGAATAAGTATGTGTAGATGCAGAAGCAAATATGTTGGATGTATTTCCTGTTACTCTTATATCCAGCCCTATTTCATTTAATCGTTCTGCCAAATCAAAAATCAAACTCATGTTTTTATGTGCTGCTCGGCTACCAAGCAACAAAACATAAGGGCGAAAATTTGAGACTTGACTGAACAAAGGGGAGCGTCTGGCATTCCACCTCAAAACATGCTCATGCCCATTTGGCAGAACAAAAATTTTGCCAGAGCTAATATTAAAGTGCTTGGAAATCTGGGTTGCAGAAAATTTAGATACTGTTGTAATAATCTGGGACCGCTTGGCAATAAAAGGTAATATTCTTGTATAAAATGCTCTAAAATTACGGCTGTAACTTTGAGGTGCTATAAAAACATTTGCATCATGGATGCACACGATCTGCTTTTTCAATAAAACTGGAGCCAGATTACATAAATTCAGCAATGGCCCTTTGACTAAGAATGGGAGAATGGCCTGTTCCCATAAGTAGCCAGATGCAAAATGCGATTTTCTGAACCTGGCAAAATTATTTGTTTTGAAACTTGGAACATTTGCAGGAAGGCACAATGTTGCATCTACATATTTGTTCGAAATCTGCACATTAATTTCGGAAATAACTTCATGTGCATAGCGCTGAACACCTGTCATTGATTGCGCCAGGAAACGACCATTTAAAAAAAAAGTTTTCAACCGCGCGTCTGTAAGAGGTAAACCTGAAGCTTTAAAGGCTAAAGCTTCTTCAGGAGAATGCGCAGAAAACAAGGTACTTTCTGAATTAGAAAAGAAATCTTTATGTGTATGCAGTGTCTGAGAAGTCATAATCCCGAACCTGACATTCAGTTAAATCAGATGAAAAAAACAAAGTAATATTTATGTTATGAAAGGCAGAAAATCGAGGCAGGGGCTTTAAAAACATCCACACTCTAAAATGCGGCGTTTAATAACATCCCCGCGAGCGAAGAACGGCAGGTATGGTTTTTGCTATTATGACGACATCTCTTGCCAGACTATATTGCTGGGCATAGCTGACATCCATTTGTACACGGGATCTGTATGAAACATCATTACGACCGCTTACCTGCCATAAACCTGTCAAACCTGGTTTTAACTTTGTGTAATAGGTAAAATCATCGCCGTAGTAACGCACTTCATCCTGAACAATTGGGCGAGGACCCACTACACTCATGTCTCCACGGATAACATTGATAAGCTGAGGAAGCTCGTCAACACTGGATTTACGCAAGACACGCCCAATTGTGGTAACCCTTGGGTCAGATTTGAGCTTGCGCGTTGCTTCCCATTCCTCTCTTGCCTGGGGACTTTTTGCAAGATGGTCTTTTAAAATTTCATCCCCGTTTGTAACCATAGTTCTAAATTTTAAGCACTCAAATGGCAAACCAGACTGTCCAACTCTTTTATGCTTTATAAAGAGGGGGCGCCCCTGAAATATAACAAGTATAAGTCCAAGTAATAGGAACATTGGCAATAAAACAACAATAGTTCCCAATGCCAGCGTTAAATCAAGCGCACGTTTAAATTTGAGAGAGTACTGATCATTCTTCCTGTCTTTGGCAATTTCGGAAGTTTCAATCTTTTTATAAATCTCATCTGGAAAAGACGACGTTGGTTGCGTCATGCTATTCAAGTTCATTAAATTTTTCATAATTAACCCCGTGCTCAATACAAGACAATTTTAGCTTTAAAGATAACTGAACAATGTGTAAGTATTATTACGTTAACGCATAATTAAAGACTTGCCAAATGTTTTTTTGCAGTGCACAATAATTGTATTGACATACTATACAACAGTTTAGTTGTCTCAAAATAAGGCTTTTTAAAGGCATTAACTAAGCAGGTTGCTTAAATTATTTGCTCTCTGCATAACAAAGTGGCAAAACATGAAAATAGCTATTGTTCATTACTGGTTTGTTGGTATGCGTGGAGGTGAGAAGGTGATAGAAGCTCTCTGCAAGCTTTATCCTCAAGCCGACATATTTACACATGTTTATCAACCAGATGCGACATCTGCGATAATTAAGCGCCACCGTATAAAGACATCATTCATCAGTAAGTTCCCTAAAGCCGCACGATTTTATAAGTCTTACCTGCCGCTTATGCCTATGGCGCTTGAGCAGCTGGATTTGCGCGGATATGATTTGATAATAAGCAGCGAGTCTGGCCCCAGCAAAGGGATAATACCGCCCCCAGATTCAGTTCATATTTGTTACTGTCATTCACCCATGCGCTATGTCTGGAATATGTTTCACGATTACCGTGACCGCAGTAATTTTTTAACAAGGCTGCTTATGCCAATTATTTCCCATTATATACGCAACTGGGACGTGATTTCTGCAACAAGAGTGCATAATTTTATTGTAAACTCTGCAAATGTCGGAAAGCGGGTTTCGACATATTACAGACGTGATTCAGAGGTGATCTACCCGCCAGTTGAAACAACTGCTTTTGAAATAGTGGATGGTTCCAAAGTTTCAGATTACTACTTAATGGTTGGGGAGTTGGTTGCTTACAAAAGGCCTGATCTTGCCATTGAAGCCTTTAACAAGACTGGGAAGAAGCTGGTCATTATAGGTGGAGGTGAAATGCTCAAAGAGCTTAAGGCCTTGGCAAAGTCAAATGTTACCTTTTTAGGATCTCAGCCTTTTGAGCAATTGAAACATCATTACTCTCGCTGCAGGGCACTTATTTTTCCTGGCGAAGAAGATTTCGGCATTGTGCCTGTTGAAGCAATGGCAAGTGGTAGGCCTGTTATAGCCTACGGCAAGGGCGGAGCGCTTGAAACAGTTGTTGATGGTCTAACGGGCATTTTTTTCAAAACGCAAAGTGTAGAGGCAATAATAGATGCCATAGAGCGTCTTGAATCTATGAAAATTGATCCACATGCAATAGCTGCCCATGCTGCCAAATTTGATGAAACAGTTTTTTTGAGTAAAATGAAAAATTTTGTCAATAAATGTTTGATTGAAGGTGGAGTTTTGGAACCTCAAAGCCCAGAAATACTTAATATTTCAGACAAAAAAGCCTTCTCGGTTGTATCGAATGCCTATGCATGATTTTAACAGGGTTGATCTGTCTACACAAAATCAAACCACAGTATCTAAGCCGTCTTTGGAGATAGTAATGCAAGTGATCATGAATAATGTTCTAAAATTGGGACGTTTAAAATGTAGGTGCACATTACCCAAAGCATTCAGTAAGACGACCTTGTCATTTATGATTGCTTCTAGCCTGGCCTCTTCTCTTCAGGCGGCGCCATATTTACTTGGATCACAGGATAAATTAAAAATAACTGTTTACGAATGGAGAGCGTCCACTAGCAATGCTTATGAGTGGGCAGCATTAAGCGATGAATTTACAGTCTCGGCTTCGGGTGATCTATCTTTGCCATTGCTGGGTGAAGTGCCTGCTTCAGGAAAAACAACGTCTGAACTCGCATCCACTATAGCAGAACTTCTAAAAAATAAAATTGGCCTGTCCAAAAGGCCCGATGCGTCGGTCGAAGTTTCAGAGTACAGACCATTTTATATTTTGGGTTTGGTATCAAAGCCAGGCCCTTATCCCTACCGTCCAGATATGAGTGTTCTGCAGGCAATAAGTGCCGCAGGCGGAATGTCACGACTAACAGATTTAGGCCTTATGTCATATGAGCGTGAGGCTTTGGTTAGCAGGGGGGATTTAAGACTTTTAAATGCAGAGCGTCTGGGCTTACTTGCAAAAAGAGCGAGACTTGAAGCCGAATTACAGGAGGCAGCTTCGATTTCTTTCCCCCCGGAGCTATCTGATGTAAAAAATAGTCAGGAAATATCCAGAATCCTCAAGGAGGAGGGATTGCTTTTTTCTGAAAGGCGAAATGCCCTGCGCTCGCAGGAAGAGGCTATATCACAGACCAAATTATTGCTCACAAATGAAATTGAGGCATTGAAATCAAAAAGTCAGGCTCTGCAAAGACAGCAGGATCTGGTGTCAAAACAGCTGAATGCCATCAATACTCTTATGTCAAAAGGTCTGACAATAACATCAAGACAATTATCCCTGGACCAAACAGTTTCACAGTTTGAAAGTAATCGCCTGGATGTAAATCTTCTTATTTTAAGGGCACAGCAAGATCTTTCAAAAGCTGACCGCGATATCCTGGATATTAAAAATCGGCGCAGAAATGAAATACTGACAGAAACAGCGGATGTCAGGGCAAAATTATCAGCCAATCAGGAAAAGTCCGACACGTCGCAAGCTCTGATCTACAACTCAGAGGTAAAAGCTCCGCAAATGCTTATGGAGCAAAGTGGCGAGATAGATCGTAAAATGACTTTTATCATTTCACGTAATGTTGATGGACATCTTAAAAGCTTTGTTGCGACTGAGGGTGACTCTGTAGAACCTGGAGATACACTGAAAATCGAAAAGAAGACCGCTGATAATGGATCTATTCCCAAGTTGCTTGAGCCAAAAGCAAGTTTTTTACGCTAGCAATTAAAATTTAATTTGAATATTTTGAATCTTGATTATTTTATTTGGAACTTTGCATGATCATCAATATTTGCTTGAAGACAAGGTCATAGAATGCGTATTCTGCATATTTTAAATCATACCCTGCGCCTTAGTGGAAATGTCCATGCAGCAATAGATGTATCTTGTGCTCAAGCAAATAATGGTCATGAAGTGGCAATGTGTAGTGGCGGTGGAAATTTTGATCAAATTTTGACAAATAACAAAGTTACCCTTGTTAAAATCGACCAAAAACGTAGACCCCTGACACTTATGATAGCTTCATGGAAGCTGTATAGATTTTGTAGAAAATGGAAGCCACAGCTTATTCATGCACACATGATGACAAGTGGCGTGCTTGCATGGCCAGTGACGCGATTTTTAGGAATCCCTCTTATAACCACTGTGCATAATGAATTTGAAAAAAGCTCAATATTAATGGGGCTTGGAGACCGCGTTATTGCTGTAAGCCGGGTTGTCAAAGCGTCAATGATAAAACGTGGTGTATCCGAAAAACGTATGCGAATCGTATTGAATGGAACAGTAGGCTCTGCGCGACTGCCAAGTCCTGCACCTGATCCAGAAAAATTAAAACACCCAGCCATTGCTTTTGTAGGAGGACTGCACCCAAGAAAAGGAGTGCCCGATCTCATGAGTGCGTTTGGGCAAATTTACAACAAGCATAATGATGCCAATCTGTATATTATTGGAGAAGGCCCTTACTCAAAAGAATATAGAAAATTAAGTCAGGACATGAATATCTCGGATCGTGTCCATTTTGTTGGAGCGCTTAGCGACCCACGTTCATATTTGCGTGCGGCTGATATATTTGTATTGGCGTCTTATTCTGATCCAGCACCCTTGGTTCTCTCAGAAGCTCGTGAAGCTGGGTGTGCGATCATCGCAACTGAAGTCGACGGTATTCCTCAGCTTCTTGATAATGGGGATGCAGGCATACTCGTCCCCCCAGGGCGACCAGACAAAATTGCAGAGGCGCTTAACAATTTAATTGAAAATCCTGAAATTTTAGAAAAGTACAAGCAACTAAGCCTGTCAAACTTGGAAAACCTTTCTGTAAATAGAGTCGCGCTTGAAACGGTAAAAATTTATCAAGAATGTATTAGTTTTTAAATTATATTTTTAAGAGGCAATTATTATGAGTACTCGCACTACGCAGCACTACGTAGCATTGGATGGTTTAAGAGGGCTTGCCGCAATAAGTGTAGTCGCTCTTCATGTACTTATTTATTTCAAAATAGAGTTCAAAGTATTTTACACCCATCTTGCAGTGGACTTTTTTTTTCTTCTGAGCGGATTTGTGATAGCTCATGCGTATGATAAAAAACTGACACAGGGTATGGATGTCTATGAATTTATGAAGGTACGATTGATACGTTTGTATCCACTCATAATTATAGGGGTCCTGCTTGGAACTGCTATTTTCATTGTTAATGCTATAGTTTTTAAAGATGTGACAGCGTCAGAGATAACAATAGCGTTTGCATCAGCTCTATTGCTTATTCCAACGACTGCAATGGCACATTTAAGGTCATGGTCATATCCTCTTAATGGCCCATTATGGTCTTTGTCATTTGAAATTATTATTAATTTTTTATATGTTTTAGCATTTCCGTATCTAACAAAAACACGCCTATATGCCATATCAATCATTGGGGCAGTATTACTGGCAGTTGCAGCGTACTCAAATAATGGCCTCAATGCAGGGTTTTCCCTCAACGATTTTCATCTTGGATTTGTACGCGTTTTATATCCATTCACAGTGGGTGTCATAATTAAAAGATACATTATAGACAAAGTAGATACAGGATTAATGGGGCTTATATCAGCGCCAATTCTTTTAATTATTTTATTTTTACCTGGAAAAGAATATTGGAGCATTGAACTTGTATCAGTGATTGTTATTTTTCCAGTCATTTTAATACTTGCTGCTAAATTGCCTGAAATGCCAATACTTGACAAAGTCTGGAAACCATTGGGAACGCTTTCATACCCACTTTATGTCACCCACTTCCCTTTTGTCGTTGCTATGTCCAATTTAGTTAAAAAATTGCATTTATCAGTCTTGCAAGCTGAACTTCTAGCTTTAATTTGTTTTTGTCTGACTATCATTTTTGCCCATCTCATAAACAAATACTATGATGTACCCGTACGTAATTTTTTAAATCTAAAATTTAAACCTGCTTGAAACTACGTTTTACAGATTATTGAACTGATATCAGAACATATCTTGTCAAAACACCCATATTTCAGTAAACACAATGTTAGTCTATTTAATTTAGACAGCAAGCATATGTAGTTTTTATGGGGAAGATTGTGCCAATATTCTGGTCTATAATCTTGGCGTCAGGCTTGGGAAGTTTATGCGGGGCTTGGATGCCCATACTTCCTTTTGCAGTTATACTGGCACTGACCAGCCTGGGTGTTGGCTTGTCATCTTACCTTTCTACCACTAGCATAATATACTCAATTTTGAATGGCGTGTATGTAGCAACTGCTATGCAGTTATCGTATGCCGCAGGCATGTTTGCTTGGAATTTTATAACTAAAAATCTTGTGAAGAAGGATAAGATTATTCACGAGACAGAGCAAAAACTGAATACGGACATTCCTCCAAGCAGTTAAGACTTTTGATAACAATTTAATGTTAAAAATAAACTCATACGCTTAATTAATAATAGTTCCGGTCTTCTAAATTAATAAATATTACACGAAATGTTTTTTTTAAAACAAAATTAATAAATTTTACTTGACGAGTATGTAGTGTTAATTACTATACTTACACAATAAATATGATTTTAGATATCGTGTTGAACGTTATCAGTCTTTACCTTAACACAACATGTTTAAATCGTATGTTTAGATTAGTAGGTCTGTAGTACTAAAAATGCAGTACTACAGTAGAACAGCTTTTGTACATAAAGGACATAAAACCTGAATATGTTTTTTTGAAGAAAATACTTAGTTACTAAGATTGTAGACATAGGTTTGCGTAAAAAGTTAATTCGTAAACTTTTAATGAAAAGTATATTGAAGCGAGCTAAAAATTAAAATTATATTTTAGATCAATTTGAGCCAGTAAATGGTATATTAAATTATTAAAAGGTGCAAAATGGAGCAGATCATTAGCGTGGAAAAAGTAATTTCTACTAAAGGTTATGTGGGGCAACACTCTGGATCGGCTCTTTACGAACAGCTAAACATAAGTGTTATATTTGCAACTGTGGGTAGGCCAGATGTTCTCAAATGGGCTATAAAAGCAATACATAATCAGACTGTAAAGCCGCTGGAAATTATTATATCCTGTGTTTCGCCTTCTGATCACGAAAATATTGATACGAGTGAAAAT
This sequence comes from Hyphomicrobiales bacterium, assembly GCA_025351165.1. Classification (GTDB taxonomy): domain Bacteria; phylum Pseudomonadota; class Alphaproteobacteria; order Rhizobiales; family Beijerinckiaceae; genus JAIELD01. The sequence goes on along the minus strand of JANXWK010000008.1, from coordinate 12,086 downwards.
TGCAATATCATTTTAGGTAAGGCTGGTTTACCTGCGCAAAGAAACGCAGGATTAAGGCAGGTTTCCCCTTTTTCAGACATAATTGTCTTTTTTGATGATGATTTCATAGCACATGAGGCCTGGCTGGAAGAAATTACAAAAATATTTGATAGATACTATAATGTTGATTCAGTAACGGGAACGGTTATCGCCGATGGTATCAAAGGTATTGGATACACAGAAACTGAAGCATGGAATTTTCTCAATGCGTATTCTTATCCTAAAGCATCCAATTTAATTGCCAAGGACTACAGTCCGTATGGTTGTAATATGGCTTTTCGTGCTAAAAGCATTAAAGACTTGAAGTTTGATGAACGGTTAGTGCTTTATGGTTGGCAGGAAGATAGAGACTTTGGAAGTCAAGTGGCAAATCGTGGCGGCCGACTTGTAAAAGCATCTAGAGCATTTGGTGTTCATCTTGGTGTTAAAAAGAGCCGATCATCTGGAAGACGACTTGGGTATTCTCAGATCATTAATCCGGCCTACATGTTTAAAAAAGGAACAATGCCACTTTTAGTAGTTTTGGATCATGTAATTGGTAATGTACTGAGTAATTTTTTTCGCAGTCTTTATCCTGAAACATATATAGACCGAATTGGTCGTTTAAAAGGTAATATCATTGGCTTTGGTGATTTGATTCGTGGTAGATTGACACCTGAACGTGCAGAAAAGCTTTAGACACTAAGAAGTATTCGAAAGGTCTGTTTATGAATTCAAATAAAATCTGGGCGCAAATGCGCTACCAGACAAAATTCTTTTTGCCACTTTATAATTCAATAAATCAAAAAATCTGTAAGTTTTTAGGTCGTTGGGAAAAATATGCGAGAGCGCTTTCCGTATGGATCGCATTCTGTATAGTTTCCGCAATCATATATACTATAGTAACACCCCCAGAGTACTCAGCTTCTACACTTGTTATTCTTGAGCCAAGACGGCCTTTTTCAAGCTCTCCGTTAGCTGAAGCAATCCCAGTTCAGTCAAGTTTAGATAATTCTCAGGTAGAAAGTCAGATCCAGATTCTAAAATCCGAACAGGTTTTAAAATTTGTATTTAAAGAACTTAACCTTCAGTCTGATCCAGAATACATAGGTAGCCCTTCTGGATTTGCTCGCCTGAATGCGTTTTTGTTTGGTGGAGGGCAACCAAGCCTGTCCAGTGAAAAAAAAGAGGCTCTTGCTTTTCCAGTCTTTGCAGATCGAGTTTCTGTCCGTCGCATCGGTTTATCCCTTGTTTTGGAAATCAGCTTTCGCTCTCGTTCAGCAGCGCGATCAGCAAGTATAGCAAATTCGATTACTGCTGCTTTTATCAGGGATCAAATAGAGTCTAAATCTCTATCCATGCGCAGAACAGGCGAGTGGTTACAGGGAAAGATTGATGATATAAAAGAACAGCGCGATGCAAGTATTGAAGCTGTGCATAAAGGCAGTGTGCCAAGTATGCAGTTTTCAGCTTCTGACGCCAGAATTATCAGCTCTGCCAATGAGCCACTGGCTAAAAGCTTTCCTCAGACAGGCCTTATTGTCACGATGGCCTTTGCATTTGCATTGCTGACAGGGCTTGGAACTATCAGTATATATCATAGTCTGGATCGTAGAATTCAGTCAAAACACCAAATTCAGGAAGAGCTTGGCTATGATTGCCTTGCTTCAGTTCCTTTAGTCAAAGATGAGACTGCGCTGAAAAATTTAAAGGATATGCTGTTTTACAGTGTCTCTTCCCAAGGGTCATATTCGCCTTTTGCAGAGAGTCTTAGAACTTTGCGTGCCTCTATTTTAGGTATTGAGACAAGAAAAAAGACATCCAGCATTATAGGAATAATATCTTGCTTAGCAGGAGAGGGTAAAACTGTTCTTTCAGCCAATGTAAGCCAGCTTCTTGCTAAAGCTGGACGAAAAACCCTTTTGGTCGATATGGATTTGAAAAATTCCAGTTTAACAAAAACTTTGGGTGTAGAATCGACTTATAACATTAGCAACATATTAAAAACCAAAGTCTGTAACAGTATTGAAGCTCATGTTACGCTTGATGAAATGTTGTTGTTTATTCCTGCAAGACAGAGCACTTTTCCTGCGGATCCGAATTTATTTGTAGATGGACAGATCATACAACAGCTATTTGAAAATTATAAAGATCAAGATTATATTATTCTTGATCTTCCTGCCATGAGCGCTTCGTCTGATGTGAGTGCTGTTTCATTGGCCTTGGACGCTGTGATTATTGTGGTAGAAGCTGGTCGTACAACACTTCCAAATATCAAGGAAATGATAGAGCAGCTTCAGCAAAGCAATGTAGACGTGATGGGCATTGTTTTAAACAAAACGTTTTTTTAGTTTTTAACGTAAGCCTTTATGTAATCTACATACATATAGGAAGGGTTGGGTGTCTGGTCTATAGGCCACCCAGAACCTAACGCAAGATTGACCAGAATCATCAGTTTGTGTTTATGCTGTGGCGGCGTTTTTACACGCCAGGTTTCTTTACGATCAAAATAATAAATTATCCATTCTGGATCAACTGAGGCTCCGTATGTGTGAAAACTTTCATGAAAAGGCTGAAGCTTCTTTTCATGTACATATCGTTCAGTATGATTTTTAATACTACGGTCTTTTGGCCAAACAATAAGAAGTGATTCATAGGCGTTTGGAAACTTTCCATAATGTTCCATAACATCTATTTCTATACTGGGATCATTTGAATTTTTAGGAATAAGGCTATCAAGCCAAAACGCTGGCCAAAGACCAGGCCCTGCTGGTATTTTAGCTCTCATTTCAAAATATCCGTATTGCAGGCCAAAACCATGACCATTTGCATCCATGCTGGCAAGCAGACCAGAGCGCCAATTTCCTGAAATATCTTTTCTTGCCTCTATCCTCAGTATTCCATCAGTTGTTGTAAACGGAAAACCTGGCTCTGGATCAGCAAATCGGGCATCTCCAAAATCACCATTCCAGGGTGTATGAGCGATCCATCGTGTACCTGGGCCACGAGCAGATACATCAAGCCTTTCAAATTTTTCGTTGAAAACTAATCTGTATTCATCAAGATTTATAACAGATTCTTTACTTGACACAGAAGGCGCATAAAACGTAGTCACAGCAGCTAAAATTGTAGATCCTATTAATAATATAGTACTGTTGAAAAATTTAATTGGCGAGAATACAAATTTTTTAATGAATGACATAATAAATACCTCTTCTCTACATATGAAACTAATATAATTTAAGGAAAATCAAAGTCTAAAAAAGCATTTACTTTATTTAGCCAGTGACCAACTTTAAGGTGAAAGAAACAGGACGCTGTATTAAAGGCGGAAACGAATTTGATATGGAATGTATTTTCTCAGCATCCCCAATAGGAATAGCTTTGAATATGCGTAAACTTATTGCATATGTTATACCGCCCACAAATATTGCTAAAGCGACACCAGTAAGTCCAGTTACAATCAATAGTGAGGCTCTAGCAGCCGCCGCGCATAATATGGCAGCGCAGGCGAGTTTGCCAAGATCTCTAAAAGGCATGCTCATCTTCAACTTTTTAGCCATAAACCAGCTTACCAAACCAACAACGGCAAGCTGTGTAATCACGCGGGCAGTTGCAGCTCCCATAAGCCCAAAAGCTGGTATAATTGTAATACCGCATATAATGGCAATGGCTGCCCCAGCCACAGCTGAATAAAAATCAAGGTCACTCCTGTCAGTGGCCCAAAGTATATTGGATCCAACTGTAGCAGCAGCTGGAATGGCAGCCGTAAATATTAAAAGCTCTGCGGCATTTGTTGCAGGAGCAAACGCCTGTCCAAACATTAATGGCAGAATTTCAGGAATGATTGCAGCTAAACCAAAGCAGGCCGGAAAAACCAGGAGAGCCATAAGACGCGTTGCTGTTTGATAGGCATTATTCATATTGGAAATTTCGTTATTTCCATATTGTTCAGTAAATCTTGGGAGTAGTCCCCAAGTCAGCATTAATGGGCCTTGCACAGCAAGGTTTGCCAAGGTCATACCAACAGTAAGTAAGCCTACTGGACCGCTCCCCCACCACATTATCAGAAAAAAAACTTCAATTCGAGACCATACAAAAGCTGACATGACTTCTGCAGCCCATCTAAAGCGTGCATATCGGAAAATACGGCTTTTAAGTTCAGGCTCAACATTTTTATTACCTTTTATCACCTGCGCTATATAAATGGAAGGCAGGCCATTACCTATAAGGTAGCCAATCAAAACGCCTTCAACACCATAATATGTTCCGCCAACGGCAATAACTGTCATTTGAAATAGCACAGAGACTATAATAGTACGCGCTAGCTGATCAAACTGCTGTAAACCACGATAATAGGCTTTTACATAATCAGCTACAGCTTGAAGGCCACAACAGACTGCAACAATAACATAGATGGTAGGGTTTCGAAGGGAATTACTGTCAAGGCTTAGAGTATTGTTCTGGATTTCAGTGTAGGTTAACCAGCCAGCGTAAATTAAAAGCCCAACCACAGGTATAAGTGCAAAACTTATAAAAGGACGAAACATATACGAGAGCACGCCACTCAAAACAGTTTTGTCTTGATCTGAAGAAGAGAGTTCAGGAAGATAACGGCTAAGGGTTGGGGGTATGCCCGCTACAAAAATGGTCACCAGCATATTTGTTAGCCAAATAACAAATGTTACGGTGCCTGTAAGCTCGACGCCCAACAGGCGTGCGACAAGTAAACCGCTGATAAAATTGCCAAAAGTTGTACTAAAACCAGCTACAATTCCAAACAAAGAATTTCGGATAAACTTGGATGCCATTCAGGTCCTCTGGTGGTGTAGTTAAAATGGTAAGGTGTAGAATTTTCTCATAAAGTATAAAAATGCTTTGGTTAGAATATGTTCCTCTTGGTGTTGTTTTACAAAATAAACAGCTTAGTTCTAAATTTGATCAAAATTATATGGTATGTGCAAGTCGTTTTTTGCACTGCACAATAGTAATTGCAAATTCCCATTTTATAAACAAATATAGATGTTACAGAAATAATATCATATTTTAAAAACTGGTACTGCAGATATGGATGTTCAATTTATTGGAGTGGTTGTTTTTGCTCTTGGCATTTGTTTCCTTATACGTGGACCAGAGCTAGGCTTTTATGTTTTTATTAGCAGTGCTGTGCTTGGTTCATGCGCTGCAGCCATTTTAACAAGTGTAGGTAACTCAACATTACAGCCAGCCCATCTCCTTTTGGGATTTCTAACTTTAAGTATACTGATGAATAAACAGTATTTAAAGCCTATTGTATATTGTATGACCTTTCCACGTGAAGGATTTTGGTTTGTTGCAACAGCTGTATACGGTGGGGTAACAGCCTATTTGTATCCAAGGATTTTTGCTGGCAGGGTTTATGTAAATGCTATTGGCGCCACTGAGTTCGGGTTCCCTTTTATTCAGGTTCCACTGGGTCCCTCATCTGGCAATATCACTCAGTCAGTGTATTTTTTTGGAAACGTGCTTTGTTTTTTAATGTGCTATGCTTATGCCCGAACAGAAGCAGGCTTTCGCACTGTCTTTAATGCAATGTTACTTTATTGCTTTATGAACATTGTGTTTGCTGTATTGGATCTGGCAACATTTTGGACAAACACAACGTATCTTCTGGAATTTATCAGAAATTCGACATATAAACTGCATAACGAGACAGTCATATACGGGCTTAAACGTATCGTTGGTTCTTTTACCGAGGCCTCTGCTTTTGCCTATGCAACCATCGGCATTTTGGGTTTTACCCTGCGGCTTTGGCTAGGTGGTGTCAAACCCATACTAACACTGTCTTTGTCAATTATAAGCGCGCTTTTAATAATCTTCTCTACATCATCGACAGCTTACGCAGCCTTGCCGTTACTTATGGCATTTATTTTTGCAACTTCTTTTGTAAGAGCTGTGAGAGGTCCAGTCCCCCTGACAGCTAAATTGTTTTTGGTGTTTACGCCGTTGTTTGTCGTATTTGTTGCAACTGCGGTTATGGTAAATCCAACGTCATCCGCAATTATAAAATCTTTTATGGATACTCTGCTCTTTGACAAATCAACCAGTGATTCTGGACTTGAGAGGGCAAGCTGGAATCAGGCTGCAATAAATTCATTCTTTTCAACTTATGGCTTTGGAGCTGGAGTGGGGAGTGTACGCTCCTCCAGTTTTGTGCTGGCCGTTATTGGTAATATGGGTCTTGTTGGTACTATTTTGTATTTTACATTTATAGGATTGGTTCTATTAAAAAGGGACAAAAAACCAATTCCTGTATTTGCATTTGAAGTAAGAGCTGCCTGTCGCACAGGCTGCATAGGGATATTGATTTCAGCTATAATTTCTGGCGCCTTGATTGATTTAGGTTTGCCATTTTACATTTTTGCAGCACTTGCAACAGCAGCCAGTCATGTTCCACTGAAGCTTCAGCGAGAAAAAGTTGCATTACGCCCTAAGTTTAAATATGTCGAAAAACCGCTTAAATCCTTAGATGCAACCTAATTTTGGCGTATTCACCTCTGATATTTCACTATGCCTCAACTTTACGAAAAAAGTGCCTCCGCTTGGCAGTTAAATGCTATTCAAAATGCCTTATTTGTTGATCTGGATGGCACACTGATAGACATTGCTCCAGAACCAGAGGCAGTAATCATCACAGATAGGCTAAGAGATATTTTAACAAAATTGCATATTTTCTTCAACGGAGCAGTCTCACTATGCAGTGGACGCAGTTTGAAAAATATTGATGCACTTTTACATTTACCTTTTCTACCCGTAATTGGACTTCATGGTCTTGAGACAAGACTAAACGAAGACACGGTTTTTCGGACTTCTCCAAGTTCTTTTCTTTTATCTGCCATAGACGAGGTTACAAATTTTGCATCTCAGGAGACTGGTTTGATTGCAGAAAACAAGGGTGCAGCAATTGCCCTTCATTATCGGTGTCGTCCAGATCTTGAAAATCTATGCACGGATTTTGTCAATAAGCTTACGTCTGATGTGGCTGAAAAACTTGTTGTGCAACGGGGTAAAATGGTTCTGGAAATTCGTATGCCTGGGCCAGATAAGGGTGCTGCACTTATAGATTTTATGAAAAACTATCCCTTTCAACATCGTCAGCCTGTTATGTTTGGGGATGACTTAACTGACGAATCAGCCTTTGGCGCTGTATCTGCCTTGGGTGGCTTTGGCATACTGGTGTCAACTATAGACAGACCGAGCCTTGCTAAGACTCGTGTTAAAAAGCCAGCCGATATTCTCAACATATTGGATCAGCCTTATATTCAATCCAAATAGGTCATGTTTTCGCCCTTTCAACCAGCATTATAAAAGTTCACTAAAGGAAATTTGTAACATACGGCATCTTTGCCTTCGTAACGCGACTTTCTAACTTTCTCAAAAAGAAGTTTCCCAAAAGATTGCGAAAAGGCTTCTCAATGCGTCTGATCATTGTATCAAACAGAGTTAATCGTCCAGAACCAGGTGGGAAAACAGCTTCTGGTGGTTTGGCCGTAGCCCTTACCAAAGTTCTTCGTCTTCATGGAGGTGTATGGTTTGGCTGGAGTGGTAAAGTTGTTGAAGAGCCTGTTCTTACACCAAAAGCACGAACAACGGGCGGTATTACATATTCAACAGTTGATTTGTCACCCCAGGATCACCGAGAATATTATGAGGGGTTTGCCAACAGGTGCCTATGGCCCATTATGCATTACCGTCTTGATCTGGTTGAATTTTCACGCATAGATTTAACAGGATATATGCGTGTAAATGAAATCTTTGCTGATGCTTTGACCGCTTTTATTAAACCTGATGATATTATTTGGGTCCATGACTATCATCTTATCCCCCTTGGTGAAGAGCTTCGAAAACGGGGTGTGACAAACCCTATAGGCTTTTTCAACCATATTCCTTGGCCGCCTTTTGAAGTTTTTTGTGCTCTTCCAGGCAGTAGACTACTCCTGCGGGCACTTTCTGGTTATGATTTAGTAGGAGTACAAACACAAAGCGATGCAGATAATCTAACAGGCTGCCTCATACGGGATATAGGTGCCAAACGAGCCTATTCTGGCTTAATTATGCCGAATGGAAAAAATTTGAGAATTCAGTCTTTTCCAATTGGTCTTGATCCCGAATTTATGAAAAAAATGGCAGTAGAAGCCAGTAGCACAGCCCAGCTAAGAAATATGACGGATAGCCTGAATGGTCAGGATATGATTATCGGCGTTGACCGCCTTGATTACTCAAAAGGAGTTGTTGGAAGAATGGAGGCGTTTGAAAGCTTTCTGACTAAAAATCCAGCACGTAAAGGTAATGTTACACTATTGCAAATCAGTCCTAACTCGCGCATGAACCTGCCAAAGTACGAAGCAGTCCACCGGGAGGTTAATGAAGCAGCAGGGCGCATTAATGGTAGTTGCGGTGAATTGAACTGGGTGCCTATTCGCTACGTAACCAAACCTTACAAGCGGGCATTACTGTCTGCCCTCTATCGTAAAGCAAAAGTTGGTTTAGTAACACCCATGCGTGATGGAATGAACCTGGTGGCCAAGGAATATGTTGCATCACAAAACAAACACGACCCAGGTGTCCTTGTTCTATCGCGCTTTGCAGGTGCCGTAGAACAGATGTCAGGTGCAATTATTGTAAACCCCTATGATCAGGTTGTGATGGGGCAAGCAATTGAAGAAGCACTTAATATGGGTAGAGAAGAGCGTATATCGCGCTGGCGCCCGATGATGGAAAATCTCCAGCACGAAGATATAGGTTGGTGGACGGAAGGCTTCTTGAAAGAACTTAAGTTCGAGGCAAAAAATGTTAGACGAAAATTTGGATGACTTTTGAATCCCGTTTTATCTCAGGTAAACAAGGTCAGGTTTTATTTTCTATTTTGCGCATTTAAATTTTAAAACTGCCCATATTTTTGATAGAATATTTTAAAGCAGCATTTTATAAATTCGAGCTGTTTCTTTGGCAATAACATCCCAGTTCAGTATTGTATCGGCCGTTAGTGCTGCCCCGTGTGAAAGTTTCTCTCCAAGTTCAGCATCACAAAGTATTCTCTCCATCGCATCAGCCAAGGCGATAGGATCATCTGGCGGTACAAGCAGGCCATTTTCCTCGTGTTTTATAACTTCTGGAATTGCCCCCACAGAAGACGCGATCAATGGCTTTTTGGCAGATATAGCCAAAGCTGCAACGCCACTCTGGGTCGCTTCCAGATATGGCATTATAACCGCCTTTGCATTTCCAAATAGGGCTGAGAGCTCTTCTTCTGGAATGTATTTATCCTCAACATCCAGATAGTCAGATTGCAAAATAATGTCATGATACTGCTTCAGGTCGGGCCCATTACCAGCAATTTTTACCTTAAAATCAAGCTGTTTTTTATTTAAAATATGAGCGGCCTCAATCAGAATACCCAACCCTTTATAAGCCTGAATACGACCAAAAAATAGAAAATAACCATTTTTATGACTATCTGTTTCGTAGGTCAAATCACCCAATATGCCATGCCCAATTGTATGAACTCGCTTTAAAATTGCAGGCAAAAGGTTCGTCATATCGTCAACTGAATGCTGTCCGTGGACCAAAACAGCATCTGCTTTTAAACGCAGATGCGTATTTGCCCATTGGCTCCTGCGGCGTATTTTTGTGTCACTTCCCATGTGAGGGCTTGGATCATGAACTGTGAGCACAAATTTTGCCGATCTTGGATAAAGCTGCATAAGTGTCGACCATAATGTCCAGCCGGCTGCTTCTTGTGCATGGATTATGTCTGGTGAAAACCGCCGTATGATTCGAGCGATCTTTGCACCATGAACCAGCATATATTTACGGGCATGCTGGGGATGAAGATGGAGATCAACATTGGACTTAAGGCGTTCAAAAAGTGACTGCGACAATTCATTTGAAGCATTTGGCGCACATAAATGCAGCTGAACAGTATGAAATGCTGACAGACCAAGTGCAAGTCTTGAAGCATATTCAGAAAAATGCAGAGCAATAAGAACGATTTTCAAGCTAAAACCCTAAGCGGTTATAAATTATTTTTAATAGACATTTTTAGGTTTTAGAACACGTCCAATAGTTAAAAAAACAGTTTTTATGTCAAGAAATAAACTCCAGTGCTTAATATACCATAGATCATGCTCAATCCTGTCCTCCATCATTTTGAGAGTTGACGTTTCACCTCTGTAGCCGTTCACCTGTGCCCAGCCTGTAATCCCTGGCTTCATGTGATGGCGCAGAGCATAAGTTGCAATCAGGTTATTATACTGATTATCATGGGAAAGTGCATGAGGCCTTGGCCCTACGATAGACATATTGCCCTGCAGGACATTAAAAAGCTGAGGCAGCTCATCTAAACTTGATCTTCTTAAAAATCGTCCAAATCGTGTTACACGTATGTCATTTTGTGTAGCCTGCTTTATAATTGCATCATCCTCTAGCGTTACCATGGAGCGAAACTTGTAGATTTTAAATGTACGCCCACTAAATCCAGCTCGCCTTTGCCTGAACATAATAGGTCCAGGACTATCAAGTTTTATCAAAACGGCTATTAAAACTAAAACAGGTGCAAAAATACTCAAACCTACAGCGGCAATACTGGCATCAAATATTCGTTTTAAAAGCTGTTGACCTTTGGTTAAGGGCCCACCTTGTAATTTGATTGATTTCAAAGGCCCCATATCTGTAACAGGACGAGTTAATAAATCACTTGTATATTTGTCAAGCAGAAGTCGAGTAGGAAGCGGCAGTTCCCGCAGACGGTCAGAAACCATCTCTACAAGGCGGTGATCACCACCAGCAAAAACAAGTAAAATTTCATCAACTTTATTTTTACAGACAAAGTTCTTCAGCAATTCAATAGGGAGGGCAATCTGGCGTAAATTTTTAAATTTCCCACCATTAATTTCTGTCTGGATACCAAATTGTTCAACAACTGTGTAACCATAACGCCCAAGATTACCAGCAATGTCCCTTGAACAGAGTTGTTGTACATCTCCTAGCAGAACTACACGCTGCCCTTCAGCCAGTCGCCGTTCTGAGATCATAATTCTTAAATATCGACTTATGAGAAAGCGATTGACAGGTAATACAATCAGTCCGCTTGCAAATAGAAAAATTGTTGATCCCCTGGAAAAATTCCATGACATTTTAAGAAGAAAGGCAGTGGCGAGCAAGAAACCAAAAACAATAATCCATGTTAAAATTGTGAAGCGGATTATACGAGAGGTTTGCGTAACGATAGAAGGCCTATACATGTACTGAGCTTGCATGCACAAAATATAAAGAGATGAACAGACAAGACCCACACCGAGAAATTTCCCTATTTCTCCTAAATCCCCAAACGCAAGCCAAGTATAAAATACGTGACTCAAAGCGCTAAGAATTACAATAATTAAAAATTCTATTACCGCTAGTAGAACACCAGTCCTGGCATAAGAAAAAGGCATTCTTTTGAGACTATGGGAAACGAAACGAGCTTTTGTATCCATTTTAGCATTATCAACTGCCTGTACAGGTTTTGTTGGTGTACTTTGCATAGATGAGCCTGCCTAATTGACTTATAAATTACTTTAACTTCATAAGAATGCCATAATTAATGCTTTGTTCTATGTACCAAAAGTCTTTTACAAACAATAACCTATGGGTACTTATTTGATTTTATGCAGATAAATTTTTAAATATGAAAAAATATGTCTATCAAAAGGCAGTTTAAAATATTTATCATCCCAGAATATTAGCTAAATTGAACTCTTTAAAAGATAACAGGAGAAGCTTATTCTTGGACTTGATTCAAAGGCATTGGAGATTTTCTATAAAAAACTACCCGCAATAAACTATATAGAACCATACCAGAAGTATATTATCCCAACGCATTTTTTGGTTTATGTTGATGTCTGTTTTTCTGGAAATATGGCCTGCACCTTTTGTCAGTTTAATTGGTCTTGGAAATGCGAGCGTGCTCAAACCGTCTGAAAAATGCTTTCTGTAAAATCAATGTTTTAATTGTCAAATAAGCATCGAGCTTAAGGTGCATTTGGGTG